>NZ_CP035300.1:704797-1409594 GCF_004114615.1 Dyella sp. M7H15-1
GTCATGACCAGTGGCCGGCCGAACTTGCGGCACAGCAGATAGTGCAGCGGCGTGTAAGGCAGCATGAATCCAAGCAGCCGGCTGTCCGGTGCAATGGCATCCGCCAGGGCCGGGCACTCTGGCGCGAACTCGTTGTGTACATGGAGCAGCACGATGGGCGCGGCAGAGCTACCGAGCAGTTGTTCTTCAAGCGGGGACACATGGCAATAACGGCGTACTTCGCTCACGTCGGCAGCCATGAGGGCGAACGGCTTGGCTTCGCGTGCCTTGCGCTTGCGTAGCGTGACGACCGCTTCGCGACGGGTGGCATCGCAGCACAAATGAAATCCGCCCAGGCCCTTCAAGGCCACAATCTTGCCAGCGGTAAGTGCATGACATAGATGCTGCAATTGGCGCGCCACGGTCTCACGCGAATGACTGTGGGTGTCGAACTGAAGCGGTATGCCATGCTCGTGCAGCGTCAGTGTCGGGCCGCAAGCGTGACAAGCGATCGGTTGCGCATGAAAACGCCGGTCTAGCGGATCGCCGTATTCCCGAGCGCACTCGGGGCACATGGCGAAGGCGGCCATCGTGGTTGTCGGGCGATCGTAAGGAATGCCGCGCACGATGGACAGTCGCGGTCCGCAATGCGTGCAATTGGTAAAAGGATACAGATAGCGCCGCTGCTGCGGATCGCTGATTTCGTCGAGGCAAGCCTGGCAAACGGCTGCATCGGCCGCTACGTCGGTCCGGCCTGCCGCATGGCGCGAATCGGCGATGTGGAAGCCGTGATATTCGCGAGCATCGGCACTCTCGGTCGCGGCAATGGAGTCAATCTTCGCTAGCGGTGGTGCCTCGTTAGGTAATCGATGCAGGAAATCGCGCAGATCATGCGGTGCACCGACTAGCCGGATCAGTACGCCGTCGCTGTCATTCAGTACTTCGCCGTTAAGACCGCAGGCGAGGGCGAGTCGGTACACCGTCGGACGAAATCCCACGCCCTGTACCGTACCTGTGACGCGCACATCAATGTGTTGCCACACTGTCGACATGTGCCGATCTCACCGTGTTGATACATCAGGATCCGGCTTAAATACTGATCCGGACAGGGTCGATGTCCTGCGGCACCGGCGGCGCCGCAGGACCGTGTGGCTAACGTTACTTCGGGTACAGCGGCGTGAGTCCGCTGAAGATGTGACTCACGTTGGTGTTGGCCGGCTGCTTGGTCGGCTGGTTAAGATTGGTGTGGCAACTGAAGCAGTTCGTACCGTTATTCATTTGGCTGCTGGTTCCTTGCTCGTAAGTCTCCATGGTCGTGTTGGCGAGTAGGTTGGTACCGATCTGGTTGTTAGGCTGCGTCTGGCCAGGTGCCGGGTTTTCCACCGTTTGTCCTTTGATCGTCCAGGTCACCCCGGTCATGATGTAATTGGCGCGCACATCACCGTGGATGAGCTGGGTTAGCACGCTGCTGTCGGATGAAATGACCTCGGTATTTTCTTTTATGAAGTTCGACGCGTTCGAGCCGGTACCCCAAGCCTTCAGGAGCATGGTATCGCTAGGCGTGATATTCGACGTCGCGCTGCCTTGAGTCTGTCCCTGAATATTGGGTGGTGCAAGGTAGTTCGCTTTCTGAACGTTGTAGGTTGTCGCGCCTGGTGAGGCGAATGCCCACTTGCCGGCCTGGCCTTGCGGCACGGTGGAGGTTCCACCCTGGTTATTGGTGTACTGGTAACCGGAGCTCGGCGTGTTGGTGACGTGCTCGAAGGTGGCCCAGGCCATTTCCGAATGCCCCGCGACGCTGCCGACTATATGCATGCCCACCATCGCCAAGGTGACCGTTTTATTCTGGCCGGTGGGAATCCACAGTTTCGGATTGCTCTTGTTGTAGTCGGGAACCGAGGCCGTGACGGTGATGAAGTCGTTGGGATTCAGTCCCAGCGCCGACAAGCCGACCGTATCGATCCATGCGGTTTTCAATTCGATCGTCAAGGCAATACGGTCAGGTAGAGACGAACCTTTTGAGGCCGCGTAGGCGATCACCGGGTTGAGTTGGCTTTGTGTCGTGGGGAAAAAATAGTTGTTGTTCGGCGAATAGGGGCCGAAGGTGCCGTTCACGGTGCCGGTCTGGAAGAAGGCGTACACATCGTTGACCATCGCGGCGTAGTACACCAACGACTGATTTCGTGCCAGCAGCACACCCGCCAGGGAACCGGCTTGGCCCTGCGTCGGGTCGATGGCGTCGCCATTGCTATCGACGAACACCACCTGACCGTTTGCTTCGAACGCTTGCACGAGGTGTTTGCGTTCTTCTGAAGTAACCTTAGCCAGTTCAGGGGCGATGCGCTGGGCTAGTGTCGTGTCGAGCATGGGGGCCTTCGGTAAACCGATCAGCTTGTTTGATGCATCGAAGAACTCGGGTTTCTTACCAGGCTGCGCCTGGATGCGATGGATCTCGATCATTTTACCTGCGGCGTTTCGCACCAGCGAATGACCACCCTTGGTTTGCGGCGCTGGCACCACTTCGAACATTCGCCCCTGCTTGTCCGTGACGAGCTGTAAACCGTGGGGGCCGGCTTCGGCACTACGCAGATGGAGTTGCAGCGGTGCGATGCCGCCTGGGTTTTGCGAGTAACTCGAACCCGAAATGTTATAGAAAATCGGCGAGTCGAATACGAAGCCACTAGAACCATAGGGTCCCGATGCTTGAGAGGTGAGCCAGAGGAACATCTGCGCTCCCCAATTATAGAAATTGCAATCGTTCTGGTTCGGGAACTGGATGCTGTTGGCTGGATTGACCGGGCCGTTCAGGCTTGGTTTGCCGCTGACAAACCAACTGGCAAAGGTGGCTGGCGACACTGCGCACAGCGGTTGTGCATTCGACGGCACGACGGTTTGTGCGCTGACGAATCCGGTTGGCGCCAGAGCTAACACCACCGTCGCGCTCAGCAATTTGAAAATCGCGCGGTTGTTCCGCTTCGTTGCAGCTAGCTTTCTCATGGCTCTCAACTCCTTTGGTACAGTTCTAACAAAGTTGGTCAAGCTACGATCCTGCTCGATGTAATAAATCAACATGCGCCTAAACTTTCACAGGCGATTACATGGAAGCGCTATGAGTTTGCCCTGCAGAAAATTCGAACCCAATGATTTCAAGTCGCGGCCTTCTTGTGGGCGCGATGTTCTGAAAAATGCTAACTATTTGGCGAGGTGTGCGCCTCGATTGCGATCAAGCACGCAAAATAATAAAGCTTCCCCTTTACACCATCCTTATTTCGTACGCATGTAACAACGCACCCCGTGAAAGCAGCGTGAGGGAAGAGTGCGAGAGAAAGCTCTTAGCAAAGCGTCTTTCAACGCTTGGTTTTCAGACTTCGTGCTTGATGGTTAGTCTCAAGCGTTCGACGAAGATATTCGTCCCGTGTTCGATCACGATCGTTCGTGATGATCCGTACATTACTCTTCTATAAATCTACGCGCAGTGGTATTCACGGTCGCTATTCTTGCGTCATGTCTTGCCTGTTGCTGCTCCTGTTTTACTAACCTACTTTGCGTCTTTCGTCGATCATATTGCTCGTTTTGCAATTCGTTCATCACGTCTCGAGCTGAGAAATTTTCACCTGGCAAGTTTTCGTCACTAGTGATGGCCAAAAGATTATTATTAGCCAACTTCTGCAAATCACGAGGTTTTGCAGGAGCGGGAAAATCGCTTTCATGCGCTAAATAGCCGTGCATATCATGATAATGCTTGATGCCGGCCTGTGTTTCCATGTTGGTATGGTAACTAGCACGAACAAAGGTGGGCAAAGTGATCATTGCTGCCGCCTGTTCTAGCCTGACCGGATCAGTTCTAGTCATCGATCGGTCGCCCCATGTTTGCGATGGTGCGGTGTTTCCTGTCGCTCCAGAAAGATGCCCGTCCAGTGCGGACATCGTTAGCGGTGCGGTGCCCGATGCATGGGCACGAACAGGAATGTTTTTTCTTTCCGCTTCGCCCACCCATGATTCCTTTTTAAGGTACGGATTCTCAAATTGGCGAAAATATTTATATTCAGAAACTGGCGCAAGAGGGGGGCGTTCCCCCGGTAGGAAAGTATCCGGTTCATCCATCACTCGAAAATGGCCACCAGGAACGTTTATACCGTCAGCAATCGTACCCGTTACATCGTCACTTCCGCGAGACTGATAGACCTCCCCAATGGGAGGCGTTCTATTTGAAGCAGTTAGCGCTTCGAAGCAATGCTGCACTATTAGTTGAGCGCGCGTTCGTGGCTGAGTCGGCTCTCTGGCCCAATCTCCATTGACTGACCTGTATCCCTCTGCCGTACAAATGGTCTCTATGCCGCTCACTAGCTCATGTACGGGAAGCGTTCTTGGATCAGCATCCAGAAATCGATCTAATGCATCTACATCGCCTTCTCCAGTGGGAGTCATGCCAAACCCACCGCGAGCGGTTTTGTCGCTACCACCAAGTAAGTAGTCTTTAGCCTCAGACGGCCCTATTCTATACATGTATTTTATGTGGCCATGAACGAGATACAAATCTTCAAGCACGTCCTGATCGGGATGGCCTAGGGCTATCCTTGCACTAGCATGCTCAAACTTTAGCGGGTTATTCAGCGCTTCATCCGCCGATATTTCTCCGCCTGTTAATGTTGAAACTTTCTCCAACATATTCTTATGCTTAACCGGGTCTTGATGGGCAAGCATGCTGATTGCCGGATGAGCGGGCGATGAGGACTCAGGAGATATAAAACTTTGTAACCAACTCATAATGGAAGGCGTTGCAACCATGGCAGTATTCGGCGCAGAAGTGCTGTTACTAGCCGAAGTATGATTACCATTTTCGATATTTTTTTGTGAAAGTGCATTCGATGCATCTTTAGCCGTAAAAATCGGAAAAATATTCATTTTTATGATATCAACTAAATTTATATAAGAGACACGATGTCTTGCATGCTACTCTTCTATAAATCTACGCGCAGTAGTATTCACGGTCGCTATTCTTACGTCATGTCTTGCCTGTTGTTGCTCCTGTTTTACTAACCTACTTTGCGTCTTTCGTCGATCATATTGCTCGTTTTGCAATTCGTTCATCACGTCTCGAGCTGAGAAATTTTCACCTGGCAAGTTTTTGTCACTAGTGATGGCCAAAAGATTATTATTAGCCAACTTCTGCAAATCACGAGGTTTTGTAGGAGCAGGCCAATCGCTTTCATGCGCTGAATAACGGTGCATGTCATGATAATGCTTGATGCCGGCCTGTGTTTCCGCGTTGGTATGGTAACTACCACGAACAAAAGTGGGCAAAGCGGTCATTGCCGCCGCCTGCTCGAGCCTGACCGGATCAGTTCTAGTCATCGATCGATCGCCCCATCTCTGTGATGGTGCGGTGTTTCCTGTCGCTCCAGAAAGGTGCCCGTCCAGTGCGGACATCGTTAGCGGTGCGGTACCCGATGTATGGGCACGAACAGGAATGTTTTTTCTTTCCGCTTCGCCCACCCATGATTCCCTTTCGCCATCAAATTGGCGGAAATATCTATAGTCAGAAACTGGAGCAAGAGGGGGGCGTTCCCCCGGTAGGAAAGTATCGGGCTCGTCCATCACTCGAAAATGGCCGCCAGGAACGTTTGTACCGTCAGCAACCTTACAAGCTACATCGTCACCCCCGCGAGACTGATAAACCTCGCCAATGGAATACGTTCTATTTGAGGCGGTTAGCGCATTGATGGAATTTTGGATTGTTCGTTGATCGGGCGTTTTCGGCTGAGTCGGCTCTCTGGTCCAATTCGCACCGATTGATCTGTATCCCTCTGCTGTACAAATGGTCTCTATTCCGCTCACTAGCTCATGTGCAGGAAGCGTTCTTGGATCAGCATCCAGAAATCGATCCAATGCATCTACATCGCCTTCTCCAGTGGGAGTCATGCCAAATCCACCGCGAGCCATTTTGTCGCTACCACCAAGTAAGTAGTCTTTAACCTCAGGTGGCGCCATTCTATACATGTTTTTCATGTGGCTATGAACGAGATACAAATCTTCAAGCACGTCCTGATCGGGATGACCTAGGGCTATTCTTGCACTAGCATGCTCAAACTTTAGCGGGTTATTCAGCGCTTCCTCCGCCGATATTTCTCCGCCTGTTAATGTTGAAACTTTCTCCAACATGTTCTTATGTTTAACCGGGTCTGGATGGGCAAGCATGCTGATTGCCGTAGCGGACGATGAGGACCCATGAGAGATAAAGCTTTGCAACCAACTCATAATGGAAGGTGTTGCAACCGTAGCAACATTCGGTGCATAGATTCTTTTACTAGCCGAAGCATAGTTACTGGTTTCGATCGCGGCATCTTTAGCCGTAAAAATAGGAAAAATATTCATTTGAATGAAGTCAATTAAATTGGAATTTAAATTAAATAAAAGTGGTTATTTAAGACCATGATTGGTCGGCTGGCGTGTGCGTAATTAAATAAGAATACTTTCAATAAAATTTTTTATCGATACATGTGTTTACTGATATACAGTTAAATATCGTTTATCCATGGCGATATCCGCGTTTATTTTTCGTCATATGACCATAACTCCTTCGTTGATAACGATGTTTATATCGCTATAGTCACTATTCGACAATCGCACGATTTCGGCGATTGAATTCATCAAGTCTTCCGCATTGAATGAATAGATATCCTGGTGCCACCTATAAACAATTCTGCTGTCTCTTTCGTCTATGCTAAAGACTCCACCTTTCATGAAGGACATCACATGGTTAATCTTAAGAAGGTTAATCAATGCGCTAGATGCTCCCTTTTTTATTTCCCGTAGCTTGCAATTGACGACAACGTCGGAAGGCAACTTGGTGTTTAGGGATAAGAAGACTCTTGTGGAGCCGCAGCCAATATCTAAACCACTGCTTTCTGTATCATAGGGTCCATCTACGCTTGGGTCGGATTTTATTTCGTTGCAAAGGGATGAAAATTTTTTTTCGGCTTCTTCTTGCTTGATGTCATCGTTTGCTAGAAAATCATGGCTTTCAAGTATCAGGCGAAAGTCATCCACATTAGAAAAATCGTCATTTTCACTTAGCTTGAGACTTAATTTATCAATGCAGTCAAGCGCATACATGAGCGATTGAGTGTCCAAGTGCTCCACTGGCAATGCTAGCGATATCACTATTTTATCGCGTTCACTAAATCCAATAGATGCCTGCGTATTTTCGCTCAGGGCATGGTTTATTTTCATAATGGAACGTAGTGCCTCAAGGCTTTTAGGCGATGACGCACTGTTGATCTCGGAATGGATAAGCAAGCGATTGCTGTCTACGGCAGGAATGTGGGTTATGCCGATAAGATTTCCATTCCAAGGAATATTGACCGTAATGGGCCTGTTATTACAATGGTCATTCAAGTCGGAACTTGAATCATATTGAAGAGGTATTGCATTTAAAGTACGGCTGATTTGAAACCTGTGCTCGCTGAACTTTGATTCATTTTTCATATGGTCGAAAATCATGGTGGTTGATAATCATGGTGTTCTGGGATCCTCGCATGAGGCCATTTTCAATGATCCAACGCGCCACTTCATATCGGGTAGATACCCGAGATTCACTCCGGTCTTGCTGAACGATATCAGCTTGACCGAGGCAGCTTTTTTCATCGCCAGGGCCATATCGATATAGGCGCCCTCCGCCAAGCCTCTCGCGATTCGTCTGCGCAGCCGCTAAAATGCCGATTTCCAGCATTGGCTGCTTTCCATGACCCCCCTGATTTTCGTCACTGGCGGAGTGGTGTCCTCGCTTGGCAAGGGCATCGCAGCGGCTTCGCTCGCGTCCATTCTCGAGGCGCGCGGCCTCTCGGTCACCATGATGAAGCTTGATCCCTACATCAATGTGGACCCGGGCACCATGAGTCCGTTCCAGCATGGCGAGGTCTACGTGACCGACGATGGCGCGGAGACCGACCTGGACCTGGGCCATTACGAGCGCTTCGTCCACACCCGCCTGACCGGCAAGAACTCCATGACCACCGGCAAGATTTATGACTCGGTGATCCGCAAGGAGCGTCGCGGCGATTACCTGGGTGCGACCGTTCAGGTCATTCCCCATATCACCGACGAGATTAAGCACTGCATCCACGAGGCCACTCGCGGCTTTGACGTGGCCCTGGTCGAGATCGGCGGCACGGTGGGCGATATCGAATCCTTGCCGTTCCTGGAGGCGATCCGCCAACTGCGCATCGAGCACGGGCCGGAAAAGTGCCTGTTCATGCACCTGACCCTGGTGCCGTTCATCAAGGCAGCCGGCGAAATCAAGACCAAGCCCACCCAGCACTCGGTGAAGGAGCTGCGTTCCATCGGTATCCAGCCGGATGTCCTGCTGTGCCGCTGCGAACAGCCACTGCCGGACGGCGAGCGCCGCAAGATCGCGCTGTTCACCAACGTCCCCGAACAGGCGGTGATCAGCGCCGCTGATGTGGACATCATCTACAAACAGCCGCTGTGGCTGCATCAGCAGGGCCTGGACGACATCGTGGTCAAGCGGCTGGGTCTGGACGCCAAGCCGGCCGATCTTTCGGGCTGGCAGCGCACGGTCGAGGCCGTGGAGCATCCCAAGGACGAGATCACCGTGGCCATCGTCGGCAAGTACGTCGAACACAAAGATGCCTACAAGTCCCTGGGCGAGGCGCTGCGGCACGGCGGCATCAAG
Source organism: Dyella sp. M7H15-1 (assembly GCF_004114615.1). Classification (NCBI taxonomy): domain Bacteria; kingdom Pseudomonadati; phylum Pseudomonadota; class Gammaproteobacteria; order Lysobacterales; family Rhodanobacteraceae; genus Dyella; species Dyella sp. M7H15-1. Next base: position 713,472 of record NZ_CP035300.1, read on the forward strand.
CAGCAAACGCGCGTCAACTTGAAGTGGATCGATTCGGAGCAGATCGAGGCCGAAGGCGCTGCCAAGGTGCTGGCCGGGGCGGATTCGATCCTGGTGCCAGGCGGCTTCGGCAAACGCGGTTTCGAAGGCAAGGTACTGGCGGCCAAGTACGCTCGCGAGCACGGCGTGCCGTACTTCGGTATCTGTTACGGCATGCACGCGGCCGTGGTGGATTTTGCCCGTAACGTGGCTGGCCTGACCGATGCCGATTCCAGCGAGAACGACCGCCATACACCCAACGCGGTGATCGCGCTGATCACCGAGTGGACCACCACGGCCGGTGAAGTCGAGCAGCGCAGCGAGCGCTCGGACCTTGGTGGCACCATGCGTTTGGGTGCGCAGGAATGCCGTCTCAAGGCCGGCACCCTGGCGCGTCAGCTCTACGGCGAGGACGTGGTGCGCGAGCGTCACCGCCACCGCTACGAATTCAACAACCGCTATCGCCAATCCTTCGAGGATCTGGGCATGGTTATCTCCGGCAAATCGATGGACGATCTGCTGGTGGAAATCGTCGAATTGCCGATGCAAAAGCATCCGTGGTTCCTCGGCTGCCAGGCGCATCCGGAATTCACCTCCACGCCGCGCGATGGCCATCCGCTGTTTATCGGCTTTGTGCGTGCCGCACGTGAGTTCAAGGCGGTGCGCGATGGGCAAAAGCTGGCACAGGAGTCGGCGGCATGAAGTTGTGTGGTTTCGAAGTTGGCCTGGACAAACCCCTGTTCTTGATCGCCGGCCCTTGCGTGGTCGAATCCGAGCAATTGCAGATCGATACCGCCGGCAAGCTGAAAGAAATCACCAGCAAGCTCGGCATTAACTTCATTTTCAAATCCAGTTACGACAAGGCCAATCGCTCGTCGGGCGAAAGCTTCCGTGGGCTTGGCATGGAAGAAGGCTTGCGCATCCTCAGCGAAGTGAAGCGCCAGCTGGGCGTGCCGGTGTTGACCGACGTGCACGAATACACGCCGATGGACGAAGTCGCTGCGGTGGTGGATGTGCTGCAGACACCGGCATTTCTCTGCCGCCAGACCGATTTCATCCAGAAGGTGGCGCGCACCGGCAAGCCGGTGAACATCAAGAAAGGCCAGTTTCTCGCGCCGTGGGATATGAAAAACGTGGTCGCCAAGGCCAAGGCAGTCGGCAACGAGCAGATCATGGTCTGCGAACGCGGCGCCAGCTTCGGTTATAACAATCTGGTCTCCGACATGCGCTCGCTCAGCGTGATGCGCGAAACCGGCTGCCCGGTGGTGTTCGATGCCACGCATTCGGTGCAGTTGCCGGGTGGGCAGGGCACCAGTTCGGGTGGTCAGCGCGAATTCGTGCCGGTGCTGGCGCGTGCGGCTGTTGCGGTGGGCATTGCTGGTCTGTTTGCGGAGACGCATCCGGACCCGTCCAAGGCGCTTAGCGATGGGCCGAATGCCTGGCCTTTAGACAAGATGGATGCGCTGTTGCAAACGCTGTTGGAATTGGATGTTGTGACGAAGCGACATGGGTTCCTAGAACAACAATGACACGCTAACTCCCTCTCCCCGGAGGGGAGAGGGAGCAGGTTTCGCTAGTTTGATGTTTACATTCTTCAATCTTCAGGAACGCCATGACCACCACCATCACCCACATCCACGCCCGCGAAATCCTCGACTCCCGCGGCAACCCCACACTCGAAGCAGAAGTCACGCTCGCCAGCGGCGCCTTTGGCCGCGCGGCCGTGCCCAGCGGTGCCTCGACCGGTACGCGTGAGGCGGTGGAGCTGCGTGATGGTGACAAGTCCCGTTACCTGGGCAAGGGTGTGAAGAAGGCGGTCGGCAACGTCAATGGCGAAATCTTGGGTGCATTGAAGGGTTTCGATGCGGCTGACCAGAAAGGTCTGGATGGCAAGCTGATCCAACTCGATGGCACCCCGAACAAGGGCCGCCTCGGTGCGAACGCGCTGCTCGGTGTTTCGATGGCCACCGCACACGCTGTCGCCGCTTCGCGCCGTGAGCCGCTGTGGAAGTACCTTTGCAACGGCAAGCCGGGCGCACTGCCGGTGCCAATGATGAACATCATCAACGGTGGCGCACACGCCGATAACAACGTCGACGTGCAGGAATTCATGGTGCTGCCGGTCGGCCTGCCGAACTTCGCCGAAGCGCTGCGCGCCGGTACCGAAATCTTCCATGCATTGAAGAGTGTGCTGAAGGGCAAGGGCCTCAACACCGCGGTGGGCGATGAAGGTGGTTTTGCACCGAACCTACGCTCCAATATCGAAGCGCTGGATACCATTCTCGAAGCCGTGAACAAGAGCGGCTACAAGATCGGCAGCGACATCCTGCTCGGCCTCGACGTGGCCAGCTCCGAATTCTTCAAGGATGGCAAGTACGATCTGGAGGGTGAGGGCAAGGTCTACACACCGGCGCAGTTCGTCGATCTGCTGGCAAGCTGGGCGCAACAATATCCCATCGTCACCATCGAAGACGGCATGGCCGAAGGCGATTGGGCCGGCTGGAAGCTGCTCACCGACAAGATCGGCAATAAGGTGCAACTGGTCGGTGACGATCTGTTCGTCACCAACCCGGCGATCTTCCGCGAAGGCATCGAGAAGAAGATCGCCAACGCCATTCTGATCAAGGTGAACCAGATCGGCACCTTGTCGGAAACGCTGGAAGCCATCGCCATGGCCGATGCCGCCAAGTACGCCGCGATCGTCTCGCATCGTTCGGGCGAAACCGAAGACACCACCATTTCCGATATCGCCGTTGCCACCACCGCCACCCAGATCAAGACTGGCTCGCTGTGTCGTACCGACCGCGTGGCCAAATACAACCAGTTGCTGCGGATCGAGGAACAGTTGGGCGCCGAAGCGCGTTATGCTGGCCGCAATGCGTTCCCGAACCTGTCGCATCTGCCCGGTTGAGCGAGGTCACGCCCATTCATGTTGCGCTGGGTCGCCTTGGTCCTGCTAATGATACTGATCGGATTGCAGCTTAAACTGTGGTCCAATCATGGCGGCATGTCCGAGGTGGAAGCGCTGCGCACCACGATAAAAAAACAGGGTGACGAGAACGACAAGCTCACCCTGCGCAACCAGGCGCTCGCGGCGGATGTGAATGACCTCAAACATGGCGAGCAAGCGGTGGAAGCCCGTGCCCGTGCCGAGCTGGGGTTGATCAAGCCCGGCGAAACCTTCTATCAGGTGGTGCCAAAGTCGGGTTCCAATGCGACTGACCCTGCGGCTTCGGGTATAAGCGGCCATTGAATCCCGCACCACTGTCATTCCGGCAGATTTTCATGACTTCCGAAACAGAACTCCCGCGTGCCTACGGCATGCCGCCACTAAGCGCCGAACTGCGCTGCACGCCGGAAGATTTCCGCGTCGACGAAATCCTCGGCTACGACGCCGATGGCGAGGGCGAACACGCCTTGCTATGGGTGGAAAAGCGTGGTGCGAATACCGATTGGGTGGCGCGCGAGCTGGCACGTTTTGCTGATGTGCCGCCCGTCAACGTGGGTTATGCGGGCTTGAAGGATCGTCACGCTGTGACGCGCCAGGCCTTTACCGTGCAACTGGCCGGCAAACCCGATCCGAATTGGGCTGCATTTGCGTATGACGAAGTGAAAGTGCTGGCGAATACGCGACACAAGCGCAAGCTCAAGCGAGGCGCGTTGCGAGGTAATCGCTTCGTGCTGGTGCTGCGCGATGTGCGTGGCGATCGTATGCGAGCGGAAGAAGTGTTGCAGGCGATTTCCACGCGTGGCGTGCCCAATTATTTTGGCGAACAGCGTTTCGGCCGCGAAGGCGGCAACGTAGCACAAGCACGTGCGATGTTTGCTGGTCGGCGCGTGGATCGCGACAAGCGTTCCATCCTGCTGTCCGCTGCACGCTCGCATATTTTCAACGCCGTGCTGGCTGTGCGCGTGGAGCGTGATGCCTGGGATAAACCTTTGGACGGAGAAATCTGGTCCCTGGCCGGTTCACGTTCATGGTTTGGCCCCGAACCTTTCGACGATGCGCTTGCCAAACGCCTCGTGCACGGCGATATCCATCCCTCCGGTCCGCTGTGGGGGCAGAGTGAACCACCCACGACGGATGCCGTCGGTGAACTGGAGCGCGCTGTCGCTGTGCAATACGCTGATCTTGCCGAGGGTCTGGCTGCCGCGCGTATGGAACAGGAGCGACGCCCACTGCGTCTTCTGCCTAAGGAAATGCAGTGGTGCTGGCTGGATGAGCAATCGCTAGAACTGAAGTTCGAATTGCCCGCGGGTGCTTACGCTACGGTGGTTGTACGCGAAATGCTGAGCTGATTCCGCACGGTTATTCGGTAAGCGGTAAGCTATTGGCGTCCTTGTCTGCTTTCCCAATCCATCGTTCCGTCGAGAACGTCGCATTCTGGTTATTGATCCGGCATTACTCGTATTCGGATCCAATCACCACGGGTTCTGGTTCTAGTCTCACCCCGAAACGGGCGTGTACACCTTCGATCACGCATTGCGCCAATTGCCATAGCTCATGGCCACTGGCTGTGCCGTGATTGACCAAGACCAACGCATGTCGGTTGGACATGCCGGCATCGCCTTCGCGCATGCCTTTGAAACCGGCCGCTTCAATCAGCCATGCGGCAGAAAGTTTCCAGCGTGAATCGTTCCCCGGCCAGGCGACTAGCTCCGCATACTCGCGTTTCAGCGTTTCGCCTTGTGCAACCTCGACAATGGGATTCTTGAAAAAACTGCCGGCGTTGCCGATGACTGCGGGATCGGGCAGTTTGCGTGTGCGCAGGTGAACCACCGCTTCGGCGATATGAAAGGGTGCCGGCTTATCCACACCCATGCGCTCCAGCTCTTCGCGGATGCCGGCGTAGTCCAGCCGTAGCGTATGCGTGCGGGGAAGGGCGAAGCGCACGGCCGTCACAATGAAACGGTCGGGCTCACGCTTGAACAGCGAGTCGCGATAGGCGAAAGCGCAGGCGTTGCGATCCAACGTTACGACACGTTTTTTCACTTGGTCCCAGGCTTCCACGCTTTCAATGAACTCGGCCACTTCCATGCCGTAGGCGCCGATGTTTTGAATCGGTGCGGCGCCGACCGTACCTGGTATCAGGATCAGGTTTTCCAGGCCGGCAAAGCCCTGGCCCAAGGTCCAACGCACAAAATCATCCCAGCGTTCGCCAGCGGCCACGGCGATGCGTGCGACTTCACCATCCTGTTCCACGTGCACGCCGCGTGTTTCCATCGCCAGCACGGTGCCGTCGACATCGCCGGTCAAGAGGATGTTGCTACCTTCGCCTAACACGAGCAGGCGACCTGCGCGAACGGCCGGGAAATCCAGCAACTCCGGCAGTTTGGAGGCATCGCGTATTTCGGCCAGCAGTTTTGCCCGGGCAGCTACGCGCAGCGTGTTGCGTGCGACCAGCGGGGCGTTTTCGATCAAGGTGTAGCCGCCCATGTCGATGCGTTCAACGACCATCGCGCGGCTCCTGCTGGCGGCGGATTTCGTTGACGCATTCGGCAATCAAGGCCGGCCCGCGGTAGATCAGACCTGAGTAGATTTGCACCAGCGACGCGCCGGCATCGATCTTCTCCGCGGCATCCTGGCCTTCGAGAATGCCGCCGACACCGACGATGGCGATGCGATCGCCAAGGCGACGGTGCATACCACGCATCACTTCGGTGGAACGTGACAGCAGCGGCTTGCCGGACAGACCACCGGTTTCATTTCCGAGCGGATCGTTGGCGACGGCAGAGTGATCGATGGTCGTATTGGTGCAAATCACGCCATCGATGCCGGTGGCCAGCAGCACTTCCGCGATGCTGTCCAGTTCGGCTTCGCTCAGGTCGGGTGCGATTTTCAACAACATCGGTTTGCGTGCGCTTTGCTGTGAGCCAAGCCGTTCCTGGGCTTCGCGCAAGGTTTCGATAAAGCGACGCAGCGTCGCCTCTTCCTGCAGATCGCGTAGTCCCTTGGTATTGGGCGAGGAAATATTGACAGTGATATACGTGGCATGTGCGTAGACGCGCTCCAGGCAGAACAGATAATCATTTACCGCCTTTTCATTGGGCGTGTCCTTGTTCTTGCCGATATTGATGCCGAGCACGCCGCGATAGCTGGATTTCTGCACGTTGCGCACCAGCGCATCCACGCCTTCGTTGTTGAAACCCATACGATTGATGATGGCTTCGTGCTGCGGCAAGCGGAACAGGCGCGGACGATCGTTGCCAATCTGCGGGCGTGGCGTGACGGTACCGACTTCGATAAAGCCGAAGCCGAGTGCGCCCAGTGCATCGAGATGGCTCGCGTTTTTGTCCAGGCCCGCCGCAAGGCCGACCGGGTTCAGGAAACGCAGACCCAACGTTTTCACTGGGAGGTCTGGTGGCGGCGTGGCCACAAAACGTCCCAGGTCGCTGCGGTGGGCGACATCCAGTCCATACAGCGTCAGGCGATGCGCGTTCTCAGCGTCCAGCTTGAACAACAGCGGACGAATCCAGTCGTACATCAGGAAATCTCACCCACATAAACGCGGGTGTCGTAGTCGAAGCTTATCTTGCCTTCCGACTGGCAGCTATCGAACAGTTTGCGCAGCGCTTCGATCATGCGGGCATGGTTGGGATGATCTTCCTTTGGCGCATACGAGGAAGACATCAGACGTCCGTGCAAGGCATCGAAATCCAGCAACTGGCAATGCTCGAATTCACCTCTGCCACGCCAGCCGGCGCCAAACCACTGGCGCATGTGCGGTTCGTCGGCATAACGCTCGGCCACGCTGGTGTAATCGGTGCCGTAGGTTTGCAATAGTGCTTCGTAACCAACCAGGAACGGCGTACCGACCAGGCGGCGCGAGTTCCAGTAAATCGCAGCAAGACCACCCTTGCGCAGGATGCGATGGAATTCCTTGTGCGCGCTGGCCGGATCGAACCAATGAAACGCTTGTGCAACGGACACCAGATCGACACTGCCATCGTCCAGTGAGGTGGCATCGGCGCGTCCATCTACAGCATGAAAACGCGGATGACTGCCTAGCCACGTTACAGCTGCTTCACGCATCGCTGCATTCGGTTCCACCGCCGTTACCGAATGACCAACATCCAGAAACATCTTGCTGGAAATGCCGGTGCCGGCGCCCACATCCGCCACGCGCCAATCCGGCGTCACACCCTGCGCATCGCGCAACCAGTCGAGCATGGCTGTGGGATACGTGGGGCGATAGCGTACATAGTCCGCGACGCGGTCGCTGAAGCGCTCGGTGGATTTCAAGTCAGGCATGGTTGTTTACCCCGAAAGAAGTTGGCCGCCATCGACGCACAGCGTCTGGCCGGTGATCCAGCTTGCCCACGGCGAGGCAAGGAACAGTGCTGCATGGGCGACTTCCTCCGGCTTGCCAAAGCGATCGAACGGAATCTTGGCGAGAGGCGATAACCTTGAAAATCGAAGGGGCGGAGGTTGAAGGTGACGTCATGCCACAGTCCTTCGAGGCTTTTGGATCTTCAGCCAGAATCCCGCGAAGATACCATGGTTTGAACCCTTCTCCCTTTGGGAGAAGGTGCCCATAGGGCGGATGAGGGTGCGATCGGAGCGCGACATCGAAAACGTGCGTAAACGGATATTCCCGCCTCGCCCGAACCCTCACCCCAACCCCAACCCCTCTCCCGAGGGGAGAGGGGCTTCAGAGTGCTTACAAATCGAACTTGATACCCTGCGCCAACGGCAACGCATTCGAGTAGTTGATGGTGTTGGTCTGGCGGCGCATATACACCTTCCACGCATCCGAACCGGATTCGCGGCCACCGCCGGTTTCCTTCTCGCCACCGAACGCACCGCCGATCTCGGCACCGGATGTGCCGATATTGACGTTGGCGATACCGCAATCTGAACCCGCGGCCGACAGGTACCGCTCGGCCGACTTCAGGTTCTGCGTGAAGATCGACGAGGACAAACCCTGTGGCACAGTGTTCTGCAGCTCAATCGCTTCGTCCAGCGTCTTGAACGGCATCACATAGAGAATCGGCGCGAAGGTTTCCGTCTGCACTACTTCATCGCTGTTCTTCAGACCCGTGACAATCGTCGGGAGCACGAAGTTGCCCTTGCGATCCGCCAGCGCCGCACCGCCAGTGCGCACTGTGCCGCCGCTGGCCTTGGCCTTTTCGACGGTGGCCAGATAAGCCTTCACCGCATCCTGGCTGTTAAGCGGGCCCATCAAAGTAGTGGCGAGGGTGGGGTCGCCGATCTTGCCTTCCACCTGCTTGTAGGCGGTGATCAGCTTGTCGGTCACGTCACCGATGATCGACTCATGCACGAACAGTCGGCGCGTGGTGGTGCAGCGCTGGCCGGCCGTGCCGACGGCGCCGAACACGATGGCCGGAATCGCCAGCTTCAGATCTGCGCTCTCGTCCACGATGATCGCGTTGTTGCCGCCCAGCTCCAGTAGCGAACGGCCCATGCGCTTGGCAACGCGCTCGCCCACATGGCGCCCCACCTTGGTGGAGCCAGTGAAACTAATCAGCGGAATGCGATGGTCGTCGACAAACGCCTGCGACAGCTCGGTGCCGGCGTCATTGAACAGGAAGAACAGATCCGGAAAGTGGCCGGCCTTCAGCGCTTCGTTGCAGATTTTCATCGTGGCGATGGCCGACAACGGCGTCTTCGGCGACGGCTTCCAGAGGCAGATATCGCCGCAGATGGTGGCTAGCATCGCGTTCCACGCCCACACCGCCACCGGGAAATTGAACGCGCTGATGATGCCCACCAGACCCAGCGGCTGGTATTGCTCATACATGCGATGACCCGGACGCTCCGAATGCATGGTGTAGCCGTAAAGCATGCGACTCTGGCCCACGGCGAAATCGGCGATGTCGATCATCTCTTGCACTTCGCCGTCGCCCTCGGGTTTGATCTTGCCCATTTCCAGCGCGACCAGCGAACCCAGCGCATCCTTGTGCTTGCGCAACGCTTCCCCGCACAGGCGCACGGCCTCTCCGCGCCATGGGGCAGGGATGGTGCGCCAAGCCTTGAATGCCTCCTGGGCACGCTTGACGATGATCTCGTAATCGGCGGCGCTCGTAGCATGCACGGTACCAATCACCTCGCCCGTGGCCGGGTTCAACGGCTGCAAGGTGCCGGCGTTGGTGGTCTTGGACCATTCGCCGTTGCCAAGGTAGGTACCCGACTGCTCGCCGGTAAGGCCAAGCGCCTTGAGGATTTCGTGGGACATGCATGCTCCTGAGCCGTGGCGTCGACCGACGCCTTGAATGGGGAATTTCCTATTCTATCAGGCGGGCTGCCCCAGCCGATTTTTGCCGGATCGCGCAGGTTGCCACCCTATCGACTTGTAACCTTCCTTCTATGCAGCCCCAGGTTCCTACCGCGGGTGATAGATGTGCCATTGGGCAGCGATATCTGGGTCAGATGACGGCGCTACGTGTCGGCCGTTTGCAGCGGATTGACTACGAGGGGCAGTTGCCCGCGATTATCGAATCGTGTCAGTAAGACGGCACTTTCCTGCAACGCGTTGGTGTTCTTGATGCGCAAAATCTCAGGCAAATACCTGATCGTCAGTGTTGTTTAGCGAAGAGATACTCGGTTCGATGCTGAATCCGTATGGACTATCTGCAAGGAATTCGTGCTGCTTGTCGCTGGGCATAGGCGATTGATGGAGCTCTTAAAATAACTTTGCTGGTTCTTTACTAACGCAAATCTTAATAACAAATCTTATGAATTAATATTCATTCATGGGTATTTATTAATTATGAATACAATAAATGCGCAAATACTTAAATCATGGTGTTTATGTCGTGATAAAAATGATGCTTTCGAACTAAAAACATATAATTCGCCAACTAATCGGCATGCTGAACATGCTACGGTTGAGTTTAGCGGAAATATTTATAAGGTTAGAAATAATGGCAAAGGTGTGGTTTCTGTTAATCATGACCGTAACCATGCCAGTCGTTTTTTCTCAGGAATTAAGAGTTTCTTCATGCGCATAGATTCCTCAGAAGCGGATATGAATAGGCTGATGGCAATATTAAATAATAAATCTGTTGTGGCAGGGATCCAATCTAGTGATTCCAATTACATTGATCGTTTAGAAAAGTGGGTTAATGAACAAGAAGGTGAGACAGTTCAGCGTACCTTAGTGAAAAGACAAATTGTTAAGCTGATGGAAGAAAAGGGATCCACGCTTGATCTATCCCATAAAGAAGATTCAAAAGATACATACAAAGGATACATTGAATCGCATCGATTAGATGGACACCATGAATACATTGAATCCATGGTGTCAAAAGAATCCAATGAGAGTGCGTTTTTTTCTACCTTAACGGCAATTCCGCCCTTGCCTTCTTGCGTGACTAAATTGAATATAAGTGGTCTAAATAAACTGCGGGGCTCGGCAGATCCGTTGAATAGTGTTGAGGTATTTGAAAATGGCACAAATATCAGCCAGTCTGATCTTCTTAAGCGCTTTCGATTTAATACAAAGAGATATCACCCTAATAACGCCAATCCTTTTGTGAAAGGATTATTTTGTCCCTGAGGTTCCCCACGTTTTTTCGCATTTCCATGCATGAAAGCTCATTTGTTGCAGCACTCCGTCTGGGGGAGATCGCAAATATTCAAGCCATGGTAACGCCTGATCAATCAGCCACTCCCTGACGATCGCTTCGCACCCTAAGCGCAACACGGAGTAGAGCTTGCGCACTGCGCGTTAGGAGGTCACGGAATCAGGGCGTCAGTAAGACGGCACTTTCCTGCAACGCGTTGGTGTTGGGGTTTGAGGCGCAGTGGAACGGAAAACCGGGTTAAGCCCCGGAATGTGCGGACGCCGGAATCCAGCGGTATAGCGTCGGTATGGACACCCCGAGGCTCTTGGCCACGTCACGCGGTGGTATGCCGTTGGCCAGCAACTTCTTGGCTGACTTGATCTTGCTGTCCGTCATCTGCCGTTTGCGGCCACCCTTGCGTCCCAGTTGGCGAGCTACGGCCAGTCCGGCTCGGGTGCGCTCAACCGTCAGCTCTCGCTCCATCTCGGCCAAGCTTGCCATGACGTGGAAGAAGAAGCGGCCCGATGAGGTCCCGGTATCAATGGCATCGGTGAGACTTTTGAACTGGACGTTTCGTTGGTGCAACTCGCCGACCAGATCGACGAGGTTTTTGACGCTGTGGCCCAACCGATCCAGTTTCCACACTACCAGGGTGTCACCCTCTCGCAGTACCTCGAGCGCCTTGGCCAACCCTGGTCGTTCGGCGCGACTGCCGCTGATCTTGTCCTCAAAGACCTTCTTGCAACCCGCCTTGATCAATGCCTCGATCTGGAGATCCAGATTCTGATCCTGCGTCGACACGCGCGCGTAGCCGATCAACATGACCTATCAATCCCTGGGTGGCAGCGGAAGTACGCGCAAGCGGGTGCGGCTCGGATCAATAGTGAGCAACGCGCCGGCCTCCAATTCGGCAGCCATCTGCCGCAGCGCAGCGATGATTTGCCGACCGATGGCGTCCGGACTGATGTCCTCGGCACGGATTTGCACGACGCTGGGCTTCTCGCCGTGCGTGGCGGCGAGGATCGCGCGCTGAAGTCCAGGTCGTGCGTGAGCACCACATACTCATTCGCGCTGGCGTAGGCCATGATTTCCGAGTCCGGCGCATTCTTTGCACCTATCCTCGACCAATGCACTGCTTCGATACCCACGCTGGCGAACAAGTCGATCCAGCGCGGCGATAGATTCATATCAACGAGCAGATTCATGCGGTGGCGAGCATGACCTCGCGCTCTTCCGCCCGCCATGCCGCGTAGCGAAGCGCTTGCATGATGTCCTCGCGCTCTAGGTAGGGGTAGTCAGCTAGAAGTTCGTCGACGCTGTGCCCCGTGCCCATTTGTCCCACGATCATACCGACCGTGACACGCAAACCACGGATGCACGCCTTACCGCCCATGATTTCGGGCTGCTGGGTGATGCGGTCGAGTTGTCCCATGACCTACTCCTTATCGAAACTCATTGCCATGCTAGTCTTGTGAGAAATACGTTTCAAGAAATATTTATGAGAATCCGCATGCCTTGATCCTGCGTGTCGCATGGATGACGCAGCAGGGCTTATCAAAAAACCTCGTTTTCAAGAGGTGTGCCAATGCCGCAGGTGCGCCCGTGGTCACTGCCTTCGATTGGCTACGGGCCAACCTGGCACGTAAGAAACCCGACAATGACGCCCCTCGCGAGATCATTGGCAAGTCCTGGCAACAGCACGTGCTGCGCGAGGATGGCACCGTTGATGTTCATGCCTACACTTTCTGCGCTTTGCAGGAACTACAAACGGCACTGAAACGACGCGATGTGTTCGTGGCACCGAGCTGGCGTTATGCCGACCCGCGAGCCGGCCTGCTGGATGGTGAACCGCCCCGGCTTTGTCGGAGGCTCCCAATCTTGAGAGAGGATAGAGCCATGACGAAGCGCAAACAAAAATATTCCAAAGAAGTCCGTGAGCGCCCGAGGGTGAACTGATCTCTTACCGCTTACGTTGGAACTGGCCAAGCCACTGGGCAACGTGAGTCAGGCGTGTCGCGTGATGGCAAGAACGTGGTGCTGGATTCAGCCTAGAGCCATCGCCCGAGGTCGTGGCCGCCAAGCATGATAGATGTGCATGGTTCCCATCAATCTGCCTGCCGATTTGGAGACAGCCTCTGAAGTGACCGATTTGAACGGGGTGGCTATACTTGGACGTCTTGCAAGGCCCAAAAATGTAGACCTTGTGTAGACTTGCCACGCGCCCCCGTAGCTCAGTTGGATAGAGCGTCCCCCTCCTAAGGGGAAGGTCGTACGTTCGAATCGTATCGGGGGCACCATTTTTCAATGGCTTACGCGCGACGCGCCTTTGGCTACTTGGTCTATTTCGCGACGTTTCGGGCGCACTTGGTCACAGTAGATCGTCGAGCAGCCTAACCACGTCGCCAGCGCCGTCAGGCGTGAGGTGCCCATATCGCCAATATCTTCTGGATCAAGGCGGCAGCTGGGCTTGAATCACGGGATGACGAGGGAATTTTGCAAGAGGCTCAAGAGACAGGCGCGTACAGGAGGCGCCGCTTGCGGGTGACGGCGTGAGTTCAAGACGAGATTCCCAACATCACGCAGAGCAGGCATCATTACAGGCTGCGTCCCTCCTCTCCGGTTAGCCATGGCCCGTCGTATCGTTGCCCGTCGTTCCCCCATCCACGGTAATGGCGTGTTTGCCGTTGCGCCGCTCAAGAAGGGTGAAGAAGTCATCCAGTACAAGGGCACGTTGATGACCCACGACGAAGCCGACGTAATGTACGGTGACGGCGGAGAAACGGGGCATACCTTCTTGTTCACGCTCAATGACGAGTACATCATCGACGCGAACCGCAGGGGCAATATCGCGCGCTGGATCAACCATGGCTGCAATCCCAATTGCGAAGCTTTTGTCGAGGAAAGCGAAACCGGCGATCCGCGCAAGGACCGGGTGGTGATCATGGTCAAGCGCAACATCAAGCCCGGCGAGGAGCTTACCTACGATTACGGCATCGTGTTGGAGGTTGCACACACGGCGCGGCTGAAGAAACTGTGGAAGTGCCTGTGCGGTTCACCCAAGTGCACGGGGACGTTGCTGAAGCCCAAGCGCTGAGGTTTGAGCACGCATCCGGGCGGGCCGGATGCGTGTGGCAGGCAAGACTCAATCGGGGTAGTCGATCGCCACTACCTCGATGGTCATATCCCCAACTGGCCGCTGCCAGTTCACTTCGTCGCCCACGCGAGCCCCAAGCAACGCCCTGGCCAACGGCGATACGTAACTGACCAATCCATGCTCGGCATCCGCTTCATCCTCGCCGACGATTTGCCAGCGTCGTTCGCCCTCGGTGCTGTCCACCGTAACGATGGCGCCAAAAGCCACACGGTCCCGTGGCTGTTTGGCAACGTCCATCTCGATGGCGCTGGCCACACGCGTATTCAGCCAGCGCAACTCCCGCTCCAGCGAGGCCAGCTCACGCTGCTGGTCGAGGGTATTGTTCTCGCCAAGCTTCAGCATGTCACGACGCGCTCGCGTGGCGGTCAGACGTTCGCGCAGCTTGGCGTTACCGTGCGGCGTGACGTAGTTGGGATGTTCGCTCAGCGGCAGATCGGGCAATGCATCTTGGGCATCGCCGTCATTATCTTTAACGAAGGCGCGACTCATGCGGCCCTCCGCAATGTGTTGGTGATGTAATGTGAACGGTGTGTGTGAAACCACACTAGTCCATCCATGACATGGGGATGTAGCCGAGTGACTGCCATATCGACCGGCCAGGTTAGGTGTAGGACAGGCATCGTCAGTCTTCGTCCAGTTTCGGTTTCCAGGCTTCGCTGAGCTGTCGCTGCACGAGCGGGGGAACCGGCTCGTAGTGGCTCAGATCAAGGCTGTAGCGGCCTTGGCCTCCGGTCATTGCTTTCAGTTCGGTCGGGTAATCGGTAAGTTCGGCCAGGGGAGCTTGTGCCTTGATCACCCGTTCGCCGCCACGTTTGGTATCGGTGCCCATGATGCGTGCACGCTTGCTGGCCAGGCCGCCGGTAACATCGCCGACGTGGTCTTCCGGAATCGATACTTCGACATCCATGATCGGCTCCAGCACGATCGGGTGGGCCTTGTTGATGGCGTCGAGAAATGCTTTCTTGCCTGCGCTGACGAAGGCTACTTCCTTGGAATCGACCGGATGGTATTTGCCGTCGTACACCGTCACGCGCAAATCCTGCAACGGATAGCCGGCCACCGCGCCGGTTTCCAGTGCCTGGCGCACGCCTTTCTCGATCGCCGGCAGGAACTGCCCCGGAATCACGCCACCCTTGATCCCATCGACAAACTCAAAGCCTGCGCCGCGTTCAAGCGGATCGACACGCAAGAACACTTCGCCGAATTGTCCTGCGCCGCCGGTCTGTTTTTTGTGCCGGTGATGCCCTTCGGCCGAACCGGCAATGGTTTCGCGATAGGCAATGCGCGGCGGATGCGTGACGACTTCCACGCCGTAGCGATCCTTCATGCGCTCCAGCACGATCTTCAAATGGAGATCGGACAGGCCGCGTATCACCGTTTCATTGAGCTCCTTGTGATGCTCCATGCGAAAACAAGGGTCCTCCTCGGTAAGTCGCGTCAATGCTTGCGAGAGTTTCTGTTCCTGCCCCTTGTGCTTGGGTTGCAACGCCAGTCCGAACATCGGTTGCGGGAAGTGCAAAGGTTCCAGATGAATGCTGTCTTCGTCGTGCGAATCATGCAGTACCGCATCGAAATGGAGGTCTTCCACTTTCGCTACGGCCGCGATGTCGCCGGACACGGCCTGGTCGATTTCCACATGGTTCCTGCCATTCAGGCGAAACAGATGCCCGACCTTGAATGACTTGCGGTTGTCGTCGATATAAAGCTGGCTGTCCCGATGGACGGTGCCTTGCCATACGCGGAACACGCCAAGCTTGCCGACGAAAGGATCGTTGATCACCTTGAAGACGTCGGCGATGACATGCGAGGCAGGGCTGGCGTCGACGGCGATCTGCATGTTCTGGCTATTGCGAAACGGCGGTGGATTCGCCTCTAAAGGATTCGGCAGCAGCCGATCAAACACATCCAGCAATTCGTGGCTGCCTGCACCGGTACGCGCACTGACGAAGCAGATTGGTACCAGGTGACCTTCGCGCAGGCATTGCTCGAAGGCGTCGTGCAGTTGCTGCGGTGTCAGTGCGTCTTCACCCTTGTCCAGATAATCGCCCATGGTACTTTCGTTTATCTCCACGACCTGATCGAGGATCTGCTGATGTGCCTGCGCCAATGAAGAAAAATCGGTTGCGCCATCGCGATGGAAAAAGCAATCGAGTACGCGGGTGGCGTTGTCGGCAGGAAGATTGATCGGCAGGCATTCACTGCCAAACGCCTCGCGCAAAGCATCCACAAGCTCGGACAGATCCACGCCTTCGGTATCGATCTTGTTGATGACCAACAAGCGAGCCAGGCCGCGTTCGCGCGCACGCTCCATCATGCGGCGCGTGCCATGCTCGATGCCATTGGCCGCGTTGACGACGATGGCTACGGTTTCGACCGCGGTAAAGGCAGAAAGGGTGCCGCCACGAAAATCCGCATAGCCCGCCGTGTCGATCAGGTTGATGTGGCAATCGCCATGGTCGATGCCGGCGATGCAACTATCGATGGAGTGGCCGCGCGCTTTTTCCTGTGCGTCGCAATCGGATTGCGTCGTGCCGCGCTCTACCGAACCAGGGGTTTGAATCACGCCGCCGGCATGCAGCAAGGCTTCGAACAGGGTGGTCTTGCCGGCGCCGGCGTGACCGGCGAGCGCGACGTTGCGGATATTTTCCGTGTGATAGGACACGATGCAACCCTCCTCTAGTTAGTCATAGAGGCGCGGGATCGTGCTGGCGACGCCGCATGAGGCCGCGCTTTGGCGGGCCGTCATGGTCGTCCTTCGCGTACGGGACGCAGGGCGGTCATGGCGGGAAGGCGGTTCGGGGCCGCACGGCTAGCCTTCTCCCATTGCCGGCAATGGTCAAGTTGCAATGCGAGGAGGCCAAGGCAACGACAATCGTTAACACGATGTGAGCGAGGCACGGAACCGCAGGCCGCGTGAAAGGTCTGTGTGGCATTGTTGGATGCTTGCAATGAGTGCATCGATTGAATGCATGAATGCATCGATCATGCTTGCCAATCATCCTGAGTTTTCTGATCGAAGTGGATCACAGCGCTATCTTTAGCTTCGCACTACCTTGACGGGATGCATCCTAGGATGATTGCTCCTTCACGGCACATGGTCATCTACTCGGTCGCCGCGGTGGATATTGGCAAATAACTTTAAACCGTAAGGATGGTACTTATGACAACGCAAAACATTCCAAAGGTCGAACTGCCAAGGCGAATCACGCGCGGGGAAACCGTAACGCTCAGTGGGTCAGAGGTTGTTGACGAGCGGGCAATAAAAAAAATTGCTCTCACATTATACGGTAGGGATGAAAAATCTTCTTTGGCTGAGATAGAACGGGTTGACACCATGAGCATACGCTTCACCGTGCCCGAGGATTTTCCCGAGAATAATGTTGCGCGTCTGTTGATACAAAATGGTGTCGGCGATAGGGTCTTCCTGGGTACCGTGCACGTGGATTAGTTTCCATCCGGCGATATGGAAGAAACGGAAGGGGCGGCTGCAAGGTCGCCCTCTTTTATTTTGGAACATCTTGAGTCGGCAGGAACAGCCGCTCCCATTACACTGGCGCACATGCCGCCCTCACCCCCGGAACAACCCGGTCGCCCCCAACCTTCCGTGTTGATCACGTCGCCTCGCGACGCGACCAGCTGGGCGATCGTCTATCGACGTCGCCTGCGCGAAAAGCCGCGTGACCGCCTGCTGAAAGTCGCAGGCGTGGTGGGTGCATTGCTGGTGCACCTGATCTTTCTGCTCGGGGCGATACTTGGTTCTCCATACGAGTTGCCGCCGCCACCGCCGGAGCCCAAGGGCACGACGCTGTTGGTGCGCCTGATCAACAACAAGCCGCCACCACCACCACCGGTGCGTGGTGTGCCGCCCAAGGAGCACGGGCCGACGCATCGCGGCAACCCTTCGCAGGTGGTGCATGCAACGCACGAGACGTCGACAGCGGCACCGGTCGCCGTCGTCGAGCAGCCCGCTCCCGCGCCGAAACAACCGCCGGTGGTGGCGCAGGCCAAACAACAGGCTGCGTCTGAAAAACCGAAGCCTATGGCTGCGCCATTGCCACCGATCACCTTGCCCAAGCCTTCGCCGGCGCCGTTGGTGGAGGCTAAGCCGATCGGTTTGCCACCACCTGCGTTGTCGCTGCAGGCGGTGCAGGCTCTGCAACCCGTGCCGCCCCAGTTCCAGCCCGAGCCGGTGCGCAAGGCGCAAGCGGAAGGCACGCAGCCGATGCCGCCGCCGCCCTCGCTGGCGTTGCCGACACAACCCGCGCAATCCGCACCCACCGTCACCCCGCCGCAGATGGCCGTGGAAAAACCTTCGCTGCAACCGATCGCGATACCTCAAGTTACGGCGGTAGCTCCCACGCCCTCACCGGCTGCGCCGCCAGCGTCGTCATTGCAGTCGATTCCCATGCCGGCGCAGCCGGCGCCATCGGTCAATCTGCAATCGTCGGTCACCCCATTGGAGATACCGAGCGTGCCGCGCACAGCACAACAAGTGGTATCGCCGGCACTGCGTGCCGAACAAGCCCAGCTCGCGCCAGTGCCGGTGACGCCGGCGGCCGTGCCCACGCCTAACCTCACGCCCGCAGCTCCTGCGTTGACGGTGGAAGCGCCGAAGCTTGCCGTGCCTGCGGTGTCATGGCAGCCACAACTTAGCGCGACGCCCACATCGACACCTTCGACGTCACAGATCCAGTCGCCCGAATCGCCATCGAATGAAAAGGCTGCGGCGGAAACAGCGTCACCCACCAACACCCCCGAGTTATCGAGCGCGCCGGCCAGCGAAGGCCATGCCAGCGTTAGCACCGCGCCGAACGCCACGCCGCAAGGCAGCGAGACGGGCAATCCCGGCCAGCCGAACGGTATCAATCAGTCATCGGAAAGCAATGCCCAAGGTACGCAGCCTTCGCCCTCCACCGGCACGGGCAACACGGCAGGCGGGCAGGGCGCCGGTACGTACGGCACGCCGAATGGCACCTACGTTCAGCTCATGCCGCGAGGCGATACGCAGATCATGTCGCACAACACAAATTTGCCGAAATATCGGGCGACGCGGTTTGATCAGTATTGGACGCCGAGGGGTGAAAGCTCGGTCGATACCGCTTTGCGCCATGCCGTCGAAAAGACCACCATTAGTCACACCTTCAACTTGCCCCAAGGTGTACGCATCAAGTGCGCAGTGATGCCATTGCTGCCGTCGTCGCTGTTTGGTTGCACCAATCCTGATCCACCGGCCGTGCCATTACCGCAGAAGATCTACGATCGTCTCAACTTGCCCACAGCCAACGCATCGGTACCGAAAACCGTGCCCGTGACTGCGGCTACTCAGGCTGAACCTGCGGCGCCGGTTGCCTTGGATAACAGCGCCGAGTGTGCGGCGGCACGTGTCAGTGGCGGGCCGATGCCACCGAATTGTCCAGCGGTGCCGACACCGGCGGCGCCTGCAAGGCCGCTGCATTTGCCCGCATCGGCTTCAACGTCGTGGGTGCCGGCCAGCGATCAATTCCATTAGCGGGAGACTTACGGGGAGCAACATGCTTATTCAGTGTTGCCTTAAGACATCACAACAACCGCAGCCATTCCTTCATCAGCGGCAACCGCCGCACGCGCACCGCACTGACACGGAACACCGCATTGGCCAGTGCCGGCGCTACCGTAGGCATGGCAAGGAAGCTGGCGCCTGTGGGATCGCCATCACCGGGTACGGTGATCACTTCCACTGTGTTGGGCAATTGCGCCATGCTGGCAAGTGGATAATCTTTCCAGGTGCTCTGCTGCACCTTGCCATCCTTGACGGTGATGGCAAGGTTGAGTGCGCTGGACAGCGCGTCCAGGGTGGCACCGGCCACCTGACCTTCCAGGCCCTTCGGATTGATGACACGGCCTACATCAACCGCACAAACGGCGCGCTCGATGGTGAGTTTTTCGCCTTGCATCGACACTTCGATGGCATGCGCGACATACGCACCGTCGACATGCCAACAGGCGATGCCCAGGCCATTGACCGAGCGTAGCCAGTCTTTCCAACGGATGTGGTCGGCTACCAACTTCAGCACATTGATCAGTCGCGCCGTGTCGATGGCGCCGCCACCTTGCAGCGGCACTAGTCGTGGTTCGCCGATTAGACGCAGGCGTGTGTCGAGCGGATCTTCCTTGAGCGAATGTGCGATCTCGTCAATGAAGCTGTCGACCGCAAAGGCATTGGTGACCTCCGGCATGCCACTGTGCGGACCACGCGGTATCGCTGATGTCAGGCTGAACCAGTCGCTGCGATAATGGGGTACGAGACCGGCAGGAAGCTGGTTTTCGCTGACTTCCGATGTCCATAGATGATCGCTGGATACGCCGCGGCCAGTGAGCGTGGAAGCGCTGGCAAGGCGCTGGTTCCATGCAACCACGTGACGCTTGGCGTCGACGATCGCATGGAACGTGTGCACGGTGCCAGAGCGGTAATAATCGTGCGTGAGGTCTTCATCGCGCGGCCAGAACAGGCGTAGCGGTTTGTTGACGGCCTGCGCCAGCAACACGGCTTCGGCCACGTAGTCGTGATCGAGACGGCGGCCGTAACCACCGCCGATGCGCGACTGTCGGATGTCGATTTGATCCGGCGGCAGGCCGGTCAGGCGTTGCACCACGGTCCATGCCTGTTGTGGGGATTGCGTGGGCACGTAGAGCGTGGCGCCGGTTTTGTCGATGCGGACCAAGCAGTTCATCGGCTCGCTCGTCGCGTGTGCGAGCCACGGCTGGTAATACGTGGCTTCGACGCGGCGTGCGGCTTTGTGGCCAGCCTTGTCGACATTGCCGTCATCGCGCACGCGCGTGGTCGGCGCACTGTCGCTGTTCAACAACGACGTGGCCTGTTGTTCCAGCGTGGCCGTGTTTTCGTTGCCACTGGCACCAGGTTTCCAATCCAGCTTCAACGCACGCCGGCCCTGCAAGGCCAGCCAGGTGTTTTCAGCAATCACCGCCACGGCGGGCGCGATCACGGTTTGTCCCGGCGGCCATTTCGGATCGGGCTTGAGCTCGATCACGTCGATCACGCCCTTGATCGCCAGTGCAGGGCTTTTGTCGAGTTGTTCGAGCTGACCATCCGGCCATGGGCTGTGCGCCAGCACCGCTACGACTGCATCGCCAAAGTGCTGGTCGAGCGAATAAGGGGTTCGTCCGGTGACGATGTTGCGTGCATCGACGTCGCCTGCCGGCTGGCCGATCAGCGTGTAGCGATCCGGCGTCTTTACGGCGACGGGTGTTTGCGGCGGTGTGATCTTCGCAGCGGCTGCGGCAAGCGCGCCATAACCGAAACGGCGACCATCCGGTGCGATCACCATGCCTTTTTCGGTACGCAGACGATCGGCCGGTATGCCCAGTTGCTGGGCCGCGGCCTGCATCAGCAACCAGCGCGCCAGTGCCCCGGCTGCTCGCAAATCGCGCCATGCGCGCGGGATGGAGTTGCCCGTTCCGCCCATTTGCTGGCCATAGGTCCAGTCCGGCTTGCCGTTGTGGTTGCTTACACCCAGGCCAAGCGACACGACGCGCACGCGTTGCCAATCGGCATCCAGTTCATCGGCGATGATGCGCGGCAGCGAGGTGGCAACGCCGGTGCCGGTATCCGGATCGCGCGCGCCGATCAGCACGCCGCCATCCTGGTCGATACGCACATACAGACCCAGGGCAGAGAGGTTGTCGCCCAGCATGTCCAGCGGCACCGGTGCGGTATCGGCCGCTTCGGCGATACGGATGCCTACGATCAGTGCGCCAGCAGCGCCAGCCATAACCTGCAGGAAGCCACGGCGAGACAGTTTTACTTGGCCGCTCATGCCTTGGCTCCTTGTTTCATCGCGGCAGCGGCGCGCTTGATGGCGCTGCGCACGCGCGTCTGGCAACCGCAACGGCAGAGATTGGGCAGCGTATCGATGTCGCTGTCGGCAGGATCCTTGTGGCGGTTGAGCAGATCCATCGAGGCAATCAGCCAGCCTGGCGTGCAGTAGCCACAGCCGATCGCATCCTCATCGATAAAGGCTTGCTGCAGCGGATGTAGCCCGCCTTTGGCATCGACCAGCCCCTCGACGGTGACCACCTGCTTGCCGGTCAGCTTGCTCATCGTTACGCCGATGGATGAGGTGGCCTTGCCGTCGACCAGCACCAGATCCGCGCCGCCTTGGCCATGCTCGCCACCGTACTTGGTGCCATCCAGCCGCAATACGTCGCGCAGGTACCACAGCAGCGGCATCTGTGGATCGCCAGTGTGGTGGTAGTGCTCGCCGTTGATCTGCAGCTCGATCCCGGAAGGAACCGGGGCGACATCCCCGCTATGCGCCGGCGCGGCGTGGTCTTGCGCCATCTGATGGGTTCTCCTGATACCTAGCGCCACATTGTGGCATTGCCGCAAGAAGTTAGGGCGTTACGGGCCTGAACAAACGGCGCCAGATCCAATAAACCGGGATGCCGGCGATCATGATGGCCAGCCCGATACCCGTGTTGACCAGGCTAGTGCGCAGGCTCTGCACCACGACCAGGCCGATGGTGACGATAAAGATCAGCGGCAGCAGCGGGTAGCCCGGCACCTTGAACGACACCTCGCTTTGCTGCTTGTGGCGATACCAGAACAGCGTGCTCACACCCACCGCGCAAGCCAACCAATCACCGAAGGTGGCGTAGTCCAGCAATTGCCCGTAGCTGCCCGACAGTACCAACACGATTGACCAGCCGGTCAGCAACAACAGGGCAAGATTGGGGGTGTGATGACGTGCGTGCAGTCGCCCCACACTGGCGAAGAACAAACCATCCTCGCCCATCACCTGCAGCACGCGCGCGCCAGCTACCAGTGTGATGTTGCAGAAGCCAAAGGTGGAAATGGCGATGCCCACGGCGATCAGCTTGGCGCCGGTCGGACCCAACACCTTGTCCATCACATCGGCAGCCGGCGTACTGCTGAGCGCCAGGCCAGCGTGGCCGAGCACCGCCAGATAGGCCACGTTGACCAGCGCGTAAGCCGTGATTACGCCGAGCATACCCAGCAGCAGCGCGCGCGGCAGGGTACGCTGCGGTTCGCGCACTTCGCCGGCCAGGTTGTTGAGATAGGTGAAGCCCGAATACGCAAACAGCACCGGCAACGATGCGCTCATGAAACCAACACCACTGCGTGAAGCATCCACGGTGAGCACCGAAGTTTTACCGGCGCCGGCAAGGAATAGCCCACACACCACCAGCACGACAACTGCCAGCAATTTCAGCAGCGTGAACAGGTTCTGCATCTGCACGCCAAATTTCAACCCGAACAGATTGATGCCGGCGACAAGTACCAGCGCACCAGCCGCCAGCGGTGTTGCCGTGCTCATCGGAAGCCCGAACACGGAAGCGGCGTAGCTGGCAAAGATGGTGGCCACCGCGGCGCTGGAACCGGAATAGATCACCAGCAACATGGTCCAGCCGAACAGAAAGCCGGCCAGTGGCCCGAAGGCTTCGCGCAGATAGACGTAGCTGCCACCGGCGTGCGGCCTGCGCGCGCCCAGCTCCGCGTAGCAAAGCGCACCGATCAGGGTGAGCACGCCGGCGCCGATCCACATCAGCAACAGGGCGAGCCCTGATTCCGTGCGTTGCGCGGCAATGCCGGGATTGAGGAAGATGCCGCCACCGATGATGCCGCCGATCACCACCAACGCCGCATCCCGCAGACGAAGGCTGCGCTGATAGCCGGTAACCGATGACATCATGGGTTGGTCCCTTAGGATGAAAAACGCAGCATGGCAATCGGGCAGCGATCCGGCAAGCTGCTTTTGATTCTGGGGCGGTCAGCTTGACGAAGAACAAGTTCAGGGAAACCCCATCGGCGTCCCCCGCATCGGGTGCACTAAAATAGATATAAACGTACTTAATGGGGTGGCAGCAGCTACAATTATGGGTTCTCCCGATCGTTTCCGGAATTTCTATGGCAGCCCGCTTGAATCCGCTTGATCTGTATGACGTCCGCTCCCTTCTCACCGATGAAGAGCGCATAGTGCAGGACACCGTTGGCCGCTTTGTCGATGAAAAAGTGCTGCCGATCATCGGCGATTGCTTCGATCAGGGCCGTTTCCCAAAGGAACTGATCCCGGATGTCGCCAACCTGGGCCTGCTGGGCGCCACCATTCCCGAAAAATACGGCTGTGCTGGCATGAACGGCGTTAGCTACGGCCTGATCTGCCAGGAACTGGAGCGCGGCGATTCCGGCCTGCGCAGCTTCGCCTCGGTGCAAAGTTCGCTGTGCATGTATCCGATCTACGCCTACGGCAACGAAGAGCAAAAAATGCACTATCTGCCGAAAATGGCTGCAGGCGAAGTGATCGGCTGCTTTGGCCTGACGGAACCGCACGGCGGTTCCGATCCGGCCAACATGAAGACCAACGCCAAGAAAGACGGCGACGACTGGGTCATCAACGGCGCCAAGATGTGGATTACCAACGGCAACATCGCGCAGATCGCGATTGTCTGGGTGCAGACCGAAGACGGTATCCAGGGTTTTATCGTCCCTACTGATGCCAAGGGCTTCACCGCGCAGGAAGTGCACAAGAAGATGAGCCTGCGCGCTTCGGTCACTTCCGCACTGTTTTTCGACAATGTGCGTGTGCCGGACGCCAACCGCCTGCCGAACGTAAAGGGCTTGAAGGGCCCGCTGGGCTGCCTGACCCAGGCACGTTATGGCATCACTTGGGGCCCGATCGGCGCCGCCCAGGCCTGCCTGAAGGAAGTGCTGGATTACACTCAAGAGCGTGTGCTGTTCGGCCGCCCGCTAGCCTCCAACCAGGCGATCCAGTTGAAGATGGCCGACATGGCCCGTCGTATCACCACCGCACAGTTGCTGTCGTTGCAGCTGGGCCGCCTGAAGGATGCCGGCAAGATGGAACCCACGCAGGTGTCGCTGGCCAAGTGGAACAATTGCCGCATGGCGATCGACATCGCACGCGAATGCCGCGACATTCTCGGCGGCGCCGGTATCACGGTCGAACACTCCGCGATCCGCCATGCGCTGAATCTGGAATCGGTCATCACCTATGAAGGTACCGAGACTGTGCATCAGTTGGTGGTCGGTCGCGAATTGACAGGTATCAACGCGTTCTGACGTGACTTTCCGTCGCCCCGGCGTAGGCTGCGGCGGAAGTGATCCAGTACATTCGCATGCTGGAGAGTTTTGTCCACCCCAAGTACATACAGTGTGCCGCGTTGTTTCGCGCATTATGAGATCGCCACACTGGCATCAGTCAGGCAAGCCCATCGATAATTCCCTATTTCGTACTGTTGAACGACGCATCATTTTACCGAGAACTTCGCCACTATGTCTGCCACGCCCATCGCCGCCCGTCATAAAGGCTTCAACCGCGCCGAGATTGTCGACCAGAACTTCAACGAGTTCGTGCAGCTTTGGCAGGGTGAAGTACGCGCCAAGCCGCGCGAGTATGATCCTGTTCTGCCGGGCAGCGCACTCGACGTGCAGGGCTTTCGTGATTTGCTGGAATCGCAACTGATCTCGCGCCATCTCGATCTCATGGCGCGCGTGCTGCGTGTACAGAACAAAGTGTTCTACACCATCGGTAGTTCCGGCCACGAAGGTAACGCGATGGTGGCGCGCCTGACGCGGCACACCGACCCGGCGTTTCTGCACTACCGTTCCGGCGGCTTCATGGCCGAGCGTTTCCGCAAGCTGCCGGGCATGGATCCGGTGATGGACTCGGCGCTGTCCTTCGCGGCCAGCAAGCAAGACCCGGCTTCCGGTGGCCGTCACAAGGTATGGGGTAGCAAACCGCTTTGGGTGTTGCCGCAAACGTCGACCATCGCTTCGCACTTGCCGAAGGCACTGGGTACGGCGGTTGCGATCGAGCAAGGGCGCCGCATCGGCCATCAGCTGCCGATTCCGGAAGATTCCATCGCCATCTGCTCGTTTGGCGATGCTTCCAGCAATCACGCCACGGCGCAAACGGCCTTCAACGCTGCCGCATGGACTGCTTACCAGAAGTTGCCCGCGCCAGTGCTGTTTGTGTGTGAAGACAACGGCATTGGCATCTCGGTGAAGACCCCGGGCGGCTGGGTAGCAAACAACTTCCGGCATCGTCCGGGTCTGGATTATTTCTTTGCCGATGGCCTGGATCTGGCCGAAGGCTACGCACAGGTGCAGCATGCCGTGGAGCATTGCCGCAGCACGCGCCGGCCCACCTTTCTGCATCTGAAGACTACCCGCATCATGGGCCACGCGGGCACCGATTTCGAAATCGAGTGGCGCAGCATCGAAGAATTGGTCTCGGTGGAAGCTTCTGATCCGTTGCTCCGCTCCGCCGCCATTGCGTTGCAGTCAGGCCTGTACGGCAAGGATGAATTGCTGGCGCTCAACGAAACCATCCGCAAGCGCTGCTTTGCCGCGGCAGAAGAAGCCGATCGCAGCCCCAAGCTGGAGCGCCTCGATGACGTGATGGCGCCGCTTGCGCCTTACACGCCGGAGAAAGTGAAAGCCGAAGCGGAACGTACCGATTATCAGGGCAAACGCGTAGCCGTCTTCGGCGGCGAGGAAAAGCTGCCTGAGAAACAGCCGCCGCGCCATCTGGCCGTCCAGATCAACCAGGCGCTGCACGACGTGATGGCTAAGTATCCGGAAACACTGCTGTTCGGCGAAGACGTCGCGCAAAAGGGCGGCGTGTATACGGTGACCAAGGGCTTGTTCAAGGCGTTCAAGGGCAATCGCGTGTTCAACACGCTGCTGGATGAAACCATCATCCTTGGCCTCGCCCAGGGCTACGCCAACATGGGCATGCTGCCGTTGCCGGAGATCCAGTACCTGGCGTATTTCCACAACGCGTGCGACCAGATTCGCGGCGAGGCTGCTTCGTTGCAGTTTTTCTCCAACAACCAGTACCGCAACCCCTTGGTGATGCGCGTAGCGTCGCTGGGTTATCAGCGCGGTTTTGGTGGCCACTTCCACAATGACAACTCGATTGCCGCACTACGCGACATTCCAGGTCTGGTCGTGGGTTGCCCCAGTCGCGGTGACGACGCGGCCACCATGCTGCGCACGCTGACAGCCTTAGCTAAGGTTGACGGTCGTGTCTGCGCGTATCTGGAACCGATCGCTTTGTATATGGCCAAGGATCTCTACGAGAATGGCGACGGACAATGGCAGTTTGCCTACCCTGCGCCAGGCGAGGCGATGCCGCTGGGCGAAGGCCGTGTCTACCGCGAAGATGCCAGCGATCTGGTGATCTTCACGTTCGGCAACGGCGTACCCATGGCGCTGCGTTCGGTCAGGGCTATCGAGCAGGATCTAGGCTGGAAAGTGCGCGTGGTCGACTTGCGCTGGCTGGCGCCGCTCAACGACGCTTTTATCGCGGCGCAAGCAAAGAGCGCCAAGCGCATCCTGGTGCTGGATGAGGGCCGCAAGAGCGCTGGCGTGGGTGAGGGCGTTATTACCGCTGTCGTGGAAGCGGGTTTTGGCAGCACGCCGTTGGAGCGCGTGGTGGGTGCCGATACCTACACGCCGCTTGCCGGCGCGGCGTTCCTCGTATTGCCTGGTGATGCAGAGGTTGTTACGGCCGCGAAGAAACTCGCCAGCAGGAAATAAACAACGCTACCAGCCCTTCAGGCAGATCGCGTCAGCGATTCTGCCCATGCAGGGAGTGCTGATGATACGCGACACTCATCTGCGCACGCCGCTCAAAGGCATGCGCGTGATTGCGCCCATTGAGCTTCACGTAATACATCGCATGATCCGCACGCTCGATCAAGGATTCTAACGTGTCACCCAAGCTGCGCATGGCCAAGCCGATACTGACGCTGAGCAGCAGATCCTTTTGATCTACTGCAATCTCCAGGCGATGTACGCGCCGGCATAAACGCGTCGCAATCAGCATGGCACGTTCCTGGTTCACGTCATGCAACATGGCCACGAACTCCTCGCCGCCATAGCGACCTAGCAAATCACTGGGGCGCAGCTCGTTGCTCAGTACCTCCGCCACCGATACCAGTGCGTGATCGCCGGCTGCGTGGCCCAGGCGATCGTTGAGCATTTTGAAATGATCCAGGTCGAGGAACAGCAGCGCGACCAGTCGTCCACTGTCAATCGCTTCAGCAAGCATGCGGTTCGCTGCTTCCGTCCAGGCGCGACGATTGAGCAGATTGGTAAGCGGGTCGCGGTCGGCCAGCACGCGTACATGGTCGCGGTCATGACGCATGGTAAGGGCGCGATCGGCCAGGCCCAGCGACCATACAATAGCCTCGAACGCGCCCATGGCAACGCTGGCATCGTTGAGCCTGTCCAGGCTCGGCAGTGCACCAGTCACTTGCGCACTGGTCATTGCCGTCAGTACCAGTAGCGGTATCCAGCCCAGCAGGAAAAAACACGCCGGGCGCGAGCCGCGTACGCCGGCGACCAGCGCTGTGAACAACAGCAGGAGCGCGCCGAGAATCAGCGCCGGGTTGACCAGTGCCTGTGCTATATCCATTAGCTCGGGAATCAGGCTGCAACGCAGCAGTACGATCAGTGGCATGGCTAGCCCAAGCGCTACGACAGGTACGCGCAGCGCCGGCGCATAGTGAGGCAGATCGCAGAAGCGGCCAACGAACAATGCTGCGAATGACACGGACAAAGCGGTGGCTGATGCACCGATCAGCGGTTCCGACCCCGTCAGCCAACTCAGTCCCAACGGATGGAACAGGAAGCCGGTTTGAATGCTTTGCACGATGACATAGCACAGCATGTAGCCGGTGTACCAGGCGAAGGTCATGTCCCGCAGCATCAGGGCAAAGCACAAGGCCATCAATGCCATGGCGACCATCGCTGCGAAGCAGGCGGTGGCAAAGGTGAGCCAGTTGGTGTCTTCCTGCAGGTAATCGTCCATGTTTTGCAGCTCGAAGCGTTCGGGGGCGTTGATCGTGCTGCTTGGTTCGAACTTCAGCAGGATCGGTGCCGTCTGGCCACGGTCTACCGCCAATCGAAACGCCAGCCGGCCGTGCCCGTGCAGCGATGTCGTGAAATCATCCAGTGCCAGCGCGCGGGGCAGGCCTTTGTTGTCGAACAGGGTGATCGAGCCCATGGGAGCGGGGTAGATCGACAACACGCATTCTTCATGGTTACCAGGGAGAGCGGGTTGCAGCACCACCCAGCTACCCAGCGCGTCACGGGGAAAGAGTTGCAGCATCGATGGATCGAAGGTCTTGAATGCGCCATGCCTGAACGCATCGAGTATTTGCGCAGGTGAATCGCCACGTGTCACTTCGCGCCAGGCACCGCGCAGCGGACTGCAGGTGCTGGCGTGCAGCAGTGAAAACCAGAACAACCACGTCAGTGGCAAAGCGGCGATTAGGCTCCTGCGTTTGGCCAGCCTCTTTAATAGTGCGTGCCTAGTCACCTCAGCCCCTTCCCTCAAATGGTCGCAGGCGCCTGCGGAACAGGCGCCTGGGCGTTGACCCGACCGCCCCGCAATCTCCCGGCCTTGTCACCGATGGTATCGCCATCGTGGACGTCTGAATGACTTCATCGAGTCTGGGTAGCGAATCTATGCTAAACCTAAGCAGGAGGCGTGCCAGCGCGTCGTGACTTTGTAAAACGGTTATTCACAGGGCGTGGCGCGCCGTTGCGGCAGCTTCTTTGCCGAACGGTGGCCGGGTGTGACGGACTAGGTCAGGTTCATCACTTTTGGTTGTCCCAGTCAGCGCATGGTGGTTGTTCCACTCACCCCACAATATTTCTCCAGCAACTGCTGCTGCACATCGTGCGGTGCCTGCCCGTCGACGGGCAGCAGCCGCGAATAGTTGCCGTCTTCCAGCAACTGCCAGGCCGTGGTGTTGTCGGTCAGGTACAGGTCCAGCTCCTTGCGGATGCGCTGGCGCAGTTTGCGGTCTTCAATTGGGAACGAGGTTTCGATGCGGCGGTCCAGATTGCGCTCCATGAAATCCGCGCTGGCCAGATACATACGTTCGTCGCCGTCGTTGGCGAACCAGTACACGCGGCTGTGCTCAAGGAAGCGGCCGACGATCGAGCGTACGCTTACATTCTGCGAAATGCTTGGAATACCGGGACGCAAGCAGCAGGTGCCGCGCACGAGCAGGTCGATTTTCACACCGGCACTGCTCGCCTTGTACAAGGCGCGGATCATCTTCGCATCGGTCAACGCGTTGACCTTGATGATGATCTGCGCTGGTTTGCCCGCTTCGGCATGAGCCTGCTCGTGGGCGATCATTTCAAGCAGCGATTTCTTAAGGGTAAACGGCGCATGCAACAGCTTCTTCATCTTCAGCAGCTTGCCCATGCCGGTGAGCTGACTGAAGAGCTTGTGCACGTCCTCGCATAGCGCGGAATCGGAGGTCAGCAGACTGTAATCGGTGTAAAGGCGCGCATTGCCGCTGTGATAGTTGCCCGTGCCCAGATGTGCGTAGCGTGCGAGCTTGTCGCCTTCGCGGCGCTGGATCAGCATCAGCTTGGCATGGGTTTTCACATCGACCACGCCGTAGATCACCACCGCACCAGCCTGTTGCAGGCGAGTGGCCAGACCCAGATTGGATTCTTCGTCGAAGCGGGCGCGCAACTCGACGACCGTGATCACTTCCTTGCCGGCGCGCGCCGCTTCCACCAGCGCATCGACGATCTCGGAATTAGCGCCAGTGCGATACAGCGTTTGTTCGATGGTAAGTACTTGCGGATCTTTCGCCGCCTGGCGCACCAGATCCACTACCGGAGCAAAGGACTCGTAAGGGTGCAACAGCAACACGTCTTGCCTGCTGATCACCTGGAACAAATCCTCGGCCTTTTTCACGGCTTTGGGGATCGCCGGTGCGAACGGCGGGTACTGCAACTGCGGGCTCTCGCTGCGGCTGATGATGCCGAACAGGCGCGTGAGATTCACCGGGCCGTTCACTTCATACAATTCGGCTTCGGTCAGGCTGAATTGCTTGAGCAGGTAATTGGTCAGCGGCTTGGGACAATTGTCGGCAACCTCCAGACGCACCGCGTCGCCGAAACGGCGCGAGGACAATTCGCCGCGCAGTGCGCGGGCGAGGTCGTCCATTTCTTCCGGATCAAGCGTAAGGTCGGCATTGCGGGTCAGGCGGAACTGGTAACAGCCACGCACCTCCATGCCGGGGAACAGTTCTTCAGCGTGCGCGTGGATGATCGACGACAGCAACACATGGTTCTCGCCACCTTCGCAGACATCGGCCGGCAGGCGAATGATGCGCGGCAAGACGCGCGGCGCCGGCAGGATCGCCAGGCCCGAATCGCGGCCAAAGGCATCCACGCCTTCCAACTCCACGATGAAGTTGAGGCTCTTGTTGACCAGCAGCGGGAAGGGGTGAGTGGGGTCAAGCCCGATCGGCGTCATCATCGGGGCCACTTCCTGGCGAAAGTAGCGCTGCACCCAGCGTTTTTGCGCAACGCTCCAGCTTTCGCGGCGCACAATGCGGATGCCGTGCTGATCCAGTTCGGGCAGCAGGCGTTCGTTGAGTATCGTGTACTGCCGCGCGATCTGGCGGTGCGCGATCTCGCTGATTTCGACCAGCGCCTGTTTCGGCGTGATGCCATCGGGACCAATGATCTCGTGCCCGTAGACAAGCTGTCCTTTCAGGCCAGCCACGCGGATTTCGAAGAATTCGTCCATATTGCTGGAAAAGATCAGCAGGAACTTCAGCCGTTCCAGCAGAGGAGTGCGTTCATCCAGCGCCTGTTCCAGCACGCGGTTGTTGAACTGCAACTGCGACAGTTCGCGATGGATGTAATACGCCTTATCGTTCAGATCGACTGTGGGCGTGGCAGGGAGGATGGGGACCTCAGGTGCGATTGTGCTGTCGGCAGGCATGGCGTCTTGGTCGTTGCGTTTGCTCATCG
The DNA here is from genome assembly GCF_004114615.1 of Dyella sp. M7H15-1. Taxonomy (NCBI): domain Bacteria; kingdom Pseudomonadati; phylum Pseudomonadota; class Gammaproteobacteria; order Lysobacterales; family Rhodanobacteraceae; genus Dyella; species Dyella sp. M7H15-1. The sequence goes on from NZ_CP035300.1 coordinate 745,007, forward strand.
GTGCACCATCCTGGTAGAGGCTGTGGGCAGCGACGTCGCGCCCGTATGGCTGGGTCACTGCGTAGGCATCTTGCTGGAGGCATTGACGTGGATATGGCATCAGCAACGGGATGCCTGGACATCATGCAGCATCTTACGAAAGAAGGTAACGTATGCAGGCCGAACACGGCTACGTTAAGATGAAGCACTTGGCGAGGCAATCTCGCCGTCTCCCCCCTTGGAATGTATGCAGAACTCCGCCGAATCGGCCTCTCTAACGTCGGGCACGCAGGCCAGTGCTGTTGCGCATCGCACCGATTTCGCCATTCTGGGCGCGATCAGTTTTTCACACCTGCTCAACGACATGATCCAATCGCTGATCGTGGCGATCTATCCGATTCTGAAAGGTGGCTTCAACCTGAGCTTCGCGCAGATCGGTCTGATCACACTGACTTACCAGGTTACGGCTTCGTTACTGCAGCCGCTGGTCGGTATGGTGGCTGATCGCAAGCCCATGCCTTATTCCCTGCCGGTAGGCATGGGTTTCACGCTTTGCGGTTTGTTGTTGTTGGCGACTGCACCGAATTTCACAGTGCTGTTACTGGCGGCAGCGCTGGTAGGCACGGGTTCGTCGGTGTTTCACCCCGAGTCCTCACGCGTCGCGCGCCTGGCTTCGGGTGGACAGCACGGCCTGGCACAATCGTTGTTCCAGGTGGGCGGCAACACAGGCACGTCGCTCGGGCCGTTGCTGGCAGCGTGGATCATCGTGCCGTATGGCCGCGGCAGTGTGGCCTGGTTCTCGCTGGCTGCCTTGCTGGCGATGGTGGTGTTGATGCAGGTGGGGCGTTGGTATCGCTTGCATCACGTCAGTCGCAGCAAAGCGGTGCGTCACGTCGCGGGTGAAGCGCTGAGCCGCAACAAGGTGATCATATGCCTGTTTATTCTAGGCATGCTGATCTTCTCCAAGTATTTCTACCTCGCCAGCATCAGCAGCTATTTCACCTTCTATCTGATCCACACCTTCAACGTGTCGGTGCAGAGCGCGCAGATACATTTGTTCGTATTTCTGTTCGCGGCGGCGGCCGGTACGATGATGGGTGGCCCCATCGGCGATCGCATCGGGCGCAAGTGGGTGATCTGGGTGTCGATTCTGGGCGTGGCGCCGTTCACGCTGATGCTGCCGCACGCCAATCTGTTCTGGACCGGCGTGCTGACGGTGGTGATCGGTTTGATTCTGTCGTCGGCGTTTTCGGCGATTCTGGTTTACGCGCAGGAGTTGATACCGGGGCGTGTAGGCATGGTCTCCGGCTTGTTCTTCGGTTTTGCCTTCGGCATGGGCGGTATTGGCGCAGCGGTGTTGGGTCGTGTAGCAGATGCATATGGCATCGATTATGTGTATTCATTGTGTGCGTATTTGCCGTTGATTGGCATGTTGGCAATTTTTCTGCCGAATTTGGAGCGCCATCCTTCCTGATTTTGTTGTCCCTGTTCGCTTATTCGCAGGCGGCCCCCTGTGGCCGCCCGGGCACGCAGCTGTCCTCTTGATCACATTTTCGTGCGTGCGAAATGCGCGCTTTTTTGCTCGTCATCCCGGCGCAGGCCGAGACCCAGTGTCTTCGCTCTTCTTAGAGCGAAGACTAAAGCAGAGTACTGGCGAACTAAAGTCACTGGGTCCCGGGCTGCGCCGGGATGACGAGCGAAGGCGTTTGGCGTTGAGATTTCGACTAAAAATGTGATCAAGAGACAGGGCACGCACGGGGCCTACCCCTACGGTATGTCCTGAGGGTATGAAACGGCCCGCATAAGCGGGCCGTTTCTGCTTCCTCAGTGCTTCGCAGGTGGTGGCCCTTGCACCACCTGCATAAGGCTGTGCGGCCTCAGGTATTTCTTGAACGCCGCCTGCACCTGCTCCGGCGTCATGGACAGGAAATGCTTCGCCGCCACCAGCGGCTGATCCAGCGGCTCGCCATGCCATGCCCAACTCAGCAGCGAACGGCCGATGCTGTTGATGCTGGCGACGCTTATCGGAATCGAGCGGATTTCGTACTGGCGTGCGTTATTCAGCTCTTCGGCCTTCACGGGTGTGTTCTGCATATCCAGCAGGTTCTGGCGCACCAGTCCATCGACTGCCGCCACCTTGTCCGGGTCACTGCCATACTGCACAAAGAAGATCGAGCGTGAGCGGTCTAAGCGCAAGCCGGAGCCCGCACCATAGGCGTAGCCATGTTTCACGCGGATATCGGCCATTAGGCGCGAGGCAAAGCCGTTGCCGCCGAGCACGTCATTGCCCAGTTGCAGCGCGTAACGGTCGGGGTTGTGCATGTTGAGTTCAAGCATCTGGCCCATCAGCACCTGGTCTTGCGAGGCATACGGGTTGTCGACCACGGTATAGCCGGCCGGATTGGTGGCGACCGGCTTGGCGATCACATCCGGTTTCGGACCTTCGGCTTTCCATGCGCCGAAGTAGCGTTCCACCGTGGCCTTGGCCTGGCCCGGCGTGACATGGCCGACCACGACGATGGTGGTGAGATCAGGGCGATATGTTTTCGCATAGTAATCCTTGATGTTCTGCAAGGTGAGTTTGTTGACCGTTTCCGGCGTGGCGCGCCGCAGGTCCGGATCGCCCTTGGGCAGCAGGCCTTCCATCATGGCCTTCATCATCTTGTACTGCGGCGACTGCATTTCGCCGGCCAGGCTGCGCGACAGCGTTTCCTGCCGCACGGCGAAGCCTTCCTGGGGTAAGGCCGGGTGCAGTTCGTTGTCAGCAAGCAGTTGCATGCCGCGGTCGAACTGGTCGCTGAGCACGGCGATGCCAAAATCGGTGCCGCCACTTTCCGTGGCGGAGATATCGTCCAGTGCCTTGTGATACGCATTGCGGTCCAGGGTGGTGGAACCGTAATCGAACAGCGTGGACAGTAGGCGTGACGCACCTTCCTGTCCAGCCGGCTCATGCAGCTTCGGGTTGTTGTCGATATGACCCAGCACCGTCACTGTCTTGCTGATGGTTTCCGGTTGCACGATCAGACGGATGCCGTTGACAAGCGTCATTTCCACCGGCGCCAGCGTCCAGCGCGGCATGTCCAGCTTGCTCAGCTTTTCAGCGGCCCATTCCGGCAGTGGCGCATCGAGCTTGTCGTTGCCGGCGAAGGATTCCGAACCGCCAAAGCCGACGCTGTCCGGCGGACGCTTGCCGTTGTTGTCGGAAGTGAGGACCACGGTGACACGCTGATCCGGTTTCAGATATTCACGCGCGACGCGATTCACATCATCGACAGTGACATGGCGAATCTGCTGTTCGGCTTCTTCGGGTGAATTCAGTCCCATCCACGCGATGGCCTGCGACCAGGCACTGGCGAGCGTTACGGCACTGTTCTTGTTGAATTCGGCTTGTGCGATCTCGGAACGCTTGGAGGTTTCCACCAGTTCGGCAGGTGTGCCGTTTTTCAGCAGGTCGTCGATCACGCCCTGCAGATCGGCTTGCGCCTTCTTGGCGTCGCCGCCCTTGGGGAAGCCGACTTCGATGACCCCGACGCCACCGTAGCTGAAAGGCTGCAACTGCGCATCGGCACTCAGTACCTTGCCTTGCACGGCGAGCGCGTTGAGCGAACTGCGTGCGTTGTTGAGCACGTCCAGCAGAACTTGCGCGGCAGCGTTGTCCTTTTCCTTCATGCCCGGCATGCGATACATGAACTGCACCGAACCCGTGCCTTGCGGGGTGGTAGCGGTAATCGTTTCCGGTTTGACGGGTTGCAGCTTCAGGGGGGCGGCTTTGGCCAGCTTGCGTTGCGGAATTTTGCCGAACAGTTCCTGCACCGTGGCGAACGTGCTTGGCGGATCGACATCGCCCACGATCACCAGCAAGGCGTTGTTCGGCGCATACCAGTCCTTGTAGAACGTTTGCAGATGTTCTGCCGTGGTTTTGTCGAACGACGGACGCGTACCGAGTGCATCTTCCGCGTAGCCGGTGCTTGCGTACAGAATGCGTTCGGCTTTTTGGAAAGCGAGATAACCTGGATCGGAAATATCGCGCGAGACTTCCTGTTCGATCGCACCGCGCTCGCGCTCCCAGTCTTTATGGGTGAGCAGCGCGCCTTCCATGCGTGTTGATTCGATGTGCAGCAGGATGTCGAGATAGTTCGACGGCGCCACGAAGTAATACTGCGTGGCGTCATTCGTGGTGAAGGCATTGTTTTCCGCCCCCATCTTGCCGGTCATTTCATTGAGCTGCGCACCGGTCATGCCCTGGCTGTCGCGGAACATCATGTGTTCCAGCGCATGCGCCGTGCCGGGGAAACCCGCCGGCGTGTGATAGCCGCCGGCCAGATAGGTGATCTGGGTGGTGACCATCGGCGAAAGTGTTTCGCGCACGATGACGACGCGCAGGCCATTGTCCAGGGTGGCACGCAGCACCTTGCCGTCGCTGGCAACGGCTTGCGAGACGGCGGGTGCATCGGCGAGGGCAGGGATGCTGGTGGCCACCAGCCCCATCCCCAGCATCAAGCTCCATGCCAATGTCTTGAAGGGTCTGGACATCATGTTTGGTTTTCCTAGTGTGGACAACGGTAGACCGCCGGATGGTGCCACAGTGCCCGGCAGGCGCCTACGTGCCAGAAGTGGATGCATACCCGCTATCGAGAAGAGACCGTGAAGAGTATCTTCTCGACATGTCGCAGGATTTCCCCAGTGTGGTGTCTCGCAAGTAACGTGAATAAATTCCGAGTGGATTTCGTCGCGAGACAAGGCGCGAGGAGGAGTCATAGTGGGCGCTATGGCGACGACGAGCAACGCAGGATCGTGGCGAAAGACGCCGGAATTTGTTCGTGTTACTTGTGAGACACCACACTAGGGAGGCGTGAATCTATGCTGGTCGTGACAACCGAAAACGTGCCGGGCCATCAGGTGGTGCAAGTCAAAGGCCAGGTGTTTGGCGTGGTAGTGCGCAGTCGTGGCATCGGCGGCAACATGCTGGCGGGCATCCGTTCGCTGGTCGGTGGAGAGATCCGTCAATACACGCAGTTGTTGGAAGAAGCGCGGCGCCATGCACTGGACCGGCTGGTGTCCAACGCCAAGGCGATGGGCGCCAACGCGGTGCTGATGATGCGCTTCGATTCGGCCGAAATCGGCCAGACCATGAGCGAAATCGTGGCCTATGGCACCGCTGTGGTGTTGGATCCTCCGACGTGAGCATGGGGACCCCTGCATGCATTTCAAATGCTACCCTTGCTGTTTTTCCAGCAGCAGGTAGCTATGACCAAAGAGGCCGGCCGTGGACACGCCCTGCTGGTAGGTGCGGGCATCCTTTGCAGCCGCCTGTTCGGCCTGGTGCGGCAGCGGGTGTTTTCCCATTATTTCGGCCTCTCCGACGCGGCCGATATCTTCAGCGCCGCACTGCGCGTTCCCAACTTTCTGCAGAACCTGTTCGGAGAGGGTGTGCTCTCGGCCTCCTTTATCCCTGTCTACGCCCGACTGCTGGCCCAGCACAAGCAGGAAGAGGCAGATCGCCTTGCCGGTGCCATCGCCGCGGCCCTAGCACTGATCATCGCCGTGATCGTGGCGCTGGGCGTGTTGGCGACGCCTTATCTGCTATGGGCGATTGCGCCGGGCTACACGGGTGAAAAGCGCGAGCTGACCATCCTGATCGTGCGGATCCTTTTCCCCGGCACCGGCATCTTGGTGTGGTCGGCGTGGTGCCTGGGTATTCTCAACAGCCATCACAAGTTCTTCCTTTCCTACGTTGCGCCGGTGGTCTGGAATCTTTCCATGATCCTGACCATGTTGTTCTTCCGTCACCGGGATGCGGATCGCCTGATCGTGTATCTGGCGTGGGGTACGGTGCTAGGTTGCTTGTTGCAGTTCTTGGTGCAGTTGGGGCCGGTGTTGAAGCTGGTGCCGGGCATGCGCTTGAAGCTTGATTTGCACAGTCTGCATGTACGGCAAGTGGGGGGTAGTTTCCTGGGCGTGGCGATCGGGCGTGGCGTGGTGCAGATCAGCGCCTTTATCGATCAGGCTATCGCCACCTTGCTGGGCAGCGGCGCTATTGCAGGCATGACCACGGCATCGTCGATCAATTTGTTGCCGGTCAGTTTGTTCGGCATGGCGATTTCCGCTTCGGAACTGCCGACGTTATCGCGCATGGCGGGCGATGAATGGAGTGCCGACGTGGCCACCAAGCTGTCGGCACGGTTGAACCATGGCCTGGAACGCATCGCCTTTTTTATTGTGCCTTCGTCGATGGCGTTTTTCGCGCTGGGCAATGTGGTGGTGGCGGCGCTGTATCAATCCGGTGCGTTTACCCGCAAGGATTCGTATTACGTCTGGGCTATCCTAGCAGGTTCTGGCGTGGGCCTGCTGGCCTCGACCTTTGGCCGGCTTTATGCCTCCACCTATTACGCGATGCGTGATACGCGTACACCATTGCGTTTTGCCATCGTGCGCCTGGTTTTTACCGTTGCACTGGGTCTGGCGAGTGCCTTGTTATTGCCAAGGGCGCTGGACATCCCTCTGCAATGGGGTGCGGTAGGACTTACCGCATCAGCCGGCGTGGCCGGCTGGATCGAGTTCCATTTACTGCGACGCAAGTTGAACAAGCGCATTGGCGCCACCGGTGTGTCGGTGGCGATGATGGTGAAGCTGTGGTCCGCAGCGGGTTTGGCCGTGTTGGTGGCGTGCATGGTGGAGCATTACCTGCCCCTGTATGGTCCGATCGTGACGGCGATATTCGTGCTCTCGACGTACGGCATGGTTTATTTCGGGGTGACCTATCTGATGCGCATCAAGGTATGCGTCGAAGTGTTAGGGAAGATGATGCGGCGCATCGGTATCGGCGGATAGTTTCCGTGCACGCTATCCACTGTGGCAACATCACCCATTGATGCGTGTCAGCGCGATAGCATGTGCATGACATACTGTTGGTCATGGCGAACTTGGCTACGCTCCGATCAAGCTTTCGAGCGGAATGTCGAGGTTCTTGTGGAGGTTGCGCACCATCTCCATGGTGAGGCCGCGTTTTCGATTCAGGACTTCGTAGACGCGGTTCTGCTTGCCAATGAAGGGCACGAGATCTTTAGCGGTGAGCCCTTGCTGCTCCATGCGGAACTTGATGGCTTCGATTGGATCGACTACCTCGATTGGGAAACGCCTTGCCTCGTAGCTCTCGATTACTAGGGTCAGGATCTCGAAGCGATCGCCCTCAGCCGAACCCGGCTCCGGCTCGTTGTCAAAATAGCCAGAAACCTCGCGAAGTGCATCCTGGTAGTCCTTTTGGGTGCGAATGGTGTGGATGGCTGGCTTAGTCATAAATCCTCCACGGTCGCCGCATCGACCTTGTCGTATTCGGCATAGGTGCCGATGAATTTGATGTAGAGCGCCTGGAAACGGTAGGCGACTGCGACAATTAAGCGATAGCTATTGCCCTTGATGTTGAAGACCACGCGATTCTTGCCGACGAAGCTGACGCTCGCATATTGGTCCTTGATGTCCTGAGGGTTGCTCCAGGAGGCTGCCTTGGCTTCGTCATACCATGCCTTGATGGCGTGTGCGGCTGATTGGTATATTTCGACACTTTTCGGATGCACTTGGTCACAGTAGCTTTCCGTCAACTGCGTATTCCGACGAAATCGGCCACTCATTCCAGCGCAAATCGGCCACCTGATCCGAGCCAAATCGGCCGGGTCTTCCGAGGTTAATCGGCCACCCCGGCAAAGGCCGTGCGCGGGGTGGGTGGATTATGGGGTGACGGAGCGGGTCGAGGCCACCGTGGCCGGAGCGCGCTTGCGCATGGACTCGCCGGTGAGGGCGAGTCGGTAGCTGTTATGGACGAGGCGATCGAGGATGGCGTCGGCGAGGGTGGGGTCGCCCAGGTACGCATGCCACTGCTCGACCGGCAACTGACTGGTGATGAGGGTGGATTTCTTGTCGTAGCGATCGTCGAGGATTTCCAGCAGGTCGCGCCGATTGAGGTCGGTCAGCGGTGCCAGGGCAAAGTCATCGAGCACGATCACGTCGACCTTGGCGAGCGAGCGGAAGTAAGCGCTACGACGTGATTCGGCGTGTGCCTTGGTCAGTTCATCGATCAATCGTGGCAGGCGGAAGTAGCGCACCGAGTAATCTGCCCGACAGGCCGCTTGAGCGAGCGCACACCCGAGATAACTCTTGCCGACACCGGTCGGTCCGGTGATCAGCACGTTCAGGTGCTCTTTGATCCACGTCAGCGTGGCGAGTTTGGCGATCAAGCACTTGTCCAGCCCCCGTGCGATGCGTGTATCGAGGTCTTCCAGGGTGGCGCTCTGTCCGAGTTTGGCCCAGCGTAAACGCTGATGCAGGCGCTGCGTATCGCGGTCGGCCATCTCGTGCTGAACCAACAGGGCCAGGCGGTCCTCGAAGGGCAAATGGTCGGCTTGGGTAGATGCCAGTTGCTGCGTCAGGGCGGCGGCCATGCCGCGCAAACGCAAGGATTGCAGTTGTTCGATCAAGGGATGTAGCACCATCGTGGTCTCCGTCAGTGGTAGTAGGACGCGCCGCGCACGTTGTCGTGCTCGGGCAGGGAAAGTGTCAATTCGGTTTGCGGAAGGGTGTGCTTGATCAGCGCACGAATGGCGCGGTAACTGGTGCTGTTGTGCGCCAGCGCCTGCTTGCAGGCTGCCTCCAGTTGCAGCGGCGAGAAGTCGTTGGCCAAGCGCAAAATGCCCAGGCATGCGCGCAACGCATATTCGGGATGCTTGCGCATGTTGACTTGCATGTTCAGCACGCCGACGACGTTCGGCCCGATGGTTTCGGCACGTGCAAACAACTGCTCGATCGTCAGCTCCGTGACCGCGCGATGGCTCTTCGGGCGATGCGCCGGGCAGGTCGTAAAACCGCCGCGCATCGTGGAGCGCGTATGCGCGGCGACGCGCGTGCCGCGCAGAAAGATTTCCACGGTGGAGGCACACAAACGCACGTCCACCACGCGGCCCGTCAGGGTATGCGGCACCGAGTAGTAATGCCGATCCACCTCGACGTGGTAGTCCAGGTGCACCTTGGCCTTCTTCCATTCGGCGTATTCGTAGCGCGTGGCAGGCAGCCGTTGCAGCGCTGCTCGTTCGATCGCCTCGAATACGCTCAGACGGCTTCCCTCGCGCTTCTGAAAGGGTTGCCGATTCAGTTCATCCAACAATGGGCGGATGGCTGCGTTGGCCTCGTTGAGCGAGAACAAGGATTGTTCGCGCAGCGGCGCCAGAATCCGCCGTTCCACCACCTGCACGCCCACTTCGGCCTTGGCCTTGTCGCGCGGCTTTCTCACCCGTGCCGGCAGCACCGTGGTGGCGTAGTGCTCGGCCAGATCCTGATACGACGGATTGATATCCGGATCGTAGCGATGTGCTTTGGTCACGCCGGCCTTGAGGTTATCGGGCACGATCGCGCGCGGCACACCACCGATGAATTCCAGTGCCCGCACGTGCGAGGCCAGCCAGTCAGGCACGCTCTGGGTCCAGGTGGCCTCGGCATAGGTGTAGCTTGAATGCCCGAGCACGGCCACAAAGATTTGTGCCGGACGCAGCTCGCCGGTGCGACGGTCGATGATGTCCAGCGTGTGTCCCGCGTAGTCGACAAACAGCTTGTCGCCCGGCACATGGACGTGGCGAAGCACCACGTCCTGCTTGCTGGCCCATTGCCGGTACAAATCGGCAAAACGGCTGTACTGATAACCGTCGGGGTGATGGGCTTTGTACTCCTCCCACAACAGCATCAGCGTGACGCCTTTGCGCGTCAGTTCGTAGTGGATACGAGGCCAGTCGGGGAGTGGTTGGTGAGCCTGCTCAGCCGACACGGTCGGCGGATAGAGCCGATCCCACAGCGTGTCTTCGTCCACCTCCTCGGGGAGCGGCCAATGGACGCCAGCGGCTTGCGCGCGGCGCAGGTAATCGGCCACGGTGCTGCGCGCCAGCTTGACGCTGGCTGCCACCTGGCGGGCGGATAGGCCGGCCGCGGTGAGCCGGAGAACTTCTCGAATCTTGCGCATGGACAACCTCGCTTTGGGCATCGCTCTGCTCGCTGGGGAAAAGCGGGCGAGCGTGCCCGATCAGGGGTCCACGCATGACGTTGGCAGGGTGGCCGATTTGGCTCGGAATGGGGGCCGATTTACGTCGGAACGGGTGGCCGATTTAGCTCGGAATCAGTGGCCGATTTGCGTCGGAATACGCACGTCAACCGCCGCTGAATACATTTTTATAGGTTTTTTTGCGTTTGCTAGTTGGCGACGCCGCTATTTTCGCCTACATTTCAGCTCGCCGAGAGGCATTTCAATAAACCAAATAACGATGGGGTAGTCCATGGCAAAGAAGGCAGCAAAAGGCAAAATGGCATCCAAAGCCGCCGCAGCTCCGAAGCCGATCAAGGAAGCACTGAGCAAGTCGGCTTTGGTTTCGCACCTGGCTGAAGCCACCGAAGTTGCTTCCAAGGATGTGCGCGCGGTGCTCGCCGCGCTTGAAGGCGTTGCGCATGCATCGATTCACAAGAAGGGGGCCGGTGTGTTCACCCTGCCGGGCCTGCTGAAGATCACCGCTGTCAACGTTCCGGCCAAGCCCAAGCGCAAGGGCGTTAATCCCTTTACAAAGGAAGAGCAGTGGTTCGCCGCCAAGCCGGCCACCGTGAAGGTAAAGATCCGTCCGCTGAAGAAGCTCAAGGACGCTGCACTCTGACCCTTGTTCTGGGCTGGTGCACGCGTATCGGCCTGGAAACGACGGGATGCGTCACTGCAAGGCGACGCATCCCGCTTCAGCGCATCCCATGTCGATGGAACGATGTCGCAGCGCCCAAGTCTTCTGCACTCAAGATGATTGATAAGGCGCGCAGGGCATCGTGATGGCGCATGGCTTATTCCAACGTATCCCGGATGGGAAAGGCCATACCTTACTGCACACTGGCTGTCGCAGTCGGTGCCGGCTTCAGCATCCCCTACACATCCTCGAGACGGCCATCGTTGAATTGCCCAGCGATGGGTCATTAGCGGATACACATCCACATTAAGGAAGCTGTGGAAGCGGATGCCACCCTGGAATGCCGGACCATGGGCAATGAATAAGACTTGCATGCGTAGATCAGCGTTGTCATACCCATGCTCGCCCAGTTTCGAATCGTCCTTGTGCTTGGCCAGATAATCGGTGGTCGTGATGCGCCAGCTCACATCGGCAACACACACCAACTGCGGCACACGCGCATTGGCGCCGTAGTTGAAGCGCTTGGGAATGCGTGTTTTGTCCCAGCAATACATGTGCTGTTGTGGTTGCTCCAACTGCTTTTCGATGGCGTTGAAATCGTGCTTGCGCTTGGGATTGAACCCGGCGATGGGTCCAAGCGTTATTTCCGCCACATCCTTCATGTTGATCAGTTTATCGATCCGGATGTTGTGGTCCGGTGGCACGCTGGCCATACCGTGATCGGCCAATACGATGATGTTGATGTGGTCATACAGGTTGCGCTGGCGAAGGCCATCTACCAGTCGCCCGATGGTGGCATCGGCATCACGCAGGACCTGGTGTGGCATCGGCATCACGCAGGACCTGGTTGAGCTCGGGGGCGTCCGGACCATACTTGTGGCCGGCTTTGTCGACGGCTTCGAAATACAGGGTGATAAAGCTGGGGTGCTGGTCGGCCGGCATATCCAGCCATGCAAGGACCTGGTCGACACGCTGGTCGGGCGTCACCTTGCTGTCGTAGATTTTCCAGAAATCCGGCCGCTTGCTCTGGATGGGCGCATCGGAGCCCGGCCAGAACATGGTTGCTATGCGCAAGCTGTTGGCATTGGCCGTGACCCACAGCTGAGTCGCCTGGTCCCACCACAGTTCGTTGTTCACGGCCTTGCGGTCATCATGTGCGAACTTGCCTAGTTCCGGGAAGCAATCCCACCAATGATTGCGCAGTTATATGACTAATACAGCTTTCTTACCCGCAAAATGGGCGCGCGAGCTGGATTATCGCCAGATCAAAGAGCTGTGGGCGTCATGTCATCGGCTAGGTGCTCGGTGTAAGCCAGCACATCGTGTTCCATCCAGACCTTGCCGTGCTTGTGCGTCAGGTGTCGATAAGCGGGCAATAGGTCGTTTGGGTAGCGGCAAAACGAATCCATCCACGTAGCTCATAGCCCCGCCCGCCTAGGCGGCGCCAAACCAGTTATCCGGAATTTGGTGCCTTAAAACGGCCTGTGAGTAACTGCCTGGGCTAGGAAAAAGAGAAATCGCAACACCTCATCGGACGGCCCACTATGGAGATGCCTGGACCGCCCCCGCAGGGGTGCCCGAAAGTGCCGTTCTGCACTTCCCGGGCTTGCCGGGTTGGCACATGTACCAACCTGGTTCCCCGAATCAGTCTTTTGAAAGCGACTGATTTGCGGCAGGCCATCCATGGCCTGGCTTTGCAGGCTTTTGCTGGCAAGGCCCTGGTCTCAGCCATGTCTACGGCTGAGATGACCCTCATGGCAATACTCAAGTGGAGAAGACACATGCACGCACATTTCGAACGTACCGGCCCCCTGGTGGAACTGTCCAGCTACCCGACCTGGGCACAAGATCTGGTAACCGCCTGCCAGGCCACCAAGCAAAGCGTGATTGACCATGAGGTGTGGTCGATCATGTGCGAGGCGAGCCTGGATGCCGTTGCCACCCGTGATTTCATGGTGGGCGTATGGCCCGTGATTGAGCGTTTTCCCGGTTATATGGCACTCAATCTGCTGAAAACGCGCTATGGTCGTAGCAAGGGAGAAAACATGGCCCGGCGCTGGTTGGTGCGCAATATCCGGGTGGAGCAAAATCACGCAGAGTACTGGCTCAACTGGGCCGAAGGGGCTGGCGTACCCGAGAGCGAGGTACTGAACGGTACCGCACCCTATGGCACGGAATCCCTGGCCAGTTGGTGCGAGGAGGTGAGCCGTAGCGCGCCGCTGGCGGCAGGTATGATTGCCACCAACTACGCGGTGGAAGGGGCGACAGGGGAGTGGTCACAAAAGGTCTATGAAAGCGTGGCCTATTCCGAAAGTTTCCCCAAGGCCATCAGGACGCACAGCTTGCGTTGGCTTCAGCTTCACGCAGCTTATGATGATACTCACCCTTGGGAGGCCCTTGAGATCGTCTGCACCCTGGTCGGCCACGACCCTCGTGCAGATGAGGTGGCGTACCTGCAAGAATGCGTCAAACGGAGTTACGTAAGCATGAGGATTACCTTGGATCGGTGTCTGGATGTGCGTCGTGACCCTTGGCTGCTTAATGAGCCCGCCCTGGATGAACCCGTTTTCAACGGGCCGGTCGTGGCTAAAGAGGCTGCCGCTTAAGTTTAAGTAAGGGTAGTGGTGGGGTGATACACATCAACAGCATCTTCGTGCAGAGTGATGGCTGATTGTGGTTTCTAAAGAGGCACGATGCGTATCACCACGAATGTTCAGCAACGGCCGCTGTCTCGTCGCCTTATGCCGTTGGCATATGGCCTGGCAGCGGTCGTTGGTTTGGTTCTATGCCTGACCTGGGGCGCCCTCCAGGTCCAGGTGACGCTTGCCGGCTTTTTGAACGGCGAAAGTCTTTGGTCTAAGGCCCAGAAGCAGACCGTCATCGATCTGTATGCCTACGCCCGCAGTGGCGATCCGGAGAAACTGGAAAGTTTTAGACGCAACTATGAAGTGGTTCGTACCGATCGCTGGGCGCGTGATGCCATTGCGAAAGGCGATTATGACAAACATCAAGTGTCCGAGGCTTTCAAGCGCGGCGGGGTTATTCCGGCAGCCATTCCAGGGATGATCTTCATCCTCGATCATTTTTCGCATGCTCCCTACATGGAGCAAGCCATCGCCGATTGGCACTCAGTGGACAGTTCTATCGAAGAGTTCAACACCATCGCCGGCGAGTTGCAGCAGGCGTATACGCAAGGCCACTTGTCGGAAGCGGAGCTGGCGCGGCAAAGCGCGCGCATGGATGCCCTCAACAATTACATCCAGCCGCGCAGCGACGAATTCTCGCTCGACATTGCGCTGGGTGCGGCATGGCTGGGTGGCGTGTTGTTTATCGCGGTGCTGGTGACCGCTTTGCTGGCGTCTTTGCTGTGGATCCGCATGGCCAAGCGCATTCTGGCTGGCATCCGTGGCACCGAGGAAAAATATCGGCTGCTGTTCGACAGTGCCGCCGACGCTATCGTGATGGTGGATGAAACGCACGGCAAGATCCTAGGCGTGAACCGTACCGCCAGCGTGTGGACCGGCCGCGATCAGCAAGAACTGGTCGGCGTGGATTTTCTCAAGCTGTTCGTAGAAGGCAGCACACGCACCGCCGGTTCATCCATCATCGGATTGTTGCATACGGCGAATGGCGTGATGCGCACGGTGGAAACCCACAGCAGCCTCACCACCTGGGGCGCGCAGCCTGTGCGCCAGGCCATCATGCGCGATGTTTCCGATCGCGTGGTGATGGAGCAGGAGCGCCGCATCGCCTCCGAAGCAATGGCCAGCGTGGCTGAAGGCATCATCATTGCTGACGCCGAGCGCCGGGTGACTGCGGTCAACGCCGCACACACACGCATTACCGGTTACACGCTGCAATACCTGCAACATCATCGTTTCGACGAGCTGCGTCGCATGCCGGATGGCTCGTCCTTGCCCACCTCAATCTGGGATATGGTGGCCGAAGGTGGCAACTGGGTGGGTGAAGTGCAGAGCTGGTGCTCGGACGGTTCATCCTATCCGGAGCTGCTCAGCATCAGCGCGATTCGCAATAGTGATGGCCGCGTGCAGCATTACGTAGCGGTCATTACTGATATCACGCGTAGCAAGGCTGATCGCCAGCGCCTGGAATACATGGTGGCGCACGACCCGCTGACCGGACTGGCCAATCGCAGCGAATTCCAACGTCACTGCTCGCATGCCATCGAGGTCGCTGCGCGCACGAACGGCGCGACAGCGGTGTTGTTCGTCGACCTGGATGCCTTCAAGGCCGTCAACGACAGTTACAGCCACGCCATCGGCGACCGCCTGTTGGTGAAAGTGGCGCAGCGCATTCGCCGGGAGTTGGGCGAGAACGATGTGGCCAGCCGCATCGGCGGGGACGAATTCACCGTGCTGCTGGGCGGCTTGCGCACACGCGAACAGGCTGCGCAGTTTGCCGGCCGGCTGTTGCAAAGTCTG
This sequence comes from Dyella sp. M7H15-1, assembly GCF_004114615.1. NCBI lineage: Bacteria > Pseudomonadati > Pseudomonadota > Gammaproteobacteria > Lysobacterales > Rhodanobacteraceae > Dyella > Dyella sp. M7H15-1. Next base: position 760,125 of record NZ_CP035300.1, read on the forward strand.
TCCGAGCCGATGTTGATCGGCGACTACGAAATTGTAATGAGTGCGAGTATCGGTATCGCTGGTTATCCGCTGGATGGCAGCGATCCGGTCGTGCTGATCGCCAATGCCGATGCCGCGATGTACGCCGCCAAGACGCAGGAGCGCAACACGTTTCGTTTCTACACGCCGCTGATGCATGCCGACGCGCGCATGCGCCTGATGCTGGGCGCTGATCTGCGGCAGGCCCTGACGCGCGACGAATTCCACTTGGTGTTCCAGCCTAGCGTGGAGCTGCGCAGTGGCCGCATCGTTGCGGTAGAAACGCTGCTACGCTGGCGTCATCCCGAGCGTGGCGAATTGATGCCGGACGAATTCATTCCGCTGGCCGAAAGTCTGGGCCTGATCCGTCGCATCGACGCCTGGACCATGCGTGCCGCATGCGCGCAAATTCGCCTATGGGACCAGGCCAAGCTACCGCCTATCCGTGTGGCGCTCAATGCTTCCGCGGCGACCTTCGGGCACCCGGGCTTTATCGAGAGCGTGAAGCAGGCCCTGCAAGCCAGCCAGATTTCGCCCAAGCGGCTGATGTTCGAAATTACCGAAAGCGCGATCCTGCGCCTGGGCGAAGCCACCGAGCAGACCATGCACGCGCTGCATGCACTAGGCATCGGCATTGCCATCGACGATTTTGGTACGGGTTATTCATCGCTGGCCTATCTGAAACTATCCGGTATCGATTACCTCAAGATCGACCGCTCCTTCGTGACTGATCTGCCGGACAGTGCGAATGACGTGGCCATTGTCAAAGCCATGCTTGCCATCGCCCAGAGCCTGGGCATCTGCACCATTGCCGAAGGCATTGAATCCGTCGCGCAACACGATTTCCTGTTGCATGCCGGTTGCGTTGAAGGGCAGGGTTACTACTACGCGCGTGGCTTGGCGGCGACAGAAATCGAGCGGATGCTGTTGCCCAATCCGCGACATGAATCATTGCGCTTGCGATTGGTGCCACCGAAGTAGGTCGGGTTACCCTAGACTTGATCCCTGTCTCTTGATTCGAGGGTAACCCGACCTATACCAGTCCAGTGTCTCAAAGCTTCACCTCAACCATCTGCTGCTCGGGCTGATACAACGCTGGATACATCTGCTTCAACCGGGCCACCTTCGGCGCATCGTTGATCACGATATACATGTCATCCGGATGATTGCGCGCGTAATCTTGATGGTAGGACTCTGCCGGATAAAACGCCTTCAGCGGTTGTACCATCGTCACGATGGATGCATCGAAGACTTTGGCCGCATTGAGTTGTGTGATATACGCCTGTGCAATTTTCTGCTGCTCCGCATTGGCGTAGAAGATTTCCGAGCGGTACTGCGTACCCGTATCCGGGCCTTGCCGATTGAGCTGGGTCGGATTGTGCGCTACCGCGAAATACACCTTCAGCAGTTGGCCATAGCTGATCACGGCCGGATCGAACTGGATCTTCACTGATTCGGCGTGACCGGTATAACCATCGCTCACATCGTCATAATGTGCCGTATCGGCATCGCCACCGCTATAGCCGGCCCAAACCTGCCGCACGCCTTTCACGTGTTCGAACACCGATTGCATGCCCCAGAAGCACCCGCCGGCGAGTACTGCGGTTTCGGTGTTGTGCGTGCTGACCTTGGCGACGTCGATGTCGGGGTCGGGGAGGTTGGTGTTGCCTGCCATGACGGTACAGGCGGTGAGGCTACCGAGGGCGAATACATGGATCAGGCGGGGGAGTTTCATCGGGGAGCTCCGGAGGGCTGATGCTTTGTATTCGTTGGTGTGGTGGGCAGGGTTACCTTTGTATTCACCGTCAAGTTCTAAGTCGATGTATTCATGTTCAATGCCGCGAAGGAAAAGCGATGGGATGTTCAGGCAGGCTCAGGAATGCAAAGAATGGGCGGTTCTGGTCGATGGCGAAACTGGCGGACTCATGCAGGATGCCCAGCAAGGTATCAAAGTCCTTGGTCGCGGTCTGACGCAGGTCATTGGCATGGTCGAGCAACAGCGCATGGCCGACACCATGCAGCCAGCCAAGATCGCGTAGGCTGTCGACCAAGGCATCCCAGTTGTGGCCAAAGCCGGAAGGAAGCTTCAACGCGGTGGCCAGGCGGCGCAGCAGTTCGCCCTTGTCGTAGCAACCGGCGAGGTCGGCACGGCAGACATAAAGGTGCCCTTCCTCGGCGGCGGCGGCGAGTGCTTCGAAATCCTCGGCATCGACAAAATAGACCCCGCCGTCATCGGCCTGGGTGAGGTCGAGGGCGCTTTCTGCGCTCATCGGTATTCCTGGAAGGGATGGAATGGCTGGAAGCTGTGGTAGTGATCGCCGGTGTAATAGAACACCGTGGGCGGTGTGCCGCCGGTGATGATGCGCCGTGTACCGCGGTTGCGTGCGTCCGGCGTGTCGACCGTGTATTCGTGGTAGAAACCGCGCGGCTGCTGCGGCAGCAAGCCTTCGTAATTGTCGAACACGACGCCGTCCTGGCTATACGGGAACGGGCCATTGTGCATGATGCGCGTCAGCGTATCGCAGGCTTCAGACGGCATGAACGAAGGCAGATTTGCATCAGCGGCAGGGCAGTTGCTGGCCGGCAGCGTAACGTTGCCGCTCGACGTCATCTCAGGCGGTTTGGCTGGGTGCTGGTGCCAGTAGACCAGGGCACCTACAAACAGCACCAGAAGTATCGATGGGATAAATCTTGATGGCGACATCGCGGACTCCTTGCTTACAATACTGATTTTGCCGGTCAGCATGTCGAGCGGCAGTATTTTCAGGCAGAGTGGGGGACCTTACACGTCTATTTGTCCGGGTGCGGCCGGGCTGTCTTCGCCCAGGGGGCCGAGGTTTCGAACGATCATGTTCTGCGGCGTGGATAGCGGCAATTGCGCTTTTGCCAGGCGTGACAGCATGTCGAATAGCAGATCGCTTTTTACGGTGGCGGCATCGCGCGGGCTGCGCACATAGGCCACGCCGCTGAAGGTCATGGCGCTGCTGGTGACGTCATCCAGCAGCACAAATGGAGCAGGCGTTTCGAGGGTCGCATCGTTGGCAGTCAGCGCGCTCATCATGATCTCGTGCATCTTGGCTGCATCCGTGCCCAATGGCATCGGTAGGCTGATCTTCACGCGGCCCAGCGCATTGCCATGCGTAACGTTGCGCAGGTTCTGGGTAATGAACTGTGAGTTCGGCACAATCATGGTAGAACGGTCCCACAATTGGATTTCGGTAGCGCGCACGTTGATGCGTTTCACGTCACCTTCCACGCCAGCCATACTGACCCAGTCACCCACCTTCACCGGCTGCTCTGCCAGCAGGATCAGGCCGGAAATAAAGTTCGACACGATAGCCTGCAGACCAAAACCGATGCCCACCGACAACGCGCTAGCGATCCAGGTAAGGCTTTGCAGGCTGACGTCGGCGGTTTTCAGCGCCAATGCAAACACGATCACCACTGCTACATAATTTAGCAAGGTGACGATCGACATCTGCATACCAAGGTCGAATCGGGTCTTAGGCAGCAGTTGCTCCAACAGCCAGCGCTTGATGATGCGCACCACCAACATGCCGGCGACGAATACCACCAGCGCATTGAAGATGGCACCAGGCTTGATGGTGAGTTCGCCTACCTTCAGCCCGACAAACACGTTGCCAATATGCGAGAACAGATCGTTCGGACCACCGCCGAATGGCATCAGCAGGGTACCGACGGCCACCAGCAACAGCAGCACCCGGCACAGGGCAGAAAGAACGGTCGAAGATTGTTCCAGCGCACTCGGCGAAATATTGAATGTCGCTTGCAGGCGATGACCGCTGTGCCCCTTCGGGCTGAGCAGAGTTTGGAACAGATCGTGTTGCAAATGCGTGAGCATGTAGAGCGATGCCACGATCATGCCAATCCACAGCATCTGCCACGAGATAAAGAACGCAAACGCGATGTAGCCGGTGAACACCGCTAACCACGCCACCACCACCGCCACCGCAGCCACGCCTGCCAGTGCACCAACCCAAAGCGCATGCTTCACCGGCTTTTTTTCGTGACTGTTGTTGCGCCTGATGCGTTTTACCCGTAGAAATGCAGCGCCAATCAGGCCGCTAATAAACAGGGCTAGCGCAGCGCGCGTGCATATCGCGGCGGGCAGGCTGCTGCCAGCGATGCCGAAGAGATGCTCCAGCGTGATGAGCAGCAGAAAGGCGCCGCCCAGCAACCACGGAAACCAGCGCAGCGCGTGAGCCGTGGCGTCCATCAAGGTGGGTAGCCGCCAGGATGGATGGCGGTAGGAAAGCAGTGCGCGTCCCAGCCCGGCGACAAAGGCGGCGAAGAACGCTGCGCGGATGATCGACTGCGCCAGCGTATCCAGATCTTCGTCCAGTGTATCGTTCCAGTTCGTGCCTTGGTAAAGCAGCCACGTTGCCAGTCCGATCGATAGGGTGACGGAGAGTGTGAAGATCACCGCCAGCGCGCTGCGCCGAAAATGTCCTTCGGGCATATAGCGCTGCGCCAGTGCAAAAGCCAGGCGTTCGACAAGCTGGCGTCCCGGCACGATCAGCAGCATCGCGCCCAGCAGGCACAGGATGAACGGCGTGCGGTTGTCCGGTTGCCATGCGCTGGCGATGCCATCGGCGGCCAGACCCTTGATGCGTTGCAAACGCACGTTGTCGTCGGGAAAAGAATGGGCGAGATCCGACCAGAAACGCATGCTCAGCGGCGAGCCGGCGCGCGTGGCGAGCTGCATCTGGAACTGCTCATTGCGCGTTTCGGCAATTTCTGTCGTCAGCTTGGCCGCATCCTGGCTCAGCAGTTGCGCCTGTTTGATCTCGTTATCCAGCTTGCTCTTGTCGCGATCCAGTTGGCGGCGCTGCTGGCTGACAGCCGCGGTTTCCGGCGGAGCGCCGGCGGCTGGCGGTGGCCCGAGCACGGTCAACCGTGACTGCACGTTATCCAATTCGGGTGTCAACGTGTTCACCCATTGACTAGCTTGTTGTTGCACCGTGCCGGCTTGTGCGCTCAGGTCACCCAAGGCTTGCCCGCTCGCTGACTTGCCGCTCAGCGTGGCCTTGATGCCATCGAGCTGCTTGTTGAGGCCGGTCAAAGCCTGGGCAGGGTCTTGGGTGGAACTCGCACTAGCTGGCGCAGCGCTGCTTGAAGAGGGATTCTGTGCATCTGCTGAGGGCACGGTGATGGCCGCCGGGCCCAGCACAAGCGAAAGGAGAAACAACGGACGGAGAAAGGTGCGCATACCGGACATCATCCGAATGACACGTCGGACGGTCAATGATTCCCACTGATATGTGGCGTTCAAGTGTGGGCAACGTTCAGTCTGGTTTCCGCTGCACAGCGGTAAGTGATAGATCGTCGATGCGGGCGGCCCGGTATGGACCTTAGTATAGTGTGCGGGCTCGATTCCCCATTTCCGATGGCCCACAGGCGGGCAAGACGCCATGATCTTCCGTTGGTTCGAATCCCTGGTCGACGCTTTCAAGGGGCCGGTCGACAGCATGCCGCCCAAATCCGTGGGGCGGTTCTATGTGTTCTACCTGCGCCAGGTCTGGCTGGTTTTTGCCGCTGCCCTCGCGGTGGGTTTTGGCGTGGCGCTGGTCGAGGTATCGCTATTCGGCTTTATCGGCCGCATTGTCGACTTAGCCAAGGGCGAACCCGGCAAAGTCTTCTTCCAGGCACACGGCCACGAATTGCTGTGGATGGGTTTCGTGGTGCTGGTGCTGCGCCCGCTCTTCATCGGCACGCACGACCTGCTGGTGAACCAGTCGGTGGTACCCAACCTCACCAATCGCATCCGCTGGCAGAACCATCGCTACGTCATCCGCCAGAGCTTGGGCTTCTTCCAGAACGACTACGCTGGCCGCATTGCCAACCGTATCATGCAAACCGGCGCATCGCTGCGCGAATCGGCCGTGCAGATTGTTGATGCCATCTGGTACGTGGCGATCTACACCGGCAGCGCCATCGTGATGTTTGCGCAGGCCGACGTGTGGCTGGCGGCGCCGCTGGTAGCGTGGCTATTCGCTTACGTCGGCACTCTGTGCTATTTCATACCGCGCACGCGTGAGCGTTCTTGGCATGCATCCGAAGCGCGCTCGAAATTGATGGGCCGCATCGTGGATGGCTACAGCAATATGCTGACGCTCAAGCTGTTCGCGCACACTCAGCGCGAAGAAGCCTACGTGGCCGAGGCGATGGAAGAGCAGACGCAAAAACTGCGCGACATGACCCGCCTCACCACTGGGATGGACGCCGTCATCACCACGCTCAATGGCTTCCTGATCGTCGGCACGTCCGCATTGGCCGTGTGGCTGTGGAGCGAGGGCAGGGTGACCTTGGGCGCGATTGCGCTTTGTACCGGCCTGGTGATCCGTATCAACAACATGTCCGGCTGGATCATGTGGGTGGTCAATGGCATCTTCGAAAATGTCGGCACCGTGCAGGATGGCATTACCACCATCTCCCAGCCACGCACCGTGCAGGATCGCGAAGGCGCGATGCCACTGGAAGTGGTTGCCGGCGAAGTGCGCTTCGAAGACATCCATTTTCATTACGGTAAGCAGGGCGGCGTGATTGCCGGCTTGGACATGCTGGTGCGACCCGGCGAAAAAATCGGCCTGGTCGGCCCTTCCGGCGCGGGCAAATCCACGCTGGTGAACGTGATGCTGCGCCTTTACGACCTGGAAGGCGGGCATATCCGCATCGACGGTATTGATATTTCGCAAGTCACCCAGGAAAGCCTGCGCTCGCAAATCGGTGTAGTAACGCAAGACACTTCGCTGCTGCACCGCTCCGTACGCGACAATTTGCTTTACGGCCGCCCCGATGCAAGTGAATTGCAATTGCTGGAAGCCATGCGCAAGGCGCACGCCGACGAATTCATCCCCAACCTGATTGATGGCGAAGGGCGCCGTGGCCTAGATGCACATGTCGGCGAACGCGGCGTGAAGCTATCCGGTGGCCAGCGCCAGCGTATCGCCATCGCGCGCGTACTGTTGAAAGACGCACCGATCCTGGTGCTCGACGAAGCCACTTCCGCCCTGGATTCCGAAGTGGAAGCGGCCATCCAGGAAAGCCTTGAGCTGCTGATGGAGGGCAAGACGGTGGTCGCCATCGCGCATCGCCTGTCCACCATTGCGCGCATGGACCGATTGGTGGTGATGGACAAGGGGCAGGTGGTGGAGACCGGTACGCATGCGAAATTGATTACGCATGGTGGGCTGTATGCGCGATTGTGGCAGCGACAGACAGGTGGATTTGTGGCTGCTGACGATGCGCTAGTTTGAGTTCGATGACAGCCTCATGTAAGTGAGGCCGGCGGCCCTGGCTTGCGCATTACGGGGCTATCTGTACTGCACCCACATCAAGAACAATCATGCAGAACTTTCAGGTGGGCTTCACACTAACATTTTGAGTGCGTTGGTGTGTTCGCCCAAGCTGTCGGGAAGCATTGCGTGCTTCCCTGAGCCGCCTGGCATGGGCGGCCAGCAAATCGCCGCGCGTCACGATACCCACCATGCGATGAGGCGCATCTTTGCTCACCACGATCAGGCGACCCACTTCGTATTCCACCATGTGATCGGCGGCTTCCCGTAACGTATGCTCTTCCCGCACCACCAGCGGTGCACGCTGGGTTAGTGATTGCATCGTAGCGTTTTCGGGCCATGCATTTTCATGAACCTGGCGACGTGTCACCACGCCCAGAAGCTGGCCATGCCGATCGACGACAGGAAAGCCCTGGTGTTTGGTGGGCGAGCCGTCTGAATTAAGCCATGCGCGAACTTCCTCGATGGTTTGTTCTGCATGCAGGCTCACCACGTTGCGGCTGCAGGCATCGCGTACATAAATCTGATCTAGATAATCCGCCGCATAGTCAGACGGCACGCGCACGCCACGCCGTACGATCTTTTCGGTCATGATGGTGTTACGCATCAGCAAGCCGGAAACCAGGTATGCCGCCGCGCACGCACCCAACAGCGGCAGCAAGCCATGCGGTTGCTGGGTGGTCTCGAAAGCAAATACCACCGAGGTAAGAAAGGCGCGGGACGCTCCGGCGAAAATGGCTGCCATGCAAATCAGGGACGCCATGCGCGGATCGATCTGCAACCAAGGTGCGGCATGTGCCAAGGCCAGTCCAAGTACGCCACCCATGGCGCCGCCGATGGTAAACAAAGGCGCCAGCGTGCCACCCGAAGTGCCGCTACCCAGTGCGATTAGCCAGGAGACCAGTTTCAGCAGGCACAGCGCGAGCATGGTGCCCAAACCGAATTGGCCGGCAAGTACCGCCGCGATATTGGTATAGCCCACACCCAGCGTCAGTGGCATGACATAGCCCACGATGCCTACCACGATGCCACCCAATGCCGGCCACCACATCCAGTGAACGGGCAATTTTTCGAAGCTGTCTTCGATGGCATAGACCAGCTTGGTGATGCCTACGCTGATCACGCCGATGAGCAGTCCAAGCACGATGTAAGTGGCGAGTGCCGGCAGGGTAGGGATGGCTACATCTGGCATGGGAAACATCGGTTGGTTTCCTTCCAGCACATAATGGACACCGGTGCTGACCGTGGCGGCCAGCGCTACCGGAATCAGCGAACGCGCGCGGCGTTCGAACAGCAACAGCTCAATGGCTAGCAATACGGCGGATATCGGTGCTGAAAATACCGCGGCCATGCCGGCGGCGGCGCCGGCGGCCAGCAGTGTTTTGCGCTCGTCTGCGGTGATGTGCATAAGTTGTGCGATCAGCGAGCCCAACGCACCGCCAGTAGCAATGATAGGGCCCTCCGCGCCGAATGGGCCGCCAGTGCCAATAGCAATGGCGGATGAAACCGGCTTCAGCCAGGTGATGCGCGGTGGAATGCGGCTTTCGTTGAGCAGCACCTGTTCCATCGCTTCGGGAATGCCGTGGCCGCGAATCGCGCGCGAACCCCAGCGTGCCATCACGCCCACGATGATGCCGCCCAGGGCCGGTATCGCGATCACCCACATACCGCGGTGACTGTCGGCGGGGCTGATGAAGTCGTAGCTCCAGCGGCCGTAAAACGCCAGGTTGGTGATCAAGCCGATCAGCGCTGTCAGCAGTCGGGCGACGATTGCCGCTGCAACGCCCAGCAACATGGCGACGCATCCCGTCCAGAGTACCCGGCGATCCAGTGGACGGAACTGGCGCGGCATGTGCGCGGCAGCAAGGGTAGGGTCCAGCGAGGGGGCAAGAGGGAGCGACGCGCGCGTGTGCTGCTCAGTGTTTTCGTTATGCACTGCAAGGATTCCCAGAAAGTGGCGCAAGGTTACTGGGATGAGGGCACGCTAGCTGGCTGGAAAATAAATGACCAAATCGAAGATTTTTGCGAGCATGGATAGATCCTTGACTCTAGACCTGGATCAAAGGTCTAGACTTTGGGCATGAACACCTAACCGCCCTCCCTGATGACAATGGTGTTGAAATGCGGTCCATTATGATTGAATCGCTGTGTAAGCAAGGTCGTTACGTTGCTATGGCTGGTGACGGTATCAACGACTAGTCCCGGTTGGATTCGCGCAGCGTAAACCGAGGGGACGCGCCACGACGATACGGTGAGCGTAATATGCTTGTGGTAGCCGCCACATCTGGCGGCTACCTAGTGATGATGTCGGCCCGGAGGCTAGTGTCATGTCACGCAAAGGGTGGGTCGTGTGGAGCGTTGCCTTGCTTGCGGCATTGACATGGACACCGCCGGCTGTCGAGGCGCCAGTCGCGCCTTCCGGCGCGGCTTTTGTCGCACGCATCGAAGTGATTGGCCCGATCGGTCCTGCTGCAGCGGAATACGTACACGGTGCGATCCAGCACGCTACGGATGACGGTGCCAAGGCCATCGTGCTGCAGCTCGATACGCCGGGCGGGTTGACCGAATCCATGCGTGGCATGGTGGCGGATATCCTCGCAGCAAGGGTGCCGGTGATTGGGTATGTGGCGCCGGCCGGTGCGCGTGCTGCCTCGGCGGGCACGTACATTCTTTATGCTTGCCCACTCGCGGCGATGGCGCCGGCTACGCACCTGGGCGCTGCAACACCGGTCGATCTGGGCGGCGGCACACCGATGCCGTCACCCTTGGACAATGGCTTGCCGACGTCGAGCAAATCGACGCACATGGCTGCGCCGGATAACAAGGCGGGCAGTGATGCCGAGGACAACAAAGTACTCAACGACGCTGTCGCGATGATCCGTTCGCTGGCGCAGATGCACGGGCGCAATATGGTGTGGGCCGAACAGGCAGTACGTGGTGCTGCTACGCTCACCGCGAGCGAAGCGGCTGCGCAGCACGTCATCGATTTTGTCGCCGCCGATCCGTCATCCTTGTTAGCCCAGTCCGATGGACGCACGGTGCGGTTGGGCGAACAGTCCATGACCCTAGCAGTGCGCGATTTGCCGATACGTGACTACCCGCCGAACTGGCGTGCGCGCTTTCTGGGCATCATTACCAATCCGACGATTGCCTATGTGCTGTTGTTGGCGGGTGTCTATGGGCTGATTCTCGAAGCGTTTCATCCCGGCAGTTTCTTTCCCGGCGTGACCGGCGGCATCTGCCTGCTGATCGGCTTGTATGCCTTGCAGTTGTTGCCCGTGAGTTACGCCGGTCTCACTTTGATGGCGCTGGGGGTGGCGCTGTTGGTCGCGGAAGCATTCATTCCCACTGCGGGTGTGCTGGGTGTGGGTGGCGTGATTGCCTTCGTGCTGGGTTCGATCATGCTGTTCCGCACCGATGTACCGGGCTATACGGTGAATCTGGGGGTAATCCTAGGCATCGGTTGCTCCGCTATCATCCTGCTTGCCCTGCTGTTGCGACTGGTGATGCGTGCACGTCATGCACGCCGTTTCAACGACGATGAGCAGATGCTGCAGAACACGGGCGAATTGCTGCAGGCCATCGCAGCGGGCGGCCAGGGTTGGGCACGCATCGGTGGTGAACGCTGGCGTGTGCAAAGCGAGGCGGCGCTTCCCGCTGGTGCGTCTGTGCGTGTGGTCAGCCGTCATGGCCTGTTGCTGTGGGTGACGGTTGCGCAGGCCGGCGAAGGAGAATCCTCATGATCGGTTTTGCGGGCGTTATCGTCATTGTCGTGATTGCGCTGCTGTTTTCGTCAATCAAGGTGTTGCCGGAATACCAGCGCGGCGTGGTGTTGACGCTAGGGCGTTATACCCATACCAAAGGACCAGGGCTGGTGATTCTGATACCGGTGGTGCAGCGCATGACACGGGTGGATTTGCGCGTGACGGTGATGGATGTACCGCCGCAGGATGTGATCTCTCGTGACAACGTATCGGTGCGTGTCAACGCCGTGGTGTATTTTCGCGTGATGGAGCCGGACAAATCGGTGTTGAAAGTGGCGGATTTCTTCCAGGCCACCAGCCAGCTCTCGCAGACGCGCCTGCGCTCGGTGCTCGGCCAGCACGAACTGGATGAAATATTGTCCCAGCGCGATTCGATCAATCACAGCCTGCAGCAGATCCTGGACGAGGCCACCGATCCGTGGGGCATCAAGATCACCAATGTCGAGATCAAGGACGTCGACCTCAACGAAACCATGGTGCGCGCCATTGCCCGCCAGGCAGAGGCCGAGCGCGAACGCCGCGCCAAGGTGATCCACGCCGATGGCGAGTTGCAGGCGTCGGAAAAACTGCGCGACGCAGCCGCCATGCTGGCGCAGCAACCGCAGGCTTTGCAGTTGCGCTATCTGCAGACGCTGTCAAGCATGTCTAGCAGCGGGCAGTCCAGTACGATTGTGTTTCCGTTGCCGCTGGATCTGCTTAAGCCGCTGATGGATGTTGCCGGAAGGAATGATGGAAAGGCACAGGGGCAGGCAGCGGCCGGTTCGATTACTGACGGCTAGGCGTAGCGTGCCACCACACCAAGGCGGACAGGAACGAGAGAGCGGCAGCCGTCTGCAGCGCGGTGCGCATGCCGACCTCGAAAGGGTGAAGTGTAGCGATCAACGTACCGAAAATTGCCACGCCTAATGCAGCGCCCGTTTGCCGGGCCGAGTTGAGCACGCCTGCTGCAATACCTGCTCGGCTTTTTTCGACGGTTCCCATCAACGCGGCGGTTGCCGCCGGGGTGATGAGCCCCCCACCTAGTCCGATCGCAAGCATGGGTAGCCCTACGAGCCAGTAGGGTGATGCAGGTGTCGATGGCACCATTCCCAGAAATCCAATCACCAAGCAGCCGAGGCCGACGAGCACGGGCCAGCGCGGCCCACGAGCTTTTGCCCAACGGCCGGAGACCATATTGCCGCCTGTCACCACGGCCGTCAGAGGCAGAAAGGCCAGTCCGGTGCGAAGTGGCGAGTATTCCCGTACCTGTTGGAAATAGAGGCTGAAAACGAAGATCAGGCCAAAGAAGGTCAATGTCGTTGCCATTGCAACGATGGTGGAGCCAGCGAAAACACCGTTCCTGAAAAAAGAGAGGGGCAACATAGGTTGTGCCCGTCGCGCCTCGATCGTCAGAAAGGCAAGCCAAGCCACTATACAGATAGCTATCCCGATCAGAACAGCCGGCGAATCCCAGCCAAGCGCGGGACCTTCGATAAGCACCGCGACCAATGTGCCGAGTGCGAGGATCGCAGTAATCTGGCCCGATAGATCGAGGTGGTGCGTGTGGTTGGCTTTTTCATCATCGCGAGGGATGCGCGAGGTCATCCAGATGCCAAGTGCTCCGATCGGGATATTTGCCAGGAAGATGCTGCGCCACCCGAACAGGTCGATTAGGAAGCCGCCGACGAGAGGGCCAGCTGCCAAGGCCGCACCGCCACAACCGGCCCACACACCGATCGCGTGTGTCCGCTCGCCGGGATCGGGGTAGGCATGGTTGAGCAAGGTTAGCGAGCACGGCACCAGCATGGCCGCGCCGACTCCCTGCAAGACCCGAGCGACCGTGAGAATAGCCAGGCTCGGCGCGATACCGCAGAGGGCGGATGCAAGCGTGAATACCGCGAGACCAGCCAGATAGACATTTCGTGCGCCCCACCTGTCCCCGAGCGTGCCGCCTGACAAAAGCAGGCTGGCGAAGGCCAGCGTATAGGCGTTCACCACCCACTGAAGACCGGCAATGTCGGTGGAGAGCCCATGGGCGATGCGTTCCAGGGCGACGTTGACGATCGACGTGTCGAGAATGACGACGATGTAGCTGATGCTGGTGGCGGCCAGTACGCGGCGTGCGAGTGTTTTCATGTCAGGTATGGCAGCAGGGATGCAGGAAGACATGACCCATCATACGAGACCTATACTGACAACGTTATGTCAGTATCATCGGGACCACGAGCGGAAAGCCATGCGTCGCAGCGATCGGATATTCGAGATCATCCAGTTTCTTCGGAACGCATCGCGGCCGCCGACAGCTGCTGGCATTGCGGAGGCGTTGGAGGTCACAACGCGCGCACCACATCATGCACGTGTCGCACCCGACGACTCTTGCCAGTGTTTGTACAGCGCCGGAATATTCGTTGTACAGAGCGAGTCCATGCACTCCTGAATTGCCTGAAGTGGCCAGTCCCACCACTTCATTTCGAGCAGCATGACAATCTCTGCTTGGGGAAAGCGCGTTCGAATGGGTTTTGCCGGATTCCCTCCAACAATCGTATAGGGTTCGACATCTTTCGTGACAACAGCGCGGCTGCCGATTACCGCGCCATGTCCGATATGAATGCCCGGCATGATCATGGCTTCTGCGCCAATCCACACATCGCTGCCGACAACCGTGTCACCCGCATACTGGAATGCGTCGCATGCCTCGGAAAATGCCGCTTCTTCCTTCATATAGAAAAAAGGAAATGTGCTGACCCAGTCGTTACGATGTCCCTGATTTCCCGCCATCATAAACGTCGCACCACTTCCGATTGAGCAGAAGCTGCCAATAATGAGCTTGTCGACATCGCTGCGATCCGGCATCAAATAGCGCGCGCACTCGTCAAACGAGTGTCCGTGGTAGTAGCCAGAATAGTAGCTGTAACGGCCCACGATAATGTTCGGGTTGGCTACCTGCTCTGAAAGCAGCTTTCCCTTGAACGGACTGGCAAAGAAATTCGTCATCTTCATTTCCTGTTGTTGCGGCAAGCTTCTAGCTACCAGATTGAGGCGTTTAGGATTGCAGGCGATACGAATCCAATGCAGCAACATCATCCGACACGATCTGTTTCAGGTTACGCGTAATGGATTCAATCGGCCAGTTTCACCACGCGATAGGCTCTTCTCACGTTGTAGTTGATGGCGAAGTCCGTGCTGATAAGGGGGCGTGGTTCAACGCAAGGATTGTGCTACGGGCTTGTTGCCCGTATGTTGCGCGGGCTTGAACCTGGAGCCCCGCGTGAAACCGAGAACCCTCGCCGATTGGCTGGATTATCAGCAACGCATCCACGTGCTGAGCGTCGATCTGGGCCTGGACCGGGTGCGTACGGTGTGGCAACGCATGGGGGCGCCCGCTTTGGCCCGTCGCGTCGTTACCGTCGGCGGCACCAATGGCAAGGGTTCGACGGTTGCCTTTCTCGAGGCGATGTTGACGGCGGCAGGGCAGCGGGCGGGTTGCTACACTTCGCCGCACCTTATTCGCTACAACGAGCGCATCCGCATTGCCGGCGCGGATGCCGACGACGCGGCGCTGATCGAAAGCTTCGAGCGCATTGAACTCGTCCGCGGCGAGATTTTCCTGACCTATTTCGAATTCGGCACGCTGGCCGCATTCGATCTGTTCGCGCGTGCCAATCTCGATGTCGCGGTGCTGGAAGTGGGGTTGGGCGGTCGCCTGGATGTGGTCAACTTGATCGATGCCGATGCGGTGATCATCACCACGGTCGATCTGGATCATGTGGAATGGCTGGGGCCGGATCGCGACAGTATCGGCCGCGAGAAAGCCGGTATTGCCCGGCGTGATCGGCCGGCTATCATCGGCGAACTCGATCCACCCCATGGCCTGCTGGAGGCCCTGTCCTTATGCGGCGCTCATGTCGAACGGGCAGGGCGTGAGTTCTGGGTCCAACGGTCCGTGCACCGCTGGCAATGGCGGCATCAGGATGGCACCTCGCTCAGCTTGCCCGATCCCGAATTGGCCGCGCCGGTGCAATATGCCAACGCCGCGTCAGCCATCGCGGCCCTGCATGCACTGCATATATTTGATCCAACCGAACTGGAGCGCATCGCTGCGGCCGGTATGCATCAGCCGCGAGCGCCGGCACGGCTGCAATCTCTGGGTGGCGATCCGGTGCTGATCGTCGATGTGGGGCACAACCCACAGGCGGCACGCGCGCTGGCCGATTGGCTGGATGCCACGCAGGGTGGGCGCGTGCACGCCGTTTACGGTGCGCTTTCCGATAAAGATGTGGGGGGCGTGATGGCGGCACTGGGGTCGCGCATCACACACTGGCATCTGGCTGGGCTGGAGCGAGATACGCCGCGTGGCTTGCCAGCGTCGGTGCTGGCAGGTGTGTTGCATCAGGTATTGCCGCGTGCGGCTTACGATATCCATCGCGATGTGCGCCATGCGCTTGCCGCTGCCCGTGCAGGGGCGTGGCATGGCGAGCGCATTCTGGCCTTCGGGTCGTTTTTCGTTGCCGCAGCGGTATTGCAGGAAACGACTGGATAAATCGCCCTGTCGGGCGACGGGGACAGGTATAATCGCTGCCGTCACGCACAAGCTGGTTGTCTGGAGTAAATCTTGAACACACGCCTGTTAGGAGCTGCCATCCTCGTCGCTCTGGCCATTTTGTTCGTGCCTATGATGTTTTCCAGCAAGCCGCCGTCGACCAGCACCAACGCGGATCAAACAGTAAGCCTGGCCATTCCTGCAGCGCCGGACCGCGACCTGCAAACCAAGACGATGAACTTGAACGGCCAGCCGGCTGCGGCAGACGGTGTCGCTCCAGCCACCACGGCCGCGCCAAACGCCAGCGGTATGTCGACGGTTAACATTCACTCCCAGCCTGCCGTCAGCGCTACGGCGCCGATGATTGCACCGCCGCCTGCCCAGCAGGTGGCGGCGCAACCTTCCCAGCCGGTTATTCCCGCCATCCAGCCCAAAACCGTGGTCGCCCGTCCGGTGATCGCACCGCCGCCGGCAGCAACGCCGGTGGTTCCTGCACTGCCGCCCGCCACGGACGCACGCGGCATCTATAGCGTCAACCTCAGCGCCTACGCCCCGGACGGTGCCAACCGTCTGATGCAGCGTGTACGCAGCATGGGCTATCCGGTTCGCAGCGAACCGATCCAGCGCGCTGGCAAAACGTTGACCCTGGTCAGCGCCGGCCCGTTCGAGACCCGTGCCGCGGCGGAAGCCGCCCGGCTGAAGATCGCACAGACCGTGCCTGGCGTGCCCGCCCGTCTGGAGAGCGGAGCCACTACGCCCAAGGGTGACGTACCCGCGACGGTGGCCGCAGTAGGCCCTGCACGCACAGGCGCCTGGGCGGTCCAGGTCGCCGCCATGGGCACCCAGGCCGATGCCATCGCGCTGCGCGACAAGCTGCGCACGAACGGTTTCGACGGTTTCGTGGACTCGGTCAATGCCGGTGGCAAGCAACTCTGGCGCGTGCGCGCCGGTCCGCAGACGCAGCGTAGCGATGCGATCAGTTTGAGGGATCAGATCAAGGCCAAGCTCGGGCTCGACGGCAACATCGTCAGCGCGAACTGAATAACGCAACGAAAGCTCGCATTATGAACGCGGTAGACCTAGTCATCATAGTGGTATTGGCGCTGTCAGTCCTTGTAGGACTTTTCAGCGGCCTTGTATCCGAAGTGCTGTCATTGCTGACCTGGATAGGCGCCTATGTGGTGGCGAGAATATACGGCCCGGAGATCGCCACACAACTCGGACATACTATTCAGATGCCGATGCTCAGAGTGGCCGTCGGATACGGCGTCTGTTTTGTCGCGGTGCTGATTGTGGGTGCCCTGGTGCGGTTCATGGTGCGCCAGGTGGTGTTCGGCACAGGCCTGGACAGCATCGATCGCCTGCTAGGGATGGTGTTCGGTTTTGGGCGCGGCGTATTGCTGGTGGCGCTATGCGTGTTTCTGGTTGACCTGACGTCGTTTGCACGCGAGCCGGCGTGGCGACAGTCGGCGCTGGTGCCGCAGTTCGACGGCTTGGTGGCATGGCTGCGGCAGGAGTTGCCATCGAACATGCTGGATCGTTTGCGGCCACACAACCTGCATATGCCGAACATGCAGAACATGCAAAGCTTCCAGAACCTGAAAAACGTGTTGCCGGCCGGATCGCCGCCGCAGACACCCAATCATCCTGCTGCAGCTTCGAGCGCGGCGGTCTATGTGCATTAAGGCAACGCTGAATAAGTATCGGGTAGCAACACCATGTGCGGAATCATCGGTATTGTCGGTACCACTGAAGTGGCATCGGCGCTTTATGACGGCCTCACTGTCCTGCAGCATCGCGGGCAGGACTCAGCGGGCATCGCCACCGTGGACGGTGCACGACTGCGTCTGCACAAGGACAACGGCCTGGTCCGTGACGTGTTCAACCAAGCTTCAATGAGCCGTCTGCGCGGCCGCATCGGCATGGGTCATTGTCGCTATCCCACGGCAGGCTCGGAAGGCTCTTCCGAGTCCCAGCCGTTCTACGTGAACTCGCCGTACGGCATCGCCTTCGCGCACAACGGCAATCTGGTGAACACCGAAACCTTGCGCCGTGAAATGTTCGAAGACGATCGCCGCCACATCAACACCGACTCGGATTCCGAGGTGCTGCTCAACGTGCTCGCGCACGAGCTACAAATCCAAGATCGCATGGCTCTCACGCCCGATCATATCTTCAAAGCCGTGGCGGGCGTGCACGCCCGCGCCCGCGGTGGCTATGCCTGCCTTGCGCTGCTGCTGGGTTACGGCCTGCTGGCCTTCCGCGATCCGAACGGCATCCGTCCGCTGGTGTTGGGCGAACGCGTCACGCCGGAAGGCCGCGAATATGCGGTGACTTCCGAATCGGTGGCGCTGGATATCCTGGGCTTTAAGCGCCTGCGTGACGTGGCGCCGGGCGAGGCCGTATTCATTACCGACAACGGTCAGTTGCACACCCGCATGTGCGCGGACGGTGCCGTGCACGCACCATGCATTTTCGAATACGTGTACCTGGCGCGTCCCGATTCGATGATCGAGAACGTGTCGGTGTACAAGGCACGTCTGCGCATGGGCCAGAAGCTGGCCGAAAAGATTCTGCGCGAACGCCCCGATCATGGCATCGAGGCGGTGATTCCCATTCCCGACACCGCACGCACCGCAGCCAGTGCGCTGGCCGAGGCACTGGGCGTGCCATTCCGCGAAGGTTTCGTCAAGAACCGTTATATCGGCCGCACCTTCATCATGCCGGGGCAGGGCGAGCGTGTGAAATCGGTGCGTCGCAAGCTCAATCCGGTGGAGCTGGAATTCCGCAAGAAGAACGTGCTGCTGGTGGACGACTCCATCGTGCGTGGCACCACTTCGCGCCAGATCATCCAAATGGCGCGCGATGCGGGTGCCAAGAACGTGTTCTTTGCTTCCGCTGCTCCGCCGGTGCGCTACCCGAATGTCTACGGCATCGATATGCCGTCCGCTTCCGAACTGGTCGCCGCCGGCCACACCCATCACGAAGTGGAGCAGATGCTCGGCGCTGACTGGCTGATCTACCAGGATCTGCAAGATCTGATCTGGGCAGTACAGGATGGCAACGAAAACCTCAAGCACTTCGACACCTCGTGCTTCTCCGGCGAATACATCACCGGCCTGGACCAGCATTACCTGCAGCAGATCGAAATGCTGCGCTCCGACGATGCGAAAGCTGCACGTCGCAGCGCATAACGCGCTTTTCCCTCTCCCCCTTGGGGAGAGGGCAGGGTGAGGGGCAGCTCTAGCGACAAACCTTCATGACCGATCTCCACGCTGCCGCCAAACGGTGCCTTGCCGCCAACAACCCCGCCGAAAAACGACGCCTGACCCACGCCACTTGGGCCGCGTTGCAAGCGGGCGAACTGCATCCCGATTCGGCATCTCCGGCGCCCGAACCCATCGGCGCTCCCGGTCGTCCCGAACGTCTCCGACTCGTACCGCAACGCCAGGTTCCCCATCGCGGCCTTGGCACAACAGAAGGACGCGCCGCGCTCGTGCATGCCGTTGCGCACATCGAATTCAATGCCATCAACCTCGCCTGGGATGCGGTGTACCGCTTCCGTGGCATGCCCGTCGATTATTACCGGGACTGGGCCAGTTGCGCCAACGACGAAGCCCGCCACTTTGCCTTGCTATCTGAGCGCCTGACCGAACTCGGTCATGCCTATGGCGACTTCGATGCCCACAACGGCCTGTGGGAAATGGCCGAGAAAACGGCGCATCACGACACCGCGCGCATGGCGCTCGTGCCGCGCGTTCTGGAGGCACGCGGATTGGACGTCACGCCAGGCATAATCGAGCGCCTACGCGCTATCGGTGATTAGCGCACCATCGCGATACTAGAAGTGATCCTGCGCGAAGAGGTCGCGCATGTTGCCGCAGGTACGCGCTGGTTCCGCTGGTGCTGCGAGCGCGATGGTATTGATCCGCGCGAAACCTTCCTCGATCTGCTGCGCGATTAACCTGCGCGGTCCGTTCAATCGTCCCGCGCGATTGGAAGCAGGTTTCGACGAAGCCGAGCTCGATCAACTCACCGTGCTGGCGTTGGCTTCATAGCCAAGGTTGGGTTACAAGCCAATCTACAACGGCTTACGGAATTTGTAGATGAACTTGTCCGTTTTTCCCTTGATCTTCGGATCGAAGATCGCCAGCACGTGATCACCCGCCGGGTTGTGTAACGGTGACATTGGGATAGACCGGCATGCCGGCAAAACCGCGCAGTATCGGTAGTTGCAGGTCGAACTACGCCAGGCTCACGAGTTGGTAACCGCGAAGAATTCGGACTTTCCAACCTCGACGACGGTTTCGTGGGTAGCCCGCCGCAAAGTGGCCGGGGGAAGTGGTATCGCTTCACGCTCGCCGAGTTGGCCACCAAGGCATTCGGCGCCGCTGGTAAAGCGGAAATCAGCCGTGCGCAACGCGCACAGGATGTGCTGATTAATCTGGGCGTCCTACGGCCGACCAAGCAGGTCCGGCGCGCGCGCACCGACGTGGGCGCGGTGCGCAGTGACCCGGGCGTGCGGCACGTCGATTGGGAGCGCGTCGCGCAATTGATGGGCACCTTGGCGCTGTACGAAAACGACCGCACGTGGCGCATCAAGCAAGAGCGCAAGCATGTCGCGGCCATGCGCGGGAACGCGCCACTCGGTCCGCGCGATCCGGCCGAACGCGTTGAATTGACGCCGGAAGAAATCGCGGCCGTAGAAGCCGGCCTCACCGATTCGTCGTAGACGGTTACCGGTCGCGATAGCCGCGACCATTGGCACTTTGAATAGCAATGCTTGCAGGCAGGAAATCCCGTGCCTGCTTTTTGCATGTGCGCTTAAAAAGCAGCCAACGCGGCTGGATGATGGCCCGTTGCGCGGGGTATCGGAGGGATCGACGGTGCATTTGTCCACCGCAGCGGTGCATATATCCACGGCTGCGGTGGATAACAGGGGGATAAGCCTGTGGAGCACGTTACTTATTTGAGAGAGTTATTTCGGGGTGTGTCTCTTCAGCTTTTAGGGATGCTCTGATTTATTCCACGTTTTGGCATGCTACCGCCATCGCCTTAGTTAGCCACGCCATGAAGCAAACCACGTTCGCCTCACTGAGCTACAGCACCAAAAAGCGGCAGACACGCCGAGAGAAGTTTCTGTCGCAGATGGATCAGGTGGTGCCATGGAAAACGCTGGAGAAAGTGATTGAACCGCACTACCCGCGTGAAGGTCGCCGTGGTCGTCCACCGATACCGCTTGGCACGATGCTACGCATTCACTTCCTGCAGCAAGGAACGTGATCCAGAGATGCACCAGACGCGCAAGGGTCAGCAGTGGCATTTTGGCATGAAGGCGCACATTGGCGTGGACATGCAATCGGGTTTGGTGCACACGGTGACGTGCACAGCAGCGAACGAGGCCGACATCAACGAGGCCGGCAAACTGCTGCATGGCAAGGAAGAGATGGCGTTTGCCGATGCGGGTTACACCGGCGTAGAGAAGCGCGAGGACGTGAAGGACAGGGACGTAGAGTGGCAGGTCGCGGCCAAGCGCGGCACGGTGACTGGGTTGCCGGAAGGCAAGCTCAAGAAAGCGACCAAGTGGTTGGAATACCTCAAGGCGGCGATTCGCTCAAAGGTCGAGCACCCTTTCCGTATAGTGAAGCGGCAGTTTGGCTAGGTGAAGGTTCGCTACCGGGGACTAGCGAAGAACACCGCCCAAGTGAAGACACTGTTTGCGCTGTCGAATCTGTGGATGGCGCGACACAAGCTTATGGCGATGACAGGGAAGGTGCGTCCGGTGGTTGGGTAATAAGGGGTAAAGACCCCTGCATGGGGCACTTTTTAGCCCATTCTGTCGAAAATAAGACAATTTTCGTTAAAAATTCACTCATTTGTTTGATAGTGAGTGGATGTTTAGACGTCTGAACACTAATTGTTCAGAGCATCCTTAGCTCTCTTCTTCATAAAAAGGAACGAATAAGGCTGAAGAACTGTTGTCCGAACGCACGATTCTCGACGATGTGTCGTTTGTGGAAGTGGAAGTGGAAGTGGAAGTGTGGCGTGTGCCCTCCTCGATTCTTGGATCGACGCACGAATACAAGTATTCCCTCACTTATGTGGAATGCCGTGTCTGCGTCTTGCGCTTCGACAACGAGCGCGGCAAGGGCGATCACTACCACGACGAGGGACAAGAGACGCCTTACAACTTCACCACGCTGGAAGCCCTGTTCGACGACTTTTGGGCGCTAGTGGATACCAAGAGAGCACCACCATGAACGACCGTACCGTCACCATTTCCGTGTCATCCCGCAGCGCTTCGCGTGCGCGATTCCTCGCTGCCGCCAAGGGCGTGAAGCAAGGGCATTTCATCGTCTTTCGGAAGGCGAGCGAGTTGGCCAAGCTGCTCACAGACAATCGGATCGGCATTCTTGAAGCGATGGCTGGCAAAGGCACGCTGAGCATTCGCGGCGTGGCCGGACTGGTCGAGCGCGACGTCAAAGCTGTTTATACCGATATCCGGGCGCTGGTCGACGCCGGCGTGCTCGATCAGAAGGACGAAGGCGTCGAGTTCCCTTACAGCGCCGTGCATGTCGATTTCACCATTCAGCCGAAGCTGGCCCGCGTCGCGGGCTGAAGGATTGGGCTGTCTATGCCCGTGGGTGCTACGCCACCATCGACGAAGAATTGCGCGACGCGTTCACCAGCCGGCGCACCATGGTGCCTTGGCGTTCCCGCTTGTTGCTGACGGGTGAAAAAGCAAACCACTCAACCCCTTGCACAAGCAATTGCCGGTTTTTGGGTGAATCCCTGCCAACCCTCTATTTCATTCAAGGTCAAACACATAGCTAATGATAGCACTTGATATGCTTTCATAGCATGCGGTATCGTTAGGAAGGTCTATCGCGACGCGCTGCTGGAAGGAAAGGGCGTTGTGGAAATGACCAATTCCATTGCGAAGGCAGAAATTCAGTTGCTTGCCCAAGAGGTGATGAAATGAGTCGCTTCAACGTACCGAAGCCCACGGTAGATCCAGCAAAGTTGGCGGCGTTCGCCGGTGGTGCAGAAACCCGCGAACCCATGACGACTGTGCTGGCGCCGGTGGTGCAGTCGCCGGCACCGGCCGCACCTACCGCCCAAGCTCAAGTCCAGCCTGTCATGGCTGCCGCGCGCGGCAAGGATAAGGGATTGCCGCGGAGCATCTTGATTCGATTGGACGATCAGCCGGAGTTGGCTGAGAAGTTACAGGATGTCTTCCAGCGGTCGACGTATAAGTCGCAGCAGCAGCTGGTGGTGGCGTTGCTTAATGAAGGACTTGATCGTCTGCGTGATGGCTTGAGATAGCCTGTGCTAGCTAATGCTAGTTCTTGATAGCACTAGATATCATGAAATATCACGGGATAGCATTGTGCTCCCGCGCCCCATTGAACAACTTGCCGGACATTGTCCGGCTTGGCCGGCTAAGGATCGTTTGATGGACAGGGCCAGAAGGGCTAAAGTATCACTAGGTATTACCAAGTGATAGGAGAGCAGGCATGGCAACATCGCTCAAGATTGACGATGCGCTGAAAGGCCGCGTCCAACACCTCGCCAGTCAGCGCCGCCGCTCGCCGCACTGGATCATGCTCGAAGCCATCCAGCAATACGTCGAGCGGGAAGAAGCACGCGAGAGCTTTAAGCGGGAAGCCTTGGCTTCCTGGGCGGCCTATCGGGAAACCGGACGGCACCTGACCGGCCAGGAAGTGCGCGCCTGGTTGAACACCTGGGGCACCGAAGACGAAAAGTCGGTGCCTGAGTGCCACGAGTAATCGTTACGGAAGGCGCTGCACTGGGATTGGAGCGATGCCGGCGCTTCCTTGCCGCCAAGGCCCCGGATGCCGCCAAGCGCGCCGGACAGGCGATCGAGCGGCAATTCCTGCTGCTGGAAACGGCCCCCGACATTGGCCGACCGTTCCCTGAAATGCTGGAGCTGCGCGAGCTGGTGATCGCCTTCGGTGATTCCGGCTACGTGGCCTTGTATTGTCACGAACCGGCTGCCGATGCCGTCTATGTCTTGGCATTCCGGCACCAGAAAGAGGCGGGCTACTTCTGACCTTGGTGTCACCTTGATTTAGGTGCAAAAAGTAACGCTTCGCGGCTTTCTGTATCCCTTTGATTATATTGGAAAACGCTGCGCGCCATTTTGACGAATTGCTTTGCAATCAAAGAGTTGCTGTTACCACTTTTTGAGGCCCTCATTCGCGCGAATTGGCGATAGCTCGCGATGATTTTGTTGCAAATAGTGACGCTTCGGCTTTAGCCGCAGGTCGAAATGGCTGGACTGAACGTTGGCAGTCAACGCGAGGAGCGAGCGCGAGGTCGGGCTGATTTCGTGGCCTTCTTCGCAGGACCCGCACGCTTGGTCTTCGTTACTGGCCCTTGGGCTCGGAGAATGGCCGGCAAGTCACCTAACGTGGCCCACTGGCGTTCTAGCGTCTCAACGCGAGCCCGGTAAGCGGCCACGTCCTGCTGCGCCGTGGTCAGACTGGTACGGAGAGTTGCGGGTTCGTGCTGATGCCGCTCCCGCTCGGTGGCGTGTTCCTTCTCCATCGCGGCCAGCCGGGTCCGAAGCCCCTTGCTCTCCTGGCGCGCACGATCCACTTCGGCATGACCATGATCTTCGGTGGCACGCAGTTGCTGGGCCAAGGTTTCGCGTTCGGCCATCGCTGTGGCTTCTTGGGCCTGCACGCGCGCCGACACGGTGGTGAGGTCGGCGTCCAGCCGCCGATTGCGCGTCTCCAGCGCATCCCGTTGCTGGGTCAAATCGACGAGTTGCACCGCCTGCTGCTCGACCAGGCGTTGAATATCAGCCAGACGTGCTGCCATAGCCGTTTCAGCTTGTTGCGCCTGGGCGAGCACCTGCTGTTGGCGCACTTCTGTCTGTTGAAGGGCCTCCCGTTCGCGATCCAGGGCCGCTCGATCGCTGGCCAGTTGTGCGCGTTCGCCAGCGACTTCGGCCTGCACGGTTTCGTGGGCCTGCTGCCAGGCCCGCGCCCACCATTGTCCCGCCAGTGCTGCGATCTCGGCCGGCGCGTCAGGGATCGACGCTATCGCTTGGTGCGCGGTCAAGCGCGCGCCGAACGCTTGCCACCAGGAGTCCAGCAACCGCGTGACCGTGTTCGGCGAGCCGGTGCCGAGATGGGCGCGAATCCGTTCCACAGTGGGCCGCTCGCCGGCGGCGACCAGGGCGTCGGCAGCGGCGTGAACGCGGGCTTCGGTGATGCCTTTGGCCATGACAGGCCAGGGCAAACGCATAAAAACCATTTTACAAACAGCTATGTGAAAGTGATTCTTGATGGACCTGATCAGGAAATCACACGATGCCGAGTTTCATCGATCACTTTTCCCGCATAGAAGATCCACGTATTGAGCGTCACAAGCGGCACGATTTGATGGATATTCTGGTGCTGGTCGTGTGTGCGGTGATCAGTGGTGCCGAAGGGTGGTTGGCGATCCAAGAGTTCGGCTACAACAAGCTTGATTGGCTGCGGCGCTTCGTGCCACTTCGCCACGGCGTGCCATCGCATGATGGCATCGCGTATGTGATGGCACGCCTTTCGCCGACCCAGTTCACACGGTGTTTTTGTGACTGGGTGGCGAGCATCAAGACTGAGCTGGGAGATGAAGTGATCGCGATCGATGGCAAAACCGTGCGTGGCTCGCAGAACCGCCGACATGGGCGCAAACCACTGCACCTTGTCAGCGCGTGGGCGACAAGCAGTCGCCTCGTGCTGGGCCAGGAAGCAACGGATGAGAAATCAAACGAGATCACCGCCATCCCGCGCTTGCTGGAGTTGCTGGAATTGAAGGGCTGCATCGTGATGTTGGACGCCATGGGGTGCCAACGCGACATTGCGGCGCAAATAGTGGAACAGGGTGGCGAGTACGTGATCGGCCTGAAGGGCAATCAAGACAACTTATACGAGGCGGTGCAGGACTTTTTCACTACCGCACACGCGTCGGACTTCCAAGGCGTCACGCATGACTATCGTGAGGAGACCGACAAAGGCCATGGTCGGCTGGAAACGCGGAAGTACTGGATTACGCCGTGTTTGGACACCCTGCCGGCACCGGAGCAGTGGCGCGGGTTGCAGAGTATTGGCATGGTGAAGCGAGAATGCATTCAGGATGGCAAGCAAACCTGCGAGACGCGCTATTTCATTGCGGCGATCGCTCCCGATGCGCAGCGCTTTGCTCATGCCGTGCGGGGGCACTGGGGGATCGAAAATGGGTTGCATTGGTGTTTGGACGTGACCTTTCGTGAGGACGAAAGTCGACTCCGCACGGGTGCTGCTCCGGCCATCATGGCATCCATCCGCCATCTGGTACTGAACTTGTTCCAGCAAGAGCCCAGCAAAGGCAGCATCAAACAAAAACGCTTGAGGGCAGCTTGGAGCGATGAATTCCGCTCCAAAGTGCTCTTGGCATAGGGTTTTTTATGCGTTTGCCCTGCTGCGACAGCTCCTTGGTCGGTTTGCGCGATCGCGCCCTGCTACTGTTCGCGTTCGCCAGCGGCGGGCGCCGGCGCAGTGAAGTGGCTGCTGCTGACATGGCGGATTTACGTCAGGTGGGTGATCGGGCGTTCGTGTACCACTTGGGGCACAGCAAGACCCAGCAGGCCGGGCCGAGTGCCACCTCGACCCCGGACAAGCCCCTCTTGGGTCCGGCGGCCGATGCGCTGGCCGTCTGGCTCGCGGCCGCTCAGCTCACCGAGGGTCCGATTTTCCGTCGGTTGTGGCGGCACCGCGTCGGCGGTGGACTTTCGCCCGCCTCGGTCGCCGCCATTGTGCAACGCCGTGCGGCGATGGCGGGACTGGAGGGAGACTTTGGGGGACACAGCCTACGCTCAGGTTTTGTCACCGAGGGTGCCGCCAGGGCATCGGTTTGCCGGCGCTCATGGCGATGACTGAGCACCGCGCCGTGGGCAGCGTGATCGGATACTTTCAGGCCGGCGGTGTGACTGATAACCCTGCGGCACGCTTGCTCGACGATGGCATCCTAAATCCGTCGCCCGGATCGTCCACGCCACCGGCTCAGAACAACAGCGTGCCGCGACCTTGAGCGCAGCTATGGTCGGTTGCCAGACACAACGAAAGCAAATTAACATCAGGCACTTGGAACGGGGGGGCAGGATGCGTCATTGGATCATTGCACTGGGCATCATGATGCGTATTTCGGCCCATCGTGACCGCCCATTTCGGTAAGGCGTGACCGGTCATTTCGGTAAGCCGTGACCGCCCGTTTCGGTTGATCGTGACCGATTTTCGACGGTCACCGAAATCAGCGGTCACGGCTTACCGAAACGCGCCCCTCGTTGTGCATAACTTCAACGCAACGGCATCCTCCACGGCTTTTTGGAGTGGCGATGCCGACCCCGCGAGTAGCTATGCGCAAGATCAAAGAATGTCTTCGACTGAAGCTGGAGTGCGACCTCTCGCACGAACGCATCGCCTTGGCCTTGGGTCTGTCCAAGGGCGTGGTCAGCAAGTACGTGAAACGTGCCACGGCCGCCGGACTGGACTGGCCCGGCCTGTCCGCCATGGACGACAACGCGATTGCCGCCCAGCTGTGTATGTCACCACCCGCCGTGCGTGGCGAGCGGGCACCCATCGATCTGCCATGGGTGCATCGGGAGTTGCGCCGCAAAGGCGTCACGCGACAATTGTTGTGGCAGGAATACTGCGACGCGAACGCTGGCCGTCTCACGTACCAATACACCCAGTTTTGCCAGCACCTCCACGACTACACGGCCTCGCTGCGCCGTTCGATGCGTCAGTTGCACGTTGCCGGTGAAAAGCTGTTTATCGACTACGCCGGCCCCACCCTTGGCGTCGTCAACCCCGACACCGGCGAGCTGCAGCGAGCGCACATCTTCGTGGCCGTGCTGGGTGCGTCCAGTTTCACCTATGCCTGCGCCACACCGGGCGAAACGCAGATCGACTGGCTGCGCGGCTTGACGCAGACGTTGGCATTTTTTGGTGGCGTGCCGGCGCTGGTGGTACCTGACAATCCGCGCGCGCTGATCACCCAGCCGGATCGCTACGAGCCCGTGCTCAACCGTGCTACGCAGGTGTGTGCAGAGCATTACGGCATGGCGATCCTGCCGGCCCGCCCACGACGCCCGCAGGACAAGGCCAAGGTCGAGGTCGGCGTGCAGGTGGTCGAGCGCTGGATCCTCGCGCGCTTGCGCCATCCGTGCTTTTTTACCTTCAGCGCTCTCAATCACGCCATCGCCGACCTGCTGACGGACTTGAATGCACGGCCGTTCAAGAAGCTCGACGGCTCGCGCCGTTCGTGGTTCGAGACGATCGACCGTCCCGCCCTGATGCCCTTGCCGGCGCAACCCTATGAGCCGGCGCGCTTCAAGCCGTGCAAGGTCAACATCGATTACCACATCGAGGTCGATGGCCATTACTACAGCGTGCCGCATAGCCTGGTACGCAAGACCGTCGAGGCGCGCATCACCGACACCACCGTCGAGATCCTGCATGCCGGCCAGCGCATCGCCAGCCACGTCCGCTCCCCGGCGCGCGGACGCCACACCACCGTCGCCGACCACATGCCGGCCGCACATCGTGCGCATCGGGAATGGTCACCCGGTCGCTTCCTGCACTGGGCCGACACGATCGGCGCGGCAACCCGTCAGTTGGTCGAGCACCTGCTGACCGAGCGCCCGCATCCGGAGATGGGCTATCGCAGTTGCCTGGGGCTGCTGGCGCTCGCGCGCCAGTACGGCGACGACCGCCTGGAAGCGGCCTGCGCACGCGCGTGGGCGATCGGTTCGCGCACGCGCAAATCCGTGCAGTCGATCCTGCACAACAAGCTCGATCAACACCCCTTGCCCAGCGCCATCGCCCAAACCGACTGGGTCACACCCGACCACGTCAACCTGCGTGGCCCCACCTATTACCGCGATCCACCCACCACTCACTGAAAAGGAGACCACCTTGTTGATCCATCCCACCCTTGAACACTTGCGTGCCCTCAAGCTCGACGGCATGGCACAGGCGCTGGAAGAACAGCGCCTGTTGCCGGCCTGTCACGATCTGCCGTTCGAAGATCGGCTCGGCATGCTGGTCGATCGCGAACGCCATTGGCGTGACGGTCGACGGCAGGAACGATTACTTCGTGTGGCCAAGCTCAAACACGCCCAGGCCTGCCTGGAAGATGTGCAGTACAGCGCCGACCGCGGTATCGACAAACGCCTGATCGCCACCTTGTCCGGCGGCGACTGGATCCGGCAGGGGCAAAGTGTGTTGCTGACCGGTCCGACCGGGGTTGGTAAAACGTGGCTGGCGTGTGCGCTTGGACAACATGCCTGCCGCCAAGGCTTCCCGGTGCTGTATCAGCGTGTGCCACGCCTCGCCGAGATGCTACGCATCGCCCACGCCGACGGCAGCTTCGGTCGCGTGCTTGCTCAGTTGGCGCGCATCGACGTGCTAATCCTTGACGATTGGGGCATGACACCGCTCGATCAGGCGGCGCGCCATGATCTGCTGGAGGTCATCGACGATCGCGGCAACGGCAAATCGACCCTCATCACCAGCCAGCTACCGATCGAACACTGGCACGCCTGGCTCAACGATCCCACCCTCGCCGATGCCATCCTCGACCGTCTCGTACACCGCTCTCATCGCATCGTGCTGAAGGGCGAATCGATGCGCCGAAAGTCCTCCGCCAAGCCAGCCGCCGATACCTCATCGTGACCGGTCCAGTTACACTCGAGTGCACCGCACAATAACTGGCGCAGATCGGTCACGATCAACCGAAATACGCGATCACGATCGCCGAAATCCGCAATCATGATCGTCACGGGTGCTTTTCTCCCCGTGTATGGCGCTGAGCGGACGGTGCCTCAGACCCCTAACAATTATTCCCCAGCCAGACGCAGACATGCAGGTATTGCGCGCCATCCTTTGGCAGCAAGATGATCGCATCGATCTGGCGAAGACCGAGATCATCTAATCGATCCCTCTGTGGACCAAGCGGCGGAGTTGGGGTTTGGGGCGCAGTGGAACGGTAGATACACTTAAGCTCGCGCCGAGCGATTTCGGGCCAGCAATCGCGACACGGTTGCGGGGTGCACATTGAACAGCCGAGCGGCATCCGCTGCTGTTTTCTGGCCGGTGCGCACCAAGTTCACAATTTCCTGTTCCTGAGGTGCCTTGAGTTTAGGGCGTCGCCCACCCACGCGGCCATCCTTTCGTGCCGCTTCCAGACCATGTTTCGTGCGTTCGCGCAACATGGCTCGCTCAAATTCAGCGAACGCACCGACCATCTGCATCATCATGCGTCCCGCTGGTGACGTGGTGTCGATCGCTTCGGTCAAACTCTGGAAGCCAGCACTGGCCTGCTGGATTTTGTCCATCAGCGTCAAGACGTCTTTCAAGGAACGCGATAGACGATCCAGCTTCCAGACCACGACCACATCACCTTTGCGCAGTTGACCCAGCAGTCGATGCAGCTCGGGCCGCTCCCAGCGACCGCCGGATGCCTTTTCCCGGAAGATGAGTTCACATCCAGCTGAGGTAAGCGCTGTGATCTGAGCCGTTGTGTCTTGATCCTGGGTCGAGACGCGGGCGTAACCGATACGCATGGTAGTCAGGGATATTCGCGTGATGCGTGCACTACGTTCACGATTTCAACGCAATCGGCAAGCACGCGATAGACCACGATGTAATTGGGGTGTGCGACGATTTCGCGCGTACCGGGCACTCGACCAGACCGGAACAAATACGGATGTTCGGATAACGGCAGTACCGAGGATTCGATCCGCTCATGGAGTTCGTCGGCAGCAGCAGGGTTGTACTGCGCAATGTAGGCGACCACACCATCAAGTTCATCCAGCGCCGACGCGCGCCACTGAACCGGCAGCATCAGGCGCGCTTCTGCTTTCGTTTAGCGGCATCGATGGTTGCACGAATACGAGCCATGGCTTCATCGTGCGGAACGCTCGGACGCGGATCGTCCAGGCTGGCCTGTACCTTGGCACGGAACCAGCGGTCGTAGCTGGCCGCCTGTTCTTCCGTGGCAAATTCGGAAACGATCGGGTCGAGCGGCTTGGTCTTCATCGCAGGCACCTTGAAAATAAGAGGCATCGGTTGCGGAAACCTGTTGCCTATGCGCGTTACAATGCAACAGCTTTATGCAATGCGCAAGCCCTTTGGTATCCGTCCGTCAGCCACCATTGCATAAACGTTCGTTTGCGCAACGGCCATCGACCTACCGTCCACGCCATGCCCGTCCAATTTCTCACCGTCGAACAACGTGCCGATTACGGCCGGTACGTAACCGAGCCCAGGCCGATGGATCTGGCTCGGTATTTCCATCTGGACGATACCGACCGTCAATTTATCGCTGGCAAGCGTGGTGATCACAACCGGTTGGGATTTGCTGCGCAGCTGACCACGGTATGTTTCCTTGGTCGCTTCCTCGACGACACGACTCAGATTCCAGCTAATGTACTGAACGCGTTGGCTAGACAGCTCGAACTCGACGATCCGGTCCGCTGTATAGCGAACTATCATGATCAGCGCCAGCGACTACGGCACATCGAGGAAATTCGCGCCCATTACGGTTACGTCGAGATTACCGAGCGCCAGGTCGGATATCGCCTGACCCGTTGGCTCTATGTGCTGTGCTGGACCGGCACCGACCGGCCGAGTGTGTTGTTTGATCGGGCAACCAGCTGGCTGATAACGCACAAGGTATTGCTGCCAGGCGCTAGCACCCTCGAACGGTATGTTGCTCGCTTGCGCAGTCGAGTGGAAGAACGATTGTGGCAACTGCTCGGCCGTGGTGTCAGCCCTGATCAGCAGGCCAGACTGGAAAGCCTGTTGGTGGTTCCAACGGGTAGTCGCCGTTCGGAACTGGACCGCCTTCGCACTGGACCGGTCATGATCAGCAGCCCATCGTTGGTCCACGCTTTGCGGCGACTCCATTCGGTGCGCGAGCTGGGAGTTCGGTTGCCAACGACAGCGCGTATTCCAGCGACCCGGGTCGCTGCCCTTGCGCGATTTGCGGGTGCCGCCAAAGTCAGTGCGATCTTGCGCTTACCTCAAGCGCGCCGCGTGGCCACCCTAACTCAGAATGAGGTAAGCCCCCGGCTTTGCCGGGGGACTCACCAAGGTTTGACCTATACGGCGGTCGTAGTGAACCTGAAATCTCGACCAAGAGACGAGGTTCACGATGAAAGAGTATCAAAGCTTGAGTCATGCCCGTTGGGACTGTAAGTACCACGTGGTGTTCATTCCCAAGCGGAGAAAGAAGCAGGTGTTTGGAGAGTTACGCAAGCACTTGGGCGAGGTCTTCCACGAGTTGGCTTCGCACAAGGAATCGCAGATTGTGGAAGGCCACCTGATGAGCGACCACATTCACATGTGCATCAGCATTCCGCCGAAGTATGCAGTGTCGAACGTGGTGGGTTACCTCAAGGGTAAGAGTGCCATCACCATTGCGCGCAAGTTCGGAGGACGGAATCGAAACTTCACTGGGGAGTCGTTTTGGGCACGAGGCTATTTCGTCTCGACGGTGGGCTTGGACGAAGCGATGGTGAGGGCATACATCCGAAACCAAGAGCAAGAGGATGAACGTTACGACCAGATGAAGCTGGGCGTGTAGCCCGCCGCCTTCAGGCGGCTCACGCTGTTATCGCCCCTTTGAGGGGCTCACCCAATAAAGCCCCCGGCTTTGCCGGGGGATACTTACTGCCTTCGCGTATTGTCTGGAAGCGACCGCACAGGACGATGCGCTGGAAGTGTTGGAAGCGCTCCTGCGTGATCTGTACAACGGCGCCATCAAGGCCGATAAAAAAGCGCGCTTGCGAACGTTGAAGGATTTGGACCAGGCTGCCGAGACCTTGGCACGCGCCTGCCAAATGCTGCTGGATATCAAATTGAATGCGACCATTCGCGTCCTGCTGGACGAGGTCAACGATCGTGTTTTCCAGCCGATCCAACTAAGTGCGGTCGAAGGCCGCATGGAGCTCGTGTTGCGCGGCTCTCAGCGGTATTGCTTGTGGCATTCCTCGCAGGTTTGATCCACCGGCTTCAGCGCAGCGGTCAGGGCAGGACAATCCGCCGGTGCTGACTGCGCTGCGTTTTGCAAGGCAGTGCGCAAATGACTCGCAAAATCTTGGAACTGCTGTGGCGCGTTGGGGAAACTGGCGGGAATGTCGCTGGCGATCATCTGCATATGCTGCAGTTGCCCCAGGTTGGCCGTCGCATCGCAATGCTGCCCTTTGACGGCCTGCTGCAATTGATGGCGATGGAACCCCATGGTCACCATCAGGGCCTGCGGCATGGGGTTACGCTCGTCGAGTGCACGCACGGTGAAGACGGTGCTGATAATGCCGATGGCCAATCCAAGTACGATCAGGAGCGCTGCACGCATGGCGGAGCCTTCCAGAGGGGCGATAAAACTTAGAGCATAGCGCAGTCCGCATGGCAGTCGTGAGGCGCCGCTAAACTACCCCCACTTCCTTGAGCTAGGTGCGGGCGTGGATCTTTGTATTTTCAAGAATGTGGTGAGTGCCCGAGCATGAGCGATGCGACTTATCCCAAAGAGCGTTTCGATGGCGTCGAGCGGTTGTATGGCGCGGGCAGTGTGGCCCATCTGGCGCAAGTGCATGTGTGTGTGATTGGTATCGGCGGTGTCGGTTCATGGGCGGCGGAGGCACTGGCCCGCACTGGTATGGGTCGCCTTACCCTGATCGATGCGGATGAAGTTTGCGTCTCCAACACCAATCGTCAGTTGCATGCGCTGGACGGCGAGTATGGCAAGCCAAAGGTCGGCGTTATCGCGGCGCGTGCGCACGCCATCAATCCAGCCATTCGCCTTGAGGCGATCGAGCGCTTCCTTACACCGGCCACGCTGGATGAATTACTGGACCGGGGCTATGACGTAGTGCTTGATGCTTGCGATGCGTTCCGCGTGAAGCTGGAAGCCATCGCCTGGTGCCGTCGCCGCAAGTTGCCGATGGTGACCGTGGGTTCGGCGGGCGGCCGCACTGATCCCACGCAGATTCGCGTGCGTGATCTTTCGCGCACCGAGCACGATGCCATGTTCAGCCTGATCCGAAAAAAGCTCCGCCAGGATTTCGGTTTTCCACGAAATCCGGATCGTTATTTCGGTGTGTCAGCGGTGTATTCGTTGCAGAATGTGCAATATCCCCAGCCGGATGGCTCCGTGTGCGGCAGCCGTCCACCGGGTGGCGATGCCCTGAATCTTGCCTGCGGCGGCGGCCTGGGGGCCGCCACGCATGTGACTGGCGCGTTCGCCTTTGCCGCGGTCGGCAAGGTGCTTGAGAAATTGCTGGAGCGCTAAGATTGTCTGGCAAGCTCAGTCGATCAAAAGTCCTTGACTTACTCTTCGCATCATCTTTCCTACGATTGCCAATGTATGATGTTTATCGTGTCGCGCGACTCATGGTGATATGAAAGCCCGATGGCACGAGTGTGTGTCGGCAAGTTGAGTACTGTGAGTTCTGCCAGCGTCTGGAAAGCAAGTGTCAAAGTGAGGTTTCGATAAGCCAGCGGCGTGCGGGCAGGATTATTTATGTGCGTTGTAAAGGTGATCCGAAACGAAACGACTTCCGGATAAAGACTAAGCTTCATCGTCCAAGGAGAGAAATAGATGGCTTACGTAAAGATAGGTAATACGGATCCTCGCCACACGACGTTGCAGAAAGGCTTCAATCTGCGCTGGCCTATTGGCAACGTCGAGGGTGAGTCTTCTCCCAATGGCGCGAGTTTCATTTATATATGCCGCACGGAGACTGACATTGTCGAAGCCGCTGCGGATGCCCTGAGCACGCCGGTTGGACGCATAAACGTGCGCAGCGGTGGTCATTGTTACGAGGGTTTTGTCTCCAATCGCATGCCAGGTAATTTCGGTGAAGTGTTGTCTATCCTGGATATCGGCCTGATGACCGGCATGGACTACAACGAAAACGGAGTTCAGTCTCCTATTTTTGGAAATTTACCACTGAGATATAAATTTCGAGTTGCCGCTGGCAACCAGAATTGGGATGGCTACGCAGCGCTCTATAAAGAAACCGGCAAGACCATTCCTGGCGGATCTTGCTATTCAGTCGGCGCGGGCGGGCACATTTGCGGTGGAGGATATGGTTTTCTATCCCGGATGCATGGACTGACATGCGACTGGCTAGCCGGTGTGGATATGTTGGTGCCCGATAGCCAAGGCGCTGGATTGCGGCCGATTCATGTCTCGCGTGAAAGCCTCGTCCAGCGCGAGCGAGACCTGTTTGCTGCTTGTTGCGGTGCAGGTGGTGGACAGTTCGGTATTATCACCAGCTATTACTTCAAGGATTTGCCTGAAGCCCCGCGAGAAATTCTCTGGTTGCCGCTGGAATTTCATTTGCCGAGCAAAACGACGCTGGCGAGCTTGCTGCGGGCTTACTATCAATGGTTCCATGCCCATCAGTCCACGCCGGAGACTTGGGGGCTAGCTACCAAGCTCGAATTGCGGCATTTCAATTCAGGTCCTCATACTTTGGGCATCCATTATGTGGACCGGAATGGTGGGGTGAGCGACCGGACGTATTTCAATGATTTCGTCAGCACCATGTTGCAACATATTCCCGAGGCACGGGTTTCGCTAACGCCCCCGGAGGTTTATCACATTCCATCAGGCCAGGCGCTCTCGGGTCGTCGTGTCGCCAACGTTGACGAAGCATTGGATGCCACTCGAAGAATGGATTGGCTTCCCTTTACGCAATTGGTCAATGGCTCCGGTCCGAACCAGCGTGGTCGTTACAAATCGGCCTATCAGAAAGGTAATTTCACCGATACGGTCATTGATGGTATATGGGGTGCGCTTAACAGTAGCGACCCCGACAATTATCAGACACAAAGTCTCCTGCAAATCCAGTCCTATGGTGGCCAGATCAATGAAGCGAGCGATGAAACGCGAAGGGAGAGTTCAGTCGCGCAAAGGTCTTCGCTACTCAAATGGCAGCCGCAAACCTATTGGACCGAGCCGGATAAATTGACGGATGACGAACATGCCAAATGGATTCGCGGTTTGTACGTGAGTGCGTTTGCCGATTCCGATGGCATTCCCGTCGACGACAACTTTGAAGGGTGTTACCTGAATTATCCCGATCTTGATATGACTTATAGCGGCGGGCTTCCTGAAAACGGCAAAAATCCGGATTGGCGTTACATCTATTTCCCTGATGCTCACATCGAGGCCAGACTACGGAATACAAAAGCCCACTGGGATCCTCGGGATCTTTTCAGGAACGAAATGTCCGTTCCACTGAATGCTCCGGTGCGGGCAAATTTGGCTAACGCGTGATGGCTCCATGTCGTATAACAAGCCGTGCGTCATGGCGCACGGCTTGTTATACCTCTCAAGCATCCATGCGCTCGACTTTTCCAACCAGTAGTACATACGACAAGGTGCCCAGTACGGCCATTGTTGCGATGTAGGTGATAGCGCGCGAAAAGTCCGCGCCATTTACCAGGAAACCAATCATCAAGGGCGTGACCACGGCGGCAAGATTGCCAATCAGGTTGAATACGCCACCCGTCAGTCCAATCAGTCGTGCGGGAGCAAGCCCAGACACAAGCGACCAGGTGATCGACGCGAAGCCATTGCCAAAGAATGCAATGGACATGAATACGATGACCCATTCGGTCGATGGCGCATAATTGGCGCCGATGATGGACGCCGAGATGAGCAGCCCCGAGATGATCGGCAGCTTGCGTGCGGTACCTTGCGAAACGCCTTTGCGGACCAGCCAGTCCGACAGCAGGCCCGAACTCACCACCCCCACGAATGCGGCCAGGAACGGCAGTGACGCAAGAAAGCCAGATTTGATGAAGTCCATGCCACGATATTTCACCAGGTAGGTCGGGAACCAGGTGAGAAAGAACCAGAGTGTCGAATTGACGGCAAACTGGCCGATATAAATGCCCCACAGCTTACGCCGGCTCAGCACGAATGCAAGGTCGCGCCAGGTTGATGGCGACTTTTTCGTGGCTGCGTTCTGCGTAGTGTCGAGATCGACCAAACCACCGCCGCCGCGAATCACTTCGATCTCCGCCACATTAATACCACGGAAAGCCCGAGGTTCGCGATAGATGGCGTACCAAAGCACGCCCCAGACGATGCCCGCAAGGCCGGTGGCGACGAATACCATGTGCCAGCCTATGGTCGTCAACAGCCACGCGAGCACGGGCGTGAGAAATGCAAGCCCAACAAATTGCCCCGAGGTGTAGAAACCAATCGCCGTGGCGCGTTCGCGTGTTGGGAACCATGCCGTCACGACACGATTGTTGATGGGATATGCCGGCGCCTCAAGCGCGCCCACGGCCAGGCGAAGGACGAACAATGCGACGAACGATCCAGCAAACCCCAGCAGCACGGTGGCAGTGGACCATAGAATAAGTGCCACCGCATAGAGCACTCGCGGCGAAACCCGGTCGACCAGCCAGCCCCCCGGAATCTGCATCAGCGCGTAGGTCCAGCCGAATGCAGAAAATACCAGTCCTGCGTGCACGGGATCAATGTCGAGTTCGCGGAACAATTCAGGTGCGGCGATCGAAAGATTGCTGCGATCGAGATAGTTGATGACCACCGTTATGAACAGCAGTGCCATGATGGCGAACCGCTTGCGGGTTGGTGTCATGGGGCGGGTCGCCGAAGCGTTGTGTACCGGCGATGTATCGTTGTACATGATGAGGGTCCTTGTCACGATGGACTGTTCTTGGGGGTGGATTTTTTTCTATATCCCGACGTTACAGTGACGTCAATGTTGGGATGACGGCATCCATTGCGCCCTTGCGCCATATTTGCTGCGCGTGCGTCTTGCCAATGCGACATGGCATGTGTTCGGGACTGGCACACTGAATTCGAAGGTTTCCGGTTTATACAAAGGCGCCTAGGTGGCCGAGCCGCTGCTATCTCTGGTCCAGTTCTCAGGCCGAAACAAACCTTTTTGTGGCAGGGCAGCATTGCGTCACGCTCCTTCCTACATCTCTTTGTGGGTAAGTCTGACTGCAATCCGTGATGGATACGGCAACGATGCTGCTTTGACTTTTCGTTGATCGTGACATTTCGATGAAAAATACGCGCCCACGTATAAGCAACATGCCTGGACATATTGAGTAGAGGACACAAAGATGAAAAGGGACTATTTCACCTGCCGCATCAAACCTGCCTGCATCGGCATCGCACTTTCGTTCGTTGTTGTTACGTCAAAGGCGTCGGCGGAAGTGGCATTTCATCCCTCCGAAAAAACGTCCATCGCGCTTTATGGCGTGCTTGATGTGGCGAAAGCCTATGCAAACA
The DNA here is from genome assembly GCF_004114615.1 of Dyella sp. M7H15-1. NCBI lineage: Bacteria > Pseudomonadati > Pseudomonadota > Gammaproteobacteria > Lysobacterales > Rhodanobacteraceae > Dyella > Dyella sp. M7H15-1. The sequence goes on from NZ_CP035300.1 coordinate 798,080, forward strand.
ATCAACGAGGCCGTTCGAACATCTATATCAGCCAGGGCAGTCTGACGGCCAATAGAGTCGGTGTGCGTGGAAGTGCGGAGCTAGGTGCCGACACGCAAGCCTTGTTCCGGCTGGAGAGCGGTTTCGATGCGATTACCGGGAAATTCGGTACGCCCGGTTATTTGTTCAATCGCCAGGCATTTGTCGGAGTAAGCAACAAGTCATACGGCACGTTGAGTGCGGGCCGTCAATACACACCGTACTTCCAATACACCGGCGCGCTTGGCCTGGCCCCTGCATTGACGGCCGCCACGGGCGCTCACCCTGGTGATGTCGACGCGATGGATGCGACGTTGCGCTTGAACAATTCGCTGACCTACACGCTACCAAAACTCGGTGGTTGGCAAGCAGGCGTACAGTACGGCATGGATGGATCGACAGGGCGTTTTTCGCGCGGCACCACCTTGAGCGCCGCCGTGCGCTACGACTATCAAGCTTTCTCCTGGTCGACGGGATATATCGGACTTAACCATATCCAGGAGAGCAGGGCGATTGCCACTTACGCCAACAACGCGCCCATCAATAAGGGGTACAACTCGGCGGACAACTCGCGAATACTCGCCACGGCAGCGCGTTACACGGACGGCAAGGGAATGGTTGGCCTTAGTTATTCGAATGTCCAATACCGGCCGGCTGCGGCGACGTCGCTTTTCAGGGAAACGGCCGTGTTCAACACGGTCGGTCTTATCTCCACTTATGCGATAACACCATCATTCACCCTGGCAGGTGGATACAGCTATACCGCGGAAGTGGCACGCAATGGTGTGCGTACTCCGGCGCTTTACCATCAGTTTTCAACCGGACAACTCTATACGTTGTCAAAGTACGTGGCGTTCTACGCCGTGCAGGGGTACCAGCATGCAGGGGGCAAGACGCTTGGCATGATGAGTGGCGTGACTGCCATCGTTGATGCGGTGGCTTCGGTAGGGGACTCCCAAAACGGCACACCGTCTTCCACTAGGCATCAGTTCGTGGCCATGCTCGGTGTGCGCTTCACCTTCTGAGGGATGGGAGGCGTTGCGCCTCCCATCCTTTTGGGTGGAGTTGTTACCAGCCCATGTAGTGACCACCGTTGATTGACAGGTTCGCGCCGGTGATCCAACTCGCTTCATCGGTGGTGAAGAAGGTGACCGCGTGGGCGATTTCTTCCGGCTTGCCCAGCCGCCCCACCGGAATCTGCGCCACGATCTTTTCGCGCACTTCTTCCGGCACGGCCATGACCATGTCGGTAGCCACGTAACCGGGCGAGACCGTGTTCACCGTGATGCCGAAGCGCGCGTTTTCCTGCGCCAGCGAGATGGTGAAGCCGTGCATGCCGGCCTTGGCGGCGGCGTAGTTGGCCTGGCCGTACTGGCCCTTCTGACCGTTAATGGAGCTGATCTGCACGATGCGGCCCCACTTGCGGGTGCGCATGTCCTCGATCACCGGACGGGTGACGTTGAAGCAGGCGTTGAGGTTGGTGTTCATCACATCCACCCACTGCTGGTAGGTCATTTTGTGGAAGGTGGCGTCGCGGGTGATGCCGGCGTTGTTGACCAGGATCTCGATCGGACCGCATTGGTGGTGAATGGCGTTAATCATGTCTTCGCATGATGTCGGATCGGCCACGTCGCCGGCCACCAGACAAACTTCGATGCCCTCGTCCTTCATAGTCTTGCGCCAGACCTCAGCCTTTGCTTCGTCGCGGTAGTTGGTGGCCACGCGATGTCCCTGCTTGACCAGATGGCGCACGATTGCAGTGCCGATACCGCCGGTGCCGCCAGTAACCAATGCCGTACGCTGTGTCATGAACCGATCTCCTTGATTGTCTGCATGGGAAGTTGCCGCACCCTATGTGGGACAACTTGGGGTTATACGCAGACATCATGAAAGAATATCGGTTCTCGGTATCACGAACATGCTTCGACTGCGTGCCGATCTTTATACCGGGTTACGTCACGCGATGATCGCTGCATTGCGGCAAATTTTGCGGGTCGAAATGTGCAAGTGTCGCATCGAGCAGACTGGGCGCATCGCGGGCCTTTTCATCCGGTGCCAGGCCAAGAAAGGACAGAGCATGTCGCAGGGCGGGGAGGGGGTGGGTGGGATCAACCTCAAGCGAGTATTCGGACTTCGATAACTTGCGGCCTTCACTGTCCAGTACTAGCGGCAAATGCAGGTAACGCGGTGTCGACAACCCCAGGCAATGCTGCAACCAGATCTGACGTGGCGTGGAGTCGAGCAAATCGCTGCCGCGGACCACGTCGGTGATGCCTTGCCATGCATCGTCCACTACGCAGGCCAATTGGTAGGAATAGAAACCCTCCACCCGGCGGACCACAAAATCGCCGACCGCATCACGCAAGCGCTGGCTTTGCGGGCCTTGCAGGGCATCGATGAAATGAATGTCTTCGTCCGGCACACGAATGCGCCAGGCCGGAGCACGTCTAGGATCGGCTGGCGCAATGCAGTGCCCGTCGCGGTGCAATCCGCCGCCTGCCGCCAGATCGCTGCGGCTGCACCAACAAGGAAACACCCGATCATCACGACACAATTGCTCGAATGCCGCATCGTAGGCGGCGATACGGGATGATTGATAGATGACAGGCCCGTCGGCGACCAGCCCGAACGCGGGCAAGGCGGCGAGAATGGCGTTGGCGGAACCGGCCAGCTCGCGGGGCGGATCGATATCTTCCATCCGCACCAGCCATGGACCGCCTGCATGCCGGGCACACAGCCAACTTCCCACAGCGGCAACCAGGGAGCCGGCATGCAGAAGACCAGTGGGCGAGGGGGCAAAGCGTCCGCGGTAACTCATCTGTTTATTTTACGGAAGCTGACCATGCTGCCTACGACATGCCAGCTAAATACGCTTATGCCTTGAAAAGGTGGTTTTTGCCCGAACCTCTGGGTCCGGATTACTATGGTTCCGTTTGGTGTGACCGATCAAGGAGAGTTATGCGACGCATCGCACTTTTTCTGCTTACCAATATTGCCGTCCTGTTCCTGCTGAGCATCGTCTGCCGTCTGTTCGGCGTCGATCAATGGGCGGCCATGCATGGCTACGGCGGCATGGGAGGGCTGTTGATCTATGCCGCCGTGTTCGGCATGGGCGGTGCCTTTATCTCGCTGGCCATGTCCAAGTGGATGGCCAAGATGTCCACCCGTGCCCGGGTGATCGAGCAGCCGCAGAACGAAGCCGAGCGCTGGCTAATGGACACGGTACGCCGTCACGCGCAGAACGCTGGCATCGGTATGCCGGAGGTGGCGATCTACGATGCGCCAGAAATGAACGCCTTCGCCACGGGCATGACCAAAAACAGCTCGCTGGTGGCCGTGAGCACCGGCCTGTTGCAGCAGATGGATCGCGAGCAAGTGTCGGCAGTGCTTGGCCATGAAATCGGCCACGTTGCCAATGGCGACATGGTGACCCTCACCCTGATCCAGGGCGTGGTCAATACGCTGGTGATCCTGGCAGCGCGCATCGTGGGCCGTCTGGTGGATAGCTGGCTTTCCGGTGGACGCGATAACCGCGAGGGCGGTGGTATGGGCTACTTCGTTTGCGTGATGGTGCTGCAACTCGTGTTCGGCCTATTTGCCTCGATGATCGTGATGGCCTTCTCGCGCTGGCGCGAATTCCGCGCCGATGCGGCCGGCGCCAAACTGGCGGGGCGTGGTGCGATGATCTCCGCCTTGCAGCGCCTGCAGCTTAATCACGGTGAAAGCACCTTGCCCAAGACGATGGCGGCTTTCGGTATCTCCGGTCCGCTGGCGCAGGGGTTGAAACGCCTGTTCATGAGCCATCCGCCGCTGGAAGAGCGCATCGCCGCATTGCAAAAGCAGGTGTGATGCCATTGGTTTTTCCCTCTCCCCTTTGGGGAGAGGAACTTAAGTCTTCTCCACTCCATTGACCTGACCTTTTCAATCAGACCATGACTATCGCCGAAACCTGCAAATTCGAAGCCGAAGTCGCCCAGGTGCTGCACCTGGTGACGCACTCCCTGTATTCGCACAAGGAAATCTTCCTGCGTGAGCTGATTTCCAATGCCTCCGATGCCTGCGACAAATTGCGTTTTGAATCCATCGCTAAACCTGAGCTGCTTGCTGGCGATGCCGAACTGCATATCGACGTGAGCTGGGATCCGGCCGCACGCACCATTACCGTGCGTGACAACGGGGTAGGCATGAGTCGCGAGGAAGTCGTAGCCAATATCGGCACCATTGCCAGCTCCGGCACGCGCCGTTTCCTTGAGGCAATGAGCACGGAGCAGAAGAGCGATGCACGCCTGATCGGCCAGTTCGGCGTGGGCTTCTATTCGGCCTTCGTGGTAGCGGACAGAGTGACAGTGCTGAGTCGGCGCGCCGGTGCTCTCGCCAGCGACGGCGTGAAGTGGGAAAGCGACGGCAAGGGCGAGTATTCGCTGGAACCGGTTGATCTGCCTGAGCGTGGTACGGCTGTCGTATTGCATCTGAAGGCCGACGAGGACGAATTCCTCAAGCGCTGGCAATTGCGTTCACTGATTACGCGTTATTCGGATCATGTCGCTTTTCCGATCCGCATGCCGATGGAGAAGGATGACAAGCCCACCGACGAGTGGGAAATCGTCAACGCTGCCTCGGCGTTGTGGACCAAGCCCAAAAGCGAGATCAGCAACGAGGATTACCAGAGTTTCTACAAGTCGCTCGGCCACGATTTCAACGATGCGCTGGCCTGGACGCATAACCGCGTGGAAGGCAGCCAGAGCTTTACCACGTTGCTTTACCTTCCATCGCAGCCGCCGTTCGAGCTGATGATGGGAGGACGCGATGAGCGCAAGGGGCTGAAGCTTTACATCAAGCGCGTCTTCATCATGGATGCGGCCGAAGAACTGTTGCCTAACTACCTGCGCTTCGTGCGCGGCGTAGTAGATGCGGACGACCTGCCGCTGAACGTGAGCCGCGAAATCCTGCAACAGAACCGCCAGCTCGAGCGCATCAAGGCCGCTTGCGTGAAGCGCGTGCTCGACTTGATCGAAAAACTGGCCAAGGACGAGCCCGAAAAGTTCGAAACCTTCTACAAGGCATTCGGCAATACGCTCAAGGAAGGCATTGCCGAAGACCACGCCAACCGCGAGCGCATCGCCAAGTTGCTGTGCTTTGCGTCGACCAAGGGCGAGGGCAGTGCACAGAAGGTGTCGCTGGATGATTACATCGGCCGCATGGCGGTCGGCCAGGACGAGATCTGGTATATCACTGCCGACAGCTACGCCGCGGCTGTCGGCAGCCCGCAACTGGAAGCCTTCAAGGCCAAGGGCATTGAAGTGCTGCTGATGTCCGACCGTATCGATGAATGGATGATCGGCAGCCTTACCGAGTACGCCGGCAAGAAACTGCGCAACGTCGCCAAAGGCGAACTGCCGCTGGATGAAGAAGGCAAGAAGCAGCAGGAAGAAGTCAGCAAGGCCGCCGAGCCACTGCTCAAAAAGCTCAAGGATTTGCTCGGCGATCGCGTAGGTGATGTGCGGGTTTCCGCACGCCTTACCGATTCGCCCTCGTGCCTAGCTTTGTCCGATTACGAGATGGCCCCGCATCTTGCACGCCTGCTGCGCGAAGCTGGCCACGACATGCCATCGAGCAAGCCGACGCTGGAAATCAATCCGCAGCACGCGTTACTCAAACGTGTCGAAGCGGAAAGCGATGAAGCCAGGGCAAGAGATCTTGCCAGCCTGTTGCTTGAACAGGCCGAGATCGCGGCCGGTGCGCAGTTGGCTGACCCGGCGGCCTTTGTGCAGCGGTTGAATCGTGTACTGGTGGGCTGACGCGTACCGCGACACCATAGTTTTTGAACGCCGACAAAGGCAGCCGCTAACCTGTGGCCGCCTTTGTTTTGAAAGGATGTCCTGAGCGCACTGCTACGCTTGCTTGCCTGGCCTTGCACGTTATGTGTATGCCACGCCGGTTCATTAGCCTGATAATGCCACCCATGAAACAGGCGACACACGATGCATTGATCGAAGTTCGCGCAGATGTCTGGCTTTGCCGGTTTGAATCGTCCACCGACGCGGCCCAATAAGTAGGAGCGTCGGGAATTGCGACGGCTAAAGCAACACTGAACAAGTCTTGCTGCACCCTCATCATTTGCCGAGTATTACGACTCGCTGCAAGGGTGAGCCGGATCATCCACCGCTCCCCGACTGGCGTCACATTCACCACGAACATCCCCTTGACGATGGTGACGGCAAACTGCAAATGGATTCGATCACTGACGATGGAATGCGGCGTAGTCGAAAAGCTCAGAAAATCCAGACCTTCTATAGATGGAAGCCCCGTCGGCTGATGCTTCCAGAAAGCACAGCGCGACGTTGCGTGACTTGGCTTGTACTAGTGCATGTTGAATCAGGGCACTGGCGTATCCTCTGCCCTGAAACTCGGACTGTGTACCGATATCGAATGCCGTCTTTGAGGACAGAGTCGATATAAGCGCTCGGCTGTTTCACGATCAACAGATTGAGGCTCGCTGCCTCGACGCCAGTAAGGTAAGCGGACGCGCAATCATTGAAATGGTGATATCTCTGGCTGATCGAGGTGAAGAAATAATCTTCCACCCGATGATAGAGAGACGTCAGCGAGGCATCGTTTCGTTTGGACATGGTCAAAGATCGGGACAGGAAAGGGTATGCCAGCGATCCAACGCATCAGGAGTGGCAGTGCATTTGTCACTTCTGGAGGAATGCTTAGTTCGTCTCCGTTTTGCCTTGTCATTTTGGTCACCGTAGCGCCACAGACTGTGCTGCGGCGCTTAAGGCATTTCTTCAGGTTTGCAAGTAGACGTTACGCCAGATCAAACCGATCAAGGTCCATCACCTTGGTCCAAGCGGCAACGAAATCATGCACGAACCTTTCTTTTGCATCCGCACTGCCGTAGACCTCGGCCAAGGCTCGAAGCTGCGAGTTTGAGCCAAAGATGAGGTCCACGCGGGTGCCGGTCCACTTGAGGTCGCTCGTCTTGCGATCGTGTCCTTCGAACACATCTCGCGAACTGGCGGTGGGCTTCCACTCCGTACCCATGTCCAGCAGGTTGACGAAGAAGTCATTGGTCAACACGCCGGGTCGCTTGGTGAACACACCATGCTTGGATTGCTTGTGGTTGACGTTCAGGACACGCAGTCCACCCACCAGCACGGTCATCTCGGGCGCGCTGAGCGTGAGCAATTGTGCCTTGTCGACCAGCAGGTGCTCGGCAGGTACGGCGAATTCACCCTTGAGGTAATTGCGGAAGCCATCGGCTAGCGGCTCCAGCACGCCGATCGATTCCACATTGGTCTGTTCCGCGGTGGCATCGTTGCGGCCCGGACTAAACGGCACCGTCACGTTGACGCCAGCATCCTTTGCCGCTTTCTCGATGCCAGCGTTGCCGGCCAGCACGATCAGGTCGGCCAGCGATATCTTCTTGCCGCCGGTGGCTGCAGTGTTGAACTCAGCCTGGATACCTTCGAACGTCTTCAGCACCTTGGCTAAATGAGTCGGCTCGTTGGCGTCCCAATCCTTCTGCGGAGCCAGTCGAATGCGTGCGCCATTGGCGCCACCGCGCTTGTCCGAGCCGCGGAACGTGGAAGCCGATGCCCACGCCGTGCTGACCAGTTCGGACACGCTGAGTCCCGAGGCGAGCACCTTGGCCTTGAGTGCGGCCACGTCCGCATCGTCGATCAGCTTGTCATGGACGGCAGGAATCGGATCTTGCCAGATCAGTTCTTCCTTCGGCACTTCCGGGCCAAGGTAGCGTGCGCGCGGTCCCATGTCGCGATGCGTGAGCTTGAACCATGCGCGGGCAAAGGCTTCGGCGAACGCTTGCGGATTCTCCAGGAAACGGCGCGAGATCTTCTCGTAAGCGGGGTCGAAACGCAGCGAGAGGTCGGTGGTCAGCATCATCGGCAGGCGCTTCTTCGACTTGTCGTGCGCATCCGGGATGATGGCCTGGGCACCCTTGGCGACCCATTGATGGGCGCCGCCTGGCGACTTGGTCAGTTCCCAGTCGTACTTGAACAGATTTTCGAGGAAGTTGTTGCTCCATTGAGCAGGTGTGGTGGTCCAGGTCACTTCTAGGCCACTGCCCACCGCATCGCCGGCCACGCCGCTGCCGAAGTTGCTCTTCCAGCCCATGCCTTGCTGTTCGATCGGGGCGGCTTCGGGCTCCGGACCTTTGTGAGATTCTGGTGCGGCGCCATGGGTCTTGCCGAAGCTGTGGCCGCCTGCGATCAGCGCGACGGTCTCCTCATCGTTCATCGCCATACGGCCGAAGGTAGTGCGGATTTCATGGGCGGCAGCAAGCGGGTCCGGCTTGCCGCCGGGGCCTTCCGGATTGACGTAGATCAGCCCCAGTTCGTTGGCGCCAAACGGCTGGGGCAGTTCATTGGTTTGGGGATCACGGCGATCACCCAGCCATTTTTTCTGGATATCGCCCCAGTTGACGTCCTCGTCCGGTTCCCAGGTGTCTTCGCGGCCACCAGCGAAACCGAAGGTACGAAAACCCATCGTTTCCAGTGCGACGTTGCCGGCGAGGATCAGCAGGTCCGCCCAAGAAATCTTCTGACCATACTTTTGCTTGATGGGCCATAGCAGACGGCGCGATTTGTCGATATTGACGTTGTCCGGCCAACTATTGAGCGGCGCGAAGCGTTGCTGGCCGCGACCACCACCACCACGGCCATCGGCGATGCGGTAGGTGCCGGCAGCATGCCAGGACATGCGGATGAATTGCGGGCCATAGTGGCCGAAATCGGCCGGCCACCAGTCTTGCGAATCGGTCATCAGGCCGCGCAGGTCTTTCTTCAGTGCTTGATAGTCCAGCTTTTTGAACTCTTCGGCGTAGTTGAACTGCTTGCCGAGAGGATTGGACTTGGCAGAGTGTTGATGCAGGAGGTCCAAACGCAATGGGTTGGGCCACCAGTCCTGATTAGTCGCGCCGCCACCGGCGACGTGGGTGAACGGGCATTTTGCTACGATTGACATGTGTTCTCCACCTTTGGTCATTAGCGTCCAGCTACGTGGTCCAGTCTGAAGTCCAAGTATCGATAGATAGAATGGCTCTTACTTCATGACATTCAGTGATGCATTCGCTTGTTGATGAGCAGATAGTCGTGTGTCAGCAGTACGCTGGCAACAACGCTAACGCTTTTGTAGTGAGCTGGCGTGTTGCAGGTGATCATGCGGATACTGCGGTCGCTGCTCACGATGATTCCTTCCTTGCAATGGAGTCAGTGGCTGGCGTCGGCTAGCTACCCGAGCCAATCTACGCAGATGCAGCCGTCACGGGAATTCGATTTTTCCAATGCTTGCCATAGCCACAAGCTATCACCAAATGAATGATCAAAAGATGCTGGTGATGCTGCTGTGCAGCGAATTTGCGCAAAGTGAAATGAATCGAGTTCGATGCGTGCGTTCGCGTGTCATGCCACGACAATGATTAGCCGAAGCTAGTGTTTCAGTTTTGTGTTTGTCGCGTAAAGCTTCGATGAAGTCAGTCGTTACGAAGCATTGCCATCCTGAGATGCGGGTTATCTCAGGATGGCAAAGAAGGGCGGGCGTAGGGTTGCTCAGACTTATGTTGCGGTCGTTCCTTGGCGTCTTGCTCTTCAGGAAAGCGCCTTCAACCGATAAAGCGCCTCAAGTGCTTCCCGCGGTGTCATCGCATCCAGATCCATGCTTTCCAGCACTCGCTCGACCACGGACGGCATTGCCGCAAACAATCCAAGCTGCGGCGATGCAGGTGCCGTTGCAGCCGGTGCCGCAACATGTGCATGCATGCCACGCTCCAATTTCGCCAGGGTGCGTCGAGCGTCGGCGATCACCCCTTTGGGCAAGCCAGCCAGCGCGGCGACCTGCAGGCCGAAGCTGCGGTTGGCCGGGCCTTCCTTCACCGCATGCATAAACACCAACTGCTCGCCGTATTCGACCGCGTCGAGGTGCACATTGGCGATGGTCCCATATTCGGAAGCTAGTTCCGTCAGCTCGAAATAATGCGTGGCGAACAGCGTATAAGCACAGCTGGACGCAGCAAGATGAACGGCTGCGGCGCGAGCGAGTGCGAGGCCGTCATAGGTGCTGGTGCCGCGCCCGACTTCATCCATCAGCACCAGACTTTGTGGCGTGGCGTTGTGAAGAATATTGGCGGTCTCGCTCATTTCCACCATGAAAGTGGACTGGCCGCGCGAAAGATCGTCGCCCGCGCCGATACGCGTGAAGATGCGGTCGGTCGGTCCGATGGTCGCAGACTTGGCTGGTACGTAACTGCCGATATGTGCCAGCAGCACGATCAGTGCGTTCTGTCGCATATAAGTCGATTTACCGCCCATGTTCGGGCCGGTAATCACTAGCATGCGACGGTTGTCGTCCAGCATCAGGTCATTGGGCTCAAACGGCTCTTCGCGAACCTTTTCCACCACCGGATGGCGCCCGCGTTCGATTGCGATGCCAGCTACGTCGGTGAGTTCGGGCGCACTCCAGTCCAGCGCTTCGGCGCGTTCGGCAAGCGCGCACAGCACATCGAGTTCAGCCATGGCGGCTGCGGCGTGCTTGAGTGGTTCGAGCTGTTCGGTGAGCGTGTCCAGCAGTGCTTCGTACAGAGCACGTTCGCGCATCAGCGAGCGTTCCTTGGCCGACAGCACCTTGTCCTCGAAGGTCTTCAATTCTTCGGTGATGTAACGCTCGGCGTTTTTGGTGGTTTGGCGACGTGTGTAGTGCGTGGGTGCCTTGTCCGCGTGGCCCTTGCTGATCTCGATGTAATAGCCGTGTACGCGGTTGTAGCCGACTTTCAGCGTGGGGATGCCGCTGGCAGCTTTCTCGCGCTCTTCGAGTTCGATCAGGTATTGATCGGCGTGGGTGGACAGGCGGCGCAGTTCATCCAGCTCGGCATCGTAACCATTGGCAATGATGCCGCCGTCGCGCAACAACACGGGCGGTTGTTCGATGATGGCTCGCTTGAGCAGCTCGGCCGTCACGCCATGATCGCCGATGCCATCGATCAGCGCATGCAGTAGCGGGCTGTCGAGCGCGGCAACTGAATCGCGCAAAGCCGGAGCCGCGGCAAGACCATCGCGCAAGGTAGACAGGTCACGCGGACGTGCCGAACGCAATGCTACGCGAGCTAGGATGCGTTCCAGGTCGCCAATGCCGCGCAACTGATCGCGCAGGCTCTCGTAACGATGCGTTTCGATCAAGGCGCCGATCGCCTGGTGGCGTCGACGCAAGATCTCGCGCGAGCGCAGCGGGCGATTCAGCCACCGCCGCATCAAGCGTGCGCCCATGGGTGTCACCGTTTCATCCAGCACGCCGAGCAGTGTGTATTCGGTGCGTCCGCTGGGGTGCGTATCCAGCTCCAGGTTGCGGCGAGTGGCGGCGTCCAGCGCGATCGTTTCGCTGGCGCTTTCCACCGACATGCCGGAAAGGTGTGGCAACGTACTCTTTTGCGTTTCTCCCACGTAACCAAGCAGACAACCGGCGGCGGCAATCGCCAGTGGCATGTTGTCCACGCCGAAGCCACCGAGGTCGCGCGTGCCGAAGAAGCGGTTGAGTTCGCGCCGAGCCGCATCGCTATCGAAGTGCCACGGTGGACGCTTGCGCAAGCTGGGCAGGGAACTCACTAGTTTCGGCCATGCCACATCTTCGTCCACCAGTGTTTCGGCCGGCTGCAAGCGCGCCAGCTCAGCAGCAAGCGCTTCGGCATTGGACACTTCGCTCAGCAGGAAACGGCCGCTGGCAAGATCGACCCAGGCCAATCCGTAGCTACCATGCGCACCGGCGGCAATCGCCAGCAAAAGGTTGTCGCGCCGTTCTTCCAACAAAGCGGCATCGGTGACCGTGCCCGGCGTGACGATGCGCACCACTTTGCGGTCCACCGGTCCCTTGGCCAGCGCCGGATCGCCAATCTGTTCGCAGATCGCTACCGACTCCCCCAGCCGCACCAGCTTGGCCAGGTAATTTTCAACTGCGTGATACGGCACGCCCGCCATCGGAATGGGCTGCCCCGCCGACTGTCCTCGCTGCGTCAGCGTTATGTCCATCAAGCGCGCCGCCTTGCGAGCGTCGTCATAGAACAGTTCGTAGAAATCCCCCATGCGGAAAAATAGCAGCACATCGGGATGTGCGGCCTTGGTCGCGAGGTATTGGCGCATCAAGGGGGTATGCAGGTTCAGATCTTCTTGATTCATGCGATAGCGTAGAGGATGGGCGGATGCAACAATGGCTAGCTGGGAAAACGTGAAAGTTTCGCATGGATGCGCTGCTTTGCCTATTTGGACGCAAACGCTGCTTCATGGGCGTTAAATTCCGTACCATTGGGTATCGGATGTTCGGTCCGGGGGAACCTTTGACGATGACAAACAACATGCCTCCCAAGGGTGTCCAGGTGATGGCTGTGGTTTTGATTGGCGTGCTTGTGTTTGCCGCCATGGGCGGCGCCCACGTTGTTTCACCGACGCATATCGGCTGGCTGATGACGGGCGGTGACACGCCGGCACACTATTTGGGGTGGAGCTATTTTCGACATACGTCGTGGTGGCAATGGCCATTGGGCGCCAATCCCGAGTATGGCAGCGATGCGCCTGGCACTATCGTCATGTCGGATTCCATTCCCGTCGCGGCTTTTTTCTTCAAGCTCTGGCGTGGCTGGCTTTCCCTCGACTTTCAGTACTTCGGCATCTGGGTGCTGTTTTGCTTCGTGATGCAGGCGTGGTTCGGTTACCGCCTGATGGAACGTCTGTCCGAGGATGTTTGGCTGAGGTTGTTCGGGTGCTTTTTTTTCACCACTGCAGCGATTTTTTTGGTACGCATTTACATGCACCCTGCGCTGTCGGCGCAATGGATATTGTTGGCGGCGATCTATCTGGGCCTGGATAAACACCTGCGCACTACAGCGTGGTGGGCTTTGCTGCTTTTTGCCGCGCTGGTTCATGCCTATCTGCTGGTTATGACCTCAGCATTGTGGCTTGCGTGCCTCTTTCATCATGTGCGCATTCGCTCCATGCGGCTGCCGGCGATGCTGGGCTATGTGCTCGCAGTGATGTTCAGCATCGTACTGGCGATGTGGTCTGCGGGTTATTTTGTTCATGAGGCGGTGGTTCCACTGAACGTCCGCTCGTACACTAATTTAGCGTTTCCCATATGGTCGGGTTTTTGCGTGGGGGATCCATGGTCCCACATCATCCCATGCAGCAAGTTCGAATCGCTGGGAATAGCTCTGCAGTTGGGGGACGGATTCGGCTATTTTGGCTTGGGTTATCTGGTGCTTTCGGTCATTGCACTGGTTTTTCTTGCACTGGGCAAGCGGATGTCGCCAGGATGGTCCGGCGCAGTGCGGCCAATGTTGTTGGTGTCGCTCATGTTACTGATCTATGCGATGGGCGATCGCGTCTACGTCGGGCCGCACTTGCTTTTTGCTTTCCATTGGCCTGATCCATTGGATTACGCGGCACATGTGTTCCGCGGGGCCGGTCGCATGATCTGGCCTCTGTGGTATTTGTGCTTATTTATGGTGATGGCCGCGGTGATTTCGGGTTTCGATACCCAATACGCCCGAGTTGTTCTCTTGGTTGCGTTCATTTTGCAATGTGCGGATCTATCGACGGTGGCCATGAAGTTGCAGCGCGAACTCAAGCAGCGAACTGTTGGCATTCCCCGGCTCGGCTCGCCGCAATGGATATTGCTGGACAAGCAATATCGCCATTTTGTCTTCATCAAACCCCGCACGTTGCCCAATATCCTGGTGGGATGGAGTCAGGACTACCGAATGCTTACCTTGCAGGCGGCACGCGATGGCCTGAGTGTGAACATCGGTTATCTCTCTCGAATGAATGAGACAGTGCTGGATGCCGCACTGGCCAAGCGTACAGCGCTGCTTCTTGGAGGTGGTGCCGAACCCTCAACCTACTATGTCATTGATGACAGTGACTTGTGGCAGAAAATCCTGTGTGCTCCCGATCATGGGCAATGGCACGGCATGCTGAACAACATGCCATTGCTGGTGCCGGATCCATCGCCTGATCTCAAGCTTCCACCGGCTTCTGTCGGTCAGGCTTGCAGCGGATAATTCAAAGCGAGCACATTTCACCATGTACGTCACCCCAAACACGGCCGATGATGACCTGCGAGAGCTGGCGCAACGCGTCGTCGAAGCGGTGCAGCATCATCAGTACACCCTGGTTACCGCCGAATCGTGTACCGGCGGCTGGATCGCCAAGATACTGACCGATCTGTCTGGCAGCTCTGCCTGGTTCGACGGGGGTGTGGTCAGTTACAGCAATGCGGCCAAAACATCGTTGCTGGGTGTTCGGCGGGAGACGCTGGAGCGCTATGGCGCAGTGAGCGAGGAAACCGTGCTGGAGATGGTGGCCGGTGTCATGGATCGTTTCGGGGCCAGCGTGGCGGTGGCGGTCACGGGCATTGCCGGACCCACTGGCGGTACGCCACAGAAACCTGTCGGCACCGTGTGGATCGGTTGGAAACGCCGCGACAGCGAGGCGCGTGCCAGGTTGTTTCATTTCGCGGGTGATCGTGAGGCGGTGCGGCGACAAACCGTGGCCGAAGCGCTCATCGGTGTTCGCGAGATGCTGACAAATTGAGTAGAAATTGACCAACTGTTCGGCTTGACCGATGTGGGATACTTGGACTCCGCATCGATCCCAACCCGTGAGACGGGAACGGAGGACGATGCATGCCTCGACCACTTACGACCGGAATCAAGACGATGGATGACAACAAGCGCAAGGCGCTGGCTTCCGCCCTCGGCCAGATTGAGAAGCAATTCGGCAAAGGCGCTGTCATGCGCCTGGGCGACCGCACCGACGACAACATCGAAACCATTTCCACCGGTTCGTTGGGCTTGGATATCGCACTGGGCGTCGGTGGCCTGCCGCGCGGCCGTGTGATCGAGATCTACGGCCCGGAATCCTCCGGTAAAACCACGCTCACCCTGCAGGTGATCGCCAACTGCCAGAAGAATGGTGGTACCGCGGCCTTCGTCGACGCCGAGCATGCGCTCGATCCGACCTATGCGCAGAAGCTGGGCGTGAATGTGGACGACCTGTTGGTGTCGCAGCCCGACACGGGCGAGCAGGCGCTGGAAATCGCTGACATGCTGGTGCGCTCCGGCGCCGTGGATATCGTGGTGGTCGACTCGGTCGCTGCGCTCACGCCCAAGGCCGAAATCGAAGGCGAAATGGGCGATTCCCATGTCGGCCTGCATGCCCGCCTGATGAGCCAGGCATTGCGCAAGCTCACCGCCAATATCAAGAAATCGAATTGCCTAGTGATCTTCATCAATCAGATCCGCATGAAGATCGGCGTGATGTTCGGCAGCCCGGAAACCACGACGGGCGGTAACGCGTTGAAGTTCTACGCCTCCGTGCGCCTGGATATCCGTCGCATTGGTGCAGTGAAGAAGGGCGAGGAAATCATCGGTTCGGAGACCCGCGTGAAAGTGGTGAAGAACAAGGTGGCGCCGCCATTCCGCCAGGCCGAGTTCGAAATCCTCTATGGCGAAGGTTCCTCGCGCGAAGGCGAAATCATCGAACTGGGTGTGAAGGAAAACCTGATCGACAAGTCAGGCGCCTGGTACAGCTACAAGGGCGAGCGCATCGGGCAGGGCAAGGAAAACGTGCGCCAGTTCCTCCGCGACAACGCCGCCATCACCGACGAGATCGATCGCGAGTTGCGCGCACGCTTGCTGGTGAACAGCAGCGGTGCCATGGCTTCTTCCGACGAAGCCCTGGAAGAAGCCTGAGCATGAGCGAAAAACGCCTGCATAGTGTAGAAGGGGAGCAGACGGGGCAGATTTACAAGGTTTTTTGATCTGCCCAAGACGTCATCCCAGGGAGTGTCGAGTTTTAACTCGGCATGTTTTAGGTCGAGCTGGGGCTGGCGTTCCCAGATAGATCACGACTGGCGTCGAGTAATCATCTGTTGCACATGAAACGCAAATCTAGCGATAAAACCACGGAGAGACCCAGCGCCTACAACAAGGCGCTCGGCCTGCTCGTACGCCGTGAACACTCTCGCCGAGAATTGCGCCAGAAGCTGGATCGCAGCGGCTACGCCGACGATGAAGCCTGTGAGGCGCTGGACCGCCTCGGCCAGCAGCATTGCCAGGACGACGATCGCTTTGCCGAAGCGCTGATCCGCAACCGCTCAGCGCAAGGTTACGGTCCCATGCGCCTGCGCGCCGAGCTGAAAAGCCACGGCTTGCCGGATGCACGCATTCGCAGCCTGCTGGAATCGGCCCAGATCGATTGGACTGATTCCGCTGCCGCCCAATTGCGCCGCCGCTATGGCTCTGCAGGCACAACGGACCCGGCCGAACGCACCCGCAGGGCGCAATTCCTCTTGCGCAGAGGCTTTTCCGCCGTCACAGTACGGGATGTAACCCACGCCGACGTGGACGCTGCTGACGCTTCCCCCTGAGTTCCCTGTTCCAGAAGGATGGATGGGCCGGTCGCGGCGTCGGCGCTGTGCGGCGGTCCCTTTTGTCTTTTTGCCATGACATCATGAAAACCGCTGATATACGCTCTGCTTTTCTCGATTACTTCCGCGCCAAGGATCACACCATCGTGCCGTCCAGCTCGCTGGTACCCGGAAACGATCCGACCTTGCTGTTCACCAACTCCGGCATGGTGCAGTTCAAGAACGTATTCCTCGGCAGCGAAAAGCCACCCTACGTGCGCGCGGCTGATGTACAGCGATGCCTGCGCGCGGGCGGCAAGCACAACGACCTGGATTCGGTGGGCTATACCGCGCGTCACCACACTTTCTTCGAGATGCTTGGCAACTGGTCGTTCGGCGATTACTTCAAGCGTGACGCCATACGCTATGCCTGGGAGCTGCTGACCGAGGTCTTCAAGCTGCCGCGCGAAAAACTGTGGGTCACGGTCTATCACACAGACAACGATGCCTACGACATCTGGAATAAGGAATTGGGCGTACCGGCCGAGCGCATCGTGCGTATCGGCGACAACCAAGGTGCGTTGTATGCCTCGGACAATTTCTGGCAGATGGCCGACACCGGTCCATGCGGTCCCTGTACCGAAATTTTCTACGACCACGGCCCAGAGATTGCCGGCGGCCCGCCCGGCTCACCCCATGAAGATGGCGATCGCTACATCGAAATCTGGAACCTCGTGTTCATGCAGTTCGACCGCGCGCCCGACGGCACGCTGTCGCCACTGCCAGCCCCGTGCGTGGACACCGGCATGGGCCTGGAACGTCTCGCCGCCGTGTTGCAGCACGTGCACTCCAACTACGAAATCGATCTGTTCCAGCACCTGATCAAGGTGGCTGCGGAACTAACGAGCACGAAAGAGCTGACCAACAAATCCCTACGCGTGATCGCAGATCACATCCGCGCGTGTTCCTTCCTGATCGTGGACGGCGTGTTGCCGTCGAACGAAGGTCGCGGTTATGTATTGCGCCGAATCATCCGCCGCGCGCTGCGCCATGGCTGGATGCTCGGCGTACGCGGTGATTTCTTCTGGAAGATGGTGCAGCCGCTGGTCGAGGAAATGGGCAGCGCCTATCCAGAACTGGCTGCGAAGCAGTCGTTCGTGGAAGACGCGCTGCGTACCGAAGAGCGACGCTTCTGCGAAACACTGGAAAACGGCATGCGCTTGTTCGATGTCGTGGCAACCAAGTCGGGCGACGAGATTCCGGGTGTGGACGCGTTCCGTTTGTACGATACCTATGGCTTCCCGGTCGACCTGACTGCCGATATCGCACGCGAGCGCGGCCTCACCGTCGACATGGACGGCTTCGAGCAAGCCATGAAGGAGCAGCAGGAGCGTAGTCGCGAAGGCGGTAAATTCGAAGCCAAGGGCCAGATGCCGGCCGAACTCGCCAGCCAGCTCAAGCCCACTGCTTTCCTCGGTTACGAAACCTTGTCGAGCCAGGATTGCAAGGTGGTTGGCATAGTCCGCGCGGGCAAGCAGATCGATCAGCTTGCGGCGGGCGAAGAAGGCCTGGTGATCCTTGACCGCACACCGTTCTACGCCGAGTCGGGCGGCCAGATCGGCGACACCGGTATCCTGTCGAACGGGGCCGGTTCGTTGGACGTTGTCGATACGCTCAAGATGGGCGGTGTGTTCTTCGGTCATGCTGGTCGCTGGCAAGGCGTGCAACCACTGCGCACCGGCGATCTTATCGATGCCTCGGTGGACGCTTCGCGTCGCCAGGCCACCGTGCTCAACCACTCCGCCACACACTTGCTGCATGCTGCATTGCGCGAAGTGCTGGGCACGCATGTCATGCAGAAGGGGTCGCTGGTGGCTCCGGATCGCCTGCGTTTCGACTTTTCGCATTTCAAGCCTGTCAGCCGTGAAGAGCTGGCACGGATCGAGACGATGGTGAATGCCGAAGTGCGCCGCAACGCTGAAGCCGAAGTGCGTCACATGGCGTACGACGATGCCATTGCCTTGGGTGCGATGGCGCTGTTCGGCGAAAAGTACGGCGACGAAGTGCGCGTGCTGAAAATGGGCGATTTCTCCACCGAACTTTGCGGCGGCACGCACGTTGACCGTACCGGTGACATCGGCCTGTTCAAGATCGTCAGCGAAGCAGGCGTGGCTTCTGGCGTGCGTCGTATGGAGGCTGTAACCGGAGCGGGTGCGTTGGCTTATGTGGCCGACGAAGAGCGTCGCCTGGGCGAATTGTCGAGCCTGCTTTCCAGTAGTGGCGACGATGTCGCTGAGAAGCTGCGTCAGTTGCTTGACCGTCAGAAAAAGCTCGAGCGCGAATTGGAATCACTGCGTGCCAAGGCAGCCGGTTCTATGACTGGCGACCTGGTCAGTTCGGCGAAAGATGTCGGCGGTATCAAGGTGATCGCTGCACGTCTGGAAGGTCTGGATGCCAAAGCATTGCGTGATGGCGTGGATCAATTGAAGCAACAACTTATGGATTGTGTCGTGGTGCTGGCTGGTGCTGCAGAAGGTCGGGTTTCCCTGGTGGCGGGCGTGCATGGCAAGGCCGCAGGGCGCATCAAGGCGGGAGATCTGGTGGCGCATGTCGCCAGCCAGATCGAAGGAAAAGGTGGCGGCCGTCCAGACATGGCGCAAGGCGGCGGCTTCGACAAACCACAATTGTCTGACGTCCTGACAGATGCCGTGGATTGGGTTGGAAAGCAGCTTGCCGGTTGATGCGCCGCATATGGACCCGATGTAAAGATTGTGTATAGATTGCACTTGGTGCCTGTGCTCAGTTAATATCCTTAAGATTACGGTGCTATCTGGTTGCGTCAGGTACCGTGAAAGCCAAGTTGTTTTTCGAGGCAACTTGGTTTTGGAGCCGGGGAAGGCGGTAAGGCCTTTGACGGACGCGAACGTCAGAACTGCGTGATGGATGTGCTCAGGGGTGAGGCAACAACATGCAGATGGCCTATGACCACAAGCATTAAAATGGAGTAGCAGCTATGTTGATTCTGACCCGCAGGGTCGGTGAAACCCTGATGATCGGCGACGAGGTGACCGTTACCGTTCTTGGCGTGAAGGGCAATCAGGTCCGTATTGGTATCAATGCGCCCAAAAACGTCGCCGTACACCGCGAAGAGATCTACCAACGTATCAAGGGCGAGAACGAGCATCATGGCGGCGCTTCGGGGCAATCAGGTGGTCATTGATCGACCCTTTACCTTAAGGGCTTTGGCCAGTATCCTTGCGGGCTCCGCGGCGACGCGGAAACAAAACACGGAGAGATGCCCGAGAGGCCGAAGGGGCTCCCCTGCTAAGGGAGTATAGGGTCAAAAGCCTTATCGAGGGTTCGAATCCCTCTCTCTCCGCCAGATACGCAAAAAGCCCCTTAAGGGGCTTTTTGCGTATCTGGCGGAGAGAGAGGGATTCGACACAAATTTGTCAGGAACAACTAGGACAGCTCAAATGGCTTGTTCAGTTAGCTGCCAGGAGTGAATGTGCACTCGTTCGGGCTTTGGCTCTGACAAGAACTTGGCTCGTCGGATTTAGACGCCTGCCATTTATCGGATAAGGTGATTTTCTCTGGATTTTTCAAGCTGAGCCTCAATCCGTCTTTGGTATCTGTCCCGTTTGGCTCGAAAAAGCCGTAATCGCAAAATATTTGCGTTTTCCCGTTCGTAACCTTCGCATTGGCTTCAAGGAACTTGACGGATATTTGTTCGTTTTTGCTGCGTGAGGAGCGGTCACTTCCGATCCAAGTAATGCCCTGTGCTGCGTCGATTTCGTACTTGCACCCTTTCGAACTGCCTGCTGAGCAGTTCGCAGCCTTTATTGTTTCCGTACTTGGACAAGCGCGGTCCCAAGCCGAACGAGGCGAGCGGTGATGACGACCGGCTGTACAGCGAGATTGGTCGACTGAAAGTGGAACTGGACTGGCTGAAAAAAAGTCCGGGCTGTGAGCATGGCGATGCGGATGAGTTGGATCGATGCGTCGGACACGGCGCTGTCTATCACGCAGCAGTGCGTATTGAGCGCGGTGCCACGGGCAAGTGTGTATCGCCAACGGAGCGCGCAGACCCTACCCTGCGAGGAGGATTTGCTGTTGTGCAGGTTGATCGATGAGGCGTACACCGCAAGGCCGTTCTACGGCAGCCGGCGGATGGTCAGGACCATGCGTGCGCAAGGCTATCGGGTCAACCGTAAGCGCGTGCAGCGCCTGATGCGTGCGATGGGCTTGGCAGGCATGGCGCCCGGTCCAGCGACCCGCGTGAAGCATCCTGAGCACAAGGTCTATCCCTACCTGCTGCGTGGCGTGCCGGTCGTGCGCCCGGGTCAGGTGTGGAGCACGGACATCACCTACATCCGGCTACCGCGTGGTTTCGCTTACCTGGTCGCGATCATCGATGGGTACAGCCGCAAGGTGCTGAGCTGGCGGATCAGCAACAGCCTGGATGCCGCGTTCTGCGTCGACTGCCTGGAGGAGGCATTGAGCGTTTACGGCCGGCCGGAAATCTTCAACAGCGATCAGGGTGTGCAGTTCACCAGCAAGGCATTTACGGATGTGCTCAAACGCGAAGGTGTGCAGATCAGCATGGATGGTCGCGGACGCGCACTGGATAATATTTTCGTCGAACGGCTGTGGCGCACGGTCAAGTATGAAGACGTATATCTGAAAGGGTATTCCACGATGGCCGAGCTGATGATCGGCCTGACGAACTACTTCGCGTTTTACAATGCGGAGCGCCCGCACCAGTCCCTTGGCTATGAGTCGCCGGACACGGTGTACGCCACGAGGAATGGCGGCGGTGCGCTGATCATCGACAAGTACGGCAAGGATGATGTATCCATGTCGAAAACAGGGCAGCGCTGTTCCGCTGCGGATGAGGTTGTGGAAGCAGCTTAAACTGGACTAAAAACTGTCTTGACAGTGGGGTCCACTTTATTGAATACATGGACGGCTTGAGTTTGCAGGGTGCTGGCATGAACTTGTATTCCAGCACGTAACGGTACCTGGTTAACTCAGAATGAGGTAAGCCCCCGGCTTTGCCGGGGGACTCACCAAGGTTTGACCTATACGGCGGTCGTAGTGAACCTGAAATCTCGACCAAGAGACGAGGTTCACGATGAAAGAGTATCAAAGCTTGAGTCATGCCCGTTGGGACTGTAAGTACCACGTGGTGTTCATTCCCAAGCGGAGAAAGAAGCAGGTGTTTGGAGAGTTACGCAAGCACTTGGGCGAGGTCTTCCACGAGTTGGCTTCGCACAAGGAATCGCAGATTGTGGAAGGCCACCTGATGAGCGACCACATTCACATGTGCATCAGCATTCCGCCGAAGTATGCAGTGTCGAACGTGGTGGGTTACCTCAAGGGTAAGAGTGCCATCACCATTGCGCGCAAGTTCGGAGGACGGAATCGAAACTTCACTGGGGAGTCGTTTTGGGCACGAGGCTATTTCGTCTCGACGGTGGGCTTGGACGAAGCGATGGTGAGGGCATACATCCGAAACCAAGAGCAAGAGGATGAACGTTACGACCAGATGAAGCTGGGCGTGTAGCCCGCCGCCTTCAGGCGGCTCACGCTGTTATCGCCCCTTTGAGGGGCTCACCCAATAAAGCCCCCGGCTTTGCCGGGGGATACTTACTTTCGTGAGCAAGAAATTGGGCTGGGTGAAGTGATCAGGTTTTCAGCAGAGAGGCTGTGGCATGGGTGCCAATCGTTTCCATCATTGCCTTCACCATGTGCAGGTTGCCGGCGATGATGTTGCCGCTTTCCGGAATACCATCGCGGCCGGCGAAGTCGCAGTATTGGCCACCGGCTTCGCGCACCAACAGCAGACCGCCTGCCATGTCCCACGGCTTCAGGCCGGTTTCGAAGAAACCATCATAACGGCCGGCTGCGGTATACGCCAGGTCGAGCGCAGCAGAACCCGAGCGGCGAAGGTCTTCGGCCTGGGTCAGCAGGGCGCGGGTCATGGCGAGCTGTGCGTCCAGATGCGCGCGCTGACGGTAGGAGAAACCAGTGCCGATCATCGCACCGTTAAGGCCCTCGCGCTTGCTCACGCGGATGCGGCGGTCGTTGAGGTAGGCACCATCGCCCTTGCTGGCGGTGAAAAGTTCGTCGCGCAGAGGATCGAACACCACGGCGTAGACCGGCTCGCCCTTGTCGAGCAGGGCGATGGAAACGCTGAAGTGCGGGATGCCGCGCAGGTAGTTGTGGGTGCCGTCCAAGGGATCGATCACCCACACCAATGGCCCCTTGCCGAGGGCGCCGCTTTCCTCAGCGAGAATGGCGTGGGTGGGGTAGGCGCGGCGTAGTTCCTTGACGATTTCAGCCTCAGCCAGTCGGTCGACCTCGGATGCGAAGTCCATGCGTTGCTTTTCAACGACGTTCAGGCCGTCGATGCGATTCATGTAACGCAGGATCACGTTACCAGCGGAGCGCGCGGCGCGTACCGCGACGTTGACGGCGGGTCTGGTCATGGCTTTGGCTTGGCAAAAGAACGAATTAGCGGCGTGGGATTCTAGCAGGTTAGGGCAACGCTCTGGCAGGTTCATAGCCCCCGCGGCATGCTCCGTCCACTATTCTTGCCAGCTTCATTCAAGCGTCCTACTCGCATGACCACTGTTTCCGACCTTTCCAGCTATTTCCGCTTTGTCCTTGTTCGCACCTCGCACCCGGGCAATATCGGCAGTGCGGCGCGTGCCATGCGGACCATGGGGTTTCACCGCATGGAGCTGGTTTCGCCGCATCGTTTTCCGGACCGTGAGGCCTCCGCGCTGGCGGCTGGCGCAGACGACGTGTTGGCGAATGCAGGCGTGCACCAGGGACTCGTCGAGGGGTTGGTTGGCAGCAGCATGTCCCTAGGTCTGTCGGCTCGCCGGCGCGGTGTGAATTTGCCAGAGTTGACGCCGCGCGAGGCCGCCGCCCAAGTGCTGGCTGCGGTCCAGCGTGGGGAACAGGTGGCGCTGGTGTTTGGCAATGAGCGCACCGGGCTGGAAAACGAGGAATTGGCGCGTTGCCATGCGATGGTGCGTATTCCCAGCGTGGACGATTTCAGTTCGCTCAACTTGTCGCAGGCAGTACAGGTGATGGCTTACGAATTACGCGTGGCCATGCTGGGTGAGAACGTACCTGCGCCGCCGCCGGCGCATGATGAGCCGCCCGCCGATGCTGCACAGATGGAGCGTTTCTTCGAGCATCTGGCGCAGACACTGGACGATATC
This sequence comes from Dyella sp. M7H15-1, assembly GCF_004114615.1. Taxonomy (NCBI): domain Bacteria; kingdom Pseudomonadati; phylum Pseudomonadota; class Gammaproteobacteria; order Lysobacterales; family Rhodanobacteraceae; genus Dyella; species Dyella sp. M7H15-1. The sequence goes on from NZ_CP035300.1 coordinate 821,743, forward strand.
GATTTTCACAAAGGCCGTGCGCCGACCACTATCATGCTGCGGTTGCGCAAGTTGTTTCAGCGCGCGCAGATGGACGAGCGCGAGTTGCGTATGCTGCATGGGATTTTTGCCGATGCGCAGCGCATGGCCACCTTGGCGAAGAAAGAAATGTAGGGGCAGGCCCCACGCCTGCCCGGCCTTAGTTGTTCATTGTTCGTCATCCGCCAGTTCAATCCGTGGTACCGGTGTGATCAGCAGCTTGTCGATGCGCGCACCATCCAGATCCAACACTTCAAAGCGAATGCCGCGCCAAGCGAAGACTTCGCCGATCTGTGGGATATGTCCCAGCGCTGCCATCACCATGCCGGCGGCGGTGCGGAAGTCGTGTTCATCCTCGCCTGGCAAATGATCCTGCCGCAGTAGTTCACGCAGATCGTCGGTGGAAATGGCGCCGTCAACCAGCCAGCTACCGTCTTCGCGCTGCGCGATGGGCAGGTTTTCTTCGTTGCCGTGGCCGAGCTGGCTGGCGCCGACCACCGCGGCAAGCAGGTCGTTGAGGGTGACGATGCCGTCGATGCTGCCGTATTCGTCCACCACTAGCGCCATCGGCGTTTCGGCATCGCGGAACTCTTCCAGCAGGTCCAGCGCACGAGCGGTGGCAGGCACGTACAACGGCTTGGCCAGGGTGCGGAACAGGTCCGGCTTGCCAGCGGTGATGCTGCCGAGCAGGCTCTTCACTTCCACCACGCCGACGATGTCGCTCTCGTCACCGCGATAGACCGGATAGCGGGAGTAGGGCGTTTCGCGCAGCACTTCCAGGTTTTCCTGCAGCGGCGCGGTCATATCCAGCCAGGCGATGCGGGTGCGGGGGCTCATCACACTGTCCACCGTGCGGTCACCCAGGCGCAGCACACGGTTCACCATGGCCTGCTCATCGGCATCAAGCACGCCTTGCTCGGTGCTTTCGGCGACCAGCAGGCGGATTTCTTCTTCTGTGGCCGCTGTTTCGCCGCGATCCTTCACGCGCATCCATTTCAGCAGCAGGCTACTGGAGCGGTTGAGCATCCATACAAACGGAGCGGTGGCGCGTGCCAGCACTAGCATGGGCATGCCGACGATGCTCGAAACCTTTTCCGGTGCGGACAGCGCCAGCCGCTTGGGTACGAGTTCCCCTACCACGATCTGGATAAAAGAGATCGCCATGAAGCCCAGCGCCGTGCCGATGATCCGCGTATAGGGCACCAGCCACGCAATGCTGCCGTCGTGCAGCAGGTCGGCGATGTGTGCGCCAACGGCGTCGCCGGCTACGGCGCCAGTGACCAGCATGATCAAAGTGATGCCCACCTGGATAGTGGACAGGAAGTGCTCAGGCGCCTCGGCGTGGCGCAGGGCGATTCGGGCGTGCCGGCTGCTGCGGGCCATCTGCTTCAGGCGGCTCTTGCGCGAAGCCACCAGCGCCATTTCCGATAGCGCGAAGAAACCGTTGCACAGGGCGAGGATGAGGACGAGCGCGAAGGTGGTCAGCATCTCGACAGGGGATGAGGTGCGGGCATGGCGTCAGTGTAAGGCACGGCAGGTTACCGGTGGTGCAGTGCGTAAGCCCGATTAGTTCGAAGACAGACCTCGTTGCTTGTGGGCACCAGGCCGAAGAGAACGTAAACGCTGGGTCGCCCTGGGGCCGTGGTGTGGTGCGGCAGGTGTCTCCTGTAACATGCGCGAAATATTTGCTCCCCTCCCGCGTCCCAGGCTCTATTGCATGTTTTCACTCCAGACGATTTTCGGCAAAGGCGACAAGTTCTACGGATTGCTCGAACAGAGCGCCGAAGCTGCCCGCGAAAGCGCCAAGGCCCTGTATGAACTGGTGACCCATACTGACGGTGCTCCGATCATGGTCGACTTCGCCTCCGCTAGGGCACGCGAAAAGGCGCTGGCTGCGCGGATTAGCCAGGAGCTGGTGAATACCTTCGTCACCGCACTGGATCGCGAGGACATCGAGGCGCTCAACACGGCGCTCTACAAAATTCCGAAGAGTGTGGAGAAGTTCGCTGAGCGCTACGAGATCGTCTCCAGTCGCCTGGTCGGAGTGGATTTCGGCCAGCGTGCCCTGGTGCTTGCCCAGGCGACCGAGGTCGTGGCTCAGATGATCGGCGAACTTCGCAACGGGCTGCACATCGATCCTGTGAAGTCGCTGCAGGACCGCCTGCAAGCTCTGGAGTCGGAGGGCGACCGCTTGCTGTTGGCGCCGTATCGCACGCTCTATATCGAGAGCAACGACGCCATGCGCGCCATGCTGGCAAAGGATTTGTTCGAGCTGCTGGAGAAGGCCATCGACAAGTGCCGCGATGTCGGCAACATCGTTTATTCCATCATCCTGAAGAACTCCTGAGGGATACGCCTTGCACGCTTTCCTATCTGCATGGCGCATCCTGACGGGAGTGGATGCATGAGTCTTGGCCTGGTTATCGCAGTCGTACTGATTGCGCTCACTTTCACCTATATCAATGGCTTTCATGACACCGCCAACTCCATCGCCACCGTGGTGGCGACCAAGGTGCTTACACCTGGACAGGCAGTGCTGCTGGCAGCGGTTACCAACATGATCGGTGCGCTGTGGGGCACTGCCGTGGCGGCGACGATTGCAGCGGGCATTGTCAACACCGGTGTGGTGGAGGCCGGTTCGCAACTGCTGACCTGCGCCTTGCTGTCGGCGATCGTATGGAACCTGATCACCTGGTGGCTGGGTTTGCCTTCCAGTTCCAGTCATGCCTTGGTGGGCGCGCTGGTGGGGGCGGCCATCGCGGAGTCCGGTGGGCGTCTTGCTGCCGTGATTTGGACCCAGGGTGGCGCGCATTGGTGGGAAGGTAAAGGCGTGTTGCCGAAAGTGGTCGTGCCAATGGTGGTGTCGCCGATCATGGGATTTATGCTCGGCTTCCTGTTGATGGGTGGGCTGTATGCGATGCTGGCGTGGTTTGCCCATCGCAAGGGGTTTCTGCGCTATCTGGGCCGTACGCCCTTCGTGAACAGCTTTTTTGGCAAAGCACAGATCTTGTCGGCCAGTGCCATGGGCCTGGCACATGGCATGAATGACGCACAGAAGAGCATGGGCATCATCGCACTGGCACTGGCCGGTGCCACGGCTGCTGGGGATTTCGATGGCGTGCCGGGCTGGCTGTCGTTCCTGCGTATCCATGCATCCGCCACGGGTGGTTTTACCGTGCCGTCATGGGTGGCGGTGCTGTGCGCGCTGACCATGGCGGCCGGTACGGCGGGCGGCGGCTGGCGCATCATCAAGACGCTTGGTCACAAGATGGTGCGTTTGCATCCCATCCATGGCTTCGCTGCCGAAGGCAGCTCGGCACTGGTGATTCTCGGCGCTTCGGTATTTGGCTTGCCGGTGTCGACCACGCATGTAGTGTCTTCGTCAATCATGGGCGTGGGCGCGGCCAAGCGCTTCAACGCCATTCGCTGGTCGGTGGTGGAGCGCATGGTGTGGGCGTGGATCCTCACGCTGCCAGTCACCGCATTGATCGCCTACTGCTTTGTCTATCTGGCCCAATCTATCTGGCCGAGTGCTTGAGCTAAAAGCTGTCGCCACCGCTGACAATCGCCTGTTCGAGCTGGTCGCCGAGGCTGCCCAGTTCGCCGATCAGTCGCTGCAGCTCCTGTTGGTTGAGCAGCTCGTAAGGCCGGTTCTCGCACAGGTGCAGGAATGGCGAACCATCCAGGTCGGCCACCGCCAGAAAGCCATTGCGCTGTTCCCAGTTGAAGCGCAGACAGCGCCTGGGATCCGTGCCGGAAAGGGGGCCGATCGGGGTGGAAATACGCAGGTAACGGTGTCCACCCTCATCCTCCAGCTCCGCCAGATAGATACCTTGGTGGCGACCATGTGGTAACGCCAGATCGAAGCTGATCAGGTAGGGATCGTTCTGCCTCAAGGTATGCAGGCTGCCGATTAGCGAACGCACGGCCTCGAAGTGATGCATGCGAGCACCCGAACAGAGGGACGGATGACTGCTACTCTGCCACGACTGCCTCGCCGGTGCACGTTGTCATGAAAGCGGAATATATGAAAGTTTTCCAGGCCATCGCCGCCATTCCACCCGGACGCGTGGCCAGCTACGGCGCCATCGCGGTTCGGGCTGGCCTGCCGGGACGGGCGCGAATGGTTGGCCGTTTGCTCGGCGAAGTGCCGGATGGCATGACACTGCCCTGGTTTCGCGTGCTGCGATCCAGCGGCCATATCGCCATGCCGCCAGGCAGCCGCGGCTTTCGCGAACAATGCCGTCTGCTGCGCGCCGAGGGCGTGGAGGTGAAGAATGGCCGGGTGCCGTTGTCGCGCTTCGGGCTGGATGCGGATGTGGATCGTGCGTTGTGGGGCATGCCTTATGTGCCCTTTCCCCCTTGGGGCGAGGGCTAGAGGGAGGGGCGCGCTCGCGATAGCGGTGATCACTGACGTGCATCCTTACTCGAAGCTCGAGAGTTAAAGAAATAAGCTTGATCTCCAGGTTGCCCCTCCCCCCGACCCTCTCTCCCAGACGGAAGAGGGAGAAGAAAAAAGTATGTCCGCCACTCCCCTCGATATCCTCCAAAGTGTTTTCGGTTACGCCAGTTTCCGCGGTCCGCAGCAAGCCATCGTCGAGCATGTAGCCCAAGGCGGCGATGCCTTGGTGCTGATGCCTACCGGCGGCGGCAAATCATTGTGCTACCAGATTCCAGCCCTGCTGCGGCAGGGCACGGGCATTGTGGTATCGCCGCTGATTGCGCTGATGCAGGATCAAGTGGACGCGCTGCGCGAGGCCGGTGTTTCTGCGGCCTATCTCAACTCCAGCCTCCATGCGCAGGATCAACGCGAGGTGGAGCGGCGGTTGCTAGCGGGTGAATTGAATCTGCTTTACGTCGCGCCGGAGCGTTTGCTTACCGGGCGCTTCCTGGAGTTGCTCGAACGCACGGACGTAGCGCTATTCGCCATCGATGAGGCGCATTGCGTCTCGCAATGGGGGCACGATTTCCGTCCGGAATACCGGGAGCTGACGATATTGCATCAGCGGTTTGCGCAGGTGCCACGCATCGCGCTGACTGCCACGGCTGATCCGCGTACGCGCGAAGAGATTGCTGAACGGCTGGCGTTGCAGGATGCACAGCAATTCCTATCCAGCTTCGATCGCCCGAATATCCGATATGCCATTGCATTACGCCACAATCCGCGCAGCCAATTGATGGGTTTCCTGGACGGACATCGCGGGGATGCCGGCATCGTCTATTGTTTGAGTCGGCGTAAAGTCGATGAAACCGCTGCCTGGTTGTCCGAAGCCGGTGTCGAAGCCTTGCCGTATCACGCGGGTCTTGATGCGGCAACGCGTGCGGCCAATCAACAGCGTTTTCTGCGCGAAGACGGTGTCGTGATGGTGGCGACGGTGGCGTTTGGCATGGGTATCGACAAACCTGACGTACGCTTCGTGGCGCATTTGGATCTACCGCGCAGCATGGAAGGCTATTATCAGGAGACTGGTCGCGGTGGGCGTGACGGTTTGCCGGCGAATGCGTGGATGGTTTATGGATTGTCCGACGTCGTCACGATGAGTCAGATGATTGCGCAATCCGAATCGGGGGATGATCGCAAGCGTATCGAACGCTCCAAGTTGGATTCGCTGCTTTCGTACGCCGAGGCGACCCAATGCCGCCGCGAGTTGTTGCTATCGGCATTCGGTGAAGACTTCCATGGCCCTTGCGGCAACTGTGATAACTGTCTACAGCCACCGAAAACTTGGGATGCCACGATTCCGGCGCAAAAGGCTTTATCCGCGGTCTATCGCAGTGGCCAGCGCTATGGTTCAGGCCATGTGATCGACATCTTGCGAGGCATCGACAACGAGCGCATGAACCAGCTCGGCCACGATCGGCTATCTACCTTCGGCATTGGCGCCGATATGGACGAGAAGCAGTGGCGCTCGGTGTTTCGTCAATTACTCGCCGCGGGCTTGTTGGCGACCGATGCGGAAGGGTTCGGTACCTTACGTCTTACGGCGGCCAGTCGCGATGTCTTGGTCGGGAATCGGTCCATCCCTATGCGCGAAGAAACGCGGCCACTGCGCCGCGCATCGCGTCGACGCGATAGTCAGCTTGTGACCGGCGCGAGCCTTGGCATCGAAGCGTACGAACAGCCACTATGGGATGCGTTGCGTGCATTGCGTTCACGCCTGGCCAGGCAGCATGGCGTACCGGCTTATGTGATCTTCCACGATGCAACTTTGCTGGCGATGCTGCGCGCGATGCCGGAGAACGAGGACGAGCTTGCTTCAATCAGTGGCATTGGTGACGCGAAGCTGAAGCGTTACGGGCGTGATTTTCTTGAAGTGATCAACGCGAAAGAATAGGGACTATTCCCGTGCGTCATTACTATGGCGGGCGACGGTCGTCCTGATGACGACCGTGATGCAGTTGTCAGGTCGATGTGAAGTCGACTCGCATGGCAAGAAATGCCAAGTGTGTTGGCGATTTCGCCAGGGTCCACATAAAGGGCTCGCATAAAGCGATGTCCTGCCCTGACGTCATGCGAGCTTGCGAGCGGGTGCACTATTCGCCACATAATACAAGGCGTTGGAGCGTGGCAGCGGATCACGGCCACGAATCGCATCGGCAATCTTTTCCGCCATCATGATGGTGGGTGCATTGAGATTGCCCGTGGTGACCTGCGGCATGATGGATGCATCGACGATGCGCAAACCCTCGATGCCATGGACACGCCCCTGGCCGTCAACCACGCACATGTCACCGTTGCCCATCTGGTTGGAGCAGGATGGGTGATAGGCCGTTTCGGCGTGAGAGCGCACGAAGGCGTCGAGTTCTGTATCCGTTTTCAACTCTGCACTCGGAGAAATTTCCTTGCCAAGATAGGGCGCCAGCGCGGGTTGATGGAAAATTTCCCGGGTGATGCGGATGCCTGCGCGGAATTCCCGCCAATCCTGTTCGTGCGACATGTAGTTGAAAAGGATGCTCGGGTGCTGGCGTGGATCCTTCGAACGCACCTGGATGCGGCCACGGCTGGGCGAACGCATGGAACCTACGTGAGCCTGGAAGCTATGCGCCTTGATCGCATTGGAGCCGTTGTAATTCACGGCGATAGGAAGGAAGTGGTACTGCAGGTTCGGCCATTCGAACTCTTCGTGCGAGCGAATGAAGCCGCCTGCTTCAAACTCGTTGCTGGCGCCGATGCCGGTGCCAAGGAACAGCCACTCGGCGCCGATTTTTGCCTGGTTGTGCAGTTTCAGCGCGGGTGCGAGTGATACGGGTTGCAGGCATTCGTACTGGATGTACATCTCCAGATGATCCTGGAGGTTGGCGCCGACACCGGGAAGATGGTGAACCAACGGAATGTCCAACCCGTGCAATAAGTCAGCCGGGCCCACGCCGGATCGCTGCAGGATTTGCGGCGAGGCAATGGCGCCACCGCACAACAGCACTTCGCGGCGTGCATGCGCCTGGCTGGTTTCATTGCCCCGCAGCCAACGCACACCGATGGCGCGCTGGTGGGAGAACAGGATGCGATCGGTCAACGCATGTGTGACGATGGTGAGGTTGGGACGACCGCGTGCCTGGTCGAGATAGCCGCGCGCTGTGCTGGCACGCCGGCCACGCGGCGTCACGGTTCGATCCATCGGCCCGAAGCCTTCTTGCTGGTAGCCGTTGAGATCATCCGTGCGCGGATAGCCGGCCTGCACTCCCGCTTCGACCATCGCATGGAACAGGACATTGTTGCCGGCCTTGGGGGTGGTGACGCTTACCGGGCCATCACCACCGTGATAAGTGTTCGGGCCGATGTCGCGCGTTTCGGCTTTCTTGAAATAGGGCAGGCAGTCGAGGTACGTCCAGTTCTCCAGGCCCGGTCGCTTGGCCCAGTTATCGTAGTCGAGTGCATTGCCACGGATGTAGCACATGCCGTTGATTAGCGATGAACCGCCCAATCCCTTGCCGCGACCGCATTCCATGCGGCGATTGTCCATATGCGGTTCGGGATCGGTGCGATACGCCCAGTTGTAGCGGCGACCTTGCAGCGGATAGGCGAGGGCGGCCGGCATTTGCGTACGAAAATCCAGGCGGTAATCCGGGCCGCCCGCTTCAAGCAGCAACACCGTGACATGCGCGTCTTCGGTCAGGCGTGTTGCCAGTACGTTGCCGGCGGAACCCGCGCCAATGATGATGTAGTCGTATTCCTTGATATCGGCCATGTTGATTCCTTATGTGATGGCGCACGAAAGCGCGCGCAGTTGTCCGGCAGCTTTACGCTGCAAGCAATGGACTCAGAACACGGAGGCGAATGGCCCTAGCTCGACTTGCACGGACTTGATACGGGTGTAATGCGCCAGCGTGCTGATACCGTTTTCACGACCCACGCCCGATTGCTTGTAACCACCCACTGGCATTTCCGCCGGCGATTCGCCCCAGGTATTGATCCAGCAGATGCCGGCTTCCAGTTGGTGGATGACGCGGTGCGCGGTGGCCAGGTCTGGCGTGACTACACCGGCGGCCAGGCCGAAGCAGGTGTTGTTGGCGCGGGCAATCACGTTGGCTTCGTCGCGCCAAGTGAGGATGCTCATCACCGGGCCGAAGATTTCTTCGCGCACGATGGTCATGTCGTCGGTGCAGTCGGTAAAGACAGTGGGTTGCACATAGGCGCCCTTGGCATAGGCGCTATCATCGACGCGCTGGCCGCCGCTCAGCAGGCGCGCGCCTTCGCGTTTACCCTGCTCGATCAGCGACAGCACTTTCTCCCTATGGGCAAAACTGGTCAGCGGACCGAAGTTGGTCAAGGGATCTTCCGGATGGCCCAAGCGGATGCGGGTAACGCGTTCCAGCACTGCGGCCTCGAAGGATTCACGCAACGTTTCATGTACGAAGACGCGCGTGCCGTTGGTGCACACCTGGCCGGAGCTGAAGAAGTTGGCCATCACGGCGATATCGGCGGCGCGATCGACGTCGGCATCCGGGAAGATGATCAGCGGCGACTTGCCACCCAGTTCCATCGTCACTTCTTTCAATGACGAAGCGGCCGCGCTGGCCATCACTTTCTTGCCCGTTTCCACGCCGCCGGTAAAGGAGATTTTTTCGATGCGTGGATGTTCGCTCAACCATTGGCCGACGGTGCGCCCCGGGCCTTGCAGTACATTGAATACGCCGTCTGGCACGCCTGCTTCGGTGTAAATTTCCGCGAGTCGCAACGCCGTCAGTGGCGTCACTTCGCTGGGCTTGAAAATCATGGCATTGCCGGCGGCCAGCGCAGGCGCCGATTTCCACAGCGCAATCTGGATGGGGTAGTTCCATGCGCCAATGCCCGCCACCACGCCAAGCGGCTCGCGGCGCGTATAGAAGAAACTGGATTCGCGCAGTGGCACCTGTTCGCCTTCGATGGCAGGTGCGAGGCCGGCGTAATACTCCAGTACGTCCGTGCCGGTCACGATGTCGACGGTGGAGGTTTCCACATACGGCTTGCCGGTGTCGAAGGTTTCGAGCATGGCCAGTTCATCGTTGCGCGCGCGCAGAATGTCCACGGCGCGACGCAGGATGCGTGAACGCTGCATGGCGGTGAGCGCCGCCCACTCGCGCTGGCCTTGTTCCGCGCTTTCGACCGCACGCTCGACATCCGTCAGGGATGCGCGTTGCACGAGGGCAAGCACTTCGCCGGTGGCGGGATTGACGGTTTTAAAAGTCTCGTTGCTGGTAGCGTCGACCAATGCACCGTGAATATAGAGTTGTTGGTTGGGGTAGCGGGCCATGGGCTCTCCTTGCGTACAGCCGGGGCGCATCAATGCGCGTTGTCCGGCAGGTGGTGGTCGAGGTATTCGTAGGCGATCTGCTTGGCCTGCGCAACGTTGAATTCGCCACCGGCCAGGCTGCCGCGCAGCCACAGGCCGTCGATCATGGCAGCGAGTCCGCGGGCGGCAGTGCATGCTTTGTCGCGCGGCAGCGCGCGTTGAAATTGATGGCTGAGGTTGGAATACAGGCGCCGGTCATTCGCGTGCTGCAAGCGGCGCAACGGAGCGTCGTGCATGCTGGCGGCCCAGAACGTGAGCCATACGCGCATCGCAGTGGGGCTGACCTGGGTTGGGTCGAAGTTGCCATCAATGATGGCGCGCAGTTGCCCGCGTGGAGACTTGTCGGCGGTAGTGGCGCATTGTGCGACGGCATCACGTAGTTCACGCAGGATCTGCCGCATGGCGGCATTGAGCAGGCCATCCTTGCCGCCGAAGTAGTGGCTAATGATGCCGGTGGACAAGCCTGCGCGTCCGGCGATCTCCGCAATCGTGGCATCCGCCAGTCCCACACGGTCGATGGTTTCGAAGGTGGCGCGGATCAGTTGATTGCGCCGGATAGGTGGCATGCCGAGCTTGGGCATAGAACTAATTCGATATTGCGCAGATGAAAGGTGCTAGGAGCATATTTTATTTTGATTGAACGTTCAATTATGAAACACTGGAGCCACTTGCTAGGCTGAACCCAGGGCTGGCGGTAGGCGCATAGGTGCCAGTGGCCATCCCACAGGCGGGCACCGTGTAGAGATCAATAGCAACGGAGTTGCTGGCAGATGGATACAAAACGCACGCAGGGGGGTAAGCACGACACCGTCCGACTCAACCCGCAGGTGTTCTATTGTTCCGCCGCAGTCATCCTGATACTAGGCGCGCTGACGGTGATCTTCCCCCAAGCTACTGAGATCTGGCTGGGGCGGGCGCAGCACACCATATCGCGAGTGTTTGGCTGGTACTACGTACTGGTGATGGTGGTTTGCCTGGTCTTTGTGTTATGGCTGGCGGCTTCGCGCCACGGGCACATCCGGCTTGGCAAGGATGATGAGCAGCCAGCGTTCAGCTACGTGTCCTGGACTTCCATGCTGTTTTCGGCGGGCATCGGCATTGCGCTTATCTACTATGGCGCTTACGAGCCCCTCGATCATTTCCTTTCACCGCCGCAAGGGGTGGGTGGCACCGCCGAGGCCGCGCGTCAGGCCATGGCGACCACCTTTCTGCATTGGGGGCTGCACGGCTGGGCACTGTATGCGCTGATGGCCGTTGCGCTGGGTTACTTCTCGTACCGCAAAGGGTTGCCGCTGGCGCTTCGCTCGGCGTTGTATCCGCTGTTCGGCGAGCGCATCCACGGCTGGATCGGACACGTAGTGGATGGCTTCGGCATCTTGGCGACGCTGGTGTCGATGGTGACTAACCTTGGCATCGCCGCGCTGTTGCTCAATTCAGGCCTGCAATACTTGTTCGGCACACCGTCAACGCCTCATGTACTGACCGTGCTGGTCATCGTCATGATGGCGGTGGCGACGATCGCTGCCGTTTCGGGTGTGGAAAAAGGCATCGCCTGGCTCTCCAACCTGAACGTACGCCTGTTATGCGTGTTGCTGCTGTTCGTGCTGGTGTGCGGCCCCACCCTGCATCTGTTCGATGGCATGGTGCAGAACCTTGGCGACTACCTCAGTAGTTTTGTCGATGGCAGCTTTACCCTTTACCTGTATGGCAAGGGGCGTCAGTGGATGGGCGAATGGACACTGTTCTATTGGGCCTGGTGGATTGCCTGGGCGCCGTTTGTTGGCATGTTCATCGCACGAATTTCGCGCGGTCGTACGATTCGCGAACTGATACTCGGCGTACTGCTGATACCGCTGGGTTTCACCCTCGCATGGCTATCCATTTTCGGCAATACGGCCATCAACCTGGTGTTTAATCACGGCGCGGTGGAACTGGGTGAAGTGGCACAGGCGCATCCGCCGATGGCGCTGTTCAAGCTATTCGAATATCTACCCTTTACACGCATTGTCGCCGGTATTACGGTGCTAATTGGTTTTGTGCTGTTTCTGACACCGGTGGATTCGGGCACGTTGATGATTGCCAATCTATCCACGGTCGGTGGCGGAACCGAAGATGATGCACCGATCTGGTTGCGCATCTTCTGGGCCGCGACTACGACGGTAGTCTGCGTGGGCCTGCTTTATGCCAGTGGTGGAGACTTCAGTGCCATGCAGACGGCGGTGGTGCTGTGCGGCTTGCCATTTTCAATCGTATTGCTGCTTTACATTCGTGGATTGACGAAGTCACTGGCAGGTGAATGGTGACTGCACGGATGAAAGGTGTTGCATGATGAAAAGGTGGGCAATAAGTCACTCTGTTAATCGTTGGTTTCAGCTTGGCTGACGTTATTAGAAACCATTATTTTGTCATGGTTTCTGAAAATGGGTATTTATTCCCAAAGAGTCCCTTCATCACAATATCTATACTGCATGACGGTATACGATTTTTTTTGGCATTTGTGTACGCTGATTCGTAACCAATGCGTGAAACGCGGGGATTGGGATGTAACGTCAAGCCGTGTGGTCAAATTTCCAGCCATGTCCCACTTACCGCATGGAGGCTAGAAGATGCCACGTTCACCACGGTTTGATGTCGCTGATGTATCACAGCATGTGATTCAACGCGGCCTTAGTCGCGCGCAATGCTTTTTTGCGCCGGCTGATTATCGTTGTTATATGACCCAATTACTGCATGCCAGTCGACGTTGGCAGTGTGCAGTGCATGCCTATGTATTGATGAACAATCATGTACATCTACTGGTGACACCTTCCACAGTTGGTGCGCTAGCCAGCATGATGCAAGCCATCGGGCGAAACTATGTCAGCTATGTTAACGCGACCTATCACCGCTCCGGCACGCTATGGGAAGGGCGTTACAAATCTTGCCTGGTGGATACCGACGATTACTTGCTGAGCTGCTATCGCTACATTGAGTTGAATCCAGTTCGCAAGGGACTGGTTGATGAACCATCCGCGTACCCATGGTCGAGTTACGGCTGCAATGCATTGGGCAACAGTGATCCGCTGATCATCCCCCATATGCAGTATCTGGCATTGGGCAATGAAAAGGAGGAGCGTCTGCGTGCCTACCGGCGGCTGTTTGCTGCGGACATTGATAATAAGCGACTGGAGGAAATTCGGACCTATATCCAGCAGCAGCGCGCGCTGGGATCGCCCGCTTTCCAGAACTGGGTCGAGAGTGTGCTTGGCCGCTATGCTAAAGCGCGTCCGGCGCATCGGCCACGGCGCACTGAAGTGGTGGCGTTGACCACCGGCTCGTGAATCGGGTTGTCAGGTTTCCAGCGTGGCCTATGTGGGTTATTACCTCTCGACGGCAGCTGTGCTAACCATGTTGGCTTTGATGGTAAAGCCAAAGCAGGCTGTGCAGGCAGATGTCGAGCCGTAGTCAACATAACAACACGCGATATTGACTAACTTCTTGGCTGACGAGCCAAGCTGCACATCCTCACAGTCCCTTATTTTGGCCCTTGTTTTAAGCAGCCAAACTGTCGCCAGTTTTGTAAACAACGGTGACACGTTGCTTCAGTTTGTCATTCACAAGTGTGCGACGTGCTTTATTCGATACTCGACGTCCACCTTACTATTGCAAAGGAGCTTATATCATGCGTGCATCATGTGTAGTGAGTGTACTTGCAGTGTTGCTTTGCAGCGCTGGCACGATCGGGCAGGCCAAAGCTCAAGGCACCACTCTTGGTACCGGTAATTGCGCGGCGACGGTTGCGGCTGTGTTTTCCCCAGGATTGAGCGTCACTCAGCGTTCGCAGTCGATGTCCATCGATTCTGTATTCACAGGCTGCGCTTTTGTCAATGCAGCGAAGGGGATTGTTTCCATAGTAACTCCTTACAAGTTCACGTGGAGCGGTTCAATCAACGGTGCCGGTTGCGTGGCAATTCTTGAAAATACACAGCCCGCAGGGACCGGTACGCTTTATTGGGAAAACGGTCAAACCAGCACAGTGCAGTTCGACAGCTTGTCATATACGGATTTGACCGGAATTGTCCCTGCCGAGATGATTTTTGGCGTCACCGCTGGCTATCAGCAGGGCGCATCCTTTTCAGTCAATGCGGCATTGATACCGACCGCTTATGGTGTTTTGCAGTGCGCTGGCAGCTTACTCAACCCGAATTTGGCTGTTAATGTAATTACTGGTGCGGTACCCACCATTGTTTTCGAAAATATTAATGTCAGCTTATAGGGTCTGAGACAAGGGCGGGCAAGCGATAGAGGAATGAAAACGCCGCGCTGGACGCGGCGTTTTCATTTTCAGGTATGCATCGCAGTGCTAGGGCGATGGTGCATGGGCGACGGGGACGCCGGGACGCGAAACGGTACCACGCTGGAGTCGATCGGCAGCTGCGCGTTGCTGAGCATGGTCAGCAGGGTTTCGCCGTAGATCAGCTCGAAGGGTTTGCCAGCCACGAATTTCCAGGCGTCGTTGGTGTAGTCGCCGCGGGCGACGATCTTTACGGCGGATGCATGGTGATATTTCATCAGGCTGTACATCTCGCGTACGTCTTTCACCTCCACATTGCTATTGCGCCAGTGCCGGCATTGCACGAGGGTGGTCAGGCCGTGTTTGTGTACGATTAGGTCCAAGCCGTTGTCTATGTCTTCGTGCATGACATGTTCGCCGGTAACTTGTTCCACGGCATAGCCGCGATAACGAAAAGCGTTGGCGATGCGGTTCTCGAACGCGCGCCAGTGCATTTGGCATAGATCGGCAAGTTGCTCGCGGACGATCAGGCGATGCATGCGCTGGCGAGAGCCCATGCAGCAGAGCAGGGCGCAGACCCACAGGGCGATCAGAAGCAGCCACACGATCGTCATATGGACGGCTGTTTGCGTGCCGGTGCCGTAGCGTATGCCCACACAGGCGCTCACACCGAACAGTGTGCCGGCAGGCCAGTGCACCGAGATCAGGTGCTCGATGTGGTGTGTCCCGTGCTTCACCATCAACTCCCCGAGCCAAGAACGCTGCTTCTGCAACGCAAGGTTGACCTTAGCGCGGACGATTCAGGAGTTCAGCGTGCACTGCGGCATTCCGCCGCTGCGTGGTTCTGCTACAGATTGGCGATAAATAAGAGGTAGGAGGCGGTTTGTTTTGTGCGTTGCAGCGAGGCTTTATGGCTGCCAGCCTGCAAAAAACGGAGTTCTGGACCGGGTTTTACACAAGGCCTTAACGTACATAGATTTAATCCATGGCCTGCATTTGTATGGGTTGCAGATGCGGTAGCTGTCTTCTCGTCGTCCCGGTTTTCGCCGGGACGACGAGAAGACAAGCATTGTGACGCATCGGAATCAAGCGTCGGTTGGCGCAACCGCTAGGCCTATGACTTCTTGCGATGCCTGCCCCTGCAACACCAGTGCAAGTATCACGGCGGCGATGGCCGCTACCGCAGCCAGCCCGTATACCGCGTTGTACCCCATGCCGCTGGCAACCCATCCGCCGAAGGGGCCGGTGATTGCCATGGCCACGTCCATGGATACGGAATAGACACCCAGCGCGGAACCCCGACTGTGCGCTGGCACGCGATGCACCGCTTCAACTCCCAGCGCTGGAAATACCAGCGAAAAGCCGAAGCCGGCGATGGCCGCGCCGATACCCGCCATGTGCGCACTACTGGCCAGGCACAAGGTGATCAACCCGATGGCTTCAATCGATAGCGACATCATGGCGACGCGATACCCACCTAACCAGTTGATGGTGCGGCCAAATACAAAGCGCACGCCAACGAACACGGTGCCGAATACCGTGAGCGCTAGCGCGGCATGGTCCCAACCGTGCGAGGCGTAGAACAGCGTGATGAAAGTGGCGATGCAACCAAAACCTATCGAACCCAGCGCTAGGCCGATGCCATAAGGAATGACGCGTGCCGCTACGGTACGGAAGGGCGAACGTTCCTCAGCTTCCACCGTGGTAGCTCGCTTGAGACGTGCCAGTGGCAGCATCGCCAGCGCCAACAGCAGGCTGATCGCGCCGATGGCTGCAAAGCCGAGGTGGTGATCGATCATCACACCGAGCGGAGCACCCGCAGCCAGTGCGCCGTAGGTCGCCACGCCATTCCAGGAAATCACGCGAGCCGTATGGTGATGCCCCACCTGGCCCATGCCCCAGGCAATGGCGCCGGTACCGACGCAGCTTTCAGCGCAGCCCAATGCTAGCCGCGCGAGAAAGACCAGCCCGAGGCTGAGCCACGGCAGGCCGGATGCGAGTGCGCCGACGAAGAGCAAGGCGCCGGCTGTCGCGCACAGCATGAGTCCCGTCATTACCGTGCGCTTGGGACCTCGCGAATCTGCCATGCGCCCGACGTGCGGACGACTCAGCAACGTGGCCACGTACTGCACGCTGATCGCCACGCCTGCCAGCATCGCACCCAGGCCAAGGTTATTGTTCACAAAACCGGGTAACACGGCCAGCGACAAGCCGATGGTCAGATAGGTAATAAAGGTAAAGGCAACGGTGCTGAGAATCGACAGCAATACACCGGACTGGCGACCGTTATCGATCGCGGAAAAATGGGAAGCATCGGTCATAAAGATAGGGCAGGACAGCTTTTTTGCGGGTGGATCAATCCGGATGGGACCGGACGAGCCTTAAATTGTACACCTGTATGGTGCGGTGCGTCATGGCTGGTTTTCCTATGGTCCTCTCCGGCAAGTCACCCAACGTGGTCCACTGGCGTTCCAGCGTCTCAATACGAGCCCGGTATGCGGCCACGTCCTGCTGAGCCATGGTCAGGCTGGTACGGAGGGTCGCTCTGTTGAGAATTTTTTTGACCGTGTGACATCGATAGCCAAAATCTATGAAATGCCTCTTGCTAGATGGCACAACTCTACGACGAAAGCTCTTGTGCGACTTGAGTTTCAGCGTTTTGTCGAAGCGCTCCCCTGCTTCGAAGCATCCTCCGCCATCTCTGGCGGTGCCGGCACTTTTTGGCCGTTGCCGGGTTTGGTCCACACCGCCACATAGTCCACCACCATGGAGTGGCCTGGCTCGGTATCCGGCGTAGGCGTGGGTTTCCAGCCGGCCATCACGAACGAGAAGCCGCCGCCCATCGCTACGTCGAGCAGCATGAAGTGACCGCGCTGCCGGGTGATTTCGCGCCAGGTTTCCGCGGGCATCTGATTTTCCGCCACCTGATTGACCAATTGCCCGTCGACGAACCAGCGCAGTTGTTCCGGTGAGACACTGCGGTTCCATTCGAAGGTGAAGGTGTGCGGGCCTGCGGTGCAGGCTTCATGCGGGCAGGGCAGGCGACTGCCGATGCCGATCGGTTCGCCACAAGGGCCGCCTGGGTTGATGCCGCAGTGCAGGATGCCCCAGACAGCATCGAGCCCATTGACGCTTTCCATAATGTCGAACTCACTGGAGTCCGGCCATTTCATGTTGGTGCGGTAGTTGCTACCCAATGCCCAGAACGCGGGCCAGTAACCCAGCGCTTTCAATCCCGTCACGTCGGGCATTTGAATGCGGGCTTCCATGCGCAGCATGCCACCTTCCGCCACGGTAAAGTCGTCGCGAATTGTTTCGATGCGTCCGGACGTCCATTGGCCGTTCGCATCCCGCTGTGGTGTGATCAGCAGATGGCCCTTGCCGTCCAGATGAAGATTGGCCGGATGGGTGGTAAATCGTTCGATCTCGGAGGTACCCCAGTTGATCGGGCCATTCGGATACTGATGCCCCGTGTCGACGCGCCAATGGGTTGTCGAAGGCAGCGAGCCCGGGGTACCCGCGAAATTGTCGCCCCATTGCAGCACCCAGCCTTTCGGCGCGGGCAGGTCGGTGGCCTGTGTGAGCTGAGGGATACTGGTCAGGCTCGCCACGAGGGACAGTGCTGCGATGGGAACGGGGCGGACGATGATCTTTTTTATCTGCATAAACTTCAAACCGTCACGGGCCCGGACTCAAGGGCAAATGCTGCGAATGGGGGAACCCTGTGCGTATGTTTAATGTGTTCGGCACGGGGAAGCAAATCTGTAGCACCGGACTCATGCTTGTTAAGCTGGCCGTTTGACTGGAACGCCTGGGAGAGCCCTTATGAAATCGCGCGCCGCCGTTGCCTTTGCGCCGGGCAAACCGCTGGAAATCGTCGAGATCGACGTGGCGCCGCCCAAGGCGGGCGAGGTGCTGGTGAAGATCACGCACACCGGCGTGTGCCATACGGATGCCTTCACACTCTCGGGCGACGATCCGGAAGGCATCTTCCCGGCCGTGCTGGGCCATGAAGGTGGCGGCATCGTGATGGAAGTGGGCGAGGGCGTCACCACGCTCAAGCCTGGCGATCACGTGATTCCGCTCTACACGGCCGAATGTGGCCAGTGCAAGTTCTGCCTTTCCGGCAAAACCAATCTCTGCCAGGCCGTGCGCGCCACGCAAGGCAAAGGACTGATGCCGGATGGCAGCACGCGCTTCTCCTACCAGGGCAAACCGGTCTATCACTACATGGGCACCAGCACCTTCAGCGAATACACGGTGGTGCCGGAAATTTCGCTGGCAAAAATCGATGAACGGGCGCCGCTGGAAAAGGTGTGCCTGCTCGGCTGCGGGGTGACCACCGGCATTGGCGCCGTGCATAACACGGCCAAGGTCGAACTGGGCGCCACAGTGGCGGTATTCGGCTTGGGGGGCATTGGCTTGGCGGTGATTCAGGGCGCGGTGCAGGCCAAGGCTGGACGCATTCTCGCCATCGACACCAATCCCGCCAAGTTCGAACTGGCGCGTGAGATGGGCGCGACCGATGTCATCAATCCCAAGGATCACGACAAACCAATCCAAGACGTGATCGTCGCCATGACCGATGGCGGTGTCGATTACAGCTTCGAGTGCATCGGCAATGTCGATGTCATGCGCGCCGCGCTGGAGTGCTGCCACAAGGGCTGGGGTGAAAGCATCATCATCGGTGTTGCCGGAGCCGGCAAGGAAATTCACACGCGCCCGTTCCAGCTCGTCACCGGCCGCGTGTGGCGCGGCAGCGCGTTCGGTGGCGTGAAGGGCCGCAGCCAGTTGCCGGGCATGGTGCGGCAGGCGATGCGCGGCGAGATCCGCCTCGATCCGTTCATTACCCACACACTGCCGCTGGAGCGCATCAACGAAGCCTTCGACTTGATGCATGAAGGCAAGTCGATCCGCACTGTCATCCATTTTTGATCGGAGCACGCTTATGTCACTGGAACGCCTTGAACACCGAGCCTGCTTTCGCACACTTGTGCCACTCATCTCGTTTACGTTTGCCGCCGTCGTCAATGCTGCCGGTGCAGTGGGTGGTCAGCCGACATGCTCGGCCACAGGCACGCCTCCGCTCCAAACCGTTGAACCTGTCACTGAACGGCCAAGTTGCAAAGACGGGCAGGTGCTGTCTTTCGATCAAAATGGCGTGACGCGTTATGCCTGCCTCAGCCTGCCACCACACACCGCCGCTGGTGCGATGAAATGGCCAATGATCGTCTACTTGCATGGCTCGATGACCACGCCTGACAGCCTGTATCGAGATGGCCGTGCGCTATATGAGTTGAGTCGTGATTACCCGTTATCGGCGCATGTTGGCACCAAGGGTTTTATCCTGCTGGCGCCGGAAGGCCGGCGAGCCAAGCCTTGGGCATCGGATAGCCCGCATACGGGAACAGGCTTTCACTGGGACGAGTGGCAGCGCGATCCATCGAAGAATCTTGATGTGCAAGCCATCGACCACTTTATTGATCAAGTAGTTGCCATGGGCCTGGTCGATGCGAAGCAGATCTACGTGTTCGGTTGGAGCAATGGTGCGAATATGGCGGTGCTGTATGGCGCATGGCGCGCTGACCGCATCGCTGCGGTGGGCCAGTACGCTGGCGCCGATCCCTGGCAGCGTACACCTTGCCCCGTGGACATGCCGCAGGGCAGGCAGGTACCGCTTACGCTGCTGCGAAACATGTGCGATGCACTGGCTACGTGCAGCGTCACCAGCAGTTGGAGCGACACATTGGATAAGCAACACTGGCCGCTGCGGCGGGTCGACTTGAGCCTGGATGGCAAGGACGCTGGGCCGAACGCGCAGTGTGTTCTCCGGTGCGGGAAAGCACGTGGCCTATACGAACATATTCGCTGGCCACAGGAGACGGTACTGGCGGACGGGATGCTGGAGTTCTTCAAGGAACATCCACTTCCTTGAAGACCTGACGCCTGCTGTCTATGCAGTGGCGGGATTCATTTATTCGGAGCCATTCATTTTCCGCTCGTTCTTGTGAAGTTACACTTCGGCCCTTGACGCAACATGGGCATTTGCTGTGAATCAAGCCATAAACGCACCCGCTACCGTATTCCTACTGGACGTCGACAACACCTTGCTGGACAACGATCGTTTCGCGTCCGACCTGTGTGCCTATCTCGTGCAGCAATTCGGCCAGGAAGAGTGCGATCGCTACTGGTCCGTTTACGAGCAATTGCGCGATACCGTGGGTTATGCCGATTACCTCGGCGCGCTGCAGCACTTCAGGCGCGACAAGGATGTGCGCCCCGGTTTGCTCGCCACCTCTACATGGTTGCTCGACTATCCCTTCAAGGAGCGCGTGTTTCCGCAGGCGCTTTCCACCATCGACACATTGAACCAGCTTGGCCTTGCCGTGATCCTGTCGGATGGTGATATCGTGTTCCAGCCACACAAGATCGATCGTGCTGGCATCTACGGAGCTTCGCGCGGCGAAGTGCTGATCTTTGTGCACAAAGAGCTTGCGCTGGATGCCATGCAGGCACGTTACCCTGCGGCTCATTACGTGATGGCGGATGACAAGCCGAATCTTCTCGCCGCGATGAAACGCAGCCTGGGTGACAAACTCACCACCGTTTTCGTGCGTCAGGGACACTACGCCGCGCAGGCGAAACTAGCCAGCCTGCATCCCGCGCCGGACTACACCATCGACAAGATCGCTGACCTGCAGGCGCTGGCCGCCGAGTTGGTGCATACCCTGGCCTGAACAAGGCGCGGCCGGCACAGTTGCCTTAATAGTTTCCGTACAACACCCCCTGCACTAAGCTCAGACCTCAAGATGCCTGTTGCCTGGGCAATGTTGCGAGGGGTGTCATGGCTCACGTCGAGTTGAGGACGGTTGTCCACGTCGATAACGAGTGGCGCCGCTGGATCGCGGAAAATCTGTTACTGGATGGTTCGCCACAAGGCATTTACGAGCAGATGCTGCGGGCTGGCATTGCGCACGAAGAGGCGCTCCGGGAGCTTCAGCAGGCTATGGCCAGTCCATACGTAGCGGGTGCGCAGCGGCTGAGAAATCGCCTGGCCAAGCATGATTGGGTGCTCGATACCCAGCGCCACATGAATCGCCTGCGCGATACAGAGGTGCCGCGGCGTCACAAGCTTTCACGCGAGGCATTCCTCGACGGGTATTACACCGCGGGCCGGCCGGTCATCATCACCGGCATGATGGAAGACTGGCCTGCCATGACGAAGTGGGGACTCGATTACTTCAAGGAGCGCTGCGGCGATCGCGACGTGGAGATCCAGTTCGGCCGCGATTCGAATGATCAATACGAACTGCACAAAACCGCGCATCGCAAGACGATGCTGTTCGGCGATTATGTCGAGCTTGTGCGCAACGTTGGTCGCAGCAACAATTTCTACATGACAGCCTACAACGAAGGGCAGAATCGCAAAGCCTTGGATGTGTTGTGGCAAGACATCGCGCAGATGCCTGAATACCTCACCAGTACGGGTTTGACCAGGGGTTTTCTGTGGTTTGGCCCATCCGGCACCATCACACCGTTCCACCATGACCTGACCAACAACTTCATGGCGCAGGTGATCGGTCGCAAGCGCGTATTGATGATGCCTGCGTGCGAGATCGCCCATGTCTACAACCATGAACACTGCTTTACGCATGTGGATGGGCGGCAGATCGATCTGGAACGTTATCCGCACATGCGTGATGTACAGGTGCTTTCCTGTACGTTGAATCCGGGTGAAGTGCTGTTTTTGCCCGTGGGCTGCTGGCATTTCGTGGAAGGGCTGGATATTTCGGTGACGGTGTCGTTTACCAACTTCCTGTGGGATAACGACTTCATGACGGAATATCCGCAGCAGCATGCATTTTGATGCTCGGCTGTCCTTTGTCTCTTGTTGCAGCGTGCTCTACGGGGAGAGTTCGGGCATGGCATCTATCCTTTCAACAGAACCACTACGGCCCCCGTCCCACCCTGCATCGGTCGCGCCGATGCGAAGGCAATCACATCATCCCGACGACGCAGCAGACGATCAGTGAGGATTTTCAACACCGGTCCGCCAGCTTTGGATCGCAGACCCTTGCCGTGCACGATGCGTACACAGTGGTAACCGCGTTCGGACGCTTCGGCCAGAAATGCCGCAATGGTTGCCTGCGCCGCCGCGGCATTCATTTGGTGCAGATCGATATCATCCTGCACGCTGTACTGCCCTCGCTTGAGCTGGCGTAGCAGCTTGGGCGCATAGCCGTCACGCAGGTAGCTCAATTCTTCACCAGCTTCCATCAGGCCCGGATCGAACGCCATGTCGAGTAATTCGCCTGGCACCGCCGCTTCATCGGCTTCCAGCATGTAAGGATGCGGCTCGGGCTTGGGCATCGCAGGGGGCGGTGCGACGGGATCGAACTTTCTCACTTCGCCGATCGCCTCGCGAAACAGGCGGCTGTCCTCGTCGTTGACGGTGGCGGGAGTGCGGCGTTTCATGCTGGCTATCCTAAGTAGTGCGGAGGGTTACCATTTCGTGATCATTCGCGCCGATATGAAAGCGGTCGTGAAACCGGCGATCCGCTCGGTTAGACTCCCTTATCCTAAGGAGCGTGCACAGTGTCTGAAGGCTGCATGCGGGCAATGGGTTTTGAACGGATCATGATGCGAGTTTTGGTTTCTAATGACGATGGCGTGGACGCCCCCGGTATCCGCGTACTCGCCGAGCGCCTCGGTGCGGTCGGCCAGGTGACGGTAGTGGCGCCCGACCGGGACCGCTCCGGCGCCAGCAATTCCTTGACGCTCGACGCGCCTATTCGCTCGCTGCGCATGGAGAACGGTTATTACCGCGTGGCCGGTACGCCCACAGACTGCGTGCATCTGGCGCTAGCCGGCATGCTGGATGACGAACCGGATATAGTCGTTTCCGGCATCAACAATACCGCCAATCTCGGCGACGACGTCATTTATTCCGGCACCGTATCGGCCGCGATGGAAGGGCGTTTTCTGGGTCTGCCGGCCATCGCCGTGTCGCTGGCCAGCAAGGATCACAAGGGCGAGCATTACGATTCCGCAGCCAAAGCCGTGCTGCTGCTGATGGAGCGCCTGCTGGTCGATCCGCTGCCGGCCGACACCATTCTCAACGTCAACGTGCCGGACCTGCCCTGGGATGCCATCCGGGGTTTCGAAGTAACGCGACTTGGCAAACGGCATCGCTCCGCGCCGTGCATCAAGCAGACCGATCCACGCGGCAAGACCATCTGGTGGATCGGTCCCTCCGGCGATGTGGACGATGCCGGTCCAGGTACGGATTTCCACGCCGTGCAGCGTGGCTTTATTTCCGTGACGCCCATCCATGTGGATCTCACCCGTTTCCAGGCCCTGGAAAAGGTCAGCAACTGGGTGCAAGCCATCAGTCACGGTATGCCTGGCAACACCGACGGTAAAGCGGCATGACCCATCCCTTGCCGCCCTCTGCATTGAAAGGCGAGGGCATGACCTCGCAACGTGCGCGCGATCGGCTGATTGCCAAGCTGAAAGAAGAAGGCATCCGGGATCAGCACGTGATCGATGTGATGCGCAATCTGCCGCGGCATCACTTCATCGATCAGGCATTGCATACGCGCGCCTACGAAAACACCGCATTGCCGATTGGCCACGGCCAGACCATTTCCCAGCCATGGGTGGTCGCACGCATGACCGAGGCGTTGCTCGAACCCTTCGAGGTCCAATCCGGCCGTCCCAACAAGGTGCTGGAGATCGGCACCGGCTCGGGTTATCAGGCCGTGGTGCTAGCCAACCTGGTGCCACAGGTCTACACGGTCGAACGCATCGAGGAATTGCTGCGCCAGGCGCGCCGCCGCTTCCGTCAGCTTGGCATCGACAACATCCGATCCCGTCACGATGATGGCAAACTCGGTTGGGCCGCCGAGGCGCCGTTTGACGCCATTATCCTGACTGCCGCCGGCGATGCGATCCCCACCCAGGTGCTCGATCAATTGAGTCCCGATGGCGTGTTGGTCGCACCGGTCGGCTCCCCCAGCAGCCAAACCCTGATCCGCATGTGCGGCGATGGCAAAGGAGATTTCGTGCAGGAAGAATTGGCCGCCGTAAGTTTCGTACCCCTGCTGGGCGGTATTGGCTGATGCGCCTGTTCGGAGCGTTATATGCGCGCGTTCTGGTGTGGGCGCGTGATCCTAGAGCGGTTCGTTATCTGTGCGGTTTGAGCTTCGTCGAAGCCTTCATCTTTCCGATCATGCCGGAAGTAATGCTGGCGCCGATGATGCTCGGCAAGCGGCATAAGGCCTTTTTCTATGCCAACACCAGCCTGCTGTTCTCGTTGCTGGGTTCACTGGTCGGTTACGCGCTGGGCCACTGGGCCTTTCATGCGTTGATGCCACTGCTGCAATCGCTGCATCTTTACGACCCGATCGAAAAGGGCGTGGAAAACCTGCGCCTACAGATGAACCAGCATAGGCTGGAACTGCTGCTGGTGCTGATGCTCGCCGCCTTGCAGCCTGTCGTACCGATGAAGTTCGTCACCTGGGCCGCCGGCATCGTGGGTGTGCCGGTGGTGCCGTTCCTAGTTTGCGTACTGCTTGGACGCGGCAAGCGCGTGTGGTTGCTTGCGTTACTCATTCGTCTGTTCGGTGAACGTGCCGAGCGCATCCTGCACAAGCATATCGAGTGGATCGGCTGGGCTGCTTTGGTAGCGCTGGCTGCCCTTGCAGGCTGGTGGATACTGATGAAGCATTAACGTCTTACAAGCGCTTTCGGCAGGGCCGTATGAAAACTCCACGTGACCCCGTTATGCTGACGCGCATGAATGGATTGATGCGATGGTCCGCCCTTATCACGATTGCGATACTCCTGACCGGCTGTGCCACTCGCAGCACAGTCGTGGTGCAACAACCTCCCGGTGGGCAAACTGCCGTACGCCCGGGGCAGGCTGGTAACGGACCAGGCACTTACACCGTCGCCAAAGGCGATACGCTTTACTCCATTGCTTTCCGCAATGGCACCGACTTCCGCGCGGTGGCGCAGTTGAACGACATCGCCGCGCCGTACACGATCTGGCCGGGGCAAGTGCTGAAGCTCCCCGGGCACGGTGTTCCCGTTTCTGTACATGCTCCCCCGTCGGTCGTGGTGGCCAAAACGCCGGAACAGCCGGGCGCACCAGCGTCGGTATTCCAGCCGGTTCAGGCCGAGCCAGTGGCAAGTCCGCCATCCAATTCGCCATCCACGACAGCGGCGACCGTCGTACCGATTGCCGGCGGGCCTACCACTCCCCCACCAGCCGCCGGCAATACAGCTTCCGCCGTGGCCGCGACGCCGGTAGTGGCAACCAGTGGTGGCACCCGCACGGTGGGTGGTGTGAAGTGGCGCTGGCCGGCTTCCGGCGCGGTGGTCGGGCGCTTCCAATCAGGTGCCGCCATTCCCGGTATCGACATCGCCGGCAAGGCAGGCGATTCCGTGGTGGCTGCTGCGAACGGCGTGGTGGTGTACAGCGGCAATGGCCTGGTGGGCTACGGTGAACTGGTGATCATCAAGCACAACGACAGCTTTCTTTCCGCCTATGGTCATAACCGCAAGCGTCTGGTGACAGAAGGTCAGCAGGTGAAGGCGGGGCAGCAAATTGCCGAAATGGGTTCCAGCAGCAGCGCACGTGATGAGGTGCAGTTCCAGATCCGCAAGGACGGCAGCCCAGTCGACCCGCTGGACTACCTGCCGACGAAGTAACAGAACAGCCTCTAGGCACATGCTGTCGAAGCAGCAAATGCCTAAGTGCGGTTAAACAGCAAGTGAAAAGGTCAACGCGCCAGCGCGGCTCCTGCGCCGCGCCAACGACGGTTCGTCATGCTGTCTTCAGCATATTTTCGACACGGGATGTGGTATACGCTACAGATTCTGGTTTAGATTTGCGGCGTGATCAGGGAAAGGTGGTTCTGGCAAAATCACTGGGAAGGTATATGCGGTGTTTCGCATCTTCCAAACCGCAGGGGATATTGCATAGTTTGCTCTTTAGCCGTCGTGGGTTCGGACGGCCGTTGCGGCAGGGGCATACACGCAGCTCGTAGGGCACGCGACAATCAGAGCATCCCTAGGCTAACGCTGAGGTGTGATCGATGGGCACGTTGCGCTGTGGCGTAGTACCGATCGGCACGCAAGAAGGTTTTGCGCGTGTTGTCTTCGACGACCTGCAAGCGCATGCCAAGGGTGGCATGCAACTGCTGTGGCAGCCGGCACTCGGCGAGCAGACGGATTGCGATCTACTGATCTTGCCCACCCAGGTCGAAAACTTTGGCGAGGTAACCGCCGAGCTTGCGCGCATTCGCGCCGATTGCCCTGGCTGCAGCACCATTGTGAGTTGTCAGGGGTTGGTGTCGGAACAGATAGCGACACTGCTGACTGCCGGTGCTTTCGATTTCGTCTCCACCCCATACTCAATGCCGGAATTCCAGATGCGGCTGCAGCGTGCCGCAGGCACGTTGCAGGGGCGATGCGAGCAGCATTCCTCGATGATTTTCAGGGCGCGTACGCATGGTTTGATCGGGTCCAGCCCGTGTTTCATAAAACAGGTGTCTTCCCTGCCGATCATCGCCAGTTGCGATGCAAGCGTACTGATCTTGGGCGAAACGGGTACCGGCAAGGAAGTGTTTGCGCGCGCCATTCATTATCTTTCACCACGCGCATCCCGCCCACGCGTCACGGTCAACTGCGGGGCCATTCCCACCGAGCTGATGGAGAGCGAGCTGTTTGGCTGTGTACGGGGTGCCTTTACCTCGGCACATGCCGCGCGCAGTGGGTTGGTGCACGAAGCGGAAGGAGGAACGCTGTTCCTGGACGAAATCGACTCCTTGCCATTCGGTGCGCAAGCCAAGTTGTTACGTTTTCTGGAAGACAAGGAATATCGCCCAGTAGGGGGCACCTGCGTGCAGCGAGCGGATGTAAGAGTGATCGTGGCCAGCAACAACGACCTGCTTAGGCTCACCGAGCGTGGCACGTTTCGCAGCGACCTGTATTTCCGTCTCAATGTGCTGAATTTGATGTTACCCACCTTGCGCGATCGTCGCGAAGACATTCCCGAGCTTGCCAGACATTTCGTCGAGCAGTTCACGCGGAAAAATCATCAGCCAGCTTTGCCTTTTACCTGCGAAGCACTGCGCAAACTGGTGCAGTACAACTGGCCCGGCAATGTGCGCGAACTGCACAACGTCATTGAGCGGGCCGTATTGTTTTGCCAGAGTGCAGCGATTGAGGCCGAGGGTCTGGAATTACCTGTCAATCCCATGGCCGACCCAGTTCCCGAATCGTTTCGTGCGGCGAAGGCGCGCACGGTTGAAGCCTTCGAACGCAACTACATCGAGCAGCTACTGATGATCAACGCGGGCAATATCACACGTGCGGCCATTGCCGCACAGAAAAACCGCCGCGCGTTCTTTGCACTGATGCGCAAGCATGCGATTGCACCGGAACGTTTTCGTGGTCCGGGTAAGCGTACTTATTGATCCGGCATCCATGTGTATTCAAGTAACCGAGCCGCCACTCACCGTCATCGTCCCGTCCTTTAGCGTTAAGAGCGTGTTCTTGGTGACGGTCACCGTGGATAAGTCGGGCAATTGCACGTTATCGCCTCCGAACATCGCAGTGGCGCCCTTACTCACCGTGACGTGTGAATCCGAATACACTGCGACGGTAGACTCGCCCTCTGCGTAAACCCGCGCATTTGGACCCGCGTGTACCCACGCCTTTTCGTTCGCATTTGCGTATAATGTATATTATGTAAAATATAACCATTCCACCCTGGGCTATCTCAGCCCGATTGAGTTCGAGCTACGACATGTTGCTTACGAGTGTTCGTGATTCACAGGGCATGTCCACGCGGCATCTGACGACAACCTTGAATTGGCAGCGCACTAACGTAAGCGGGTACGCGGATCGCCCCTTCCACACAGTACAGTCCTGCCGCTGGCGGCTGCCCACTTTGGACTACTTCGTTTAGTGCTGGTGTTCCCTTGATTTCGGTGCAAAAAGTAACGCTTCGCGACTTTCTGTATCCCTTGAGTTGCTGTTACCCCTTTTTGAAGCCCTCATTCGCGCTAATTGGGGTAGAACAAGCAGTCGTGTCACCAGCCGCCATTTCGATCACGGCAGGTCAAGCCGCGTGTTCATATCGAGGTCAAACCGCCCATACGGGTTGACGTGCTCCCAGATCAGCGGCGTCAGGGCGGCGTAGTCGCGCGGCGTGAACCTGCCCTGCCAATGCGGTTGTGCCAGCACTTTCTGGATCATCAGCGTATTGACGTAGACCATACAGTTCTGGATCAGATGCAGCGCGAGCATGCTGACCTCATGATCCTCGCGGCGGTTGCTCGCCATCTCGCCACGGCGAGCGAAGAACACGAAGTCGGTCGCACCGTTCCACTGCTCGACCACGTTCAGCCCCTCGTTGATCTCGCGGCGCAGCGCCTCGTCGTGCAGGTAGCGGCAAAGAAAGATGGTCTTGATCGCCTTGCCTAACTCGGCGAATGCCTTGTAGGTCGGGTGCTGCACGTTCTTCTTGGTGAAGCGGCGCAA
The DNA here is from genome assembly GCF_004114615.1 of Dyella sp. M7H15-1. NCBI lineage: Bacteria > Pseudomonadati > Pseudomonadota > Gammaproteobacteria > Lysobacterales > Rhodanobacteraceae > Dyella > Dyella sp. M7H15-1. The sequence continues at coordinate 850,357 of NZ_CP035300.1, forward strand.
GATGGCTTCGGTCTCCGCTGTGCCCAGGCGCAGCGCGGTGGCGTACTTGACCATCTGGTCGTACTGCTGCCGCACCGAGTCCCAGTCGATGGGCTTGGTCAGAATCTGTTGCAGGTTGGCATAGGCATCGGCCTTGCCGGTTTCCAGCCGGTACAGCTTCTGTGAGTGGATCGCCTTCAACCGGGGAAGCAACCGGAAGCCCAGCAGCCGGCAGAAGGCGAACGCGACCGTGCTCTGTCCGTGCGAATCGACATACTGGCGATCCACCTCCATTTCGGTGCAATGGTGGATCACACCCTCGATCATCGATGCTACTTCCGATGACGACGGTGATTTGAGCTGCGAATGGATGCACAGCGAGCTGCGCTCGACGTGCCAATAGATCATGATGCCGCGCCCGCCGTAGCGCACATGCCATTGCGTGGTGAGGTTTTGATCCCATGCGCCGAAGTGCTTGGAGTCCGACGCGCAGGCGGTGGTGCCGCTACCCCAGATCGCCGGGTTGCGGGCATGCAGCGTGCCGTCTGCGACGATGGCAATCGCGCGGCGCATCGCGTCCACGCTGATGTAACGGCGGCGCACATAGGCCAGGTCGCGCGCCGTAGTGCCGGAATCCAGCCCGGCCATGCGCTGCAAGCCGGCATTGGTGCCCAGGCCGTGCACACATAGCAGCAGGCGCGGCTGCAACACCGAACGATCCATCGTCTCGTAGGAAGTTGGGCTTTTCAGGGCGTCGGTGAAGCTCAGCCGCAGATCGGTTTCCTTGACCATATCGAGCAGGCTGGTCATCGGCCAGATGGCGTTGAGTTCGGCCTTGAGCGCAGTCAGATTGGGTGGATCGGGTTGTGCATCGAGCGGCGTCAGCGTGATCCAGCCACCGCCCTTGCTGCTCAGCCGAACGGAGGGATTCTTCTTCAAGCCGGCGTCGAAGGTGAACAGCGCCTCGCGCATCTCGGCCTGCAAGTCGGCGATGAAGCGCTCCCCATCGAGCGGCAGATTCAGCGTACGGTAGTAGTCCTCGCGGTTCTGCTCGAAGTCGGTCGGCAAGTCGTCGTCGGGGTTGCGATAGCGGTTTGCGCCGACTACCCAGATTTCCTTGCAGCGCAGCCGCTCGCGCAGCGCCTCCAGCACCGCGATTTCATAGGTGACGCGGTTGACGTGATCCCGGCCGGCTGCGTCTTTCTCCATCACAGCCTCACGCCACAGGCCGCGCACCACGCCGTCGAGCGGCACCTCCACGTCGGCCGGGAAGGTATGCACCTTGGTGTCGGCAAAACGCTTTACCAAGTCGAGCGCATCCATCACCGGACGGTGGCGGTCGTTGTTGGAGCGGAATTCAAGCGCGGCCAGCAAGGTCGGCACCATGCGGCGGTAGTGCCCCCTGGTACGAATTGCGGATCACGGTGCGCAACGTGATGCGGTAGGTCGAGCCGGTGGCTTTCCACTCCTTGACCAGATCGCGCAGCGTCTGCTCGCCGACCACCGGAAACACCACATCGCGCACCACGCCGTCCGGCTCGGCCAGCGTGGCGTCGGCCAGGTTGAACAGCAGGTTCTGTTTGCCGGAGACGCGCTTGAGGTCTTCCAGCAGTTCGCGTTCGACCTTGCGCTCGGCACGCGCGCTGATCTGGTGGACGGTCTCGATCAGCAAGTCCACCAAGTCGTCGGTCAAGCTGCGGGCGCGTAGGTAGACGAAAGCAGCCAGCCAGGTGAGGCGTGCAGCATCTGGATGTCGACGCAGATCGCGGGGAACCTCGACCGACACACGCTGGCGGCAGCGCTCCAGATCACGCGGTGAAGCCCGGTCGAACAGTCCGGCGGGCAAGTCAATGCCCCGGATCAGTTCCAGCTTCGCCAACTCGTCCTGCATGCTGGCAAGGCTGGGGCGGCCGGGACTGCCGCGCAGTTTCAGCAGAACGGCCGGCGCGCTGCCTGCGGCTTCGCCTTGAGCATCTTCAACGGCGCTCTCGGCGTCGCCCGACTTTTCGGGGCGCAGCAAGGCATCCAGGCGTTCGCGGGTCGTGGGCGGCAGCCGCTCTTGGACTCCGTTATGAACGCGCTGCGCGCGATGCGCTCCATCCGGGTCACCGCCGACTTCTCCGGCAATATGATCGCGCAGCCACTCCGTCAGCATCTCGGCATCGGCCACCGTCGCTTCGCGGAAGCCAAAACGCACGCGGATTTCGCCGCGCAGCCGCTCGGCAGTGCGGCCCGTGAGGAAGGCTTCACCGTCGATGGGTGCGTCGAGTTGTTTGGCGAGGGCGGCTATGCCCTGTACCTCGACTTCGGTTTCGTCGCGCGGGAAACGGCCGCGCTCGCGGAAGAAGGTCAGCAGGATGGCAAAGCCCAGCCGATTCGCGCGGTTCTTGGTCATCACCAGCTCGCGTTCGGCCGGTGCCAACAGCCACTGATCTTCCGCGTTGCCGTCCACTGCTACGCTCCGAGTTGCGATGGCGCGGGCCAGCTGACCCGCGCCAGGGTTTCGATTAGGGTGGTGCGCTTGACGCCGAAGTTGCGGCACACCGCCGCCTTGGACATGCCGCCATCGAGCGCGGCAATGATGGCGTCCAGCTTCTCGCCAGTGATCGCCTGCGGCCGACCGCCGATCCGGCCGCGTTTGCGCGCGGCGGCCAAGCCGGCGACGACGCGCTCCTGGATCAAGGCGCGCTCGTACTGTGCGAGCGCGCCGAACACCTGGAACAGGAACTCGCCCGAGGGCGTGGTGGTGTCCAGGTTTTCCGTCAGCGAGCGGAACGCCACCTGCTTATCCTTGAGCGAGGTCACGATGCCGAGCAGATGCGACAGCGAGCGGCCGAGCCGATCGAGTTTCCACACGACCAGCACGTCACCAGAGCGGACGAATTCGAGTACTCGCGCCAGCCCCGCGCGGTCATCCTTCGCGCCCGAAGCATGATCTTGAAACAGATGGCGCGCATCGACGCCAGCGGCGAGCAGCGCATCGCGTTGCAAGCCCGTGCTCTGGCGGTCGGAATCCGACGACACGCGCATGTAACCTACCAACATAAGCGGATAACCATCAAAATGACGTTTCCGTATAGTAACGCATGGCGACAGAGTTTTCCGCATAATTTTGCGGCCACTGGGAGGTTGATGCAACGGACTGTTGCCGATATGTCGCCAAACACTTGTTTGGCGACACTCGGAACCGAGCGCCCACTCGCCTTGTTGATGCGTCGGGTAATGAAAATATATATACTTAGACAGTACCCAATGAGAGGAATCTCCGTCATGCCGAAAGAAGCCGTTTTCACCATGAAGCTGGAGCCCGAGCTGCGTGCTGACTTTATGGCCGAGGCCGAGGCTGCTCATCGGCCGGCATCACAAGTACTACGCGAGCTGATGCGTGAGTTCGTCCAACACCAGCGCGAGGCGCGGAACTATGACGAGTTCCTGCGTCGCAAGGTTGAAGCCGGCCGGGCATCAATGCGCGCGGGTCTGGGTCGCCCGAATGAAGAGGTCGAAGCCGAATTCGCCGCACGGCGTGCCAATGCAGCTAACCAGACGTGAGAGTCATTTGGACGCCAGAGGCGCAGCAAGATCGCACTGATGTGTGGAATTACATTGCCGCTGACAACCCATGGGCGGCTGCCCGGATGGATGATCTGTTCAGCGATGCGGCAACTCGGTTAGCTGCGCACCCGATGCTCGGTCGCCTCGGGAAGATCCCCGGTACCCGCGAAATGGTCCCACATGAAAGCTATCGCTTGGTCTACGAAATCGAGGACGAGACGGTGTGGATTCTGACCCTAATCCATACCGCTAGGCAGTGGCCACCCTTGCGAGATGGCGGCTGGTGACACGACTGCTTGTTCTACCCCAACAGGCGCTGTTCTTCCAGCGCCTGCGCCATGCCGTCGAGCTTGAGGGCACGCAAGTGTTCGAGGGTGGGATGCGTCAACAAGGGGTAACAGCAACTCGTTGATTGCAAAGAAATTGGTCAAAATGACGTTCAGATTTTGCCAATATAATCAAAGGGATACAGAAAGTCGCGAAGCGTTACTTTTTGCACCGAAATCAAGGGAACACCAACATCCACCAACGGTCCCAATTCAGCCACATAGCTACAGAGCATCAGCGGTGGAAGGTGAGGCAACATCTGCTGGTACTCCGCCACAGCGGTTTCAAGCTCTAGGGCGAGGTACAGCGCCTCGATGCCAGGCCGGTTAAAACGGCCTCCCGCCTTGGCAGCCCCCGCACCGCTCAGCGGCGTATAGGCATAACGCGGTGTATTGGCTCGATAGAGGGTGATTGGCCGAGCCAATTGGCTCGTAATCACCCGACAAATCCAGACTCAACCGATGCCAAATATCCCAACACATCACGCGCATTCTGAGCCACCCGCGTACGATCACTCGTCATCACTTCAAAAGCTGTGCGACCACTAAATGCTTCAAGGGGCTGGTTCCGCAGCCACAGTGCCGCTTTGTTGGGATCTTGGGTAATGGTTTCTGCGGTGACCAGAATGCGGAGAATCTGTAGACTCCGGGTGCGTTCTTACCGTATTGCGGTGAACACCCGCAACATCTGCCAGGTCGCCCACACTCATATTCAGCAGCTTCGCGACTTTCTGCGGGGAAATCGAGGCGGGACGTGCTTCGAGCTTAAGGGCTTCGATGGAGGAGGAGAGGAGGGCCATGGGGTACCTCAATGGTCGGTTACCGCAACCTAGTGGAATTGCATACAGTATGCACTTTTTTTGCATAGATTACGACTGTTTTCATGCAGTCCAGAATCTACTTGTGTTTTAGCCCACATCCACCTTGCGCTCTCACAATGTCGCGAATCATCCGATGGGACGCGGGTCATAGGTTTTCGAACTTATTCCATTTTTTTGCCGTCCCGCGTGGTGCATTACCAGTACAGGCGATACCGATTGCGATCCTGCTCTTTGTACTCAACAGGTGATGATATGGACAATCAAGATTTTATCAGCAGCAAGTTTATTCAGCTTGAAATAGACCGGCTTCAGTCGGCGAATGCCATGATGCGTTCTGCAAACCGAGCGCTTGCACAAGGCAATGATGCGGTGCTCATGGCGATGGGATATTCGCAGGAACATATCTGCGATCTACACAATAAGGGGGGTATTCCATTGACGTCGATCACGAACAATACGCGGATGATTGCGTATTTGCGGTCTGTTTTGCGAGATCAAGAGGGGGCGTTTGAAGTCTCTGATAACAGGTTTTTAATCCGGAATTGCGGGAAGTTTTGTACATCTAACTCAGAATGAGGTAAGCCCCCGGCTTTGCCGGGGGACTCACCAAGGTTTGACCTATACGGCGGTCGTAGTGAACCTGAAATCTCGACCAAGAGACGAGGTTCACGATGAAAGAGTATCAAAGCTTGAGTCATGCCCGTTGGGACTGTAAGTACCACGTGGTGTTCATTCCCAAGCGGAGAAAGAAGCAGGTGTTTGGAGAGTTACGCAAGCACTTGGGCGAGGTCTTCCACGAGTTGGCTTCGCACAAGGAATCGCAGATTGTGGAAGGCCACCTGATGAGCGACCACATTCACATGTGCATCAGCATTCCGCCGAAGTATGCAGTGTCGAACGTGGTGGGTTACCTCAAGGGTAAGAGTGCCATCACCATTGCGCGCAAGTTCGGAGGACGGAATCGAAACTTCACTGGGGAGTCGTTTTGGGCACGAGGCTATTTCGTCTCGACGGTGGGCTTGGACGAAGCGATGGTGAGGGCATACATCCGAAACCAAGAGCAAGAGGATGAACGTTACGACCAGATGAAGCTGGGCGTGTAGCCCGCCGCCTTCAGGCGGCTCACGCTGTTATCGCCCCTTTGAGGGGCTCACCCAATAAAGCCCCCGGCTTTGCCGGGGGATACTTACTCATCCGGTTACACACAACACGCCAAAATTGGGCTTAGCCTTTTCAGGCTTTATACCAGTGCTGGCCTTTTTCGACTGCTGCGCGAGCGGCCGACTCAAGACGCGAACGGTGAACGTACCGACCACCATTGGGCCGTCTGAGTATTGGGCTTTGTTATAAGCGGAACTCGAGATGCAGCGGTCATGTTTTCCCCGGATTTCCAAAAAGTTAATTTTACATAATATACATTTTATACGCATAACTTATTGATTTATAATGAATTTATCTTCTAACGTAATGCCATTCATCACTGTGATCAAAGATCAAAACTCCCCAGCGATGTTTTAGTCCGCGTATCCAGCAACTCCACATGCGCATGCGAAACCACTGCCAACGCCACGCTATTTTCCACGCGTGGGACAAACAAATACAGCGTACCTTGTAGCCCAAGCGCATGCTGTGCACGCACCGCTTCAATCTGCCTTGCCTGCACCTCATCGGAGACTGGCAGGTTGCAAGGAAAATCCGAAGGCAGGATTTTCAGCGTTACGCCTTGTTGGTTACGCAATATGCTCGCCCAACAATATTGACCATAGCTCGCGAGTGGGAAACTCTTTGTACTGAAGTCGTACTGATTAGAGCATGTCGTCATAAGATTCTGAGCCACATGACGAGGCAGCGAATTTGCACAGCGGCAAGGAAAGAGGACAGATTCTTCGCGTAGCGTGTCGCCACACCACGCCACTGTTTCAGGTACAAAAACGCATTCTCAACCAGGTGGCGATGACGATACAGGTACGTGTCGTAGTCGCGCGGCTCTTTTCGGTTTTTACGTGGCGGAATATGCGCCTGCATGCCTTGCTCATGAGCCTGCTCAACAATGGCATCACTGTCATAACCTTTGTCGGCCATGAGATGCTCAGCAGGAATGTCTTTGATCAGTTCCGCAGCCTGCGAACAATCTGCCCGGGTACCCTCTGTAACAAGAATTCGGACTGGCATACCATGCGCATCCACGGCCAAATGTATCTTGGTGTTGCGCCCCCTTTTGTGAGACCTATGCCCTGATTGCCGCCACGAGCTCCCGCTGCATGAGGATGAACCTTGCAGTGGCTGGCATCGATCATCAGCCACTCAAAGTCCGGCTCATCCATCACACGTTCCAACAGACCTTCCCATGTGCCGTTATCGCGCCAGCGACAAAAGCGCCGATGGGTATTCTTCCAATCGCCGTACTCGGGTGGTAAATCTCGCCACGGCGCTCCGGTGCGAAGTATCCAGAACACTGCGTTGATGAATTGCCGATTATCTTTGGCTACACGCCCCCATCGGCCCGCTTGACCCGGCAAATGGGGTTCAAGCAAACCCCATTTTTCATCGGAGATGTCATGGCGTCGATAGGCTGCAGTCACAGAGGATTCCATCCAGCAAGATTCGATGGCAGGTAGTTAACCATATTTCAACACCTCATGACGACAGGCTCTAGCGATGTTGTCACCGAATGATTGTCCAGCGAGCTATCCGAAGAGGCATCGATGTGAGCGAATCTAAAACGAAAGTGGCCCTTGTCACCGGTGCTACTAATCCAGGCGCGGTGGCGCGCAACGACTGTGCGAGGAAGTGGGCAAGGCCGAAATCCAGATCGACTATCTGGTGAACAATGCCGGGTCAGGCGTGTTTGGTCGATTCATGGAAACCGACATTGAAGACGAGCTGTCGATCAACGAACTCAACATGATGTCTCCGACCATCCTGTGTAAACACTTCCTGCCTCAATTGCTTCGCCGCCGAGGCAAGATCATGAATGTCGCCTCGGTGGCTGCATTCCAGCCCGGGCCATACATGGCGGTTTACTACGCCACCAAGGCTTACTTGTTGTCCTTGTCCGAAGCGATGAACACGGAACTAAAGGGAACTGGAGTGACCGTGACCACGTTCTGCCCGGGACCCACGCAGTCCGGCTTTCAAGATGCCGCCGGCATGTCTTCCTCTGGCCTGGTCAAGGGCAAGCGCCTGCCGTCGGCCCATGACGTTGGCGTCGCGGGGTATCGCGCGCTGATGGAGGGGAAATCGGTATTCATCCCCGGCTTCATGAACAAGGTTATGGTCGGCTCGGTGCGCTTCGCGCCAAGAGCCTGGATCCAGCGCGTGGTGATGGCTATGTCGGCGCCAAGGTAAATGCAGGCTTTGTTGAGGAAATCCATGTCAATTTACACTCTTGCCAGAGAAGCAGGCGCACGCAAAGTTCGGCGTGGCCGCTTTGAATTGATGCGTCTCAGCCGTCCCGGTGAGCGTCTAGACGCCTCCATGCAAAGGGAGATGCTGTTCGCCTTTGCCAAGGAAACCGACCTGATCTACCAGGCCGACACCTCGTTTCACTGGCTATCGCGAAAAGACTATTTCGCAGGCATCGAAGATCTGTGGCTGGTCTTTCTTGACCGTGAGCTGGTCGGCTTCACAGGCATCCGCCTGTTCTACGGCGCCGATGAAAAGATCGTCTATATCGACAATATGAACATACGGTCGATACCGCTCCTGGTGGCCGATCGCCACACGTTGGGATCGATGTTGGTCCACGAGATATTGCGAGCCAACTATCCGCGATCCGTTCCTCCGATGTCGGTGGTGTTTCGGACACAGAATCCCAGCGTGTATCGGCTGGCCCAGGCGATTTTGCCGCCGGCTGTCTATCCGCGCATGGACCCGTCGACCGTGCGCGACGAGGAACGCTGCCGGCGCGTGCTGGGTTTCATGGCGCAGACGCTTTCCCCTGGAAAGGTGTTCGAGTGCGATGTTTCGGTGATCCGCCGCGCCTATGGTGGGCATATCTACGGACGTCCAATGAGCTCGCCGATAAGCATCAAACCTGTGCTGGCGAATTTTTGGAAGGAGCATGTGTCGCTGGAAAATGGCGATGCCGTTCTCATCGCGGTATGTCCCACCCATCCCGAAGTGCGCGGACTTGTCGACACCTACGCCAGGACGCTGATCCGCTGGATGCGGCGGGTGAGAGGACCCCGGATTTGAGACACCAGTTTAGACTGTCCTCCGCGAGAGGATAACGAGCAGATGAGCGAAGGCAAGAAGCGTAAGACGCACAGCGCGGAGTTCAAGGCCAAGGTCGGCCTGGAGGCGGTGCGAGGGGTGAAGACGATCAACGAGATTGCCCAGCAGTACGGCGTCCATCCGGTGATGGTCAGCCAGTGGAAGAAGGAAATCATGGATCGGGCCGGCAGCCTGTTCGAGACCAAGCGCGGTCCCAAGCCGAACGAGGCGAGCGGTGATGACGACCGGCTGTACAGCGAGATTGGTCGACTGAAAGTGGAACTGGACTGGCTGAAAAAAAGTCCGGGCTGTGAGCATGGCGATGCGGATGAGTTGGATCGATGCGTCGGACACGGCGCTGTCTATCACGCAGCAGTGCGTATTGAGCGCGGTGCCACGGGCAAGTGTGTATCGCCAACGGAGCGCGCAGACCCTACCCTGCGAGGAGGATTTGCTGTTGTGCAGGTTGATCGATGAGGCGTACACCGCAAGGCCGTTCTACGGCAGCCGGCGGATGGTCAGGACCATGCGTGCGCAAGGCTATCGGGTCAACCGTAAGCGCGTGCAGCGCCTGATGCGTGCGATGGGCTTGGCAGGCATGGCGCCCGGTCCAGCGACCCGCGTGAAGCATCCTGAGCACAAGGTCTATCCCTACCTGCTGCGTGGCGTGCCGGTCGTGCGCCCGGGTCAGGTGTGGAGCACGGACATCACCTACATCCGGCTACCGCGTGGTTTCGCTTACCTGGTCGCGATCATCGATGGGTACAGCCGCAAGGTGCTGAGCTGGCGGATCAGCAACAGCCTGGATGCCGCGTTCTGCGTCGACTGCCTGGAGGAGGCATTGAGCGTTTACGGCCGGCCGGAAATCTTCAACAGCGATCAGGGTGTGCAGTTCACCAGCAAGGCATTTACGGATGTGCTCAAACGCGAAGGTGTGCAGATCAGCATGGATGGTCGCGGACGCGCACTGGATAATATTTTCGTCGAACGGCTGTGGCGCACGGTCAAGTATGAAGACGTATATCTGAAAGGGTATTCCACGATGGCCGAGCTGATGATCGGCCTGACGAACTACTTCGCGTTTTACAATGCGGAGCGCCCGCACCAGTCCCTTGGCTATGAGTCGCCGGACACGGTGTACGCCACGAGGAATGGCGGCGGTGCGCTGATCATCGACAAGTACGGCAAGGATGATGTATCCATGTCGAAAACAGGGCAGCGCTGTTCCGCTGCGGATGAGGTTGTGGAAGCAGCTTAAACTGGACTAAAAACTGTCTTGACAGTGGGGTCCACTTTAGCTGCGCATGGGTACATACGTTTACCAAAGTGGTTGGACGCAGCAATATCATTTCCGAAAACGATCAACCGCCCCGACCAGCGGTGTGTGAACAATGAACGACGTAATTAGATCCAGCAATTGCGGTGCAAGCACCGTCATGAACTCTTACAGCATAGGCAACTTGAGCCCCTGCTCCTTCGCACACTGCACCGCAATGTCATAACCCGCATCCGCATGGCGCATCACACCAGTGCCAGGATCATTCCACAGCACGCGCGCGATACGCTTGTCCGCGGCTTCGCTGCCATCGCATACGATCACCACGCCGCTGTGCTGGCTATAACCCATGCCCACGCCGCCGCCATGATGCAGGCTCACCCACGTTGCGCCGCCAGCCACGTTGAGCATGGCGTTGAGCAGCGGCCAGTCGGAAACGGCGTCGCTGCCATCCTTCATCGCTTCGGTTTCGCGGTTGGGACTGGCGACGGAGCCGGAATCAAGGTGGTCGCGGCCGATCACGATCGGGGCCTTCAATTCGCCCTTGCGCACCATCTCGTTGAAGGCCAGGCCGAGCTTGTGACGCAGGCCCAGACCCACCCAGCAGATACGCGCCGGCAGGCCCTGGAAGCTGATGCGCTGTTCGGCCATGTCCAACCAGTTGTGCAGGTGCGGATCGTCGGGGATCAGTTCCTTCACCTTGGCATCGGTCTTCATGATGTCTTCCGGATCGCCGGAAAGCGCCACCCACCGGAATGGCCCCACGCCACGGCAGAACAGCGGGCGCACGAACGCAGGCACAAAACCGGGGAAATCGAACGCATTGGCGCAGCCTTCGTCCTTGGCCATCTGGCGGATATTGTTGCCGTAGTCGAAGGTCGGAATGCCTTGCGCGTGGAATGCGAGCATGGCTTCGACATGTTTCTTCATCGCCTGCTTGGCGGCCTTGGCCGTGCCGGCCGGATCGCTCTTGCGGCGCTCGAACCACTGCGCTACCGTCCAACCCAGCGGCAGGTAGCCGTTGACCGGATCGTGTGCGCTGGTCTGGTCGGTCACCGCATCGGGCTTTACGCCTCGGCGCACGAGTTCCGGTAGAACGTCGGCGGCGTTGCTAAGCAATGCAATGGATTTCGCTTCACCGGCCTTGGTGTATTTCTCGATGCGGGCAAGCGCGTCGTCGAGATCGGTAGCCTGTTCATCAACGTAACGCGTATTGAGGCGAAAATCGATACGGCTCTGCTGGCATTCGATATTCAAGCTGCAGGCGCCGGCCAGCGATGCGGCCAACGGTTGCGCGCCGCCCATGCCGCCGAGGCCGGCGGTAAGAATCCACTTGCCCTTAAGGCTGCCGCGGTAGTGCTGGCGGCCCATTTCCACGAAGGTTTCGTAGGTGCCCTGCACGATGCCTTGCGAACCGATGTAGATCCAGGAACCGGCCGTCATCTGGCCGTACATCATCAGGCCTTTCTTATCCAGTTCGTTGAAGTGCTCCCAGTTGGCCCAAGCCGGCACCAAATTGGAATTGGCAATCAGCACGCGCGGCGCATCAGGATGGGTCGGGAAGACACCGACCGGCTTGCCGGATTGCACCAGCAGAGTTTCGTCGTCGTTGAGATTGCGTAGTGCGCGCAGGATGGCATCGAAGCACTCCCAGTTGCGCGCGGCACGGCCAATGCCACCGTAAACCACCAACTCGGCAGGATTTTCCGCCACGACCGGGTCCAGATTGTTCTGCAGCATGCGGTAAGGAGCTTCGGTCAGCCAGCTTTTACAGCTCAGCGTCGTGCCCTGCGGGGCATGAATAACACGGGTCGTGTCGATACGGGTGGGGGCGTTCATCGTGATACCTGCGGTTACCGTAGGGAAAAGTCCCTCATTATGGTCGCCCTGTTTGAAGGCCGCCAACTGCAGTGCGGCAAGAGAGCCAAGCGCTCAAGGACACGCTACTCGGAACCATCGACGAACGGGCCTGGCATTCATGTCCGAAAACGGCGAGTTTCTGGTTATCCGCGATGCTAGCCTTTACCCATGTCCGAGACCTCCCCTCTCCCCACGCTCGACTTGCAAGCCTGCGAACGCGCCCGCTTGAGCCGCGATGCGTGTTTTGATGGTTTGTTCTTTATCGCGGTGCGCAGCACGGGCATTTACTGCCGGCCGGTATGCCCGGCTCCCACGGCGAAAAGTGAGAATGTCCGCTTTTTCACCACGGCGGCGGCGGCGGAGGTGGCCGGTTTCCGGCCTTGTCTGCGTTGCCGGCCGGAACTGGCGCCTGGCAACGATATCTGGCAGCGCGGTGATCACGTGGTGACGCGTGCGTTGAAGCTGATCGAGAGCGGCTTGCTGCAAGATCATCCTGTCGATGTACTTGCCCAACGCGTGGGCGTAGGCGCCCGGCACTTGCGCCGCCTGTTCGTGGAGCGACTGGGTGCGCCGCCGATGGACGTGCACACCACCCGTCGCCTGCTGTTTGCCAAGCAATTACTGACCGAAACACGCATGTCGGTCACCGACGTGGCATTGGCTTCCGGTTTTGGCAGCCTGCGGCGCTTCAATGCCGCGTTTGCGCAGGCCAATCACATCGCGCCTCGCGATCTGCGCCGTCATCCCCCTGCAGTCAACGACGACAGCCTAAGTTTACGCCTGAGCTATCGCCCGCCGTATGACTTCGCTTCGTTGCTGGCATTTCTGCGTGGCCGTGCCCTGCCCGGCATTGAACGTGTCGATGATGATAGCTATTGCCGCGTATTTGGTCCCGCCGAAACACCTGGCTGGTTGCGGCTGAGTGCGTGGTCCGACGATGAATATGCCTTGCGCCTGCAACTGCATTGTCCGCAACCGACACAGATGTTGACCGTGGTTACACGCATCCGTCGTATGTTCGATCTGGATGCCGATCCACAGGCGATCGGCGCGGCGCTGCAGACGACACCTCACGTAAAACCGTTGTTCCGCAAACGCCCTGGCCTGCGCTTGCCGGGGAGCTGGGATGGTTTCGAGGTCGCGGTGCGCGCAATCCTCGGCCAACAAGTCAGCGTTGCTGCCGCACGCACGCTGGCATCGCGCATCGTGCAGCGCTATGGCAAAGCCTTACCAGTACCGGTGGGCTCGGGCTTGGAGCGCTTGTTCCCCGCGCCGGAGGTACTGGTCGATGCCGATTTGCGTTCTCTCGGCATCACAACGGCACGTGCGCAAACCATTCGCGGCGTAGCACGCGCCGTGCTGGATGGATGCGTGGACTTTCGCGTCGAGCAATCGCTGGATGAATTCGTGCTGCGCTGGGTTGCCCTGCCCGGCATCGGCGAATGGACCGCGCATTACATGGCGATGCGCGCGCTCAGCCATCCGGATGCCTTCCCCGCTGCGGACCTGATCCTTCGCCGTGCTGCATCCGGCGATGAGAACATGCTCAGCACCAGGGCACTGACGACGTTGGCCGAAGCGTGGCGCCCGTGGCGCGCCTACGCGGTGATGCATCTTTGGCGCAGCATGAGCGAGCAACCCAAACCAGCGCCATCCTCACGTCAGAAGGCAACCGCATGACAACCGTTAATGACACCATCTGGTACGACTATCTCTCCACTCCGATCGGCAAGTTGCTGCTGGCCGCGGATGCGCAAGGGCTGCGTGAAGTATGGTTCGAAACCGGCAAGCACCAGAAAGAGCTCGATCCTCGCTGGCAACGCGATTCGTCCAAGCTTGACTTTGCGCGCAAGCAATTGGAGGAATATTTTGCCGGCAAACGACAAACCTTCGATCTGCCACTGCATCCGCTGGGCACGTCGTTCCAGGTGCAGGTATGGCTCACGTTGGCGAAGATTCCCTATGGCGCTACCATCAGCTACGCCGAACTGGCGCGGCGCATCGGCCAGCCATTGGCTGTGCGTGCTGTAGGGGCAGCCAACGGACGTAACCCGATACCCATCATCCTGCCGTGCCACCGGGTGATCGGCAGCGACGGCAGCCTGACCGGCTTTGGCGGCGGGTTGCCAACCAAGCGCTTCCTGCTCAGCATGGAAGACCGCGTGATGCATGGCGATCTGTTTGATCAGGACATAGTGATCGCATGAAACCTTTCGATCTGTCGCTTTACTTGGTGCTGGATCCTGATTTGTGCCGGCAACATTCGCTGATCGACACCGCACGCGAGGCTGTGGCAGGTGGCGCCACCATGGTGCAGTTGCGGTACAAGCATGCCTCTACGGAAGAACGCATCGCGCTTGGCCACGCACTGATGGAAGCGCTGCGCGACACGGGCGCCATCGTGGTGATGAATGACGATGTCACCGCGGCTATCGAGGCGGGCGTCGATGCCTTGCATATCGGCCAGGGCGACATGACACCCTCCCTGGCACGTGCACGCATCGGTTCGGACATGATCCTTGGACTTTCCGTCAACAACGAAGGTGCTGCACGCCTGGTCGATCCGGCCATCATTGACTACGCTGGCGTCGGCCCCGTGTTCGCCACCCCCACCAAGCCGGATCATGAAAAACCGCTCGGCTTCGACGGCCTCGCCCAGATCGTGGCCGCCTGCTCTGTGCCCACTGTCGCGATTGGCGGCCTGAAGAAAGAACATGTGCGCCGCGTGTTTGCTGCTGGCGCCAACGGAGTTGCCGTAGTATCTGCCATTTGCGGCATGCTCGATCCACAACAGACGACGCGTGAGCTGCGCGCGCAGATTCCACAACGGTAGTGCACACGATACGTCCCCGGCAATGAAAACCCCGCACGAGGTGGGGTTGTGCGTGGATCATGAAACAACCTGCGCTAACATGATGATATCGCTGAACGCGATGCATCACTTCTTCGATACATAAGCGTTGTCAGCCACATACCAGCGCCAGGGATAATCCGCAGCCTTGCTGATGCCGATACGCGTGGTCTGTATAGGGTGATCCGGCGGTGGCGTGCCGTCGTCGATCATCGCGTAGG
The DNA here is from genome assembly GCF_004114615.1 of Dyella sp. M7H15-1. NCBI lineage: Bacteria > Pseudomonadati > Pseudomonadota > Gammaproteobacteria > Lysobacterales > Rhodanobacteraceae > Dyella > Dyella sp. M7H15-1. The sequence goes on from NZ_CP035300.1 coordinate 865,458, forward strand.
TTTCACCGGCAACCAAATCCACACCGTCCTGCAACTTGGTTACGCTCATGGCCTGCGCGAGACGAGCCGGGCCATTGCATAGCTGTCGATCGTTTTTTGCAAGCGGACGCGCGGTATACATAAGGTCAAGACCGGCCACGGGCTGCAAAGCACGGATAAGCACAGCCCACCCCACGCCCTCCGCACCGCAGACCACGTTGCCGCACCAGTGCATACCGTAGGTGAAATACACGTACAGGTGACCCGGTGGACCGAACATCACCGCGTTGCGTGGCGTTTTGCCACGATAGGAATGCGCCGCCGGATCATCCGCGCCGTGATAAGCCTCCACCTCCACGATGCGGCCGGCGCGACCGTCATGGCATTGCAATACCTTGTTCAGCAATTCGGGGGCAACGATCAGTGGATCGCGTTGATAGAACGATCGGGGCAGTGGACGCGGTGCAAAATCTTTCATGATGGGAAGTTCGAATGAAAACCGTGATGCGTTTGGGCGCGGGTCGTTGGCGGCTGGCCAAACATATCCTGTTGGGAAGTACGCGAAGGCATCGTAGGATGCGTACTCCATCGATCGTGAAAGCGTACGCTAATACTGGTCTGAGTTAACTACTACGGCTATGGCTTATTATCCTTACCTCCGACCAAAGGAACGACCATGGCCCAACTCGCCAATCGCCAGATCCTGTTGCACGCGCGACCAAACGGCGTCCCCAAACCCAGCGATTTTCGACTCGAACACGCCTCGGTTCCACAACCGGCCGAAGGACAAATCCTGCTGCGGACGATTTATCTGTCGCTCGATCCCTACATGCGCGGACGCATGAACGACGGCCCCTCTTATGCAACGCCTGTCGGCCTGGGCGAAGTGATGACCGGTGGCACGGTAAGTCGGGTGGAAGCGTCGCGGCATCCCGCCTTCAAAACCGGCGATCTTGTCGCGGGAATGAGCGGCTGGCAGGACTATGCGCTGTCCGATGGCCGTGACCTGACCCCACTCGACGGCATCCCTCAGCCGTCACTGGCACTAAGTCTGTTCGGTATGCCCGGTTTCACTGCCTATCACGGCCTTCTGAACATCGGCCAGCCACAACCCGGCGAAATGGTGGTGGTGGCCGCGGCGACCGGCGCCGTAGGTTCAGTCGTGGGACAGATCGCGAAGCTCAAAGGTGCCCGCGCCATCGGCATCGCTGGCGGCGCCGACAAATGCCACTATGCCGTGAGCGTACTGGGCTTCGATGCATGTATCGACCATCGTGCACCCGACTTTGCCGAGCAACTGGCTGCCGTGACGCCGAACGGTATCGATGTGTATTTCGAGAACGTCGGCGGCGCGGTATTCGACGCCGTGCTACCGCGCCTTACTCTTGGCGCACGCGTGCCGGTGTGCGGCATGATCGCCCATTACAACGACACGCAACTTCCACCCGGCCCCAATCGCGTTCCGTTGCTGATGCGCCACATCCTGACGCAGCGTCTGCACGTGGAGGGTTTCATCATTTTCGATCACTTCACCACTGGCTTTGCGGATTTTCTGCGCGATATGGGGCAGTGGGTAAAACAAGGCAAAGTGATGATGCGCGAAGAGTTCATCGATGGACTCGAACATGCACCGAAAGGTCTGATCGATCTGCTTGCCGGGAAGAATTTCGGCAAAGTGGTGGTGCGTGTTGGTACGCCTTGACACTTTTCTTTCGAGTTGCTCACGCACTCTCTTGATCACACTCCGTGAGCACTAGACGCCCGCGGTAATGCTAGCGTAGCTCGCCGCGCATGCCGTGAAAGACGGCATGCGCGGCGCTGTGGCGACCTTCGCCGCGGTTAAGTCGTCGCGCAGGTAATTCTGATCTACCCAAGACAGCCGATCGCGCTTGAGTGCCGGCACGTCGTTGCGAATCAGCGGCTCCAGCCCGGCATTGCAGGCTTCGGCCATCAACACCGCGTACAGGCTGAAGTGTTCAGATCAATACGGTGACAAACATGTTTCCCATTCGGGAACTAATTGGCGCGTGGCCCGATGACGTGCGCAACCACACAATCGCGCTCGCCTTCGGGCAGCACCGCAACACCATCCCGCCAACACTCTGATTCAAACAATACAAACATGACCGCTCTCGACTTAAACACAGGCGCAACAGCGCCCGTCGCTGATGAAATCGACCTCGTTGATCTACCCGTTGCAGGAACGATCCCACAGGTTAGAGCCTGTCGTCATGAGGTGTTGAAATATGGTTAACTACCCGCCATCGAATCTTGCTGGATGGAATCCTCTGTGACTGCGGCCTATCGACGCCATGACATTTCCGATGAAAAATGGGGTTTGCTTGAACCCCATTTGCCGGGTCAAGCGGGCCGATGGGGGCGTGTAGCCAAAGATAATCGGCAATTCATCAACGCAGTGTTCTGGATACTTCGCAGCCGGTTACGACGGGTTCGCGCCCATTGCGGCCTATTTGGGCGGGGAAGCCGGCTATTGTCTGGCGCTGGAGCTGCGCGATGGCATCCAACACAGCGCCAAGGAAACCGAATACACGCTGGAGCGGATGATTCCACGGGCGCGGGCGTTGACCCGTGCGCCGATCCTGCTGCGCTGCGATTCGGGTTTCGACAGCGAGCGCATGTTCGTCACCGCCGCGAGATATGCGGTTGCACGCAAGCAGGGAAATGCTCCCGGCGATGCCTGCAAGCGTCGGTGTAAAAGGCCGCCCGTTGCAGTGAGTGATTTTTTTCCTGGCATCAGATAGCTGAGTGCGGCAGCATCATCGTGCTGATTGCTTCCTTGAACTGCCAAGCGGAATCGTGCTGAGGAGAGGTCACGGAATCAGGTTTCTACCCATACACTACAAACCTGTTGAGACTTTCCGCTGCGCGCTACTCGGATAAGGGAACAGCTTGATCAGCGGCACCGAAATGCCATCGTCACCAACAACACGACAATGCGTGCGATCCAGTTCGCGCGGATCGTCCACGCCGCAACTGTGCGCAATAATCCCTACTTCGTGCATCACGTTCTTTGCATAGTGCGCCACGCGCTCGCTCTTGTCCGTCACCACCAGGCCGCGCTGCAGACGCGGATTTTGCGTGGTAATGCCGGTAGGACAGGTATTGCGGCTGCATTGCAGCGATTGAATGCAACCTAGCGCCAACATGAAGCCGCGTGCGGAATTGACAAAATCCGCACCCATCGATAACGCCCAGGCCACGTCATACGCCGTGATGCACTTGCCTGAGCAGATCACCTTGATGCGCTCGCGCATGCCCTTCTCGATCAGCGTATTGACCAATGCGGGCAAGGCCTCGTGCAAAGGCAGGCCGACGCCTTCCATCAGGGTTTGAGGCGCCGCGCCCGTACCCCCTTCGGAACCGTCGACAATGATGAAATCGGGCGCGCTTTCGATGCCGCGCTTGTCAACCTCGTCGCACAGCTCCTCGATCCATGTCATGTCACCGAACACGGCCTTGAAGCCGGTCGGTTTGCCAGTAAGGAGGCGAATGTGCTGGATCGAATCCATCAACTGCGAAACATTGGCGATATCCAGGTGGCGATTCGGGCTTTGCGAATCCTGGCCCACCGGAATACCACGGATTTCCGCAATTTCCGGCGTGACCTTAATGGCAGGCAGCAAACCGCCCATGCCCGGTTTGGCGCCTTGCCCAAGCTTGATGCTGATCATCTTCACCTGCTTGTGCGCGCAGATCGCCAGCAGCTTCTGGTCATCCAGCTTGCCATCCGGCGTGCGCACACCGTATTTGGCGGTGCCGATCTCGAAGATGATGTCGCAACCGCCTTCCAGGTGATAGGGCGCCAAACCGCCTTCGCCGGTATCCATCCAGATACCCGCCTTGGCTGCGCCGATCGAAAGTGCGCGTACTGCCGGTGCAGACAGCGCGCCGAAGCTCATGGCCGAGATATTGAAGAACGACGCGTGATCGTACGGCTCACGCGCATACGGCCCCAGGCGCACGGGCTTGGGCTGGACGTGATGATCGCCCAGTGACGGGAATGCCGCATTGACGAAGAACGGCACACCTTCCCCACGCAGATCGCGTGTGGAGCCAAACGAATTGGTGTTCTCCGTGTTCTTGGCCGCGCGATACACCCACATGCGCTGCGCACGGTTGAACGGCAATTCTTCACGGTCGCTGGAATACAGGTACTGGCGGAAGAATTCGCCCAGATGCAGGAACCAGTAGCGAAAATGCCCAACAACCGGGTAATTGCGCAGCACCGAGTTATGCGTCTGGTTGCGGTCCACTACCCAGACCACTATGAGGACAAGCATGGCCATCACCAGCAGCATCACAAACAGCAATGCGAACGTTTCTACCAACACGACCAGCCAATGCGAAAAACCTGTTGATTCCATCCTTGCTCTCCGTCTACCTGCGGCTGTCGCCGTAACGATCTAGGTACGTGTATGCAGCACCGACTGCCGCAGTATGGATCTTACAACTCCGTGCGAACGGCCTTTGCAGCACGAATTGCCTTGGCCTTGGCTGCCTCGACATCCCTATCGCGTGCCAAAGTTACCGCCATGCGACGACGCCCCTTCACCTGCGGTTTGCCGAAGATGCGCAATTGGGTATCCGGTTCCGCTAGTGCTTCGGCGATGCCGTGATAGCGCGGCGCGCGCCCCTCCCCTTCCACCAACACAGCACACGAAGCCGAAGGCCCGTACTGGTGAATGACCGGAATCGGCAGCCCCAGGATAGCCCGTGCATGCAGGGCGAACTCAGAGAGTTCCTGCGAGATCAACGTCACCAGTCCGGTGTCATGCGGGCGGGGGCTAACCTCGGAAAAGATGATGCCGTCACCCTTCACAAAGAACTCCACGCCAAACACGCCCCAGCCGCCCAAGGCGCCGGTAATCGCTTCGGCCTGATGCTGCGCTTCTTTCAGCGCGGCCTCGCTCATCGGTTGCGGCTGCCAGGATTCGCGGTAATCGCCGTCTTCCTGACGATGCCCGATCGGGGCGCAGAAGCTGATGCCGTTTTTGTGTCGGATGGTAAGCAGGGTGATCTCATCGTCGAACGGCACGAAGCCTTCCACGATCACCCGACCTTTACCGGCGCGGCCACCGGATTGGGCGTAATCCCACGCTTCCTGCACGCCGGATGCATCCCGCACGATGCTCTGCCCCTTGCCCGACGAACTCATCACCGGCTTGATGACGAAGGGGTAACCGATGGCCGCCACGGCCTTCTGATATTCCGCCTGACTGTCGCAAAAACGATAGGATGACGTGGGTAGACCAAGCTCCTCGGCCGCCAGCCGGCGGATACCCTCGCGGTTCATGGTCAGCCAGGTGGCGCGTGCGGTCGGGACCACCCGCAAGCCTGCTTTTTCCAGCTCGATCAGGGTGGGTGTATGGATCGCCTCGATTTCTGGCACGACCAAATCGGGCTTTTCCTGTTCGATCAGCGCACGCAACGCTGTGCCGTCCAGCATGTCGAGCACATGACTGCGATGCGCCACCTGCATGGCCGGCGCATGGGCATAGCGATCCACCGCTACCACCTCTACCGCATAGCGTTGCAATTCGATCGCGACCTCCTTGCCTAGCTCACCCGCCCCCAGCAGTAAAACCTTCAGCGCATGGTCGGAATGGGGCGTGCCAAACGGCTTCATCGCGATCTCCGGTAAAAGCACCATTCTACTGCTGGAAGGTTGCCGCACCGCAGATTGACGCTGACAACGATAATCCCAGCGCCAGCCAGCCATCACGCACTCGGGCAAGTTGTTGCATAAAAACGGTTTCCTGTTGCGAAAGCGCGAAGCGGGGTACGCGTGGCGTATGCTGGGCAGGATTTCTACAGGATTTTTGCATGAAGCTGTCATGTCTCGTCCGCCTGGCTGCCCTGTCAACACTGTTCACGATAGGTTTACTGCTAAGTGCCTGCCATCAGGACAAGCAGCAACCGTGGCAATTGACCGATATCTCCGGACATATGCCGGACCTGTCTTTCCGCCTCACCGATGATCAGGGCAAGGCGGTTACCGCGGCCGATTATCATGGCAAGGTCGCCCTGCTCTACTTCGGCTACACCCATTGTCCCGATGTGTGCCCGCTGACGTTGGCGCACCTGCATGTCGTGATGCAGCAACTTGGCAAACAGGCTGATGATGTACGCATCCTTTTCGTCAGCGTCGATCCAATCCGCGATACACCGGCCGTACTGCACGATTACGTGCGCGCTTTCGATCCACATGCTGTTGGCCTGACCGGTTCGCCGGCCGATATCGAAACCCTAAGCAAGCGTTATCGCGCGGCGTTCACTCGCGAACCCGGCAAGGCCGACGGCAGCTACGATGTTAGTCACAGTTCCGGCATCTACGTGTTTGATGGTGACGGCAAAGCTCGGCTACTGGCCACGCCCACCGATGCTCGGGACAAGCTGGTGCATGATCTGCATCGGTTGTTGGTGCCAGGGAGTACATGAACATGCGATACGTAGTCTTGCTGCTGGCGACAGCCTTGCTCTCCATTGGAAACCTCCACGCATCACAAGCCGACCACGTGACGACCAGCCACGCCTGGATCCGCCTGTTGCCCGTCAAGCTTCCTGCTAGCGGCTATGTCACCTTGCAGAACCATAGCGCCACTGCCGTCACCCTCGTTTCGGCACATAGCAGCGCCTATGCCTTCGTGAGGCTGCATCAAAGCACGGTAGCAAGCAGCGGCATGAGCAACATGAGCATGGTCGCGCAACTGGATATACCCGCACAGGGCAAGGTCACGCTGGCACCGGCTGGCTATCACCTGATGCTGGAAGATCCCCATCGCGCACTGGAGCCCGGCGATATCGTGGATATCACCCTGGATTTTTCGGATGGGAGCCAATTACCGGTGCATTTTCTGGTACGCCCAGCCAATGCTGATTCGAATTGAGAGCCTGCTGCACGTCATCAACCACTGCCGACGGAAACAGCTTTCGCCGCAGACTGCCGCGTAAGCAACTGGCGGCGAAGGCGACCAGTACGCGATAACCGAAGCCATTGGCGCATCGCCAGCAGGCCGCCAACGGTTTCAATGGTGGCGGCAGGCACCCAGATGATGATGCCGCCAATCAACTGCCCGGTGAACACGTTGAACTGGAACGCGCGCCCGCAGATTTCGAAAATGGGATACAGGTCAGTCTTGGAGAAAGTAATGATGGCGCCAGCCAGAATCTGCGGCGCCATGGTGATGCCGGGTGACAACACGCGCAGTCCCGGCAGCATGCGCCCTGGTGGGCGCGGTCTATGATCAAGGATCAGCCACCAGTAGATGAAGCCGCTGACGATCATCGACCAGTTCATGAAGCGGTACACGCGCCAGTCGAGCATGGCCAGCGTCTGCATGGGAGTGATCAGCCAGATCAGGACGAAGACCACAAACAGCACTGTCGCCACCGCCGGATTCAGCAGCACAGCGCTGATCAGCCGCCATGGCCAACTACGTAACGCAGGGCGAAGCACGCGCACCCGCACGTTGAGCGGCAAACCTGCCCGCAATACCGATCTCGGATAAGACGCGACGATCACCAACGGCGCCAAATGGTGCAACAGCAACTGTTGGATACGGTGCATGAAGAATTCATGCTCCGCATAGAAATCGAAATAGGTCTGCAGGCTCAGATAGACCACCACCATGCCGGTCCAGAATGCCAGCCGTCGGCCAAAGCTCACCGGTAACCGGTGGCAACCGCGCCAATACAGCACGCACGCGGTGAGGAAGCTCGCAAGGAATACCCACGAGAATTCCCAGGGCACCATCCATTTTAGCAACGCGGCAATCATCGACCCGACACACCCCTCAGCAGCAACGGCAACCCAACTTAGTTCATCAAATGAGTAGGGCGTGAGCCCCATGACACTAGGCCCGCTGACGCCGATTGCGTCGCGTGCGGCGCCAGCCATAAAGCAAGCCGATGATGGTGATCAGCAACGGTAGCACCACGATATTGATCACCTTCAACCGCGTTCCCAGCGCATCGATTTCGGCGTTGAGTTGGTGCTGCACGTCGCGCAACTCTTTGCTGATGGCAAGCTGGCGCCGTAGGAACTGCTCGATCTCCTGCTTCTGCTCGGCATTGGTGGACGTGTCGCGATCGCCTTTTACCGGCTGCAATTCGCTCAAGCGCAGCTTGGTGTCCGCCAGCTCGCTTTCCAACTCCTGTTTCTTTTGCAGGAATTTGCGATCAGCCGCATGTCGCAACGCATCCACGCGCGTGAACGATCGCTGCGAACTGGAGCGACCGCGAATGGAAAGCAGCGTCGACGAACCACTAAGGCTGTCGACCAGGTTGTTGATGAAATCGCCGTTGTTGGCAAATGCGCTGAGCAAGGGCTGGCCCAGGAAGTTTTGCGTTTCCACCCACAGGCGATCGGTCAGCAGGTCGGTATCCGCCACCAGGATCACTTCCGCATTCGCTGGCGACTCCGCCAAATGTCCTGGTCGCCTGGCCCATTCCGGGAAAGCACTGACGAACGGTCCGCGCAACCGCGCCGCAATCACATAGTTCTGGTTCTGCGGCTGATACCCCTGCAATAGGGTCGAGGGGTTGTTGCTCGCATCGATCACCCGCTGGGTGGGCACCACTTCGGCGTCTGCGCTGCTTTGCATCAGTGGAACCAGGCGCGTGCTTGCATTCGGTAGCAGATCGAAGTGACCTGTGGTGGAAACATTGACGCGTTGCAGGCTTGCCGTGACGACATCGTCGCGATTGAGCTCCTGCGTTCCCAAGCCCAACATGGCCGGGTGCGCGAGATTCGTACCGGCCAGCTCGATCTGCAGCGCGCGGCCACGATCGAGCACGATCTGGTCGGGGTTATACGCCACGCCCCAGTCAGCAAACAAACGCGGCAGGTTGGAGCTGTGGTTATTGGTGCCAGCCAGCGCGTCCTGGGACAACGAGGTGGGATCGGATTCTGCAAAAGGATCGACGAATACCACCAAATGCCCGCCGCCAAGCACGTACTGATCGAGCGCATATTGCGCATCGTTCGACAGATTCTTGGGATGGATCAGCAACAGCACCTGGATGCGCTTGTCGATCTTCTTGAGTTTGCTCGCATCCAGCGTTTCCACATCGAACAACTGCTGCAACTGTTGCATCATCGCCCACGGCGCCGTGCCCTGAAGCGGGTCGCCCATCACTGGCAAATTGGCGATCAGGCCGATGCGCGGTTTTTCCGGCTCGTTGAGCTGATACAGCAGCTTGGCGATGTCGTATTCCAAAAAGGTCTCTCGGAGCAGATCGAAGAACGGAATCGCCAGGGTCCGATCGACCCTCTTCGAGCTTTTGTCATCCGGCGTATCCGCATTGACATCCGAAGTCACGTCGCTGTTCGACGGTCGGGTGGACCCGACCAGGCCAAAGAAAATACGCTCGCCGTTGCTGCCGCCACTCATCGGCGTAAGGCCGTTACCCTCGGCACTCGCTTCATCATCGGAATACGGCACCGGGTCGACGATCTGCAGACGGATGTGCCCGTGCGAACGGGCCACCATTTCCTGCAGCATTTCCGCCACGCGCTGCTCGTAGCTGCGCAATTGTGGCAGGTCCTTGGTGGCATGCTGGGAAAAGTACAAGGTGAGCCACAGCGGCCGATGCGCGCTGTCGATGATCTGTCGCGTTCCTGGCGACAGCGTGTAGAGCCCGTCGGTGGTGAGATCGAATCGTTCCGGCGCCAGCCAGCGGCTGGTGACCAGGGCAAGGCTGCAGTAGGCGATGATCAGCGCGATCAGTGCGCCAAACAGGATGGTGCGTCGACGCAAAGTGAGACGTACCATCATCAATGGTTCCGCTTCAGATCGAGCACCAGCACACCGGCGGTCAGCCAAGCGGCGATGGTGAGCACAAAGTAGATGATGTCACGCACGTCCAACACGCCACGCGCAATCGCTTCGTAGTGCCGCAGCATGGACAGATGCGCTACAGCATTGACCAGTTTGCGTGGCAGCGCGCCCTGAAAGAAATCGATGACCTCCGCTTGACCAACCAAGATCAGCAGCACACACACCACGGCGGTAAGAATGAAGGCCACCACCTGGCTGCTGGTCAACGTGGACAGGCAGGCGCCGATGGCAAGGAAAGCACCCGCCATCAACCAACTACCGATGTATCCGGCCACGATGATGCCGTTGTCGGGCGAGCCCAGGTAATTGACGGTGATCCAAATCGGAAAGGTCAGCAGCAAGGCCAGCCCGACGAAGAGCCATGCCGCCAAGAACTTGCCCAGCATGGACTGCCACAGGGTCAGGGGCAGGGTTTGCAGCAATTCCAACGTTCCTGACTTGGCCTCTTCCGCCCACATGCGCATCGACACAGCCGGCACCAGGATCAGGTATAGCCAGGGATGCATCACGAAGAACGGTTGCAAGTCCGCAATGTTGCGATCGTAAAAATCGCCGGCATAGAACGTGAGGATGCCGACAAGCACAAGGAAGATCACCAGGAATACGTACGCTACTGGCGTTACGAAGTAGCTGCGCAATTCGCGGCGCATCACTGCCATGGTGGGGCTCATGGCTGCGCCTCCGTTTCGGCGCCTAGCGTAATCTGACGGAACACTTCGTCCAGACGTCCACGTTCAAGCTGGATTTCGGAGACTTCCAGCCCTTGTTGGCGCAGTAGCGATTCGACCGGCTCCAGAATCCGCTCACCAGGTTTGGGGAAGACAGTGATGCGGCCATCCAACGGATCCACTTCAATACCCGCGGCCTGCGGCAGGCGCCCAAGCATTTCCTGCGATATGCCGCTGCCTACCGCACTGAACGACACTGCGCCGTGATAGCGCGAGCGTGCTTCCAATTCAGCCGGTGTGGCATCCGCGCGCAGACGTCCGCCCGCGATGATCACCACGCGATTGCACAGAGCATGCACTTCTTCCAGCAGATGGGTCGAAATCAGGATGGTGCGCTCGCGCGCCATCGAGTCGATCAACTGACGCACGGCATGTTTCTGATTGGGATCGAGACCGTCGGTGGGCTCATCGAGCATCAGCACCGGTGGATCGTGCACGATGGCTTGCGCAAGACCGACACGACGCCGCAGGCCTTTGGATAAGGTATCGACACTGACATTCAGTGCATCTTCGAGCTGCAATCGGCCAACCACTTCGTTGAAGCGTCGCCGACCCACATCGGACCGCAAGCCGCGCACGCGCATGATGAAGACCAGGAATTCGCGAACTGTCATTTCGCCATAGCTCGGCGCGCCCTCCGGCAGATAGCCAAGCGCGCGCTTGGCTTTCAGCGACTGCTTGCGCACATCGTATCCGCACACTCGCGCGGTGCCGGCGGTAGGCGCGAGAAAGCCAGCGATCATGCGCATCGCCGTAGTCTTGCCTGCACCATTGGGACCCAGCAGGCCAAGTACCTGGCCCGGTTCGGCGTAGATGCTCAACGCATCCACCGCGGTCAAATGGCCATAGCGCTTGGTGAGCGAGTCGGTTTCGATCATGTTGGTCGTGAAAAGGACTGCCCTGCAATGTACCGCATGCGATGCATCGTAGGGCAAACAAAAGCCCTCCGCGAAGGGAGGGCTTTCGATAGCGTCGATGCGCTGGAATTACTTGGCCGGTGCTGCAGCGGTGCTGGCCGGAGCCGGCGCGGTACCGCTGGAAGCGGGCTGGCCATTGGCATTGAGGATGCCCGGCTGCTTGATGCCCGCCTGCTGCTCAGGTGTCTGCTGCGGCAACGTGGCACCATCGGCGGAATCCATGATCGGCAGGTACACGGTGTACTGCGCATAGGTGGTGATGGCGCCGCTGGCATCCTTCACTTCCGGCTGGGTGAGGATGTCGTACAGGCGATGGGTCACTTCATCGTATTTGTAACCGTGCGTTTGCGCATAGGCCTTCAGCATGTCGCGGGTCTGCGGCACGCCGGCAGCGGTACCGTTCCACGGTGCTTCCAGGGCCGGACCACCGAAGGCGAGCGTAGCGCGCACATTGTTGTCGATGATCAGGCGACCATAACGGTCCTTGCCGCCTGGTTGGCTGTTATCCGGATTGGCGGGTGCGGCAGCGGTGCCGCTGGATGCTGGAGCGGTCTGGTCGTTCAATGACGGCGGGGTAGCTGCGGTTAACTGATAGCTCTGGCCAGCCACATTAACGTTGGCGGAGTCGATCGGCATAGCGACATCGAAGGTATAGGTCTCGTCACCGTAGTTGGTGGTGAGGATCACGCGTGGACCGGTAGTGTGCACGCCGAGCTTCTTGGCGGCATCGCCGATTTCCTTGATGGCGGCGTCGGTGGCTTCGTTCAGGCCGTCCAGACCGTCCTTGCGCTTCATCGACGTGGAAACGATCAGCACCGGCTCCTGCTTGGTCTGCACGATGTACGGATCAAGCGTGCTGTAGTCGATGTTCGGCACCACGGCCAGTACGTTTTGCAGATCATTCAGGCTGTACTGGATGAAAGCATCCGGCTGGCCGTGGATGTACATGTTGGCGTAACGGTTGAACAGATTGAAACCATAACTGACGTCATACGACCAGGTGATCTTGGTTAGCTTGCCGGAGTTGCCCTGACGCAGCAGGTCGAGGGTGAAATGCTTGTCGCTGCCACGCCAGGCATTGTCCACATTCCACACCACTTCTGCGCTGTTGACGGTGGGATCGATCGCGTTGAAATCCGGCTTGGCGCTGGCGATGGTCAGCTTGCCCTCGCCCACCTTCTGATCCTGGCTGTTCCAACTGATCTCGGAGCCCGGACCGTAGGCATTGCCGGACAAGGCATAAGTGGTCTTGGGATCGTAAGCGCGCAACACGCCGTAATCGGGGAAGGTGCGGAAATTGTTCACTACGTCGTAGACCTGGCGCAGGTCTTTGCTGACTACCAACGACCGCTCAACGTGGCCGCTGCTGGGCATGATGACGCCCACCACGACGCCAACAACGGCGACGATGATCAGGGCAACGATGAATTCCAGAACACGCGTCATTCCAGGTTTCTCCGAGACGTATCTCTTGCAGTGGAAAGCGCATGACAGAATGGAACCGCCATGGATGGCTTTCCACGAGGAAAATCGCATCAGGACGGGGGTCGGTCGGCGCCTAAGCTGCCGATGGTACTTGCTAGCGCGCAGGAACGCTACGGGCCAAAGAGGCTCGTCGCTGCGTTGCTACGCAGCATTTTTCGACGGTCCCCGAGGTGACCATATGGTTAGACAATCCCAAGCTCCAGCGCCTTCAACACAGCCCGGGTACGATCGCGCACGCCGAGCTTGGAAAGGATGTTGGAAACGTGATTCTTCACAGTACCCTCGGCCACCTTCAGGGAGTTGGCAATTTCCTTGTTGCTATAACCACCGGAAAGCAGACGCAGGATTTCGGTCTCACGTTCGGTCAACGGGTCAGGTTGTTCCAAACTGGTGAACTGGTTATGGATACGTCCCACTCCGGCCAGCAAGCGTTGGGTTACCATCGGCGCCACCAGCGAACCGCCACTGGCTACGGTGCGCACGGCTTCGACCAATTGCTCCAGCGATACATCTTTGAGCAGATAGCCACGCGCACCCGCCTTCAGACCCTGCAGTACGAGCTGGTCGTCATCGAAGGTGGTGAGGATGATGGTCGGTGGCAACTCATTGCGTGCCGACAACGCCTGCAGCACTTCCAGCCCACTCATGTTGGGCATGCGCAGGTCCAGCAGCACGACATCCGGCTTGATGCGAGGGATGTCCTGTATAGCCTGCACGCCATCGGCACATTCGGCCACGACACGGATGTCCTCCGCCAGATCAAGCAGGGAACGCACCCCCTGGCGCACCAGGTTCTGGTCGTCGACGAGACAAACGGAAATCATCGTGAATCCTCGCGGTGCTGACGGCTCATCGTGAGCCATGTACGTATAACGAACTGGGACAGGCACTTGTCATTCTTGCAAGTCATCAGAGGGTCCCTAGGTCAGGCTCAACGCAGGCGGCTCGAAACGTGATGGCGTGTGCGCCAATACCGAAGGTTCACCCAAGGGAAGACTGACGTGCAGACCAAAACCGTGCCCTGCTTCGCTTTCCATCGCTACGTAACCGCCGAATTCGGTGAGGCGTTCACGCATACCTGATAAGCCATTGCCGGGTAGGATTTTCGCTGCGCCGCGACCATCGTCCCGTGCGCTCAGGCTAAGCAGGTTTTCATCGTCATAATTAAAAGTGAGCCACAAGTTACGCGCGCCGGCATGCTTGGCCGTGTTAGTGATGATTTCCTGCGCACAACGTAGCAATACCTGAGCCCGACGCGGGTCTTCCACACTAAAGCGCGGCGGGGTGGTCAGGTGTACATGCAGTCCAGGTACACCGTCGATTAGGCTTTGCAACGCCTGGGTCAAGTCGATGGCATCATCCTGGCGCAGCTCGCTGACAGCTTCGCGCACGTCGGCCAGCAACAGACGCGCCGTGTTCTGTGCCTTGCGCACGTGCTCGGAAGCGGCTTCGTTGCTGAGGTGGCTGGCCACTTCAAGGTTGAGGCTCAATGCGGTGAGATGATGGCCAATCAGGTCGTGCAACTCGCGCGCAATGCGCATGCGCTCGGCGATGCGCGTGGACTCCGCCAGCAGCGCGCGCGTGGCACGCAATTCCGAGTTGAGACGACGTTGCGCTTCCCGCTCCTCTGCCTGCTGACTGGCCACCATGGAGGTCACGAAACCCAACATGGAAAAAGCTGTATAGATACTCGCCTGCAACACGCCAAGGATGATGCTGTGCTTGAGCTCGGCAAAGGTAGAGAACAACGCCGCCAGACATAAAGTCTGCAGGGCGATCCACGCAACACCCGCCCAGAACGGCACCAGCCAGGGCAGCACCACCGATACCACCACCATCAGGATCGCCGTCAAGCCACTATGGCTGTACCACCCCACCACCAACGCCGCCACGGCCATCAGCAGCAGGCCAATCAGGCGCGCAGGCACATTGGTACGCGCACCCAGGTTGTTGGTGATCAGTAGATAGAGAACACCAAACAATAGATAGAACAGCGTCCACAGCAGCAAGGCGAAATTGGGGCTGTGAAGCAAATCCAACCGTTCGGTGGCCCACGTGGTGAACACCGGCGTGCCACAGCACAGGTAGGTGATCAGCCCAGTGATACGCAGGACACGGATATGGTTGAAATGGGTCATTGCCATGCCCCGCA
Organism: Dyella sp. M7H15-1; assembly: GCF_004114615.1. Taxonomy (NCBI): domain Bacteria; kingdom Pseudomonadati; phylum Pseudomonadota; class Gammaproteobacteria; order Lysobacterales; family Rhodanobacteraceae; genus Dyella; species Dyella sp. M7H15-1. The sequence continues at coordinate 880,579 of NZ_CP035300.1, forward strand.
TCATAGGCCCGCGCCCAAATCGCGCAATGCGCGGGAAGTCACCCCTGCGGGTATCGACAAAAGCAGGCCCACGTGCTTTAGCCGCCCAGCACCGCATCCAATCTCACGGCTTTACAAAGCTTTTACATGCCGCAGCACGGGATGTGCCGCCTGTTGGCACATGCCATAATGCGCGAAGAGCTGGGCCGTCACTCGGTCTTATCTAGCAACCCATCACTGCGGAGCAACGAATGGCCCTTGCCATCCGCGACGTGCGCGAGCACGACCTGGATGCCGTACTGGCGCTCAACAACACCGCCGGTCGCTCCATTCTCGTCCTGGACACCGCGCAGTTGCGCTACTTCTACGAGCACGCCGATTATTTTCGCGTGGCCGAAATCGACGGCCAGCTTGCGGGATTCCTGATCGCCCTGCGTGACGGCCAGGATTACGGCAGTCCCAACTACCACTGGTTCGGCGAACACTACCCGTCGTTCGTCTACATCGATCGCATCGTCATTGCCAACGCCTACCGCCGCCACGGCCTAGGCCGCATCTTCTATTGCGATGTGAACAGCTTCGCCGAAGTGCGCGTGCCACTGCTGACTTGCGAGGTCTTTCTCGAACCGCCGGATGACGTGGTGGTGCTGTTCCACGGCACCTACGGCTTCCAGGAAGTGGGTCAGCAACGCATGGACGAAGACGGACCGCAGGTGAGCCTGCTGGCCAAGGATCTGCCCAGCTACGCCTTTGTGCGCGACACCTATCTAGAGCACGCCGGCCTGCCCGACCTACCCTGGCTGGCCGGTCGCCCCGTTTACCTGAACGATGACGCCACATCACGCCGTCTTGTAGGAGAGCGACGCCCATGAATAAGCGCCTGCCTTCATACGCCAAGTCCTCCGCGCCGGATCTGTTTGCCCCCATGCCTACCTCATCACCCCATCATATATCGACCTATGCTCCTTCATTCCCCCCTGGCCTGCGAGCAAACCGCTTCCGGCGTGGGGGACTTGGCGTATGAAGGCAGGTTCTGTGATGGATACAACGGAGGCTTGTGACCTGCGCTTCGGCCAGGTCGGCATTGCCTGTGTGCGCGTAAAACGCGCCGACGCAGCCGCCTTGTGCGAAGAATTGGAACGCCGCGTACGTTCCGCGCCGCCATTGTTCTCGCGTGCGGCGGTCGTGCTGGACCTGAGCCACCTGCTCGACCCGCCTGACGACGGCACGGTCGATGCTCTGCTTGAAGCAGTGCGTAGCGCCGGCATGCTGCCGGTAGGCCTCGCCTACGGCACTAGCGCCACCGAGGCGTTAGCCCAGCGCATGGGCCTGCCGCTGATCGCTAAGTTCCGCGCCGCCTATGAGCCCGCCGACGGCGGCAGCATCGCTCCACCAGTACCGAGCCTCGTACCCGCAGCGGCACCCGCGCCTGCTCCGGTGCGTGAGCCCGTGCTGGCGGCGCCCGCTCCCGGCAGCACGCCTGGCGCGCAGCATCATGAAGGTGCGGTGCGCTCGGGCCAACAAGTTTATGCACGCGACCGCGACCTGGTCGTGATGGGCACCATCGCCAATGGCGCCGAAGTGATCGCCGATGGCAGCATCCATGTTTACGGCAGCCTGAAGGGTCGTGCGATGGCGGGTGCGCAAGGGGATGTAAAAGCACGTATCTTCGTCTCGGATTTCCGTGCCGAGCTGGTGGCCATCGCCGGCCACTATCGGGTCTTCGAGCAGATTCCCAAAGACCTGGAGGGCCAGTCTGTGCAATGCTGGCTCGATGGCGAGAAGTTGCTGATTGCGCCGTTGAAATAACGGGCGCCCTTCCCATAAACGATCCACTATGAAAAGAACACCAGCGGAGACGAACCCTTGAGTGCTGAGATTATCGTTGTGACGTCCGGTAAGGGCGGCGTCGGCAAAACCACCACCAGCGCATCGCTTGCCACCGGTCTGGCCATGCAGGGCAAGAAGGTGGCCGTGATCGACTTCGACGTCGGCTTGCGCAATCTCGACCTGATCATGGGCTGCGAACGCCGCGTAGTGTACGACTTCGTCAATGTCGTACAGGGCGAAGCCACCATCAAGCAGGCCCTGATCAAGGACAAGCGCCACGAAAACCTCTCCGTGCTCGCCGCCAGCCAGACGCGCGACAAGGACGCACTGACTCAGGAAGGCGTGGAAAAGGTGCTCGACGAGCTGACCAAGGATGGCTTCAACTACATCATCTGCGATTCGCCGGCCGGCATCGAGAAAGGCGCGCACCTGGCGATGTATTTTGCCGATCACGCCGTGGTGGTGGTGAATCCGGAAGTGTCCTCGGTGCGCGATTCCGATCGCATCCTGGGCCTGCTGGCCAGTAAGACGCGCCGCGCCGAGCGCGGCAATGACGCCATTGCGCAGCATCTGTTGCTGACCCGCTACAACCCCGCACGTGTCGAGCAAGGCGAAATGCTCAGCGTGAAGGATGTGGAGGAAATCCTCGGCATCAACGTTGTCGGCGTGATTCCAGAATCGGAAAACGTGCTCGCCGCCTCCAACGCCGGCGTGCCGGTGATTATGGATGAAAGCTCCCATGCCGGGCAGGCTTATCGTGACACCGTGGCCCGCATTCTTGGCGAAACCCTCCCGATGCGCTTCCTTGACGCACCCAAGAAGGGCTTCTTCCAGCGCGTATTCGGAGGCTGATCGCGATGGGTATCCTCGATTTCCTGAAGCGTAAGCCGGAACCCACCGCCGCGGTCGCCAAGGAACGCCTGCGCATCATCGTCGCGCAGGAACGCTCTACCCGCGGCGCTCCGGACTACCTGCCGCTATTGCGCAACGAATTGCTGGAAGTCATCAAGAAATACGTCAACGTCGACCTCGAAGCGATCAACATCAATGTCGAACGCGACAGCGGGCATGAAGTGCTGGAGCTGTCGGTAGCGTTACCGGATGGCAAGCCGGCAGCGGGTAACGCGGCGACTTGATGTTTTGCCTGATTCTGTCCTACGCCTCGCCGACATCGATGGCACAGCTATCGAATCCCTGCTCGCCCATTACAGCCTGAGCCTGGTGCGCGTGGCCGATGGCGAAACCATTCCCGGCAGCTATTGGGGTGAAGACGAGGCCGGCATCATCGGTCACACAGTCTACGTCCGCAACGACACACCCGTGCATTCCCTGCTGCACGAAGCCGGCCACCTGATCGTGCTGCCGCCTGAGCGGCGTGCCGAAACGCATACTGACGCCACCGACTCGGTCAGCGAAGAGGATGCCGTCTGCTACCTGCAGATCGTGCTGGGTGGCACGCTGCCCGACGTCGGCCGCGGACGCGTGATGAGCGACATGGATGCCTGGGGCTATACCTTCCGGCTCGGTTCGGCGCGCGCATGGTTCGAGCAGGATGCCGACAACGCCCGCGACTGGCTGATCGAACGCGGCCTGCTGACATCGGGCGGCGAACCGGTATAGTCGCGTCGCCCCATCGACACGAAACCTACTGTGCTGAAGAACACACGTTTTTACGATCCGATTAACGACTTTCGCCGCGAAGTTGCACGTCGCCTCATGCACATGATGTTCGGCAGCCACGGGCAGCCAACCTCCGAACCGCTGCCAGAGCAAGGCATCTACCGCATCCTGATCTGCCACGTCAGCCACAGTCTTGGCAATACGCTGCTGCTTACGCCCTTGCTGGTGGAACTGGAAAAGGTCTACCCGGGCGCAGAAATCGACATCCTCACCCGCAGCCCGATCGCCAAGGATATCTACGGTCATTTTTTCAGCGTGCAGCGCATCTTCCCGTTGCCTGCACATGGCGTCGGTCATCCGTTCCAGTTCTTCCGCACGCTCAGGCGCATGCGCAAGCAACGTTATGACCTGGCGATCGATGCCGATGCCTTGTCCCATACAGGTCGCTTGCTGATGCTGTTGTCAAATGCGACATACACACTGGGGTTCAGCGGCCCGAAGAAGCATGGCGAGATAACCCACGCCGTGCCGCTGCCGGAGCATCTGGAGAGCAAAGGCCGCCGTCCGGTCTATCTGCTGCGCAGTGCGATGGATCGCGACACAACGGCAGATTACCCCGTTCCGGATATCCGCCTCGGTGCTGGCGAACGCGAACAAGGGCGCGCGGTGCTCACCCGTTCACTCGTAGCAAACGGCATCACCTCGCCGGGCCGCGGCATCATCGGCATTTTCGGCAATGCGACCGGCACCAAGCTGTTAGGCGAGACATGGTGGACGCGCTTTTTGCAAGTGCTGGAAGCGCAATGTCCGGATCATCGCATCGTGGAGATCCTGCCAGCCTCTGGCCAATCGATGCTTAGCTCGCGCTACCCCGGCTACTACTCCAGCGACCTGCGCAAGATGGCGAGTGTATTGTCTGGCCTGGACGTCTATATCAGCTCCGACTGCGGCATCATGCATCTGGCCTGCGCTTCGCACGTTCCCACCCTGGGCATTTTCACCATCACCCGTACCGACGAATGGGGCCCCTATGGCCCAGGTCGGCATGCCATAGCCGCGCATGGTGTGGAACCGGAAGACGTGGCGCGCACGATTATGGCGATGCCCGAACTCACTTCCGGTATTCGCATTTGACTTAAGGCAGCGCTGAATAAGTATCGCCGTCGTCACCAGCCCTGTCTGTTCGCAGGCCATAGGGCCGACGACGAAGGTAGACTAGCTGTCTATCGAGACGGCGGACCGAAGGCATGCGGACAGACAGGGCTGGCCCCAACATGTTGAATTTAAAATGATGGGGTGACGCCTGGAAGGCCCGCAGGGTGTTCCGCGCGGCTTGGCAAGATGGCCAGTCTTCCCTGCGCCACGCAACACACCCTGCGGGCCTTCCAGGTGTCATGACGACGGCGATACTTATTCAGCGCTGCCTTAACCCCACCGCCATCGGCTAGTGTGGTGTCTCACCAGTAACGCGAAGACATTCCGAGTGGATGTCGCTGCGAGACAAGGCGCAAGGAGGAGTCATAATCACGTGAGCATCACTGGATTCCTTGCCGTGGGATTGGGCGGCGCCATCGGCTGCTGGATACGCTGGATACTCGGCATCCTGCTCAACCCCATCTTCCCCACCCTGCCTCTTGGTACTTTGGCCGCCAATCTCACCGGCGGCCTGATCATGGGCTGCATGATGGGCGTCTTCGAGCACTTCCAGACCCTGCCGCCAGAATGGCGCCTGTTCGTCATGACCGGCTTTCTTGGTGGCCTAACCACCTTTTCCACCTTCTCGGCCGAAGCCGATACGCTACTGCTGCGCGGGCAATACGTGTGGTTTGGCACCCATGTCGCCGTGCACCTGTTCGGCAGCCTTGCCATGACCATTCTTGGTATCTTCCTAACACGCGGCCTGCTGCGCCATTGAAACGGAGTCGACCGTCATGAGTGATGAAACATCCTTCGACAGTAGCTCCCATCAAGGCGTGTTCCTACGTTTCTATACACACGTACATGCCAGGCACAACGGCCTGCTGGTCTCCGAATGGCTGCTGGAGCTGGCCAAGCGACACAAGCTGGGCGGCGGCTCGGTATTCCGCGCCACAGCGGGCTTCGGCCGGCACGGCGTATTGCATCACGAAGCGTTCTTCGAATTGGCCGACGATCTTCCGCAGAAGATTGAATTCCTGCTGAGCGAACCCAACGCGCAGACATTGTTGCGGCTAGTGTGCGAAGCGGGGGTGGATCTGGTATACGCCTGGTCGCCCATTCATTTCGGCATGTTGGGCAAAGAAGGAACAGGATGAGTCAGGATTCTTTGAGGCAACGCGCCGCGGAGCTACTCCAGATGGCCGGCGTGCACATCGATGGCACGGCACCGACGGATATCCGCGTTCACGATGAACAGTTTTACGCACGCGTCTTCGCACATGGCTCGCTAGGGCTGGGCGAGGCTTACATCGATGGCTGGTGGGATGCCGGCGACTTGCCTGGCATGTTCACCCGCATCTTGTCCAGCCACCTCGACGAGCATCTCAAAACACTGGATACGCTGATCACGCACCTCAAGGCACGCTTCATCAACATGCAACGCGGCCAGCATGCCTTCGACATCGGCAGAGCGCATTACGATCGCGGCAATGATCTGTTCAAAGCCATGCTCGGCAAGCGCATGGTGTACTCCTGCGGCTACTGGGCACAAGCCACCAACCTGGATGACGCACAGGAAGCCAAGCTCGAACTAATCTGCCGCAAGCTGCAACTGAAACCCGGCATGCGCGTGCTGGATATCGGCTGCGGCTGGGGCGAGGCGCTGAAGTTTGCGGCCGAGCGTTACGGCGTGATCGGCGTGGGTGTCACGGTCTCCCACGAGCAGGCGGAACTGGCGCGTGAGCTATGCCATGGCCTACCGATAGACATCCGTTTGCAAGATTACCGCAAGCTTGACGAATCTTTCGACGCGATCATGTCGATCGGCATGTTCGAGCATGTGGGCGGCAAGAATTATCGTGAATACTTCGAGGTAGCGCGTCGTTGCCTGAAAAAAGATGGATTGTTCCTGCTGCACAGCATCGGCACCAATCACTCGCCGGGCCGGCCGGATCCATGGATCGAAAAATACATCTTCCCGAATTCGATGATACCGGCAGCCAGCCAAGTGGCCGCCGCACTCGAAGGTTTGTTCGTCGTCGAGGACTGGCACAATTTCGGCGCCGATTACGATCGCACGCTGACCGCATGGCGCGCGAACTTCGATGCGGCATGGCCGGCACTTTCCGCTCACTACGACGAACGCTTCCGTCGCATGTGGCAGTTCTACCTGGCGGTATCGGCCGCCGTCTTCCGCAGCCGGCGCGATCAGCTCTGGCAAATTACGCTTAGTCCGCACGGTGTTCCCGGCGGCTACCGCGTACCTCGGTAAGGCCATCCGATTACACACATCCGAAACATCTGATGGGTAAGCCCCTCTCCCTTCGGGAGAGGGTGTCGGCAGACGGGTGAGGGGTCCGGGCGAAGCGAGCGATTCAGTTCTCGCACAAGTCTTTGTTTTCGCGCCCTGGCCGCACCCTCACCCCAACCCCTCTCCCGGAGGGAGAGGGGCTCACGCCCTTCTGCGTTTTTCACAAGTTCACAGTGAAGAAGGAAAAAAGCAAGCACGACAGGCGCAAATCAAAAATGTGCGGTATACGACTTCGGCTTCAACGGAAACTGCGGCATATGGATCGTGTAGGAATCCATCTGGCCCAGGTCCTTCCACGTAGCAGTGATCGTATTGCCGCTGTAGCTCGCTTCAATGCGATAGACATGTCCGGCCTGCACATGATCGATCTTCAGCCACGGACGGTTGATCTGGTGCGAATTGGACAACGTGAGCTTGATGACTTGCGTGCCGGGCAGCACACGCACCCACGGCGTCTTGCCACCGTTGAATTTTTCCCAGGTGCTCTTCTCATTCACGCGGGTAATGCCGCAGAGGTACTCGGGCTGCTCGGCGCAGACGACCAGGGCGGTATCGGACTTGGGGTGATCCTTGTCCGAATACCCAAGCAAGGGGCGACGGCCAGCGAACTGCGAGCATCCGGCAGCCAGGACGCAGGCCGCGACAACCGCCGTATTGCGTAGAAAGTGCATGGTTTCGCCCATGTCAAGGATCAGAGCATTCTAGTGTGGTGTCTCGCAAGTAACGTGAATAAATTGCGAGTGGATGTCGTCGCGAGACAAGGCGCGAGGAGGAGTCATAGTGGGCGCTATGGTGACGACGAGCAACGCAGGATCGTGGCGAAAGACGCCGGAATTTGTTCGCGTTACTTGCGAAACACCACACTAGTCTAAGGCCGTCAGCATCTGGCACCATCTCGCCTGCCCGCGACGTCCCCTGCGCCCATACGAACTCCCTTATGAATTTGCAAGCCAATTACGAACAGATCCCGCTCAAGCAATACGTTGAAGGGGCCTATCTCGATTACTCGATGTACGTCGTGCTGGATCGCGCACTGCCTTTCGTGGGCGATGGGCTGAAGCCAGTGCAGCGCCGCATCGTCTACGCCATGAGCGAGCTTGGCCTGGCCGCCCATGCCAAGCCGAAGAAGTCCGCGCGCACCGTCGGCGACGTGATCGGTAAATTCCATCCGCACGGTGACAGCGCCTGCTACGAAGCCATGGTGCTGATGGCGCAGCCGTTCTCGTATCGCTATCCGCTGATCGATGGCCAAGGCAACTTTGGTTCGCCGGACGATCCGAAGAGCTTCGCAGCGATGCGTTACACCGAGTCCAAACTCAACCCGATCGCCGACGTACTGCTGGGCGAGCTAGGCCAGGGCACCGTGGACTGGTTGCCGAACTTCGACGGCACGCTGGATGAACCAAGCTGGCTACCGGCACGCATCCCGCATGTATTGTTGAACGGCTCCATGGGCATCGCCGTGGGCATGGCCACCGATATCCCACCGCACAACCTGCGTGAAGTCGTAAGCGCCTGCATCCGCTTGCTGGATGACCCGGATGCTACCGTGGCCGATCTGTGCGAACACGTGCGCGGCCCGGACTACCCCACCAAGGCGGAGATCATCACGCCGCGCAACGAACTGCTGGCCATGTATCAGAGCGGTGGCGGCTCGATCCGTGCACGCGCCGTGTACACGCGTGAAGACGGCAACATCGTCATCACGGCGCTGCCGCATCAGGTTAGCCCGTCGAAAATCTTGGAGCAGATCGCCGCACAGATGCGCGCGAAGAAGCTGCCGATGATCGAGGACCTGCGCGACGAATCCGATCACGAAAACCCGATCCGCCTGGTGATCGTGCCGCGCTCGAACCGTGTCGATGCAGACGAGATGATGCAACACCTATTCGTCACTACGGACCTGGAAAAGAGCTTCCGCGTCAACCTCAACATGATCGGCCTGGACCGCCGTCCGCAGGTGAAGGATCTCAAGCGCATCCTTACCGAGTGGCTGAGCTTTCGAACCGAAACGGTGACGCGCCGCCTCCATCACCGCCTCGCCAAGGTCGAGCGCCGCTTGCACCTGCTGGAAGGTCTGCGCATTGCCTATCTCCATCTCGACGAGGTGATCCGTATCGTCCGCACCGAAGACGAACCCAAGCCAGTGCTGATGGCGCGCTTTCGCTTAAGCGAAGAACAGACCGACTACATCCTCGAAACCAAGCTGCGCCAACTGGCCCGCCTCGAGGAGATGAAGATCAATGCCGAGCGCGACCAACTGGAAGAAGAACGCGCCAAGATCAACGTGCTGCTGAAATCGCCCGCCAAGCTCAAGGGCCTGATCAAGGAAGAACTGCGCGCCGACGCTGCCAAGTACGGTGACGATCGCCGCTCGCCGCTGGTTCAACGCGAGGCTGCACAAGCGCTAGACGAAAGCGCGCTGGTCGCCAGCGAACCGGTCACCGTGGTGCTGAGCCAGAAGGGTTGGATTCGCGCCGCCAAGGGCCACGATGTGGATGCGGAAGGCTTGTCTTACCGCGAAGGTGACAGCCTGCTCGCCGTCGTCAAGACGCGCACCACGCAGCAGGTGGCAGTGATCGACTCCACCGGTCGCAGCTATTCCACGCCCGCGCACACCTTGCCCTCGGCACGCGGCAACGGCGAACCACTGACCGGTCGCTTCACGCCACCCGCGGGCACCCGCTTCGATGCATTGGCCGCAGGCGACAACGACACTCGCCTGGTGTTGGCCTCCGACTTTGGCTACGGCTTCGTCACCCGTTTTGAAGCACTCACAGGACGCAACAAGGCCGGCAAGCAGATCATCACGCTCAGCGATGGTGCACGCGTGCTGGCCCCACAGATCTCGGTCGATCCTTCGCGTGACCGCATTGTAGTCGTCACAACGGAAGGTCACCTGCTGGTGTTCTCCGTAGCCGAGCTGCCTGAGCTGGACAAGGGCAAAGGCAACAAACTGATCGAGATTCCGAAGGCCAAACTGAGCCGCGGCGACGAGCGCGTGGTAGGCATTGCAGTGGTCACCGAGGGCAAGGGCGAAGTCACGCTATTCGCCGGTCAGCGCAAGCTGACCCTGAAGTGGTCGGATCTGGTGGCATACGGAGGCAATCGTGCTACGCGTGGCGGTGTGCTGCCGCGTGGACTGCGGCGTGTGGAGCGGATCGAGACAACCGGTTAAGGCAACGCTGAATAAGTATCGCCGTCGTCATGACACCCTGCGGGCCTTCCAGGTGTCACCCCATCATTTTAAATTCAAAGCGCCTGGCGGGCTATGAACTCGCCAGGCGGCCATGGATCAAAAAAATGTGACAAGAGACAGGGCAAAACCGGGGATTACCTCAGTGATTTACCTTTTGCCAGCTTGGCTAACGCACTAGGTAGCCCCGAAATTCGCGTCAGAACGAACACAGCACTGTTTCCACGCCCGATGGCGTGACCTTGAACACCGTGCCGACGTTATATGTGCCCCCTGCGGAGGTCGTGCCATAGAAACTGCCGTCCGAACCCTGGATCAGGCCGGCCCGCGGATAACTCGCGTCGGTACCCCCTGATGAGCCGAACGAATACAGCACCGTCTCCGTGCCCGATGGCGTGACCTTGAACACCGTGCCGATTTGATGTGTGCCTCCTGAGTGGGTCGTGCCATAAAAGTTGCCGTCCGACCCCTGGATCAAGTCGCCCAGCGGATTGGCACCATCGTCACTGCCGCCAAAGGCATGTAGCACCTCCACGCCATTGGGTTTCACCTGGAACACTGTCCCGTTGCCATTGACCCCACCGCTATAAGTCGTGCCATAGAAATAGCCATCCTCCCCTTGGATCAGCCCGGCACGCGGGTCGGCACCGTCACTGCCGCCGCTAAAGGAATGCAACACTGTCTCCTTGAGGGAACCGTCACTGTTTACTTCTATCTTGAACGCCACTCCCTTGCCATAGACTCCGCCGGACCGAGTCGTGCCATAGAAATTGCCGTCTTTCCCCTGGATCAGGCTGGCCCGCGGATTGGCGCCGTCCGGGCCTTGAAAGGGATACTCGTGCTGCACGAAGAAGAAGTCACCTGGCTGTGACCTCAGCATCCTGAACACTGCCCCCATAAAACCCTGCCCGGTGCTGTAAGTCGTGCCATAGAAATTGCCATCTTTCCCCTGGATCACGCCGGTCCGCGGATAGGCGCCGGTGAAGGCGTAAGCAAAGGAATACGCCACCGTCTCCTTGACGGTGCCGTCGGGCTGTAATGCCACCATGAACATGGTCCCATTGTTATAGTCTCCGCCGAAACGAGTCGTACCATAGAAATTGCCATCACTCCCCAAGACCATGCCGGCCTGCGGATTGGCGCCGTCGTTGGCCGAATCACCGAAGGAATGCAGCACCGTCACCGTGCCGTCAGGCGTTACCTTGAACACCGTCCCCTTGTCATGGACCCCGCCGTACCGAGTCGTGCCATAGATATTGCCGTCTTTCCCCTGGATCAGGCCGGCCTCCGGGTAGTAGCCTTCATCTTCCTGTTCCAACTGTTGTTTGCCATTTGGACTGGCGGCATGATTCTCGACACCGACTTGAGGGGAAATCTGAAAAGTGGAAAAGGCATGAACCAAGTTACTGTTCGATATGGCCGCTTCACCCGCATGGCACACGATGAAAGGCGAGGCGCATCCGACAATGACGCTCAACTTGAATGCTTGATAGAATTTTGACATGTAATATCCAATATGGGTAGAACTTAGGTGATATGAAGAATCCAAAGAACCAGGTTTTTATCTTGGTTGGATTGTCTAATGCCCCGTCACGAAGAAATCGATTGCGGTGCCCTTTTATTATAACCTGATTCCATACCCCTCCTCTCCTTGGAATGATTCCGTTTGGCCGTCCAAGGAGGTAATCGGCAGCGAAATAGTGACTCCGTTTTCCTGCGAGTACTTGCATGGCGCGCATTCGGGAGTTCGAGTTGTTCAATGTTGGCAACAAACTCTAAGTCAGAGGGTCCTTAAAAGCACCACATTAGTGCCGCGTTGGAGAATAGTCCCAATTTACCGGAGGCCCTGCATTGCCAGCCTGGTCCGTGCCATAAGCGCAAAACCGCCATGGCTGTTTTTCGTCAACTCGCGTCCATTGCCGGGTGAATTGACGATATCCATCTCTGTCACTGCAATCGGTCTGCTCAAGGGCGCCAAACTTGATGTAGAGGTCCACCAGCTCCCACAGCGAAAATGCCGGAATGACCTCCTTTTCCCCCTCCCAGCCACGCTCATGGATGACTGGCGCAATCGTTGGCGGGGTATCATCGATCTGACGCAGCCAGATGGTCGCGGGCTGGTATACCCCCTCGCCCGTGTGAGCACCAAGAACACATATGGCAAAGACACCTTCTTGAGTAGGCAATCCGAGATTGACAAAGGGTTGGCTTGCTGCAGGAATCGGCCCCTGATAGCCGGTTGCGTTGCTGCAATCTATCGACCTGGCTGACCCAACCTTGTACATGATCCGGTCGAAACCGTTGTCGTCGATTCGCAAATGCCAGCGAGCAGGCTGCTGCTGACCATCGATCTCTTCATATCGTTGCGAAATCCATCCAGGTTTGGTTCGCTCTAATTGAATCCCTGTGCCTTTATCAAGCCAGGTGACGTCGATTGTGCCATCGTCTTTTATCGCTCGGGCAATACGATCGACAGGAATGTAATAACTGCTTCCTTCGCGCGAAAAGTCGCCCGTCTCGGTTGGCTCACAGGGACGCCCCAAACCACACCCGGTATAGTCAGGTTCCACCTTCGTATTCAAAATGCCTATGACTGTCGTGCCATCGCGCTTGAAGACAGGTGACCCGGAAGTGCCACCTGCGACCCCCTTGCAATCATTCGGGACGGCAGCCACCCAAAACCAAGGACCAATACCCTCGACAAGAGGCGTAACCCCTGCACTCACTTGGCACAGTGAGTGCCTTAAGAATCGCTCATCCTCGGGAACACCAATGACTGGAATATGGGCTAGTTCAATGGGTGTGCCGGCCGACACAACCGAAGGTTCAAGTTGCAGCGGATGCACCCCTCTAGCCGCCAATTCGCCGTAAGTGGCCTTCAACTGCAATATGGCTAAATCCATGCCCTTCATCGTGGCGTAAACAATATGATCGACCACAACGGAATGATGCTCAGGCGTTGTGTCAATAAAATAATTTGGCGTATATAACCATCCCCCGGGGGCTGGCCGGTTAACGATCACTGTATTGCTCCCCATTTCATCATCGACACAGTGCCCAGCAGTAAGGATGAGAGCCGGCCGATTGGGTGGGGGTGGCGTTTTGCCAGCCACCAATGAGGCCGTACAGTTATAACCTCCTGTCCGCCCAGTCAACAATTTACCGGCCGCGATGAAGCGCTCTGCTCCGGGGTCCGTTGAATGCAACAAAGGCGCCTCATTGCGCGCAGACCCGCTCAGCATTCCAGGTACATGCTGCTCGGATTTGAGTGCGATGTTCGAATGAAAAGGCACGGATTGCGCAAGCGCCGGAATATCTGTGGCACATAGAGCGAGCGCTAATACGATGGCATTGAAAGTCAATGGACACACTTTCATTGTCTCTTCTCCTTATTGGATTACCAATCGATACGAAAGGCTTGCACTGTTGTTTTCAATTCACCACATGGAAGCTCACACCTATTTCCCGACACCAGTGCACGAAGCGCAGATCAATGAGGCGAATCGGATTCAGCGTCGGCAGCCTCATAGATCACCCCAAAGGTCGAGGGCTTCAACCTGGCATGCGTTGAAGTGTTATGGACCACCCCTACCACTTGAGGCTCAACGGTACTGTCATGATCCCATACCAACGGACCACCACTGTTTCCACCCTGCGTGGCGCAGTAAGGCGCAACCAATCCGGGATTCCCCACGTCGCTAATCGCTGGACTATCGCATCGCCGTTGCACGGCTAGAGCATAAGGCCCATCACCGGGTATCCAAGCACTGGGATAACCAAGAATCTTTACGCTGGGAAGAAAGGTTTCATCCTCGCTCATTCGTGGATCAAATCCGCCACCCACGAGTTGCTCTACCGTCACGCTAGGGCCGATGGGGACGTTCTCGGGATATAACCTAGCCACGGCAACGTCATCGTCAGCCCGCCCTCCAGCCCCCTCATAAGGAATAAAGGCCTGCCGCACTGGCCATTTGAGGAGTGGCACTCGCTGCTTACCCGTTGCTGCACCATCGTAAGCAGGCACGAACATCATCATCTCGCGCCAGCCAAAATTTTTCACGCAATGTGCTGCGGAAACGACAAGGCTTTTGCTGCCGGAAGTAATCACGGCAGCCGAGCAGTGCCCCACCCCACCATTGTTGGCTTCTCGATAAAACAATATACCGCTCATACGTGAAAGACGGTGCTCAGCATAGGGAGCCGGCATGCGCACGTAACCTGATTGATCGGCCCCCTCCAACAGCGGCGGCCCCAATAACGGGCGTCCTGGCATGTTATGGCTCGGCCATGCGGCATCCATCCGCTCATCGGTCCAAAATGCCAATACTTCGTCGGGATTTTCCTCGATCGGACTCTTCGCTATTTGGGCAAAACGATAAACAACACCAAAAAGCGATTCCCTCAATCGAGTTTGCGAACCAAAGACCCCTTTGACTACACCCACCACTTCAGGTTGGCGACCATCGACAATATTGGGACCACCACTGTTACCGCCAATATTCGGACAATTAGCAAAGGTGTTCAGAGATGTATCGCCTTGCATGGCCCACGCATGCGCCCAGCAAAAACGCTGCTTTCCATCCAGATAAGAGCCACCTGGGTAGCCGTATATCTTCACCAAATGGAAATCTTCATTTTCCTCGCTGACTTTAGGAAGGAAGCCACCGCCAACCACGTCTTCCACCCGCTCACCGTTGGGCTGGGGAAATACGCTCGCCACGGCGACGTCGGTATCCGTAGTATGGGGCGCATATCCTTTCAGAATGAAGGATTGATTGAGTGGCCATTTCCCCAATGGAATCTGTTCGGCGATATTTTCGGCCGAAGCATTGTAGGCGGGAATAAACAGCACATTCCGAAGCCAGGACTGGCCCGAATAGTTATAGACGCAATGCGCCGCTGTCAAAATCAAAAGCTTGTTCCTAGATATCACCACCGAAGCGGAACACGTGCTCAGCTGACCATCCGGCAGCTCGGAAAACAGCATGCCGGTTTTTACTGCGTAGGGATCATTGATCGTATACGGTGGTTCCACCTGCGCATAGCCAGATGCGTCACCGTCTGGCGTTATCACTTTCTGCGCTATCGGTGGCAAGCTTCCGCTATCTGCTACCGCTTCACGCATGCGTGCGTCGGTCCAAAAATCAAGGACTGCCTCTGCATCCTGTGCTGGGCTTTGAACGACCTGTTCCATAATCCTTCCACTGTTTCCATCCAACTCGTCACATCGCGCCATCGCGGGCGCCACCATCCATGCAGCCGCTATCAACGCACCTGCCATCACACGCAAAAAAAGGTGATTCACCATGAACTGTCTCCGTATAGATCGATGAAATGAACTATTGGTATCAAGTTGACTATTCCTTATTCAACCTAATCTCAATTTTCTATCCATATCAAAAATCGACATATCTTTTTGACTTGATTTGCTGAATCGATCCATCCGCATCGTTGAACAGGCCAAGCGATTGCCACATCTGCTGCTCGTTTTTCATGGCGTCCCTCGTCCATAGCGTTGCGAACCCATAACAGAGACAGGTCAACCGTTCCGACAATGGTTTATCGACTTTGCACGATCAATTGCGAGGAAAACGTGTACGACGATCGGAGGAGGATAGATCGATGTTTGCTCTGAAATGCATACTTTGCAGATTGCTTACCCTCGACAAAGCTAAAATCCACGTATGCCCTTACCACTTCACTTATATGTCCGCAGCAGGCCGTGCAGCCGGGAGGAAGCCATGCGGCTTCAACACCGAAACACTCTCTCCATGATTTCAAGCAAGCGCCACCCATCGTGAGTGGGTCCGGACATACCGCTTACACCAGCCTTGTCGAACCCGGCCTGATGGTGATCCATGGCAATCGCCAGGAAGACCTGCGCGATCTGCTAATGGCCTGGTTGCAGCGAGCTCCACTGCAACCGCTTGAAAACGAAGTGATGCTGGTGCAGAGCAATGGCATCGCACAATGGCTGAAGCTGGCGCTGGCGCGACCGCTTGATGCAGGTGGCTTGGGCGTAAGTGCCGCGGTGGATATGCAACTGCCGGGACACTTCCTATGGCAAGCCTACCGTGCCGCCCTGGGTGAAGCAGCCGTGCCAGCCACTTCACCCTTCGACAAGAGCCGATTGATCTGGCGCCTGCTGCGCTTATTGCCGCATCATCTTGCTGATGCAGTCTTTGCGCCCTTGCGCGGCCTGCTGGGGGATACCACCGACTGGCGGCGGCAACACCGTCTGGCCATGCAGGTCGCCGACCTGTTCGACCAGTACCAAGTGTTCCGTGCGGATTGGCTGGAGGACTGGGAGCAACACCATGACGTGCTGCGCGACAGCGTACGCCAACGCGTGACCGAACTGCCGCCCGCACAATGCTGGCAACCCCACCTCTGGCGTCTGCTGCGAGATGATGTTCCGCCGGAGCAACGCGACAGTCACCGTGCGGCCGTGCATCGCCGCTTTATGCAACAGATGCAGGAGCCCGGCTTCCAGCCTGACCACTTGCCGCGGCGTATCGTGGTGTTCGGCATCACCTCGCTGCCGCAACAAGTGCTGGAGGCGCTGACGGCCTTGTCGCGTTTCAGCCAGGTACTGCTGCTGGTCACCAACCCTTGCCGTCATTACTGGGCGGACATCATCGAAGATCGTGAACTGCTGATGGCCGAACAGCGCCGTCACGCAGGTAAGCCCGGACTTCCGCCAGAGCCGCGCTACGAAGACCTACATTTGCATGCCAACCCGCTGCTGGCTGCGTGGGGCAAGCAGGGACGTGACTTTATCCGCCAGCTCGACGCCTTCGATCAGCCCGAGCGCTATCGCGATCGCTTCGCCTCCATCAAGCGCAGCATCGATGTGTTCGAGAACATCGGCGACGATTCACTGCTGCACCAAGTACAGCAGGCGATACTCGATCTTGAACCTGTTCCGATAGAGCCCGCACGACGCAAACCTTTGCCAGCCGAACGCCAGTCGCTGCATTTCCATATCGCGCATAGCCCGCAGCGCGAAGTGGAAATCCTGCACGACCGTCTGCTGGATCTGTTCGAGCAAGCTGCGCGCGAAGGCCGCCCGCTCGCGCCACGCGATGTGATGGTGATGGTGCCGGATATACGCATTTACGCGCCCCATGTGCAGGCCGTGTTCGGGCGCATCGCGCCGGACGATCCGTGTTACCTGCCCTACAGCGTGGCCGATCAACCGGGCCGTGGTCATTCGCCGCTGCTGGTGGCGCTCGAATCGCTGCTGCGCCTGAGCGACTCGCGCTTTACCGCCGGCCAGGTGCTCGATCTGCTGGATGCACCGGCACTGCGCCGCCGCTTCCATATCGGCGACAGCGATCTACCGATCATGCGCCGCTGGATTACCGAATCCGGCATACGCTGGGGCCTGGACGGCGAACAAAAACAAACGCTGGATTTACCCGCCGACGAACACAATAGCTGGCGTTTCGGCCTGCGCCGCATGTTGCTTGGCTACGCCAGCGGCATTGCGCCGGCACTGCACGATATCGCACCGTATGCGGAAATCGGCGGCCTGGATGCCGCACTGCTCGGCCAACTGTGCGAGCTGCTGGATACGCTGGAACATTATTGGCATGTGTTCGCAAAATCTGCCACGCCGATGCAGTGGAACGAACACCTGCGTCAACTGTTGCGCGATTGCTTCGATCCACGTGGCGACGATGCTGACACCTTACGCATCGAGCGTCTGGAAGAAGCGCTGGACAGCTGGCTGGATGCGTGCAGCGAAGGCAGCTTCAGCCAGGCCGTGCCCATCAGCATCGTCGGCGAAGATTGGTTGCAGGCGATTGACAAGCACCAGTTGTCGCAGCGCTTTATGGGTGGCGCCGTGAACTTCGGCACGTTGTTGCCGATGCGCGCCATTCCCTTTCGCGTGGTGTGCCTGCTGGGCATGAACGACGGCGATTATCCACGCCGCGTTTCTCCGTCGGATTTCGACTTAATGGCACTGGCCGGCCAACATCGGCCCGGCGACCGCTCACGGCGCGAGGACGATCGCTACTTGTTCCTGGAAGCCATGCTCTCGGCACGCGACGTGCTGCATATCAGCTGGGTCGGTCACAGCGTGCGCGACAACAGCGAACTGCCGCCGTCGGTGCTGGTCGGCCAATTGCGCGACTACCTCGCCGCAGGCTGGCAGTTGCCGCAGGACAGCGATGTGCTGACCGCGATCACCACCACGCACCCCCTGCAGGCATTCAGCCCGCGCTATTTTTCCACCGATGCTGACGACGCATCGCTCTATACCTATGCCTGGGAGTGGGCGCGCGCACGCCGCGCCCCCCCGCCTGCCGATACCGGTACGCTGGCGCCCTGGCAGGCCGAAGCGACGCTGGATATGGCACAGCTGCAACGCTTTCTGACGAACCCGGCGAAGCTGTTCTATGCCGAGCGCCTTAAAGTGCGCTTCGACGAGATGGATACCGCCACGGAAGACGACGAACCCTTTGCGCTGGATCGGCTTGAGCAACACCAGATCAAGCACACCTTGCTGCAAGCGGCGCTGGCCGTCGAAGAACGTGACGCCTTGAACGTGTTGACCGAAACCACACAACGTTTGCGCCAGCAAGGCGTACTGCCGGCCGGCGGTTTTGGGGCTTTGGTGACGGATGAGCTTGGCAACGATGTGCGAGGCATCCTGCAGCGCTGGCACGCGGCTTTGGCGCATTGGCCAAAGCAACTTGAAGCGCGTGAGTTGCGATATACCTCCATCCCCCGTCATCCCGGCGAAGGCCGGACGCAGCGCGAAGCGCGAAGAACGTCCGAAGGACGGCCCCGAACAGGGGTGAGCGAAGCGAATCACCCAGTGTCTTTGGACACGCCAGGTGCAAGTCACTGGGTCCCGGCCTTCGCCGGAACGACGCAGGAATGTCACGTAGACGGCTGGCTCGACGATCTACGCAGCAGTGCGGACGGCGACCTCACTCGGCTGTTACCGGTAGCCGGCAATCTGCGCAACGGCAAACACCCGCGCTACGACAAACTGCTGCAGGCCTGGGCTTTGCAGCTACTGGCCAACGCCAACCACATCGCCCTGTCCACACGCCTGTTTGCCGCCGATGCAACCGTCGCGTTGCCGGCACAGTCACCCACCGACGCTGCCGCACAACTGGATCAGCTGCTGCACGCGTGGCATGAAGGCATGCAAACGCCCTTGCCTATCGCACGACGCACGGCCTTCGCCTGGCTGCTGGCCGAAGCCGCCGACAAAGATGCGGCAGCGGCCGCCAAAACCACCTACGAAGGCAGCCATGCACCCATGGCACCCCGCGGCGAAGTGGATGACGAACCCTGTTTGGCACGCACCTGGCCAGACTTTGCCGCACTCCATGCCGCCGGCTTCGAGCACTGGCTTGCCGTGTATCGACCTCTGCTCGACGGTGCCAAGCTGGAGACCGAGGCATGAGCACGGCCGCTGCACTCGATCCCCTGCGGTTACCGCTGCAAGGCATCCAACTGATCGAAGCCAGCGCGGGCACCGGCAAAACCTGGACCCTTGCCGCTCTGTATCTGCGCCTGGTGCTCGGCCACCGTGGACAACCACCACGCTTGCCGGCGCAGATTCTGGTAGTCACCTTCACGCGTGCGGCCACCGCCGAATTGCGCGAGCGCATCCGCGAACGCCTGGCCAACGCCGCCGCCGCGTTTCGCGGGCAGCACAACGCGGACGATTATCTGCAAGGACTGATCAACGACTATCCCGATCCGAACGAACGCGCCGCCGCCGCACGCCAGCTCGACCTGGCCGCGCAATGGATGGACGAAGCGGCGGTCTACACCATTCACGGCTGGTGCCAGCGCATGCTGGCCCAACATGCGTTCGAAGGTAGCGAAGCCAGCGACGAGGTGGCGGACGATAACGCACGCCTGGCCGAAGCCGCGCGCGATTATTGGCGCCGTTTCTATGCCGGACTATCTCCGGACGATGCCGCCTGCATTGCCAAGGAATGGGAGCATCCGCAAGCCCTGCAGCAAGCCGTGAAGCCGCTGCTGCGGCTATCGGTCGAGCAACTGCGCATCAACGAGCGGCCGTTGCCGAATATCGACGATCTGGTACAAGCCCTGCATCGCCACGAAGCACCGCTACGGGAAGCCGAACAGCACGCACGCCAGCTGTGGGCGCAAGACACTGATGCGATCGAACAGACGCTGCTTGCCGCGGCACGCAGCAAAGCCTTGAAGAACACCAGCTTCAATCCGGAGCATTTGGGGCAGCATATGGCTGACCTGCGCGCCTGGGCGAATGGCGCGGCGTCGGATAAGAAACTGCTGGAACGCTACACGCAAGCCAAGCTGGATAGTTCGGCAAGCAAGAACAACACAGCACCCAGCCATCCCGCCTTCGCCGCTGTGCAAACCCTGGTCGACTTGTTGGCAACCCAAACATCGCCGCGACCGCTGCTGCTTGCACACGCCGCGCCCTGGATCAGCGCACGCGTCGAGATGATCCGCCAGCGCCAAGCGCTGCCCAGCTTCGACGACATGCTGCGCCAGCTCGATGCCGCCTTGCAGGGAGCGCATGGCGCGCAACTGGCCGAAAGCATCGCCGGGCAATACCCCATCGCCCTGATCGACGAATTCCAGGATACCGACCCACTGCAATGGCGCATTTTCCAGCGCATCTACGGCGCGCGTGACAACACCGGACTGTTATTGATCGGCGATCCCAAACAGGCGATTTATGCCTTTCGCGGCGCAGACATTCACACCTATCTGAGCGCGCGCGAGCAGGCGCACTCGCCGAGCTGGACGCTCACCACCAATTACCGTTCCACCTCCGGACTGGTGGCTGCGGTCAACCGCATCTACCAATTTGCCGAACAGCAACCGCTCGGCGCCTTTGCCTTTGGTCGCGATGCACACGGCCTGCCGTTTACGCCGGTGCACGACAGCGGACCCAAGCGCCGTCTGCATCGCGGCGATGAGCCCCTACCCGCGATACAACTGACGGTATTGTCCAACGAGCACGTGTTGAACGGCGGCACCTACATGGAACTCGCCGCCGAACATGCCGCCGCGCATATCGTGGATCTGCTCAAGGCCGCGCAAACGGGACGCTGCGCGTTTGTGCAGAAAAATGCAGCGCCTACGCCTTTACGCCCTCGCGATATCGCCGTGCTGGTACGCGGTCGCGGCGAAGCGGCCGTCATGCGTACGGCTTTGCGTCGGCGCGGCCTAGCCTGCGTCTATCTGTCGGAACGCGACTCGGTCTACGCCTCCGCCGAAGCCGCCGATATGCTGCTGTGGCTGCAAGCCTGCGCCGCACCCGCCTCCGACCGCGCCATGCGCACCGCGTTGGCCAGCATCACCATGGATCGTAGCCTGGCCGAGCTGGATCGACTCAATCACGACGAGGCGTATGGGGAGCAATGCGGCGAACGGTTCCGCCAGCTGCAAGCCACCTGGCAGCGGCACGGCGTGCTGGCCATGCTGCACAACCTGCTGCATGCCTTCGACCTGCCAGCGCGCCTGCTGGTCAAACCGCACGGCGAGCGTGTGCTGACCAACCTGCAGCACCTGGCTGAATTGCTGCAACATGCCGCTATCCAGCTGGATGGCGAACATGCACTGATTCGCTACCTGACCTTGCAGATCCATCGTGCCGACGACGGCGAGGCCGACACCCCCGACGAACAAGTCGTACGTCTGGAAAGCGAAGCCGATCTGGTCAAACTCGTTACCATCCACAAGTCCAAGGGTTTGCAGTATCCGCTAGTGATGCTGCCGTTCGTGTGCCGCATGCAGGAAGCCGCCAGGCAAGGTTTGCACCCGTGGCACGACGAGCAAGGCCAGAGCTGGATCGACCTGGAACCCGATGACCATGTCCGCGCGCAGATCGACCGCGAACGCCTGCAGGAAGATTTGCGGCTACTGTATGTCGCACTCACGCGCGCCGAACACGCCTGCTGGCTGGGCGTGGCCTGCACAATGGACGGACGCAGCAAAACACCCATGCTGCCCCGCTCCGCGTTCGGCTATGTGCTGGCGGGCGGCGACGCCATCGAGCCCGCAACCTTGCTGCCACGCTTGCAGGCATTGCGTGGCGACTCGCCGGACATCACCATTCACATCGCCACCGAGGCGCCCGGCACGCAGGTTTACCGGGCACAAGCAGCATCGCAAGCACCACGCCCGGCACGCAGTTGCCGACTGAACCTGCCCGAACCATGGTGGATCGCCAGCTACAGCTCGATTGCCCACAGCAGCGGCGAAACACAACGTCCAACCGCGCCCGAAACCGCCGCCCAGGACGTGTTGACGGAAGCCGCCCGCGAATCTGTCGAGGGCAACCTGCCCGATCGCGAACAAGGCATTCACGCCTTTCCGCGCGGCGCCGAAGCGGGCACGTTTCTGCACGATCTGCTCGAATGGATTGCCGAAACAGGATTCGCCACGGTATCCGTCGATACCACCGCGCTGGAACAACAGATAACGCGCCGTTGCCAACGACGCGGTTGGCAACAGTGGACCGCACCGCTGAGCCAATGGTTGCCCGCCTTGTTGCATACGCCCCTGCCCTTACCCGACGGCAACCGCTTGACGCTTGCCGCACTGAAGCAGCGCCGCCACTATCAGGCCGAGCTGGAATTCTGGTTCGAGGCCAACCAGGTCGATACGCAACGCCTCGATCAGCTGGTCACGCGCCACACGCTGGATGGCGCCCCACGCACCGCGTTGCCGCCCAGTCGCATCAACGGCATGCTCAAGGGCTTTATCGACCTGATCGTCGAACACGAAGGGCGTTATTACGTGATCGACTACAAATCGAACTGGCTGGGCGACAGCCACGCCGCCTACACGCCTGCCGCCATGCGCGAGGCCACACTGCACGCCCGCTACGAGCTGCAATACGCCATTTACACCCTGGCGCTGCATCGCCAACTTCGCGCACGGCTGGTCGATTATGACTATGAGCGCCATGTCGGTGGCGTGCTTTATCTCTATTTGCGCGGGGTCGATCACGCAGGACACGGCGTGCACAGCGAACGCCTGCCATTTGCATTGATCGATGCGATGGATCGCCTGTTCGCGCAAGGAGCACGTGCCGATGTCGCGTGAGACCATGCTTGTACTGCTGATCGATGCGACGGCGCGATACCTGCTGCGTCCGCTGGATCTGGCTTTTGCCCGGTTCATAGCGGAACGCGATCCAGCCGCTGAACCGCGCCTGTTGCTGATGGCTGCACTGGCAAGCCGCTTGCTGGGCGATGGTCATCCCTGCCTGGATCTGCAAGCGCTGGATGCCCTTGCAGCAGAACATGCGTGGCCTGAAGCGTGGGTCGATTTGCTCGCCAATCCTACCCCACCCGTTTCGCCTTTGTTGGCCAGCGCCGATGGTCTGCCAACGAATGCGCCACTGGTGCTGGATCGGCACCGACTCTATTTGCGGCGCTACTGGCAATACGAATGCGGTGTAGCGCAGGGGATTCTCGGCAGGCTTCACGGCAATCCAACACCTATCGAAGGCTTGCGCGGCGAACTGCAACGACTATTTCCTGTTGCCGACAGCCACCACATCGAGTGGCCACGCGTTGCGTGTGCGCTGTCTGCGCGTGGGTCTTTCAGCGTCATCACGGGTGGGCCAGGTACCGGCAAAACCACCACGGTGGTGCGCTTGCTTGGCCTGCTGCAGACACGGCATCTACGCGAGCGATCTGCACCGTTGCGCATACGCCTGGCCGCACCGACTGGCAAAGCCGCCGCACGCCTCAACACCTCCATCGCCCGACAAATCGAGCGACTGGATGTTTCCGAAGCGGTGCGTGCAGCCATTCCGCAGGAAGTGGAAACCCTCCACCGTCTGCTGGGAGCACGTCCGGACAGTCGCCGCTACGCGCACCACCAGCGGTATCCGCTGCATCTGGATGTATTGGTGATCGACGAAGCCTCGATGGTCGATCTGGAAATGATGGCTGCGGTACTGGACGCCCTGCCCTCGCATGCCCGGCTCATTTTGCTGGGTGACAAGGACCAGCTCTCGTCGGTGGAAGCTGGCGCCGTGCTTGGCGACCTGAGTCATCGCGCGGAGCAAGGGCACTACAGCGCAGACATTGCGAGCTGGCTACATGACACCTGCGGCGATGATGTCCGCGCATTTGTGCACGACGATGCACAACCACTGGATCAACATATCGCCATGCTTCGCCGTAGCCACCGCTTCGGTGCTTCCAGCGGTATCGGCTGCCTGGCGGTTGCCGTGAATGCGGGTGATGCACAACAAGTGCATGCCCTGCTCGGCTCACGCGCTGAAGATATCGCGTGGTTTTCCTCGGGTGCGGCCGACACACCGCTGGCGATCATCGCCATGAATGGGGATGCCGATCGCTTCGAAGCCGCACCATCCGGCGATGCACCGCAGGGTTTCCGGTTCTACCTCAACCGCCTGCAACGCCAGCGGCCTTCCACGCATGAGGGCCTGCTCGCGCATCAAAGCTGGGCGCACGACGTGCTGGAAGCCTTCAATCATTTCCAGATGCTGTGCGCCGTGCGCCAGGGGCCGGCGGGTACGGAGCGGCTCAACCGGGACATCGCGGCCACGTTGTGGAACGCTGGGTTGATCGAATCCGATCGCGGCTGGTACGAGGGCCGTCCAGTGATGATGATACGCAACGATTACAGTCTTGGACTGATGAACGGCGATGTCGGTATCACACTGCGCATGCCAGGCTCGGATGGGGTCTATCGCCTGTACGTGGCCTTCCCCATGACGCGTGGATCATCGTTGACCGTTCCAAATGGAGGTGATGCGCAGGTTCGCTGTGTATTGCCTTCGCGGCTTGGCGATGTGGCAACGGTCTATGCGATGACCGTGCACAAATCGCAAGGTTCGGAGTTTGAGCACACCACTTTGGTACTGCCTGACGATGCATCGCCGATTCTTACCCGCGAATGGCTCTACACGGGCATCACGCGTGCACGCCGCCGGCTGAGCCTGATTGGCACGCTATCCAGCGTGGAGCAGGCGTTGACGCAGCGCACGCGGCGTTATTCGGGGTTGGCGGAAAGGTTGGCGTTTTGAGGCTCCGGAACCGTCTCTCGCACGTTAAGGCAACGCGAATCAGTTGCCCTCAAACAATCCCATCACCAACACCTGCCATTGGCATTGGCTTGCGCGTCATCACGCTCGGGCAACTTATTCCCCCTGTTATCGATGGACAGGCTGCCACATACGTCCACCGCTTGAGTCCGCACAGGTATTGCCCTTGCGACGAACGACCGCGCATCGTCGTCGACCTCCAGAACCAATTCGTAATACCCATTGGGGGATGTCGCCGGCTCGGTATAGCCCCATTGACTCAGGTCATCGGTATAACGGTTGTAGGTGGCATACCAGCGCTCCTGGCCATGGGCAACGGCCATCAAAGCCTGATGGGCATCCGCACGATGCGAACGTAGTACGTAACGACTGTACGACGATGTCGCAAGCGCCGCCAAGATGGCGACGATCGCCACAACGATGATGACCTCCAGTAGCGTAAAGCCCCGCGGACGCTCCATCACCTTTCTCCTTTCAATAATCGGGGGTCAACAGGGACCATGAACGTCGACGCCAGATCGGGCTGCCGAGAGAAAAGGGTTGCTTTAGTTCATCGTTTCCACCCTTCAGGTGGATGCCTGGCAGGATCAGCTTGCCGCCACCTACCGCCGTTGCGATAGGCAAGCTGCCCATACTGTGAGCTTGATTCGTCACGCCGCCAACATACGAGATGCCACCAAGCGAAACGGTGTTGCCTGGGCCGCCGGTTGCTGCATCGACCGCCATCACGGCACCGAAAGGAGCATCGCCATCCGGTATCAGGGTGCTGAAGAGCACACTGCCAGTGTTGAACAAGGCTGTTGGCGTTGCCACGACCCGTTCACCGGCCATCACATCCAGGTCGATGTACCAGCCACGTGCTGTCTGCGACAAAGGTTCGGATGTCAGGTTGCGGAGCAAGGCATCATTCACCGCAACCTGACGCAGGATTTGCGCTTGCAAACTGTCGCGCGTCACCGTGATGGGGTTGCCGCGGCTATCCACGTTGTCTCGGATGCCATACAAAGATTGCACAGGGATATCCGCCGACTTGTCGCTTACCCCGAGATATTTGCCAGTGCCAAATACGACGATAAAACGATGGGTGTGCGGGTCAGCGAAGAGCCGGGGCATGACAGTGATGGGTTGGGCGCCTTGCACCACAGGCCGATAGGCCAGCGTTATTTTCCAGCCAGACGGGTCCGGTGCCGACAAGTCGAAGCGCCACAGGTTGCCGGCAAGGTCACCGGCAAAGGCTATGTCGTCGACCTGGTCATCGTTGTAGTCACCAAGGACTGGTGTGGTGAGGCCGTAGCTGGTTACGCCATCGATGTGGGTCGGCGTCTTGAGTTCACGGATGACTTCGCCCGTTTGCGCATCCAGCACGAACAAGGCGCTGTCGTTGGCGGGCGCTTGCGTTGCCGCTTCCTCGCAATGCGCAGGCTTATCAGGCTTGCTGCAGTCAGGGAAATAGCCACTGGGAATGAGTACCGCCCAGCGACCATTGGCCAGCCGTGCCATGGCCGGCTGCCCATAGGTATAGCCAAGGTCTGCCGGATAGTAGGTTTCGCCTGTACTAGATGTGCCCGCTGTGGCATCGGCATCGAATTCCCAAAGAAACGTGCGCTCGGGACGTGCCTCGCTCACCGTGGTCGGATGCGTGATATCCAGCGCGTAAACGCCACGCCCCCCCAGCCTCACACCACCCACTAGCAAGGTATGCCATTCGTGTGAACCTTGCTCGCTGAAAAATACGTCACGCATGACAGGCGTAGCGTCCACCGTGGGCTGGTACTGAAAATCCGCTTTGCTGGTAAGGTTGCCGAGGTTGGCATACACGGCGCGCGGCACATAGGCCCAAAGCTCTTTTCCCGCACCAGCGACTACCTCGCACTGACCTTGCGCATCGCATGTCGGAACCGGCGCGTTGAACGCATGCAACATGCCGTCGTTGGCACCGATATAGACCACGGGCGAACGCTTGGCGTTGTCGGCCACGAATTGCTGATAAGTCTGCGCGCCTGCAGCCATCTCAGGGGCCGGGACGGAGACGTTCTTGATCCTGGTTGGCCAGCTATCGGTGTAATGTCCGGTGGCATCATCCACATACACGGTTTGAGTGTTGATGATCGCCCCAAGCAGACTGCTGCGCGTACGCATCACGCCATCAAACTCATTGACACGTTCACCACGAAGATACCCAACACGCGCCGCAAGTGTGTCGGCAGTGCTCTTCCCGGACTCCGGCGACATCAGTCCAGTGGTTTCCTTTGCATCAAAGGCGGATGCTGGCTCAAACGCCATGGCGGCCACGTTGCCGACCGCATCGGTGGCGGCAGTAAGGATGATGCGATGTCCGGGCGACGTCACGGCTGCATCCGTCAGCATGGCGCCAGCGTTCCAGATCACGTCGGCCGGTGTTCCATCCACGTTCAAGCTGACGGCCTGCAGGACACCCGACCAATCCGCGAAGTTGTAACCACCTCTGAACGCAAGCAAACCTGCCGCCAGAACACTCCCGTTTAAGCCAAGCACAGCCAGTGACGGCACCGCCTGTGTGCGATCCAGTGGCAAGGGACTAAGTTCCACGGTACCTGAAAGCGATTTTTCCGCG
Organism: Dyella sp. M7H15-1; assembly: GCF_004114615.1. Lineage (NCBI taxonomy): Bacteria > Pseudomonadati > Pseudomonadota > Gammaproteobacteria > Lysobacterales > Rhodanobacteraceae > Dyella > Dyella sp. M7H15-1. The sequence continues at coordinate 908,303 of NZ_CP035300.1, forward strand.
GCAACACTTGCGTCAAGCCACACAGCAAGGCACACCAGCCATAAATATCTGCTTCGTTTACGCATAACCAAGACTTCAAGGACTTGCCGGTGCACTGAAGGTGCTCTGCACCACACTCACGCTCACAGGGTTGCCACCGGCACCCCGTGCGGTGATGCGATAGACGTGAACGTCCACCTCATCCGCACCACGGTTGTTGGGCCCCGTGTTGCCGGATTCGTGCAAGCTGCCCACCCCAGGCGGTCGCTCACTACCAAGGTCTTCGATCAGGTATACGGGATTTCTGGCGAGCACAGCGGTCGGTTCCCCGTTTGTGTCCATGTACCCCGCGAGCATCGGCCCGGCGTAGCTCTTGCCAACGTTCTCCACCCACCCGGAAGCCTTCTGAAAGGTGGTCACGACACCCCGAGCACCATAAGGAGCACTTAGCGCGCGGTAGATAATGCAACCATCATCCGCGGAAATTCCGCCTTCCTGGCAATGCAACCGGACACCTGCGTGGCTGGCGATCGACCAGATCTTGTACTCCGCCCCCCGTAGCGCAGTTTCGGCACTCATCCTGGCTTGTTGCGCACTGCGCAAGCTGCCGGCCATGCGTTGTTGCAATAGGGAACGCTGGGAAGCACTGATGGCTAGCATGGTTATCAGCAACAGGAAGATCAGTGCCATGACCAAGGCAACGCCACGTTGTCGGCGTAATGATCGAAAAGGCAAATGCGTGGACCTGGGATGTATGGGCATTTCGGCATCCATGCAAAAAAAGGAGCATTAGGGATTGAAATTGCGCAATGCCACGACAGCAGTGAACTCACGTCGCAGCATTGGCACGGGAAAACCTTGTTGCAACGGCGTGACTTTTCGCTGACTTGCCGAGGGAGGCGCCAGCGTCGTCATCCCATCTGTTGCGTAGCTATAAGCCAGTTCGTTGGGTGTCAGTGAATACAGCGGGCGCTGCCCGTCCACCAACAGATCGACTTCGATAAAACTGACCGATCGCCATAAACAGCCATGATCGTCGTTGCCGTGAATGGGTAACGGCATGGTTGGACAATCCGCAGCACTGCTGTTATCGACTTGCTCCGCGCTGTAGTGGCGAACCGTGCCATCGGCGAGTTGGACACCATATCGAAAATCGAGCCGCTCTATGCCCCGTGCGATCTCTTCCGATGCCCCACCATCTCCACCATTGACGCGGCGGACCAAAGCGCCGGTGGTATGTCCCATGCCATCACCGTTATCCACGACTTTCAGAAAGTAAGTCACCGTGGTCAGATCACGCCCTAGATCAAACAACTTCGGTGCGACCATATTCGGGGAAATCGTCGGTTGCACGAAATTATCGCCGGTGGACACAAGCTGGAAACTCCCCTGCCCCGAAACAGCAAAAATTTGCGCACCGGAGCAATCGGCCAACATGGCGAGCGGAAAATCCTTGGCTGCGGGCTTATACGATGAGGGGTCCAGTTTGGCCGTTACCGTGCCATCGGCATTGCGAATAAGCGTGCTGCCCACTGCATTTTCATCGGTGGAGATCGCCAGGCCGCCCGCCGGGTCGACGTAGCGAACGGTGATCACCGACGCACCAACCACGCGGTCATCCACCTTCACGCCCATGCCGGGGATGCCGAATCCGTTGAGATTTTGCTTGATGCTAGGATCGACAGGCGTGCAATCATTGATCGAACAATCGTAGCCGCGCATGGCAAGGAACGAAGGCAGGGAGTACGGCGCGGCAGGCGCGGGTGGGTATGGGGCGTTCCAAGATGTCGTCACATCATTTAATGCCGCCATCAGTGCATCGGGATTGCTAGCATAGACGGTGGGTGCACGCAGCCTGTCCAGATAGGTTCCCGCAGCACTGGCGTACGCATTGCCACCGGTACCCACGCAATATTGCGCGCCACTCATGGCCAGATCATTCGTGATCTGCGTGATAGCGAAGCGCCCCTCCTCCTGCAAGCGTTCCAGTTGTGCCCGAGCAAGGTCGCTGTTGTTGCTGGCGGTAAACAGGGTGACGATGCCCGCACTCACCACAAGCCCCAACACCACCGCAATCATCAACTCGACCAAGGATAGTCCACGTTGGCGATGCAGGCGGATGCTCATGGCTGGAATTCCCAGGCAAATGTCTGCGGCGCGGGATCGTTCTTGCCGGAACCCTTTGCACCGACACCCTGCTCGGTCCAACTAACGCTCATCTTGCAACTGCCGCCATACGGCGGGCGCAGGGCCAACTGATCCGATGACGGGACATAGGCCAGCCCGGCGCTGCTGCAGATGATGCGCGCTTGTGCGTCCGATGGTAGAAAGGTAGTGAGCTGGCTGCTCCAAATACCCTTGTCATGCAGGGCGAGCTGCTGGGGTGTGCAACCTGCGGTGCAATCCTGGCTCGCTCCGTTCGGATAGGTGCCGTTGTAATCGCCCTTCCATACGGCAATGGGATTGGCCTGCATGCGATCGGCCATGCCCTGCGCGAGAAACGTGACCTGGGAACGCAGATAGGCGGCGTGGCTGGAGCGCGCTGACATCACCAGCAAAGCCACCACACCGATCAATCCGACACTGAAGATCAGCAAGGCAACCAGCACCTCAACCAAGGTAACGCCTCGCTGGACTGGCAGATACGGCATGGATGACCTTCCCTTGTGACCCTTGGTCATCACTTTGGCTGCAAGCATCCATTCCGAACAGTCAGCCATCAGCCAAGGAAAAGTTCCGGGAGGCAAATGACTGGTGCAGGTCAATGAACCGCCGGTTCATCAGGCCATTCCGACAAACCTCGCCTGGAACCACCTGACAGCTTGCAGCTAAGGGGGGCGCCCCGTAGACTTAGCAGCTTCGCCGGAATAGCTCAGTTGGTAGAGCGGCGCATTCGTAATGCGTAGGTCGTAGGTTCGATTCCTATTTCCGGCACCAGAATCAAGTACTTAGAAAACGGCCCAGCTAACCAAGTTGGGCTTTTTTTGGCCCTTTGTCCCCGTTTTGTCCCGGTGCTTACCGCATAAGTACTACTTGTGCAGTCCCGATGCCGGGCAATCGCTGATGGCTTCACCTCGATGGTATGACGCAATCGTCCCAGCAAATGTCCTGGCGTTGTGGCGAAACAGGTGATTACGCGGCCATTTCCTGGTTCGCGCGATCCTGAATCTTTTGGCATGTGTCCATCAATTGATCGAACTCAAGTGATGTGCCATCCATCATCAGCTGAGTGTCGCGGTAATCGGCTTCAATGGCTTTGCGCGCATCGCCGGTGGGCACCAACTGCAACTGTCCGCAAACAGTTGCCTCGTAGTCCACAAATTGGCCGTTTGCGTCCTTTTCACGAAAAAAGTACGACTTGTGTGTCGCCACTGCTTGGGCCACATCTCGGTTGGTGATGATAGTTTCGAAGTGCTCACTGTTCGCCAATGCAACCAAGTCGTGCCAGTGACGTGCGAAGCGATCACCTCGGAAACTTCCTTTCTTACAAAAGACATGCACGACGGTGGCTTTCTCCCAAAAGGTGCGCGCGACATTCATGACTTGCGGCATTGCCGTGGGAAAAATGAGGTCCGGCATGATGCCCACCATGTCGCAGGCCACATTCTCGATGTGGTGCGGCTCCCCCGTGGATCGCCCCCCGAACTCGAGGATCACCCACTTCTTGACGTAATCATAAGCGCCGTCGTTGTGATCGAGGAACGGGTAGTGAAGCTGAAGTTTTTCAGGATGCTGGAGATCGATATCGATCGTCGCACCAATGCCCTCGTCCTGCAGGGCTTTTTCCAAGAGCGGGCGGACGGTGTCGTTGATCCAAATTGGAAGCCGTTTTTTTACCGCCTCTTTCTGGCGTTCAAGTTGCGAAAGTCGGGCTAACCCCCAACGAGGACTTGCACCTCGCTGATTGAGCGCCTTCGCGAGCGCACTATCCCAGCTTTCGCTGGGATGACGACACATTGAAATGACGCTTAAGTTCGAAGCATTGTCCCGAAGAGGAGAGGGCTGTCGTAACTCACTCATAACTGACGCCAGTGATCTCGTAGCGCTTCACACCGTTGGGCGCCCTGAACTCGAAGCTATCGCCTTCGCTTTTGCCGATCAGGGCACGGGCGATGGGCGAAGACACTGCGATCAGGCGCATTTTGATGTCGGCTTCCAGATCGCCCACGATCTGGTAGGTCACCGATTCACCACTTTCTTCCTCAAGCTCCACCGTCGCGCCGAACACGACCTTGTTGCCGGGGTTCAACCGCGATACGTCAATCACCTCCGCCGTGGACAGCGCCGCTTCCAGTTCGGCAATACGGCCTTCGGTAAAGCTCTGTTGCTCACGTGCGGCGTGATACTCGGCGTTTTCCTTGAGATCGCCGTGGGCCCGCGCTTCGGCAATGGCAGCGATAATCTTTGGACGTTCGACCGACTTCAGGCGATCCAACTCGCCTCGCAAACGCTCCGAACCTGTTTTCGTGATGGGGGCGCGACTCATGCGCTCAGCTCCTTGTGAAGTTCCTGCAGGCTATGGACTTCGCCAGTGTCATGGAAATCCAGCGAATGAACCAACGCGCGGGCACCTGCAACCGTAGTGGAATAAGTGACGCGATGTTGCAAGGCCTCACGCCGGATCGAAAACGAGTCGGCGATCGCCTGCTTGCCCTCGGTGGTATTGACGATATAGACGATCTCACCGTTCTTGATCAGGTCGACGATATGTGGCCGACCTTCGGCCACCTTGTTGATGCGTTCGCAGGCCACGCCGTGTTCGGTAAGGTAGCTTGCCGTACCTGCTGTAGCGACCAATGTGAAGCCGCGCATGGCGATGTCCTTGGCTACCGTCAGTAGGCGGTCCTTGTCGGCGTCACGCACCGACACGAACACCTTGCCTTTGGGCGGTGTCTTGATGCCGGCCGCATCGTGGCCTCGCGCAAAGGCGGCGCCGAAGCTGCGGCCCACGCCCATCACCTCGCCGGTGGAGCGCATTTCCGGACCAAGGATTGGGTCGACGTTCTGGAATTTCAGGAACGGGAAGATCGCTTCCTTCACTGAGTAGTAGCCCGGAATCACTTCACGCGTCGTGCTTTGCGCGATCAGACTGCGACCCGCCATACAGCGCGCGGCAATTTTGGCCAGCGGCATGCCTGTCGCCTTAGAGACGAACGGCACGGTACGCGAAGCACGCGGGTTCACTTCGAGAATAAACACCGTATCGCCCTGGATGGCGAACTGCGTATTCATCAGGCCGACGACCTTCAGTTCCTTCGCCATCAGGCTGACTTGGCGACGCAGCTCGTTCTGGATGGTTGGCGTCAGCGAATAGGGCGGTAGCGAGCAAGATGAATCACCCGAATGCACACCGGCTTCTTCAATATGCTCCATGATGCCACCGACTAGCACGTCGCCGTCTTGGTCGGCGATGATGTCGACATCGACTTCCACCGCGTGATCGAGAAAGCGATCCAGCAGCACCGGCGAATCATTCGACACCTGCACGGCCTCGCGGATGTAGCGCGACAGATCCGCATCGTCGTACACCACTTCCATTGCGCGACCACCCAGCACATAGCTGGGACGCACCACTAGCGGATAGCCGATCTCGCGCGCCAGCGCCAAGGCTTCATCAACATTGCGCGCAGTGCGGTTCGGTGGCTGGGTGAGGCCCAGCTTGTGGATCATCTGCTGGAAGCGCTCGCGGTCTTCGGCCAGGTCGATCGAATCCGGCGTGGTGCCGATGATCGGTGCACCGGCGGCTTCAAGCGCACGCGCCAGCTTTAGCGGCGTCTGGCCGCCGTATTGCACGATCACGCCCTTGGGCTTTTCCAGGTCGACGATTTCCAGCACGTCTTCCAGCGTCAGTGGCTCGAAGTACAGACGATCAGAGATGTCATAGTCGGTCGATACGGTTTCCGGGTTGCAGTTGACCATGATGGTCTCGAACCCGTCTTCGCGCAGTGCCAGGGCGGCGTGCACACAGCAGTAGTCGAACTCAATACCCTGGCCGATGCGATTCGGACCGCCGCCCAGCACGATGATCTTGTCGCGGCTGGTCGGGTTGGCTTCGCACTCTTCCTCATAGGTCGAGTACATGTAGGCCGTGGTGGTGGCGAATTCGGCGGCGCAAGAATCCACGCGCTTGTAGACCGGCCGCACGCCCAATGTGCGACGCAGATGGCGCACGGCCGCCTCGTCGGTATGGATGAGTTCGGCCAGGCGTGCGTCGGAGAAACCGAGGCGCTTCAGTTCACGCACGCGCGCCGCATCGAGCGCAGTGATGCCCTGTTCCCCGACTTCCTTCTCGGTCAGCACGATATCTTCGAAAGCAGAGAGGAACCAGGGATCGACGCGGCTTAGGTCGTGCACTTCTTCCAGACTCAGACCAGCTCGGAAGGCATCTGCAAGATGGAACACGCGATCCGGACGCGGCTCACGCAGTTCGCGCTTGAGCGTAGCCAAACCCGCCGCGCTGGCGATATCCAAACCGGTCGGATTTAGGCCCGTCTTGCCGATCTCCAGACCACGCAGCGCCTTCTGCAGCGATTCGTGGAAGCTGCGACCTATCGCCATCACCTCGCCCACTGATTTCATCTGAGTGGTGAGGCGTGCGTCGGCCTGCGGGAATTTCTCAAAGGCGAAGCGCGGAATCTTGGTGACCACGTAGTCGATGGTCGGCTCGAACGAGGCTGGCGTGAGACCGCCGGTGATGTCGTTCTTGAGTTCATCCAGCGTGTAACCAATAGCCAGTTTCGCGGCGATCTTGGCGATAGGGAAACCCGTGGCTTTCGACGCCAGCGCAGACGAACGCGACACACGCGGATTCATCTCGATCACCACCACGCGGCCGGTTTCGGCATTCACGCCGAACTGCACGTTGGAGCCGCCGGTATCCACACCGATCTTGCGCAGCACGGCGATGGAAGCATCGCGCAGGCGCTGGTATTCCTTGTCGGTGAGCGTCTGTGCCGGCGCGACCGTGATCGAGTCGCCGGTGTGCACGCCCATCGGATCGAGGTTTTCGATCGAGCACACGATGATGCAGTTGTCCGTTTTGTCGCGGACCACTTCCATCTCGAATTCCTTCCAGCCGAGTACGGACTCTTCCACCAGCACTTCATGCACCGGCGACAGCTCCAGGCCGCGCTTGACGATTTCCTCGAATTCTTCGCGGTTATAGGCGATACCGCCACCCGAGCCGCCAAGTGTGAAACTGGGACGGATGATGGTCGGGTAACCGACGGTGGCCTGGATCTCCACCGCTTGTTCAAACGAACGCGCGACCGCGGCCTTCGGACATTCCAGGCCAATCTCGGACATCGCGACGCGGAACAGCTCGCGGTCCTCGGCCATGCGGATGGCTTCGCGCGAGGCGCCGATCAGTTTCACGCCATACTTTTCGAGCACGCCGTGGTCAGCCAGATCGAGTGCACAGTTCAAGCCGGTCTGGCCGCCCATGGTCGGCAGCACGGCATTCGGACGTTCCTTGGCAATGATGCGCTCCACGGTCTGCCAGTTGATCGGCTCGATGTAGACCGCGTCCGCCGTTTCCGGGTCGGTCATGATGGTGGCGGGATTGGAGTTCACCAGGATGACCCGGTAGCCCTCTTCCTTCAGCGCCTTACACGCCTGCGCACCGGAGTAATCGAACTCGCAGGCCTGGCCGATGACGATCGGACCGGCGCCGATGATGAGGATGCTCTTGATGTCTGTACGCTTGGGCATGATTTAGCTCCGGGACCCGGGACTCGGGACTCGGGACTCGGTTTCGAGCCGCCGGACCAAGGCTTGATGTAGACGTAAAAGCATTTGACCCACCCTCTTTGCCAACAACATCGCTGACTGCCACACCTCCAACTCGCGAAAGTGCGTCAGACTCACTTGCCCTTCCTCGAGTCCCGAGTCCCGAGTCCCGAGTCCCGCATCAGTTGTGCAAACCGATCGAAGAGATAACCCATGTCGTGCGGCCCAGGGCTCGCTTCCGGATGCCCCTGGAAGCAGAACGCGGGGCGATCGGTCAGCGCAAAGCCCTGCAGCGAACCGTCGAACAGCGAGGTATGCGTGATGCGCACATAGGAAGGCAGGGTGGACGCATCCACCGCAAAACCATGGTTCTGCGAGGTGATTAGCACGCGGCCGTCGTCATGATCCTTCACCGGATGGTTTACGCCGTGATGGCCGAACTTCATCTTCATGGTCTTCGCGCCCACGGCGGCACCCATGATCTGGTGACCAAGGCAGATGCCGAACAACGGAATTTCCCTAGCCAAAAATTCATGTGCGGCGGCAATGGCGTAATCGCAGGCCGCCGGATCACCTGGGCCATTGGAAAGGAACACGCCATCCGGATTCATGGCCAGCACGTCGGCGGCCGGTGTCTGCGCAGGCACCACCGTGATCTCGCAACCGCGCTCGGCCAGCAGACGCAGAATGTTGCGCTTCACTCCGTAATCGTAGGCCACCACATTGAAGCGCTTGTCCGTTTCGTGGAACACGGTACGGTCGAGGTCGTATACGCCCTCATTCCAGTTATACGACTTGTTGACGCTGACCATCTTGGCCAGGTCCATGCCATTGAGACCCGGGAAGGCCCGCGCTTTGGCCAGCGCGGCATCGACATCGATCGACTCGCCAGCCACGATGCAGCCGCTCTGGGCACCCTTGTCGCGCAGGATGCGGGTAAGGCGCCGCGTGTCGATGCCAGCGATGGCCACGATGCCGTGCCGCTTGAGGTAATCGGGCAGACTTTCGGTGCTGCGCCAGTTGCTGGCCCGACGTGGTACATCCCGCACGATCAACCCGGCAGTATGCACGGCGGTGGATTCTTCGTCCTCGGCATTGCAACCGGTGTTGCCAATATGAGGGTACGTCAGGGTCACAATCTGACGGGCATAGGATGGATCGGTGAGGATCTCCTGGTAGCCCGTCATCGCTGTGTTGAAAACTACCTCGCCGACGGTTTCACCAGTCGCACCCACGGCGTGGCCGTGGAACACGCTGCCGTCTTCGAGGGCAAGCAGAGCGGAAATGGGCATGGGGCCGCCTTTTAGGTGCAGCAAAGCCCGCAAGCCGCATCGAAGCAGGCTTGTGGACCTTGGATCAAAGAAAGTCTCGGGCGGGTTGAAATGATAGGTGGCAAGTGGCTTTCTGTCCACCGCATCAAATCGTGAGAATGGCACCCGGGCACATCAAAGCGACACTCCCGCGATAGACTGACAGCCATTTGGTTGGAGTAGCTACGAGACTTCATGAACGCAACCGTTCTGCTTGATCCCATCCGACTCGATCGTCCGGATACGGAGGTACGGCAGCAGCCGTTTCCGTTGATGATTGCTCACGGCCAGTTGCCGGACGAAGCACGCAGCGATCTGGAGCGGGACTTCCCCAAGTATGCCAGCGCCGGCTTCTTTCCCTACGATCCGACCGACTGCGGCCCGTCAGTGAACGCACTGGTGGCACAGATGACCACCCCTGCCTTTGCCAGTGCTATTGGCCGCTATCTGGGTATCGACAATCTAGGGCACTACCCTACCCTGGTCACCTTGTGTCGCGTACTCAACAAGCGCCACGGCACTATCCATACCGACAGCCGCTCCAAGGTTGCGACGGCCTTGCTCTACTTGAACACCCAGTGGCCCGATACCAGCGATGGCTGCCTACGCTTTTTGAACAAGATCGACAACATCGACGACCTGGCCGCGCCGGAACTGAAGCCGCTCTACGGCGAATTTGCGGTGTTCAAACGTTGCGACAACTCTTTCCACGGCCATCTGCCGTATGAAGGTGAGCGTCGCGTGATCCAGGTGGCCTGGCTCACCAGCGAAGAAGAAAAGCTGCGCAAGACCAAGCGTGGAAAATTCTCGCGCGTGTTCAAGAAGCTGTTTGGTGCGCTTGATCGCAAGCTAGGTGCCGGCCGAGATCGCAACGCCGCACACAAGGATTGACCCTCTCCCCAGTTTTGGGCCCATCACGTAACATCGTGGCTTCGAATGCGGAGGGGCCATGTCTGTTGTGCTTCGGATTGGCCCGTCCTGATCTTTGAGCATGTTGATGTCACATGAAGCGCCACCCCATATAGGCAGCGAATAAGACATACAATCCACCTACGGGTATAAGCATGCGCGCGTCGACATGACCGCGTCGAAACAGCCGCCACAGAAAAATGATCGCGATCATCGTCATGACGCCAGCAACGATGAGCGGTGCGTCAAACATCCACGGGGTGGCAAACAGCGCCAAGGCGCTGGGAACGGTTGCCTGAATCATCATTGCTCCGGAAATATTGGCCAAAGCCAAGCGCTCCTTACCTTGACGCACCCAGATCAGCGCATTCATGGTCTCGGGCAGTTCCGTCGCAACCGGACTCAGCACTAGTGCAATCAAATGCGGCGGCATGTGCAGGGCCCAGCCGATGGCCTCGATCTGCGACACAAACACGTGCGACGCATAGGCAATCACCAGCAGTGCCGCGCATGTCTGCATCATCACCATCATCGTCGATGGCACGGCAGCACGTGGCTGAAACTTCAGTGGCTCCAGTTCCTCATCATGCAATGCGATGTCTTCGCTATTCAACTCGCGCCATACATATAACGCGTAGGCCGCGAGAAACACCACGCCCAACCACGGCTTGAACGCAAAGGCGACCAAACCTAGGCCACACTTCACCACGAAGATGGACAGGAACCAGGATTGATCCCGCGCCAATCGTGCATGATCCACCTGCACACACCTATCCACCCGCGCCAGCAGGTGCCGGTTGCACCACAAGGCAACACCCACCACCGCGTACGCAATAGTGGCGAGTACCAACGGGCCACCCAAGGCCGCACCAACGCCGATATCGCGCAATTCCGGCGTGCGCCCCATCACTGCCACAAAGGTCACGGCGCTTTCCGGCAGGGCCGTACCCAAAGCAGCCAGGATCGTGCCCGTGGCGGTGGCCCCGAAGTTCAGTTTCTTTCCCAGCCACTCGATGCCGTTGACGAAATACTCGCAAGCCACATAAATGGCTCCGGCTGACAGCAGAAACAGCAGCGTAGTGGTAAGCATGATTACGATTTGCTGCTACGTTCCTGCAGCATGTCGTCGATGCTGTAACTACCGGGATTGTGCCCGACCAACCATGCTGCTGCCTCAAGTGCACCACGCGCAAAGATCGAACGATCCGTCGCACGATGGCCTAACTCCACACGCTCACCGTGGCCAAGCAACAAGGCGGTGTGCTCACCCACCACATCGCCACCGCGCACCACGGCAAAACCAATACTTCCGCTGCGGCGCGCACCGGGCCGGCCTTCGCGGACGTAGACGCCGTCTTTTGCGAGTGTGGTGCCACGTGCTTCAGCGGCTACATGTCCAAACGCAAGAGCGGTGCCGGAAGGCGCGTCTTCTTTGCAGCCATGATGCGCTTCGACGATTTCCAGATCCCAATCCGGCAAGGCGGCGGCGGCTTCGCGCAACAAGCGTGTCAGCACGGCAACGCCAAGGCTGAAATTCGCAGCGTGCAAAACGGGAATGCGTTTCGTGGCTTCATCCAGTCTTGCTTCGAGCGCGGCATCAATGCCTGTCGTCCCGGTAACCAAGGCAATACCGTGCGCGGTGCAATACGCCAACGCATTGACCAAACCAGCTGGGCCGCTGAAGTCGACGACAGCATCCATGGCAGGCGCCGCTTCCCAGCCGTGCGAATAACGCATTGAGGTCGATAGTTCGCTGAACACTAGCGTACCATCGTGTTCCGATCCGGCGGAAACGACTGCATATACCAGTTCGAAACGGCGATCTTCGCGCACCAGAGCGAGCAAAGCGCGCCCCATTCGGCCGGAGGCGCCGTGGATGGCGAGGCGGATCGGTTGGGGCATGTGCGTGCATCCTAAAGCTTTGGTTTCCTCTCTCCTTCGGAGAGAGGAAGAAAACCCAGCGCAGACTCAAGACGTCACACGCGACCAGAACTGCTTCACTTCGTCCATCCAGGTCTTAGCGCGCGGCGTGTGCTGTCCGGCGTCACCATCAACGAAAGTGGCTTCCAACTTCTCCAGCAACTCGCGTTGTTCACGCGTAAGGCGTACAGGTGTTTCCACCATCACCCGACAAATCAGGTCACCCGTACGGCCGCCTCTTACGGATTTGACGCCGCGCCCACGCAAGGTGAATTGTTGCCCGGTCTGCGTCTCGGGCGGAATGGTGATGCCCGCCTCGCCTTCGAGTGTCGGCACCAGCAGCTCTGCACCCAGCGCAGCCTGCGCAAAACGAATCGGCAGCTCGCAATAAAGATGGGTTCCATCACGCTGGAAGATCGCATGCTCGCGCACATGCACTTCCACATACAGATCGCCGGCTTCAGTGCCGGCCGGACCTACTTCGCCCTGCCCGGTCAGACGGATGCGGTCGCCGTTGTCGACACCGGCGGGAATGCGTACCGATAAGGTGCGCGTTTCTTCCAACCGGCCTTCACCATGACACTGCTTGCAGGGTTTCTCGATCGCACGACCGCTGCCAGCGCAGTGCGGACAGGTCTGCTGGATGGAGAAAATGCCATTCTGCATGCGCACCCGGCCGTGCCCATGACAGGTCTTGCATGACACAGTCTTGCCGTCTTCCGAGCCGCTGCCGTTGCAGTGATGGCACAGAACCTGGGTAGGAATATCGAACTTCTTCTCGATGCCGAAGACGGCTTCTTCAAGATCTAGCTCCATGATGTAACGAAGGTCGGCACCGCGACGCGTACGCCCACGACCACCACCGCCACCGCCACCGCCAAAAATGTCGCCGAAGATATCTCCGAAGATATCGCCCATGTCGCCGAAACCCGCGCCACTGCCGCGACCACCCATGCCACCTTCAAAGGCCGCGTGGCCGTACTGGTCGTACATGGAGCGTTTCTGGGAGTCGGACAGGACTTCGTAGGCTTCCTTGGCCTCTTTGAATTTTTCCTGTGCGTGCGGATCGTCTGGACAACGGTCCGGGTGGTATTTCATCGCCAGGCGACGGAAGGATTTTTTCAGTTCGACCTCGGTGACCGAACGTTGGACACCCAGGACTTCGTAATAGTCACGCTTGCTCATGCTTGATCCGCGATTCGATCCGTCGATCAGGAATGAACCAGATCGCCGCCACCGTGGCGTAAAGTAAACAAAACATCCACGGCGCCACGAACGCCAGCAGGATGTCACTCAGGTACATGGCGACGGCTGCCTTGCCTTTCCAGTCTCCCCCTACTGCCTGAGCCAGGAAGGAAGTTTTGCCTCCGTTGGTTTCGATCAAAGTGTCAGGAACAAAGGCAACGAGCGCCCGCAATAACGGGCGCTCGCTTTCAATCTACTTGAAGATCAAGACGCCTTGCCGTCGTTTTTCACCTCGGTGAACTCGGCATCGACCACATCATCCGGCTGGGCGGAACCGCCTGGCCCCGGACCATGCTGCGCATCTGTGTCGGCAGGACCACCCTGGGCCGCGGCGTACAGCGACTGCGCCACCTGCTCCAGCTTGGAGATCTTCGACTCAATGGCGGCCTTGTCGTCGCCATCCTTCACTTTTTCCAGATCCGACAGCGCGCCTTCGATCTCGCTGAGCTGGGTGCCCGGCACCTTGCCGCCGTGCTCCTTCAGGGCGCTACGCGTGGCGTGCACCAACTGATCGGCCTTGTTGCGCGTCCCGACGAGCTCATGGAATTTCTTGTCTTCTTCCTTGTTGGCTTCCGCATCGGCGACCATGCGCGCGATTTCTTCTTCAGACAGACCTGAACCGGCCTTGATCTCGATCTTCTGCTCCTTGCCAGTCTTCTTATCCTTGGCCGACACGTGCAGGATGCCGTTCGCATCGATGTCAAAGGTCACTTCAATCTGTGGCATGCCACGCGGTGCAGCGTCGATACCGGCCAGATCGAACTTGCCTAGCGACTTGTTCGCATTGGCGCGCTCGCGCTCGCCTTGCAGCACGTGCACTGTCACGGCGGTCTGGTTGTCGTCGGCGGTGGAGAAGACCTGTGAGGCCTTGGTCGGCACTGTGGTGTTCTTCTCGATCAGCTTGGTCATCACGCCGCCCATCGTTTCGATACCCAGCGACAGCGGGGTCACGTCAAGCAGCAGCACGTCCTTCACCGAACCACCCAGCACGCCGCCCTGGATCGCGGCACCCACGGCTACGGCTTCGTCCGGGTTGACGTCCTTGCGCGGCTCCTTTCCGAAGAAGTCTTTTACCGACTCCTGCACCTTCGGCATGCGGGTCTGGCCACCGACCAGGATCACTTCGTCGATGTCGGACACGCGCAGGCCGGCGTCGTTCAGCGCGATGCGGCAGGGTTCGATGGTCTTCTTGACGAGGTCTTCCACCAGCGCTTCCAGCTTGGCGCGGGTGAGTTTGATGTTCAGATGCTTCGGACCGGAGGCATCGGCCGTGACATACGGCAGATTCACTTCGGTCTGATGCGAGGATGACAGCTCGATCTTGGCGCGCTCGGCCGCATCCTTCAGGCGCTGCAGCGCCAGCGGATCCTTGCGCAGGTCGATGCCCTGGTCCTTCTTGAATTCGTCGATCAGATAATCGATGACGCGCATGTCGAAGTCTTCGCCACCCAGGAAGGTGTCGCCGTTGGTGGCCAGCACTTCGAATTGCTTCTCGCCATCGACTTCGGCGATCTCGATGATCGACACATCGAAGGTGCCGCCGCCGAGGTCGTACACGGCGATCTTACGGTCACCACCTTTCTTGTCCAGGCCGTAGGCCAGCGCGGCCGCGGTCGGCTCGTTGATGATGCGCTTCACTTCCAGGCCGGCGATCTTGCCGGCGTCCTTGGTGGCCTGGCGCTGGCTGTCGTTGAAGTAGGCCGGCACGGTGATTACGGCTTCGGTCACCGTCTCGCCGAGGTAATCCTCAGCGGTCTTCTTCATCTTCATCAACACTTTGGCGGAGATTTCCTGCGGCGCCATCTTCTTGCCATCGGAGGTTTGCACCCAAGCGTCGCCGTTGTCGTGCGCAAGAATGCCATAGGGCACGATGTGCAGGTCTTTCTGCACTTCGGCATCGGTAAACTTGCGGCCGATTAGGCGCTTCACCGCGTAGAACGTGTTCTTGGGATTGGTCACGCTCTGGCGCTTGGCCGGTGCGCCAACCATCACCTCGTTGTCCTTGGTGAACGCGACGATGGAGGGCGTGGTGCGATCGCCTTCCGCGTTTTCAATCACCTTGGTGGTGCTGCCATCCATGATGGCCACGCACGAGTTGGTCGTGCCCAAGTCAATGCCGATGATCTTGCCCATATGTATGCTCCGGAATCTCGCAAGCGGCCCCTCGGCCGCGAATGGTTGTCAGATGGGGTTTTGCTGACAGGCGTTCAATACCAGCTAAACCCTGCAGTATTGGAATTGTCAGAGCCTGTTCAACATCTCCCCATCGTTCGCATAGCCCTGAGTGGCCGCCATGTGGGCACTTAGGGGCTATGCGGACTGCGGGGAGATATGAACAGACTCTCTTCGTTCAGTCGTCCTTGGCCACGGCCACCAATGCCGGGCGCAGCAATCGATCGTTCAACACATAGCCTTTCTGCAGCACCGTAACCACGGTGCCCGGCGCCTTGCCCGGCGCCTCCACCATGCTCACCGCGTGGTGGCGCTCCGGATCGAGCGGCTGATCCAGCGGATCCACCTGCACCAAGCCGTTGTTGCCAGCGATACGCAGCAATTCCTTCAGCGTGAGGTTCATGCCCTCACGCACTGAAATCACATCACCACCTTCTACCGACAAGCCACGTTCCAGGCCGTCGTAGATCGGCAATAGGTCGTTGAGCAGCTTTTCGTTGGCAAAGCGGCGGGCCTGTTCCAGGTCGCGATGCAGGCGGCGGCGCTGGTTTTCCAGCTCGGCCTTCTCGCGTAGCACGACTTCGCGCAGCTCCTTGTTGCTGGCCTCAAGCTCGGCAAGCTTGGCCTTGAGAGCTTCCAGTTCACCACCCGAAGCGGCGGTCTGCTCGCCGCTTTCCGGCGTTTCATTAGGCGAGTGCGAATCGCTGTTGTGCATGAATCACTCCAAACATCATCCGTGGCCGGTACGCCGTACCAACCTCCAAAAACTTACGGGCAAAAGAGCCGACTTATGGACTCTCAGCCTCCCGTCGGCGTTTATAAGGCCGTGGCCGCGCGATTCAAGGCTTCGCTCAGCAGGCCCGCCGTCGCCTGCACCACGGGGATCACCCGTTCGTACGCCATCCGAGTCGGGCCGATGACCCCCACCGCCCCAAGCAACCGGCCCTGCGCGCCGTAGCTGGCAGTCACCACGCTACAGCCATCCAGCGCCGCAAAGCCCGACTCTTCACCGATGAATAGTCGCACGCCTGGCGCCTTTGCGCAGACTTCCATGAGTTGCAGCAATTCATTTTTCTTCTGGAAAGCTTCGAACAGCTCACGCAAGCGATCCAGGTTGGCCAAATCCGAATAGGCCATCAGGTTGGTCTGGCCACTGACCAGCACGTCCTCATCTTGCGGTGCGAACGAAGCCGCCGCCAGTTCCACCGCGCTGGAAAGCATCCGATGCAACTCACTGCTTGCCTCGCGCAATTCGCGCAGCAAATGTGCGCGGATATCATCCACGCGCAAGCCAACGAAGTGCCCATTGATGTAGTTGGCGGCCTGCTCCAGCTCCCCGTTGTCCAGTGGCTTGGCAAGCTGGATCACGCGGTTTTGTACCTGGTTGTCCGAGAACACCAGGATCACCAATACGCGCGCGTCAGGTAGTGTCACGAAATCGATATGACGCAGCGGGAAATCGGTCTGGCGCGGCACCGTCACCACGCCAGCGAAATGGGTCATCGCCGACAGCAGCGCCGAAGCATTGCCCATCAAATCACGTACCGTGGTTGGACCCGAGGGTAGCTCGCGCTGCAAGCGCACCATTTCCTCGTGCGGCAGCGGCTGCAACTCAATCAGGCTATCCACGAACAGGCGCAGGCCACGCGGCGTAGGAATGCGCCCTGCCGAGGTATGCGGCGAGGCCACCAGACCAGCCTCTTCTAGATCGACCATGATGTTGCGGATCGTCGCCGGACTCACATCTAGCCCGGACGAGCGCGACAACGTGCGCGACCCCACTGGTTCACCATCGGCCAGGTATTGCGCAATCAAAGTGCGCAACAGGCGGCGAGCGCGGATGTCGAGGTCGTGGTGGTAGGGCATGCGCTGTGGCAATCCGTGAGACGCTAAAGAAATAAGGTGTGGGGGCGGAGAATGCAAGAAAGGAGCTGAGGGATTAAGGGCGAGTAGCGAGGGCGCGGTTCCCCATATCGTGGTAGACGTTGACACGTGCGCTCTCGCTACTCGCCCCTCATCCCTCCTCCCCCGCCGCCAGCGCTCCCCTTACAATCGCCCTATCTACGGCCACCCTCCCCCATGCTTACTTCCCTCTACGTCCGCCATCTCGCCGTCGTCGAAGAAGCCGATATCAGCTTTGGCCCGGGCCTGACCGTGGTCAGCGGCGAAACCGGCGCGGGCAAATCCCTGCTGGTCGATGCACTGATGCTGCTGGCCGGCGCCCGCGCCGATAGCGGTATCGTGCGTGCCGGCAGTGATCGCGCCGAGCTGGTGGCCGAGTTTGATCTGAAAGACCTGCCTGACGCCGCCCAATGGTTGCAGCAGGAGGAACTGGACGAAGACGGCGCCTGCCAGCTGCGCCGCGTGATCCGCGCCGAGGGTAGCTCCCGTGCTTGGATCAACGGTCGCCCCGCCACCATCGGCCAGATGGGTGACCTCGCCGCATTATTGGTGGAAATCCACGGTCAGCACGAACACCAGGCCCTGCTTGAGCGCGCGCATCAACTGAACCTGCTCGACGCCTACGCCGAAAACGACAAACAGGTCACTCAGGTATGCGAGTTAGCCGCGCAGTGGCGCGAAATCGGTGCGCGCATCCGCAAATTGAGCGGTGGCGACGATCGCGAACATCGCCTGGAACTGCTACGCCACGAACTCTCCGAGCTGGAAAAGTGGGCTTTACCGCCTAACCAACTCGCCGAACTGGAGGCCAGCCATAAACGCCTGGCCAATGCCAGCAAACTCACTGAAGGCATTACTGGCGTGGTCGAGTTGCTCGACGGTGACAGCGAATTCGCGCTACGCCAATCACTGGATCGTGCCCATGCCGAACTGGGTCGATTGGCCGCGCTCGATGACCGGCTGGCCCCGCTGCTGGAATTGCTCGACAACGCGCAGATCCAGCTCAACGAAGCCGTCGATGGCATGGAGCGTTACGCGCAGGACGTCGATCTTGACCCCGAACGTTTCGCCGAAGTCGACACGCACCTGACGCGCCTGCACGAACTCTCCCGCAAGCATCGCCTGTCCGCCGCCGAGCTCGACGGCAAGCGCGACGCGATGCAAGCCGAACTCACCGAACTAGAAAATGCCGGTGACGCACTCGAACGACTCAGCGCACAACGCAACCAGTTGCTGCGCGACTACGCCAACATCGCCGAGGCATTGAGCAAATCCCGCCAGACCGCTGCAAAAAAGCTGGGCAAGGAAGTCAGCGACTTAATGGGTGAACTCGGCATGGCTGGCGGCGTACTGCAAGTGACGCTTGAACCGACTGAAAGTACCGATCCCGATCCACAAGGCCGCGAACGCTGTGAGCTGCTGGTCAGCGCCAACCCCGGCCAACCTCCGCGCGCACTGCGCAAAGTGGCGTCTGGCGGCGAACTTGCTCGCATCAGCCTGGCCATCGAAGTCGCCACACTGGGCAAGGACACCATCGGCTGCATGGTCTTCGACGAAGTCGACTCCGGCATCGGCGGCGCGGTGGCTGAAGTGGTTGGCCAGAAATTGCGTGCACTGGGTTCGCGTTGCCAAGTGCTATGCGTGACGCATCTGCCACAAGTCGCTGCGCAAGGTCATGCGCATCTGCGTGTGAGCAAGCACAGCGAAGGCCATTCGACGCAGACGCGTATCCAATCCTTAAACACTGAAGGTCGCCGCGATGAACTGGCGCGCATGCTCGGTGGCGTGGAGATCACCCACGAAACGCGAGCCCACGCCAAGAAAATGCTGGAGCAAGCCCAAACCGCATAACACTGCGGACGGTAGGTTAGTGCCATTGCTACTTAACCTATGGCACTACAGCCCGATAGCGTCACCCGCGAATAGGGAGCAAACCACGCTCGCTCGCAATCCGATACAAATCCAGCTCCGAACCCGCTCCAAGCTTCCCCATCAGGCTGGCACGATGGATATAAACCGTCTTCTGTCCGATCCCAAGCTCTGCCGCCACCTGCTTCGGCGCACGTCCTGCTGCGAGCAATAAAAACACTTCATGCTCACGCGCCGTAAGCCGGTCAATCGGGTCAAGCGTATTGTTAGGCCGCTCTGCGCGCCGCTGGCGCAAATCGGAGCTGAGAAACTGCTGCCCATGCATGACCGCACGCAAGCCCGCCACCAGTTCTTCTGGCGCCGCGCCCTTGGTGACATAACCACTGGCGCCACGCCGCAATGCTTCGGATACGTAAGGATCCCCATCGTGCATGCTCAACACGACAATGCGCGTCCCCGCAGCCACGCTACGCAGATGCTCGATCAATGGCAAGCCGCTGCCATCTGGCAATGACAAATCAAGCGCGACCAGGTCAGGCCGGCGCTTGCTGATAGCCTCGACCGCGTCGTCGGCATTACGACATTCGGCCACGACCTCCAGGTCAGGCTCCATCTCGATCAGCCGCTTGAACCCCTCGCGGACGATAGCGTGATCGTCGACCAAAACTATGCTGTGCATGGGTGCACTGTAGCAGTCTGAGCGACGGACGAAAGCACTCCACGTATCATTCCCAGATGCGACTGAAATCCGCCTTCACCTTCACTTCCGGCTCACTTGCCGGCCTCGCCTACGCCCTGATCTGGGCCCTGCTCTGGCCCACCGCGCAACCCGATTGGACGCTGCAATTCGGCCTGCGATTTGGCGTGCTGCTGCTCTCCCCCATTCGCTATTGGGGCTGGCTGATCGGTAGCGAATTGGCAGCGGCGGGATTGATCGATTATCTGCATGGCTATGGGATGGGTTGGCGTGCTTTCGTCTTTAGCGACCTACCACAGCCGATCGTGGTAGCGCTTTGCCTGGGCCTGCTACGCCGTGCGAACTTGCGACCCAGCCTGCGCGATCCGGAAGAGGTCTCCCGTCTGCTGCTATCGGCCGGCTTCACCGTGATCGCAGCCACTGCCACGGATGCACTGATACTGGCGGTGTTCCACCAATTACCGCCCGTCGGTCTGTTGCATGCACTAGGCGATGAGCTGCTGGGCAACTATGTGGGTCTGCTCTTGCTGGTACCGCCGCTGATCATGATCTGGCGCGCACGGCCCTCGAAGCAGGAGATGTCCGAGTTGCTGATGGACGGCTTGTTGGTGATGCTGCCCGCACTGGTGATCTTGCTGATACTCACCGAACAAGCCGCACCGCAACGCGAATTTGCGCGTGTGTTGTCGCTGGCACCGGTGCTGTTTTTCGCGTTTCGTCATGGCTGGCGTGGTGCAAGCTTGTCGATGCTGCTATCTAGCCTCGGCATGGCGCTGGTCGATCGCGTATTCACCCACGTCATACCCACCGCATCTTCGCACATGTTCCTTGCCGTAGCCGGTACCGGCGCCTTGATGCTGGGCTCGGCCACCGACGCGCTTCGTCGCAGCAGCGCACGCGTGGCCGAACAAAACGTATACCTCGCGGCAGTGAATCGGCGCCTTGACCATCTTGCACGACAACTTCGCGATGCGGCGCGCGGCAACATGCAAGCCGAAGAAAATCAGCGCCGTCACATGGCTGCGGAACTACACGACGAACTGGGTCAGAATCTTACCGCTATCCAGACACACGTAAAGCTTGCACAAAACCGACTGCAGCAAGTGGGACTGGAAGATGTTGGCACCTCAATCAATAGCATCCTCGGTCATATGCGCCGCGCACTGCATCGCCTGTTGGATGATCTGCGCCCCGCTGTACTCGATGAATTCGGATTGATGCGCGCGCTGGACGAAGGCCCGATCCGCGACCTGATGGCCACCGCTGGCATGGCCTATCACACCGAACTGCACGGCGATCCGCGTTTGCTCGAAGAAGATATCCGCACCGTGATCTACCGACTGGCCCAAGAAAGCGCCACCAACGCGGTAAAACATGCCCAGGCCAGCGAGTTCCGCCTTCGTTTGCGTATCGGTGAACGCGCCGGCATCGCGCTTGCCCTGCTGGATATCCGCGATAACGGCATCGGCCTGCCCGAGCGCGTACCGCGCGGCGGCCGCGGGCTACAGGGCATGCGTGACCGCGTTACCTCGCTGGGCGGTCTTTTTCGACTACGCCCCGATCAGCAGGGCGTCCATTTGCGCATATTGTTGCGAAGCACCGTTTCCCACCATGAAACAAGTCATTCATGAAACGGTAACTAGGAAATTTTCCAATACCGGGCCCGTAAAGGCTTCGTTAGGATCACTCAATCGATGTGGGGGAGCCGCCATCGTAAGATGGTGAGACTGGGTCGGCCGTGGGGACGGTGGACCCAAAGAATGGCAGGACGCCATTCCGCCGGAGTCTGGACACACGTGCGTATCTCGAGCAACTCGAATACCCGCAGTCAAGAGACAACGGTAAGCCGCAGGGCGGACAGGAGTCTTCCCGCGGCTTTTTTATGCCTTGAAGGCGGGGAATCGGGAATCGCCTATTCCTTATTTACGATTCCCATCCCGAAGGGGCCGCACATACAGCACCAGGCTGTGATCCTGAATCTCGTAGCCATGGCGGGCGGCGATCTCACGCTGCAGGCGCTCGATCTCTTCGCTGACGAACTCGATCACCTTTCCACTGTCCACATCGATCATGTGGTCATGGTGCTGGCCGCGATCCAATTCATAAACCGCCTGCCCGCCCTCGAAATTATGCTTGCTGAGGATACCGGCGGCCTCGAATTGGGTAAGCACCCGATACACCGTAGCCAGGCCGATGTCTTCCTGATGGGCCAGCAGCTTCTTGTAGACGTCTTCGGCCGTCATATGCCGAGCCCCGTCCTCCTCGAAGATCTGGAGAATGCGCATCCGGGGATGGGTGACCTTCAGGCCGGCCTTACGAAGTTCCTGAGTTTCCTGCTCCATGACAAGCTCCCGGGGGTACACTGCTAAATCAAGTCACTAGTGTATCATCCAAGACCTTCACGATCCGGATTCATTACGAATGCAAAAGCTGATTCGAGCACTGGGCTTCGCTACGCTGGTGGTTTCACTGGCCGGCTGCCATATCGTGTACACCCCCGACGTGGCCCAGGGCAATCTGTTTGACAAGACCATCGACAAGAACCTTGCCGATCAGCTCAAGCCGGGTCTGACCAAGCGCCAAGTGCTGGTGCTGCTAGGTACGCCCTCCGTCGCCACACCGTTCGACCAGAACCGCTGGGATTACATTTCCACCTATTCGCACCGCGGCGAGAAAATGAAGTTGCAGTCAATGAGTCTGTTCTTCAACAACGATGTGCTGGTGCGCACCGAAGGCAACCTGTACTTCCAGGATGCGCAAAAGCTGGTCAACGAAAGCAA
This sequence comes from Dyella sp. M7H15-1, assembly GCF_004114615.1. Classification (NCBI taxonomy): domain Bacteria; kingdom Pseudomonadati; phylum Pseudomonadota; class Gammaproteobacteria; order Lysobacterales; family Rhodanobacteraceae; genus Dyella; species Dyella sp. M7H15-1. The sequence continues at coordinate 930,814 of NZ_CP035300.1, forward strand.
CAAATACAAGACCCACTACGACGTCAACGACACTTCCGGCGACAAGACGGGCGGCAGCGGCAGCGGCAGCGGAGGTGACAACGGTGGTGGTGACAGCAGCGGTGACCATGGCGGTAGCGGCAACTGATCGCCTAGGTCATACCTCAACACGTGCATGACAGGCCTTAACGCATGCGACGACGGCGGGCATCCTTCGGATCAAGAGTGAGCGGCCGGTAGATTTCCACCCGGTCGCCATCCTGCAACACATGCTCTGGTGCGGTGCGACGGGAGAAAATCCCCAGTCGCGACGGATCAAGCTCGACCTCCGACAACTCCTGCAAAATGCCCGACTGCTCCACGGCCTGGATCACCGTGCTGCCGGCAGGCAAGCTGAGCCGACGCAGTATCTGACGTTCCGCCGTGGCCCAAACCACCTCCACCGCAACCGGCTTATCCATAAACACGGTCCGCCTCGCGGCAGAAATCGTCGACCATGCGATGGGCCAAACCCTGAAAGCCGAGTTTCAACGCCGCGCCGCCCAAACGGCCGGCATAGTCGAAATCCAACTCCAGGGCCACCTTGCAACCGTCCGTGCCTAGCGGGATGAAGTCCCAGAACCCGTCAAGGCTGCGGAAAGGCCCGTTCACCAGGCTCACCTGCAAGCGGCGCGGACGGTCAATGGTATTGCGGGTAGTAAAGCTGTGATGGAAGCCGGCAAACTTGAGATCCAGCCGCGCCACCAGTATGTTCTCCCCGCGCTCGATCACTTCGGCGTTGGCACACCAATTGAAGCGCTTTGGGTATGCTTCAACCTCGTTGACCAGGTCGAACATTTGCGCCGGCGAATATTTCACTAGTGCGCTGCGGCGGATTTCGATCACAGTAGCCTCTTTACAAGAATCCAGCCCAAGCCCGCATGCAGGAAACCTGCACAAGGCGACAAGCCCAAAGTTTAACGGACATGGCAAAAGCGAAGGACAAGGACAAAAAAAATACCGGCGGCACGATCGCGCTCAACAAGCGCGTCCGGCATGAATACCACATCGACCAGCGCTATGAAGCAGGCATCGCGCTGCAAGGCTGGGAGTTGAAGGCATTGCGCGCCGGCCGGATCAATTTCGGCGACGGCTATGCCGTGGTGCTCAAAGGCGAGATCTTCTTGGTCGGCACCTCCATCCCGCCGCTGATCAGTGCCTCCACCCACGTGGTGGCGGTAGATCGCCGCACCCGCAAGCTGCTGCTGCACCGGCAGGAAATCGACCAGCTCATCGGCGCCGTGGAGCGCAAAGGCTATACCCTAGTGCCCATCGCCATGTACTGGAAAGGCAACAAGGTGAAAGTGGAAATCGGCTTGGCACGCGGCAAGCATGAACATGACAAGCGCAACGCCGACAAAGAACGCGACTGGCAACGCGAAAAACAGCGCACCATGCGTGCGCATAATCGCAGCGCCTGAACACCTCCCGCGCACGCTCAACCGTCGTCCAGGCGAACCCACAAAAGGGGGGCATGACTGGACATTGCGCCTTTAACCAGCAAAGCAAGACACCCAAACATCTTGCCCAGTCACGCCCAATCATCGTCACCTCAACGGTCATGCCACGCGGCGGCACCCGCCACGATGAAACCCGCCTCACTCATCGTCGTCCCGGCGACGAATCCGGAGGTACGGTGTGTTTCATGGCAACCATCCAAACAGCCCAAGCGTGTATAATCCATCACGCTTCAGCCATCTTTAAGATTTCCCCGGGGGTGTCCTGGCTTCGACGGGGGTAGTGAGATAGCTTGGTGCATGCCGAGGGGGCAGCTTTCCTCGTTAATCCAGCCGCAAACTTATAGTTGCCAACGACGACAACTACGCTCTGGCCCTAGCAGCCTAAGCCCTGAACCCACTTGTGCCTGTGCTCGTGGATGTAAGGTCATTATCACAGGATCGCCCAAAGCTGCCGCCTGCTGGCTAGGGTTAAATCAAGCGGGCTGGTCCTTCGATGCGCCTCGCACATCGTGCTGTCGCGGGATGAGATCCAACGGTGAGCTAAGCATGTAGTACTAGGCGTCAAGCGCCTTCGGACGCGGGTTCGACTCCCGCCACCTCCACCAATACAGCCATCTAAGTAATTGATTTACTTAGATGGCTTTATTTATTGGCATGATGTTCCTCGACAACCAACATGGCCTGATTGCGTTCGAGGTGCTCTTTCATGGCACGATCAATCAATCGGCCGTGTATCCGCGTGAAGTCATCAGGACAGCCCTGAAGCACAACGCCGCCGACGTGACCCTGAGCCACAACCATCCAAGCGGCAACACCACCCCATCAGCGGACGATCGGAAGATGACGGATGTCCTCAAGCAGGCCTTTACGCTAATTGACGTCCGCGTCCTGGATCACATCGTTATCGGCGGTGGCCGCACCACCAGCTTTGCAGATCGAGGCCTCTTATGAGGCCGATGGAGATCAATGGGCAAACGAGGGCAGGTTCAGTGTGTCATGAACGTGGGTGAAAACCTGCGATGCTGTATCAAAGATGGGAGTAGGTCCCGGAGTCGGCTTGCAGGAGCAGGCTTCAAACCGCCCAGTGTTGCGATGCTCAAAAATTGGCCGAAGCCGCCTATCGATTCAATCGCCGTTTTCGCTTGCGCGACATGCTGCCTCGGCTGGTACGCGCTGTGGTGCTCTGCGCGCCTTGCCCTGAGCCGATTTTGCGCGAAGCTACCAATTTTATAGCTGAGGTTCGACACTAATCAGGTACCCCGTAGTCGCATTAGCACCTTTCGAATCCTCGGCTCTTCGCCCCACTTCATATCCGCACCCGGTAGACCCGCTTCTGAGGCGCCGCGAACTCCGCGTAGTGCTCCAGCTCCGTCAGCACATCCGCGCTATGGGACAATTTTTCTAGACAATCAGTAGACGCAGGCGGCGTGTTGCACTCCTCCCTTCCACCCATCCCTTTCCCTGCTATATTCAAACAATCGTTTGAGGTGAATCCATGAAACGACTGCTCCACGGATTGGCATTGATTCTGTTGGTTGGCGTGCTGGCTGCCTGCGGGCCACAGCGCCAGAGTGTGTTCCCGCCCACCCTCACCATCCAGCAGATGCGAGTGCAGTCTGATGGCACTTGGGAACTCACCCTGCGCTTGCAAAACAATAGCTATACCGGCATGAATTACCAGTCGATCGAGGGCGAACTGCAGGTCGCGCAGGGCATCCCGGCCCGACTGCATGCGAAGTTCGACCTGGATGTGCCGTCCTTTGCCGGCGACGTCGTCTCGATCACCGTGCTGCCCACCATCGACATGAGCAAGGCGCTACAGGCCGTGGCCGCCAAGGGCAGCGCCGGTTCGCTAGCCTACGCCATCAAGGGCGTCGTGCATTGCACGCCCCATCTGGAAGATCACCCGGACAACAAGAATCCGCGCGACTTCCCGTTCAACCACAACGACTACCTGTCGCCAGTCCCCGGCATCGCCAATACGTACCGCTGACCGCCTACCGCCATCGTCACACCAAGGATTTACGCTATGACGCTCTACAAGGCCCCGCTCGACGACCAGCGCTTTGCACTCTTCGACCTGCTCGGCGCGGAAGCCATCCTTACCCAGTTGCAAGGTGGCGAGGGCCATACCCGCGATCTGCTCGACGCGGTGCTGGAAGAAGCCGGCAAGCTGAGCGAGCAGGTGTTGGCGCCGACCAATGCCACGGGCGATGAAGAAGGCTGTCATTTCGACAAGGCCAACCGCGCGGTCACCACACCCAAGGGCTTCAAGGAAGCCTTCCGCGCGTTCTCCAACGGCGGCTGGGCCGGCCTCACCATGGCCGAGGAATTCGGCGGCCAGGCGCTGCCATCGGTGATGGGCATCGCCACGTCTGAAATGTTCCAGTCGGGCAATCTGTCATGGAGCCTGTATCCACTGCTTTCCGAAGGCGCCTGCCACGCGCTGGAACTGCACGGCACCGAGGATCAGAAACATACCTACCTCAAGCCGATCGTGGCCGGTCAATGGACCGGCACCATGTGCCTGACCGAACCGCAGGCCGGCTCGGATTTGGGCTTGCTCAAGACGCGCGCCGAACCCAGTGCGAATGGCAGCTACAAGATCAGCGGCACCAAGATCTTCATCAGCGCCGGCGATCACGACCTGGCCGACAACATCATCCACCTGGTGCTGGCACGCCTGCCCGATGCGCCGGCTGGCAGCCGAGGCATCTCGATGTTCATCGTGTCCAAGTTCAAAGTGAAGGCGGATGGCTCCCTGGGCGAGCGCAACAACGCCTACCCAGGCGCGATCGAGCACAAGATGGGCATCCGTGGTTCGGCCACCTGCGTGATGAACTTCGATGAAGCGGAAGGCTATCTGATCGGCCCATCGCACAAGGGCCTGGCAGCGATGTTCACCATGATGAATGCCGCGCGCCTCTCGGTGGGCTTGCAAGGTTTGGCATTGTCTGAACGCGCGCTGCAAAACAGCCTGAACTACGCCCGCGAGCGCTTGCAGTCACGTGCGCTGTCTGGCCCGAAATTCCCCGACAAGCCCGCCGACAACCTGCTGGTGCAGCCGGACGTGCGCCGCATGTTGCTCACGCAGCGCGCCTTCGTCGAAGGTTCGCGTGCATTGATTATGTACGCCGCGCTGCAAACCGATATCGAAGCGCGCGGCGTGGATGAAGCGACACGCCGGCAAGCCAGCGAACTGCTCGCCTTCCTGATTCCGATCGCCAAGGGCGTGGTCACCGAACTCGCGCAGGAATGCACCAAGGAAGCCTTGCAGGTGTACGGTGGCCACGGCTTTATCGTGGAGAATGGGGTGGAGCAATTCGTGCGCGACGCACGCATCATCACGCTGTACGAAGGCACCACCGGCATCCAGGCAGCGGACCTGCTCGGCCGCAAGATCCTCCAATTCAAGAGCGTGGGTCTGCAGCATTTCCTCGCCGAGATCGGCGCGTTCTGCAAGCGGCATGCAACGGATGAAGCGTTGCATCCGTATATCGCTCAACTTAGCGCTTTGGCCAAGGAATGGAGCGAACTGACACAGAGGCTAGCCCAACGCATCCAGGGCAACCCGGAAGAACTGGGTGCGGCCGCCAATGACTACCTCTACTACAGCGGCTACATCACCCTCGCCTACTTCTGGGCGAAGGCCGTGGCCGCGGCGGAAAAGAGCGCACAACAACCGACGTTCAAGCAAGCCAAGCACGATACGGCAGCGTTCTACTTTGCGCGCCTTCTGCCGCGCACGCATATGCACAAAGCGGTGATTGAGGCGGGTGTGGGGACGTTGCCGGCGATTGTGTAACATTGGCATGCCGTTATGAAGAAAACGCCCGGAGCATTCCGGGCGTTTTTTGATCACACGCGCAAGAAAGGCCAAGTAATACGCAGTGGCTCATCGCGTTAGTACGTTATGGGATGACGGTGAATCACTTCCATGAAGGCGGCCAGAAATGATTTTGCGTGTCTTCGACCTTCATGATCTTCCATGTATTGCCGTGCTTACGCAGAAAGATGACCAAATTCGACTTGGTTCCGGCGACGCCGAAGGTAGCGAGGATGACCGCAACATCGTCGAGCATCACGGTGGGCCGTGTGACGGTGTGGCTATTCCAATCCGAAGGATCAACATCCTGTCCCTTTATGAAGTAATCGACGTCATAGGGCAATGCGCCACGCTTGGCGTCTGCGCGTAGCGCATCTACGGTCGTCTTCTCGACATAGGCGTAGATGTGATCGTCATTTAACGGGTCTTTGAGCTGATCCACCTGACGGACATACCAAGAATAGAACGCCTTGACATCGCCTTCGGCCGTTGCGTAATCCTGCGCTCTTGCTGCCTGCGACATGGCTGCCACCAGCATCAACACGAACGCCATCAAAAAACCTGTCTTCGCCATGAAACACCTCAAGGGTGACGGTAAATCTTATAAGCCGGCTGGGCCTTCCTGTAATCCGGTCCTGGGTACACATCGGGGCCAGGGCGTTGCTTGAAATCGGATATCCAGCGTGTCCCGTCGTAAATCGCCATGTGGCCGTCATCATGGCCAGCGAAACCCTCAATCACCACAACATCACCTTTTTGTGGCGCTCCGGTTACTTCATAAAACCCTGACGCGCTGAGACTTGCGCCGTAGTTCGCCGCGCTGAGAGTTGGGGCAACATGGACCCCGCCCCATTCAAGCGCACGACGCACGTAGGCGGCACAGCGGCCTTTGCTACTTGTTTCAGCGTGGCTGTCTGCGAAATTGACGGCGCCGGATTTGTTATAAGGCATTGCGACCGATCCTTGACTAGACTGAACTCGGAAACTAACTCAGCCGCTCAACCTAACGCTATCAGGCAAACCTGACTTGATAGGCTCCCGTAGGTCACATGCAGTCCCATTTGGCCTGTGGCCCGTACTGTCGTTCCGCCCCTCGCCGAGGCGCTTTACGAAAGAGAAGCTGATCAATGACGACGAGGCGTTTACAGGCATTTCGGCACTGCCACCTGCCCGTCTCCATGGATTAAAGCTACGCTAGCCGCGCACACCCAACGGGGAGTCACCATGAAGTCGAGTCGTACCGCGATTGCGTTACGTAGGCTCAAGCCTGCGATGTTCACCCTGCTGCTGACAATAAGCACTGCCACCCTGGCCGACAAACCGCCCAGCCAGCCGCAATACCCCAACTATCCCAGCGAAACGCCCGCGCAGTTCCAACCGGCTACCAGCAGCTACGACTACGTCGAGCGCGACGTGATGATCCCGATGCGCGACGGCGTGAAGCTGCATACGGTGATACTGATTCCCAAGGGCGTCACGCATGCCGGCATGATCCTCACCCGCACGCCCTATGATGCTACCGATCTTACCCATCACGTGATGAGCGACCATCTCGGTCCGATGCTGGAAGGCTACGACAACGCCACCGACGTGATCGTGGAGGATCATTACATCCGCGTGGTCCAGTATATCCGCGGCAAATACGGCTCCGAGGGTGATTACGTGATGAACCGGCCGATCCACGGCCCGCTCAATCCTACGCCGGTCGATGACGCAACCGACACCTACGACACCATCGACTGGCTGGTGAAGAACGTACCGGAATCGAACGGCAAGGTCGGCACCATCGGCATTTCCTACGACGGCTTCGAGCCGCTGATGTCACTGATCAACCCGCATCCGGCGCTGAAAGTCGCGGTACCGATGAATCCGATGGTGGACGGCTGGATGGGCGACGACTGGTTCCATCACGGCGCATTCCGTCAGCAGAACATGTCCTACATCTACGAGCAGGAGGCCAGCCGGGACAACTATTACAAGTGGTGGACCGATTACCACGACGAATACGATCTTTTCATGCACTACGTTTCCGCCGGCAAACTCGGCCACGCGTACGGCATGGAGCAGCTTGGTTTCTGGAACAAGGATGCTTGCGCATCCGGCCTATGACTCCTTCTGGAGCGAACAGGCGGTCGACAAGGTATTGGCTGCGCAGCCATTGAAAGTACCGACCATGCTGGTGCACAGCCTATGGGATCAGGAAGACATCTACGGCGCACTAGTCGTGTATCGCGCGATCAAGCCCAAAGACGTCACCGGCGACATGGTGAAGCTGGTAATGGGCCCCTGGCATCACGGCCAGGAGATCGAGGAAGGCAGCTCGCTCGGCGCGATTCAGTTCGGCAGCGACACGGCCAAGTATTTCCGTGAGCACGTCCTGCGCCCGTACCTCGCGCAGTATCTGAAAGATGGCGCACCGAAAGCCAATATCGCACCCGTCACCACGTATCAGACGGGCACTAATCAATGGCAGCGACTCAGCCATTGGCCGCTTGCCTGCGAAGAAGGCTGCGCGAAGAAAAGTCGTCCCATCTATCTGCAAGCAGGAAACAAACTAGGCTTCAGCGCACCAGGCTCCAGCGCAGGCTATGACGAGTACATCTCCGATCCTGCCCATCCCGTCCCCTTCCGCGCCCGCCCGATCCAGCCCGTGGGCTACGACAATGGCCTAACCTGGCCGCAATGGCTGGTGGACGACCAACGCGAAGCATCCGGCCGCACCGATGTGCTGACCTATGTTTCCGATGTACTCACCCAGCCACTGACCATCGCCGGTGCGCCTGTCGTGCACCTAGTCGCATCGACCAGCGGTACCGACAGCGATTGGGTGGTGAAGTTGATCGATGTCTACCCCGACCAGGTGGCCGAGCAACCGGAGATGGGCGGTTATCAACTTGCGGTCGCGATGGATATTTTCCGTGGACGGTATCGCGAAAGTTTCGATCATCCCAAGCCGCTCGTCGCCAACCAACCGCTGACCTATCGCTTCGACCTGCCCAACGCCAATCACGTGTTCCTGCCGGGCCATCGCGTGATGGTGCAGGTGCAATCGAGCTGGTTCCCGTTGTACGACCGCAATCCGCAGACGTTCGTGCCAAACATCTTCTGGGCCAAGCCGGGGGATTATCGGAAGGCGGCGCAACGCATTTATCACTCGGCGGATCAGGCCAGCTATATCGCGCTGCCCGTCATCGGCGACTGACTCACCACTCCCGCACCAGCTAGCCCTGGGGGCTTCCTCTCACCGACCTCTTGGGTGTAGAACCAAACCCGCCCGTTCCTGTTCGCACCGACCGGTCAACGCATGAGTGACAGCCCATTTCACATCCGTCTTGCCGAGGATGACGATGATTTCATCCTCGGTCTGGTTCCCCGCTTCGTCGACTTCTCCTTGCCAGTCTGGCGCAAGCGGCATGAATGTATCGAAGGCATTCGCAAGGACCTCAGCCGCCAGTTGGACGAACAGCCTTCCAACAGTTACGTGTTCGTCGCCGAAAACGACCACGGCGAACGCGTCGGCTTTATTCATCTGCAAAAAAACCAGGATTACTTCACCGGCCGCGCCAACTGCCACATCTCCGATCTTGCGGTAGCGCCGCGTCATGAAGGCCAGGGTGTCGGCAAGGCATTGATCGAACACGCCGAGGAATGGGCGCGCAAGCACCAGTGCCAGCTTGTAACGCTGGCAGTGTTTCCCGGAAATGAACGTGCGCGGGCATTATATGAAGCGGCAGGTTACAACGTTGATCTGCTGCGGCTGGCGAAGCCCATGCACTAAAGACAACATCGCCTCATACTTGCAGGGGGCATGCGGAGAGAGGGGAAAGCGAACGTGCCTTATGTCACTGTTACCCAGCCTCGGAAGATGTGTGCTGCGATGAGCTGATTGTGAAAATCGAAGTCACCACCATGCGGCCGTGAGCCCACCTGAATGGCGTACGAAAAAGCCGCCCGATGGGCGGCTTTTTCGCCATCATCACCAAGGCGATCAGTTCTTGGTCACGTTGGCAGCTTCGACTTCTTCACGCTGGGCCAAACGCTGGCCGACGCGGTCGATGTTCGACAACGACAGCAAGTGCGCGTAGATCCAACCCATGGTGCCGTCGGCAAGGAACTGGTGCGCGATGGCCGCGTCGATCTTGCGCAGTTTTTCTTCATTGACCACGAACAAACCATTGAGGTTGAGCACGTTGCCGTTGCGCTCCAGGCGAACGTTGCGCGGTTCGAGCAGGTCGTGCTTTTTAAGGTCGTCCATGAACTGCTTGGTGCGCGCCACGTGCTGCTGGAATTCGCCGAGGAAGCTTACGGCGTTTTTCAGCATATCGGTTTCGCTGCCGTCTTCTTGGAACAGGCGCTCGCCTTCCTCGTCGTTGAAGCCTTCGTAGGCTTCATCGAGGAACACGGTGAAATCGTCGCCCTCGGCGCCCGGTGGCTTTTCGGCCAGCACGAACGGATAGCGGCGCACGAAAGCCGGAATGTAGACGCCCTGCACCCACTGGCCGTCGGTGTCCAGGAACAGGTTTTCGTTCTGGCGCAGGCCGAGCAGGGCCATCGGGCCGGCGTTGGCCATGTCGGGGCCGGCGAACAGGATCGGAATGTCGCGGGCAGTGACGGGAAACTCAGTACAGGTCAGCGGTACGGAATGCACCCCGTGCGCAAACTTGAGGTTCTGCAATCCCTTGATGCGCAGATCCTTGTGAGCGGTGCGATTGAGCGGTACAGGACGCTCGTAGAAAAGTACTTCAGCCACGTTGCCTACCTCTCTGCCCAGCCGTGCCGGGGCCGCCACCCAGGCTTCCCCTCCCAAACCCGGCGTCGGGTCTATAGATGAATGATTACTATATCAGCGCGAGGTTACCAGGGTGAATCAGTTTGAGCCTTTGTTTCTTGAGGCTTTCCGCTAGCGATTTTGCATGCGTTTTGCAATCGATTTGTTTTATGCTGAGGAAAGACTGAGCACCGTTGCATGGATGGGCGCTCTTTCGCTATTGGGTGAAGGACGAAACGCATGCTGATGGAAGTGCCAAAGCTGGCCGATCTCAACGCGACCCGCGTGTTATCGCTGGACGCTGCCGGCCGAATCCTCGACTGGATCAGTTGGCAGGACGCGGTTTGCCTCTACGTCCGGGAAGCGGTGGCCTGGACACTTGGCGACCCCTGCCTGACCGTCCATGGCGGCCATAACCGCCACCTCGGTAGGCAAAGCCAGATCGAGCTTCACCCCATCGTGGCCAGTACCGGCCACTGCCGCGACCACGCGGTCGACCCCGCCCCAGTCCTTACCAACAGCGCCCTTTTTGGGCGCGATCGTTATTTGTGCATGTATTGCGGCGAGCGCTTCAGCCGCGGTGAGCTGACCCGCGACCACGTGCTGCCGATCTCCAAACGTGGCCGCGATGACTGGGAAAACGTGGTCAGCGCCTGCCTGGCCTGCAACCTGAGGAAGGCCAATCGCACCCCGCAAGAGGCCAACATGCCGCTGCTTGCCGTACCTTACCGGCCAAGCTGGGTGGAACACCTGATCCTGTCCAATCGCAATATTCTGGCCGACCAGATGGAGTTTTTGGTGAGCCACCTTCCCCGTCACCGCCGCGAAGCCCTGGTGTAAGGTCACCCGCCAAACTGAGTGCAGCTTGACCTGGGCCTTGGCGATGTCCCGGCTTTTCCTTGCCCAGTCCTAACACAGGGCTAACAATACGCTGATGATCGACCTTTCCCGCTACCCGCATTTGTCCGCGATCGAGTCGCCGGCGGATCTCCGCCGCATTCCCGACGACCAACTTGGCGTGGTTGCCGATGAATTGCGCGGTTACCTGATCGAAGCGGTCGCAAGTTCTGGTGGTCATTTCGGGTCGGGCTTGGGCGTGGTGGAGCTGACCGTGGCGCTGCATGCGGTGTTCGATACTCCGCACGACCGCCTGATCTGGGACGTGGGTCATCAGTGTTATCCGCACAAAATCCTCACCGGTCGCCGCGACCGCATCACCACCATCAAGAAAAAAGGTGGCCTGGCTCCGTTCCCGCGCCGCGAGGAAAGCGAGTACGACACCTTTGGCGTCGGCCACTCTTCCACGTCGATCTCTGCCGCGCTGGGCATGGCAATTGCGCTGAGGCGCAAGGGCGATACGCGCAAGCTCGTCACCGTGGTGGGCGATGGCGCAATGACCGCCGGCATGGCATTCGAGGCGCTCAACCACGCCGCCGATATCAACGCCGACATGCTGGTGGTGCTCAACGACAACGGCATGTCGATCAGCGAGAACGTCGGCGGCCTGCCCAAGTCGATGGCGCGCCTGCCTGGCACGCTGTTCGAAGAAATGGGCTTTCATTACAACGGCCCCATCGATGGGCACAATGTGCCGCAACTATTGCATGCCTTGCGCGCCGTGAAAGACCTGTCCGGCCCGCAATTGCTGCACGTGATCACCACCAAGGGCAAAGGTTACGCACTGGCGGAACTGGAGCAGATCGAATATCACGCGGTTAGCCCGTTTGATCCCAGCGCCGGTGTGGCGAAGAAAGCCGGCCCTTCGAAGCCCACTTACTCTGATGTCTTCAGCGATTGGCTATGCGATATGGCCGCCGCGGACGAGCGCCTGCTCGGCATCACACCGGCGATGCGCGAAGGCTCGGGCCTAGTGCGTTTTTCCCAGGCATATCCGCAACGCTATTTCGATGTCGCCATTGCCGAACAACATGCGATGACGCTCGCGGCAGGCATGGCCTGCGAAGGCGCAAAGCCGGTGGTGGCGATTTATTCCACTTTTCTGCAGCGCGCTTACGATCAGGCGATCCATGATGTCGCACTGCAAAACCTAGATGTCACCTTGGCGATCGATCGCGCTGGCGTGGTGGGTCCAGATGGCGCCACGCATGCGGGCAGCTTCGACCTGAGCTTCCTGCGCTGTCTGCCGAACATGGTGATCATGGTGCCGGCCGACGAGAACGAATGCCGCAGCATGCTCACTACTGGTTTTCGTCATAGCGGTCCGGCGGCGATCCGTTATCCACGCGGTACCGGCCCCGGTGTCGCTGTTCGTTTGGAACTGGACGAGCTGCCCATCGGCCGCGCGGAACTGCGTCGTCGCGGTCACGGGCTGGCGATCCTGAGCTTTGGCGCGATGCTGGCGCCGGCTGCGGAAATCGCCGCGGAATTCGACGCCACGCTGGTGAACATGCGTTTCGTGAAGCCGCTGGATGAAACCTTGTTGCTCGAACTGGCGAAGGATCATCGTGCTTTTGTCACCCTCGAGGACAACGCTGTGGCCGGCGGTGCTGGCGCGGGCGTATCCGAATGTCTGGCGGCACATGGTGTAACCTTGCCGACCCTGCATCTGGGCCTGCCGGATGTTTTTCTGGAACACGGTAGTCGAGAGGAAGTGCTGAGCGAGGCTGGACTGGATTTGCCAAGCATTCGTAAAGCCATTTTTGCCCGTTTTCCCAAGCTTGGTTCGTTGAACCAGGCGAGTGCTTGAGTCTGAACTTTTCCCTCTTTCTTCCGGGAGAGAGCAGAGTGAGGAGCCAATCTTGCGCAAGTGATGATTCAAAGCACGCTTCGATGCAGGTCATTCGCAAGATATGCCCCTCACCTCAATCCTCTCCCCGGAGGGGAGAGGAAGCAAAACCCCGAATGTTTGCGACGTACATTTACAAATAAGGGAGCGTTAGGCCCGTGACTGAGCTTATCGTCCGTCTGGTTCAATTCTGCCGGCGTTTTGCCGTGTATGTGGTGCTCTTCTACGTCATCCTGGCGGGGGCTTGCATCTGGCTGGCTGCACATCGCCTGAGCGTGGACACCAATACCGACAATCTGTTCGCCAAGACCCTGCCATGGCGTCAACATGCCATGGCCTTCGATCGTGAATTCCCACAGTTCAACAACCTGTTGGTGGTGGTGGTGCGCGGTGCGACGCCAGAAGAATCCAGCGAGACCGCCGCGCAATTGGCCAAGGCGATGGCGTCGGACAAGAAGCACTTCATCGACGTCAGCCGACCGGATGCCGATCCCTTCTTCCGCATTGAAGGTTTGCTGCTGCCTGATCCGAACGATCTGGCCAAGCTGCTCAATTCACTGATGAGCGCGCAGCCTTTGCTGGGTCCGCTCGCCGCCGACCCTTCGGCACGCGGACTGTTGAACGGCGTGTCGCTGATGGCGGCAGGCGTGCGCATCCAGCATGCGGACCTGAGCCCCTACAAATTGGCACTGGATCAGTTGCGCCAAGTGCTCGACAACGCCGCTGACGGTCATCCCACGCCGCTGTCATGGCAAAGCCTACTTGGCTCGGATGTCACCCAGCAGCCCGACAACGTGAACATGGTGCTGGCCCATCCGGTGCTGGAAGAAGGTTCTCTGCAACCGGGACAGGCCTCGACCCGGGCCATGGGACGCATTCGCGACAGCCTGCCCGATGTGAAGAGCGGACGCGTGCGCGTGGATTACACCGGCTCGGTGGCGCTGGCCGACGTACAATTCGGCGCACTCACCAAGGGCATTGTGTGGAGCACCTTCGGTAGTTTGCTGCTGCTGGCGCTGTGGCTGTATCTGGCCATGCATTCGTTCCGTCGTATCATCCCGATTCTAATCACCTTGCTGATCGGCTTTGCGCTGACCATTGGTTTTGCAGCGCTGGCGATTGGCACCTTGAATGTGATCTCGGTGGCGTTTGCCGTGCTGTTCGTCGGCCTCGCCGTGGACTTCGGCATTCAATTCGCCGTACGCATGCGTGAAATGCGCATGCTGCACGCCGAGATCAACGTGGCCATTGCCGAATGCGCGCGTGTTTCAGGCAGCCAGATTGCGGTCGCCGCTGCCGCCACGGCCTGTGGCTTTCTCGCATTCTCGCCCACCAGCTTCGTCGGGGTGGCCGAACTTGGCACCATCGCCGGCGTCGGCATGGGCATCGCGCTGGTGTGCACGCTGAGCTTGCTGCCTGCGCTCTTCAGCATCTTCAAGCCGCAACGCCAAACGGCGGAACTGTCGCTACCGTTTGGCCCAAAGCTGGATGTGTTCCTGCATCATCGCTACAAGCCGGTGCTGATCGCCTTCACTCTGCTTGGCGTCATCGGGCTGTACGCCGCCATACGCATGCCGTTCGATGCCAATCCGCTCAACACGCAGGACCCGCATTCCGAGCCCATGCGCACGTTGCGCAGCCTGGCGGACAATCCGATCACCAACCCCTTCAACATCAACATCATGGTGCCCGACCTGGCCACGGCGCGCATGCTCAGCGCCAAGCTGGAGAAGTTGCCGGAAGTATCCAGCGTGATCTCCGCGGCGACCTTCGTGCCGGCACACCAGCAAGAATCGCTCGACCAGCTCAGCCAGGCACAGGTGCTGATGCTGCCCTCGCTGGATGTCGATCCTTCGGTACCGCCCATCACCCCCGCAGCGCTGCGCTCCTCCATCGAGGATGCGCACGAAGCCATTGTCGATGCCCATGCGGAAATGCCAACCGATTCGCCACTGCGCGGTATCGATGCCGCCTTGCAGAAACTGCTCAAGGTACCGGATGACCGGCTGATGGCGATGAACGAAGCGGTAAGCCGCTTCCTTCCCGCGCAATTGGACAGTTTGCGCGATGCACTGGATGCCAAACCGATAACGCTGGAAACGCTGCCCGAATCGATCAAACGCGACTGGGTCAGCCCTTCTGGTCAGGTTCGTATCCAGGTGTCGCCTACCGTCAATGACCAGGACACGCAGGAACTGCGCCGCTTCGTGGAGGCCGTGCAGCGCATTGCTCCCGACGCAGGCGGTCCTGCAGTGACGACCATTGCCTCCGCTGACACGATCATGCGTGCGTTCCAGCAAGCAGCGGTGCTGGCCATCATCGCCATTGCGGTCGTGCTGCTGCTAGTGATCCGCCGCCTGAAAGACGCTGGCATCGTGCTGCTGACACTCGGCATGTCGGCGCTGCTCACCGCCCTGCTCGCCCGCATGCTGGGCATGGCGATCAACTATGCAAACATCATTGCGTTGCCGCTGCTGCTAGGCGTGGGGGTGTCGTTCAACGTCTACTTTGTGATGAACTGGCGCGCAGGCATGCGCCGCTTCGCGAGTTCAGCGTCGGCACGTGCAGTGCTGTTCTCGGCGCTCACCACCGGCACGGCATTCGGCTCACTGGCGCTGTCGCATGACCTGGGCATGGCGAGCATGGGCGGCATGCTGCTGGTGAGCCTGGTGGCAGTGTTGCTGGCGACGTTTGTGTTTTTGCCCGCGTTGCTTTATGCGATCAAGCCACCGGCGCGGGTAAGTGGCACAGGGCATTGATCGCCCTGCGCATTGCCGATTGCGCGTTCTAGAATGGCACGTTGAACGACACCCCCACTGTCCGTGGCGTTGATATCTGTACCAGCATCGGCCCACCCACCGACGCCAGGAAGTTCACCGCCTCATCGTTCAAGGTGCCAATCGGTACCTGCCGGTTGAGCACGTTGCGTACATAGAAATCGATATTCGCGCCGCTGCGCAGATTGATGCCCGTGTTGACATCCAAAAACATGAATCCCGGCAGATAGAAATTCGGATCACTGCTATCACCCGAGAAGCCCGCGTTGCGGTGCGAGGAAGCACGCAAGTTCGCACCGACATAAGCATCGGTGCCAGCCAGTATGAACTTGTACTTGCCACTCAGCGTGCCGGCCCACTTCGCCGAATACGGCAAGGGTGAATTGGGCTGGATACCGAGTTCCGAGCTACCGTTCTTGGTGTAAGCATCGGTGTAAGCGGAAGAGGCTGCGAATTGCCAAGGCCCCTGCGAATAATTGGCCTGCATCTCCACGCCTTCCACGCGCGCATCGCCCGCGTTCTGGATGATGGTGTTGCCCAGCGTGAAGGTATAAAGCTGCAGGTGGTGCCATTCGATGTCGTACCCATCGATGCCGAGATTCAAATGACCATCCAGATGGCTGCTCTTGTAACCCAGCTCGTAGCTTTGCAGATTATCGGAACCGAAACTGTCCCCGGCATTCGGATTGGGCCCCAGCAGGGTGCTCTCGATCGGCGCCTGCAAACCGCCCGGACGATAGCCGGTGGAGGCGCGCATGTAGTAGTTGTCCTTGTCGGTGGGTCGCCAGCTCAGGGTGATCATCTTAGTAACGTCATCGCTGACCATGTGCTCGTAAAACCCTCCCGGGCTTCCTGCCACCGGCCCTTGCTCAAAGTTGGACAAGTGCTGCGAATTGCCACTCACTCGCGCACCGATGGTCAGGTCCAGCGTGGGGTTGGCATGCCAGGTAATGTCCCCGTAGCCTGCGTACTCCTTGAAGCCCGCGTTAACGTTCTGCTGGAGCAAGCTGGTCTGACCGGGCAAGAGCTTGTTTTCGCCTTCCAACACATACTGCTCCCACACGTTTTCGCGGTTGAACCAGAAGCCACCAAGCCAATCGAAGTTCTCGTTCTTGCGTGAAGTCAGACGAATTTCCTGCGAGGTTTTGTGCACGCTGTACTGCGAATCGACATACAGCGAGTTCAAGGGCTGATCCACGCCCAGCGCAGGCCCCAGGGCATTCAACAAGGCCAGGAAGGAATCCGGATAATCCTGCACGCTGTGATTGACGAAATTCTGGTAGGACGTGATCCAGTCCAGCGAGGCCCCATCGAAGTCATAACCGGCATGGAAAGAGTAAAGCTCCAGCGTCTGGGTAAACGGCTCGCGGTGA
The DNA here is from genome assembly GCF_004114615.1 of Dyella sp. M7H15-1. Lineage (NCBI taxonomy): Bacteria > Pseudomonadati > Pseudomonadota > Gammaproteobacteria > Lysobacterales > Rhodanobacteraceae > Dyella > Dyella sp. M7H15-1. The sequence goes on from NZ_CP035300.1 coordinate 947,782, forward strand.
TTGAGCCGGCGATTGTAAGGCCCACCGGAAATAGGCTGTCCTTGCAAGTTGTAATCGGCCATCGACAGGCCATCGGCGGCAATTTTCTGTGCCATGGCGGTGACATTGAGCGTGAGCTTATCGACAGGATCGACCTCCAACTGCACGCGCGCACCCTTGGTATGGGTGCGGTCATCGCCACCCGCCGGCGTTTCCCCCACTGCCTGGTACACACCCGTGACGTGTTGATCCACCACCGCTACCCGCAAGGCGGCTTTATCTTTCACCAGCGGGATGTTCAACATGGCGTGTTCGGTATAACTCATGCCGCCACGATTGGTATTGGAGATATCGCCACCGACACTACCGTAGACACCACTGGTATCCGGCTTTACCGTGACATATTTCATCAGTCCGCCCATCGAACCGGCGCCATACAAGGTGCCTTGAGGTCCGTACAGGAATTCGATGTGATCCAGATCCAGCAAGGCCGGATCGAACACGAAGGTTGCCGCCGCCGCATAAACCGTGCTGCCACCTACCGGCACATCGTCGATGTAGACCGATACCGTCGGGCTGGTCTGGTTGCCGGTGGAGACGCCGCGCATGATCAGCTCGCCCTGCCCGGTGCCGCCCGCACTGGCGAAGAATACGCCCGGCTGGTAGGAAACGTAGTCATTGAGGTTCTTCGCGCCCAGTTGCTGCAACGATGTCGCCGATACCGTATCAACGTGCATCGGCACTTCACGCTCCGGTTCGCGACGGCGGTTCGCCGTCACCATCACTTCGCTGAGCGTGACCGCAGGCTTGCTGGCGGAGGGAGGCGATGGCGGCGTAGCGGCTGACGTTGCGGGAGCCGGCACAGTCTGCGCCATGACAGCAGGTGCAACGACAGGAAGAACCAGCGGAATCAGCAACAAACCCATCAGGTGCGACAGATAACGCTGCACGGGATGCTGACGAGCAACGACACGACGGCTATGACTCATGGCGAAATGTCCGGGGCAGACTTTAGTCTTTGTAGTAATGCCCGGATGCGCCGATATAACCCGGGCTCCATCAGTTGCGATTGCAGTCTACGCCGATGTCTATCGCAAATCACAATCGTTGCTGACTGACCAACAGCCACCGCTGACACGATCGCGCTCTTCCAGATCGCGCATGGTTAAAACATTCGCGAAAGACGCGTTGCTAAGCAGCATGCGCACGGCATCGCCCTGATTCCAACCGTGCTCAAACAACAGCCAACCCTGTTGCACAAGATGTCGCCCCGCATCACGAATGATGCGGCGGATATCGTTAAGTCCATCTTGCCCGGAAGCGAGCGCACTCATCGGCTCGAAGCGCAGATCACCCTGATTCAAGTGCGGATCGTGACTTTCGATATAGGGCGGATTGGAAACGATCAGATCAAAGCACCGCTCGCCCAATGGTGTAAACCAGTCACCATGCACGAAGCTGACGTTTTTGATGCCATGGCGTTCGGCATTGCGCTGCGCCACTGCCAGCGCCTCGGTGCTGGTATCGGTGGCCATCACTTGGGTGCGTGGCCGTTCGCGCGCCAGCGCAAGCGCAACCGCACCTGTACCGGTGCCCAGATCGAGCACCTTGGCATCCGCATCGTGAGGCAAGCGGTCCAGCGCAAGCTCCACCAAGAGCTCGGTTTCAGGCCGCGGTATCAACGTCGCTGGCGTAACCTCGAGATCGAACGTCCAAAATCCACGCCGGCCGGTGATATAGGCCACCGGCTCGCCAGCCTCGCGTTGCTCGACGAGCACGGTATAGGCCACTGCATGCTCCGCGGAAAGCATGTCGTCCGCATGCGCAATCAACCAACTACGCGGCTTGCTGAGTGCATAGGCCAGCAGGATTTCCGCATCAACGCAATCGCCAAGCCGTTGTATAGCAGCCGACAAGGCTTCCCGTACCTTAGGCATCACGCAATGTCCGCTCCCGCCTGGATCACGTTGCCGTGCAGGCCCCCATCCTGCCAGTCGCGTAACGCAGGTGGCACGTCCTGTGCGAATAACGGTGCAGCCATACACAACCAACCCACTATCCCTATCCATCGGCGCATGCGGCTCTCCTCCCGGGGTATTCGGCGCAGTTTAGACCGAATCCGGTGCTGAAAAGACCGCCAGCCGCTTACCCGTAAACCAAACGAAAACACCAGGCAGTTCGCACTGCCCGGCGTTTGTCGATGCATGCGCTGAGCCGTCAGATTTTGTCGGGGTCCTGCTTAGCCTTAAGCGCCGCGCAAAGCAGGGTCTGCTCACGGGTCTGTGCCAGGCCGCGGTTGGCTCCCGGGATATCCTTCAGGCGCGGAGCGAAATAATCCTGCAAACGCTCGGCCTCCGCCGACGAACAGCTACCACCACCAACCAGCCCAGGCAGCATGCCGCTGGCAAAACTGCCTGTGCGTGCCAACACTGGCTGGTAGTGCCTGGTGAACCATTGCCACAAACCATCACGTGCAAGCATGGTGTCCTGGTTGCCGCGCAGAAGCATGGCCATTTCGCCGACTTTCACATCCTTGGTCAACGCGAAATCCCGCACCTGGTTGGCCAGAGTGGCATCCGTGGTCTTGCTCAGGCCGGCAAGCATGGCATTGCGCAGATCGGGACTGATGGTTTGCGGAAGCTCCGCCATCAATGCGTCCACGGCGGGTTTGCCACGCTCCTGTACCGCAACGCCCAACGCAACGCTCAGAAGATCAGGGTTGGCCGCCTCCAGATTCAAGTGACCGTCGGCCTTCCTGGCGAGCGCCGCATCACCTTGGATGAGCATCGCCGCACGGACTTCAGGTGCCTTGAAAACAAGCGCAAGCGCACCGACAAGCTGACTACGCAAAAGCGTGTCAGAACCGGCTTCGCCAGGCTTGCGCTGGTAGCCAAGCTGCTGCAAGCGTGGCAGATAGGCATCCTTCACCCACGTGACAATTTTTGCGCGCTGGGCATCGGTGACGGCTTCATTGCGATAGATCCATTCGAGCATCGATAGCGGCGCCACGGCAACTTCCGCGGTAGCCACGCTGGCTAGTGGTTTCAGGGCAGCCATGGCTTCACCCGCATTCCACTCGCCTTGGCGGAAGCCGGCATCGATGCTGTCGGCATAGGCCAACTGCTCGGCATTACTCAACGCAACCACATGTTGCGTGAGATCCGACCACCCCGCCTTGTCAAGGCTGAAGCGGTAATAACCACGCGCATCCGCATTGGGCATAACCCAGGTCGAGGGGATAGCATCGGCCAGAACCATGCTGCCCGTCTGTTTGTCGAGCAAGCTGCAAGTCACTTTGGTCCCCGCGTGGATGGCATAGCGCACGCAAACCGGGATGCCCCACAGACGATGGGCGTCGCCGCTGCTGCCAAGTGGCAGGTAGCGGCTTTGACTCAGTTGCAGCAAGGTCTTGCCGTCCTGCTGCTCAAGCTTGGCCTGTACATAAGGCACGCCGTTCTGGTCAAGAAAACTGTTGAACGCGCGCTTGAATGTGTCCTCCTGATGGGCAGCATGGGCGATCGCAGCGACCAAATCATCCGCCGTGGCATTGCCAAACTTGTGTGCCTGAATATAGGCGCGCATGCCTTTCTGGAAGACATCTTCGTCCACATAGCCTTCAAACATGCCGAGAACTGCGGCACCCTTGCGATAGGTAATGCCATCGAACGCCATCGCGATATCACCGCTGCCAGTGATCGGCTGACGAATCTGGCGTGCGGTAGTCAAGCTGTCATTGTGCATGGCCGTTTCCGCACCCATGACGCGATCAAGGTCGGCGTGGTATTCCGGATGCACCTTCATGGTGACCTTTTGCTGCATCCAAGTGGCAAAGGCTTCGTTGAGCCAGAGATCATCCCACCATGCCAGCGTGACCGTATCACCGGTCCACTGGTGTGCAAGCTCGTGCGCCGTAACATTGAACGAACCACGCACGTATTGCTCCGGCGAATCGGGATCTAGCAACAACAGCCAGTCGCGAAAGGTCACCAAGCCCGGATTTTCCATGGCGCCAGCAGAGAAATCCGGTGCGGCAAGCAGATCAAGTTTGCCGAAGGGATAACCAAAGCCGTAGTAGTTTTCGAGCGTGTGAATAATGCTTGGCGTTTCACTCAGCACATGCTGCAGACGATGGGCTTCGCCCTTTGCCGCGATGCCGCGCAGGGGCAACACATCGATACGGTAGTCGTCCGGCGCAATATCCGGCCCCCGAGAGATATCCCAGGGGCCAACCGCAAACGCCACCAGATAGGTGGGCAGTGGGCGCGTCTGCTCGAAGGTCAGGGTTTTCCAACCTACGTCCGCAGGCGCTTCATCGATCTGCCGAGTATTGGCAACACCCGTCAGGTCTGAAGGAATCGTCAGCTTGATGTCGTAGGGTGTCTTGAAGCCCGGCTCATCGAAACTGGGAAACGCAAAGCGTGCACTGATCGGCTCCATTTGTGTCATCGCGTAGGGCGTACCCGCACGGCTGACTTTGTACAAACCCTGAAGCTGCTGGTTCAACGGTGCGGTATAAGCCATCGTCAAGGTCAATTGCTGTGGCTGCAGCGTTGTACTGAAATCAATCCGCGACACGCCTTCCTTCGGTGATACGGCCACGTATTTGCTGTCGTGAACCGTTCCGTTTGCCTCGGTCACTGTGGCCTTGCTGACGTCCAGATCGCGACCATCCAACCATAGGTGGTCGGCAGCCTGCTTCAGGTCGACCTTGATGGTTGTCGTGCCTGAAAAGCGGGGCTGGCCCGGATCGACCCGGAATGCCAACTCATAAGACTGCGGCACCGCCCAAGCCGGCAAGCGGCCGTGTGGCAACTGATCGTCGGGCGTAGCGGCCAAGGCAGTCGCGCAGCAACTAGCCAAAGCGGTCATGATGATAGGAAGGATAAGACGATGCATTACGAGCCTCGCTGACGGCATCAAAAGGACTAACGGTAACTGACGCGGGCACTTTGCCACAAAGCCGTAAGACATAACCCTCTGATCGGACTATTTCGACCCACCTAAGATAAATTCCTACCCACGGCATGAGTTCGCGTTGATGACGGATAATCACCCTCCCTCTGCCCATTCCATCACACCGCCCCCTCACGTCTTCGTGCTCGAAGACAACACCGAACTGCGCCAGGACATACTGCTTCCTGCCCTGCGCGAGCACGGCTTTCAAGTGCAAGGTGCCGCCACGGCGACGGAGCTTTACCGGACCATGCTTACCCAACACGTCGACATGATCGTGCTAGATGTGGGATTGCCTGATGAAGATGGCTTTTCCGTGGCACGCCATTTGCGCACCATCTCGGATATCGGCATTGTGGTACTGACCGGACACACGGACCGCCAGCACCAGCTTGATGCGCTGAAGAGCGGCGCCGATTTCTACCTCCCCAAGCCGGTCGACCTCGACGTGCTGGCTATCACGCTGAAGAACCTTGCTCGGCGCATTCCATCCAAACAGCACGCGCACAAGCCCCAGCCCCAGCACAAACCCAGCACCGCTACCCACTGGCGACTGGAGGCCGGCGGTTGGCGACTGGTGTCGCCGCGCGGCAAGAGCGTAGTGCTGACCGCGTCGGAACAATGTGTGACGACAACCCTGGCTACCGAGCGTGGATCGCCAGTATCGCGCGATCTTCTGATTCGTGCCTTGAGCCGCAATGTCTACGATTTCGATCCGCACCGCCTCGAAATGATGATTCACCGCCTGCGCCGCAAAGTGCTCGCCAACACCGGAGAAACGCTACCGCTCATCACCGTGCGCGGTAGCGGTTATCTGTTTACCTGCGACGGTGATTCCTCTGTGTTGTCGTCATAATCCTGTAAATCCTACGTCATCGCCGACTTCCATTAGAGCGAATTACGTGAGGATTACGTAGGAAAAACCTCTTCACACCGATCTTTTTGTCAGGCCACGGCATGCCTGAAGCCACACACGCACCTATTCCAACCGTGCAACACGATAGTGGTGTCAGGTAATTCATCGTGTCCGCACCATCACCGCTATATGACATAACGCACACGTATGTGAGAAAGCGTGATGTTTTGTGAGTTTTCGTGAGTGACGTCCCTCCTTGCATGCATTGATGCTCCATGTAACGCGACCACTCAGCCACACCGTAACCGGCAGTGTCGCGCAGGGAGAGCACGCGTAGTGAATCTGATCCGGACACCGCATCGCACCCACGCAAGCACACACCCGTGCGCTTGCGGCATATCCATACGGAAAGGACAGGCATGAACAAGATCTACAGCAAAATCTGGAGCACCTCGCTCGGCGCCGTCGTCGTTGCATCCGAGCTGGCTAGCAACAAAACCGTCGTCTGCAAAGGCACCGATCCACGCGGCGCGCACACGCTGCTGCGCTGCGCATTGGCCGCGCTGGTTAGCATGGCTTTGCTTCCTGCCGCTGCGCAGGCAGCTGTATGCAGCGGTTCGTTCGTCATTGGCACGGAACCCGTTGCCGCCGATACGGCCTTTGCTTGCGGCGCAAATGCCGACGCGACTGGAAAATACTCAACCGCATTGGGCAATGACGCCATCGCATTGGGCAAATACGCCACTGCAGTGGGTTATTCCGCACAAGCACGCGGCACCGACAGCGTGGCGTTGGGTCACGATGCGATGGCTCGCGGCAAGGCTAGCATGGCATTGGGGCAAGACAGCTCCGCAACGGCCAACAACAGCGTCGCGCTGGGCGCCGGCTCCACAGCCAACCAAGTCAATACAGTGTCGGTAGGCAGTACCGATATCAAGCGCCGAATCACCAACGTCGACGATGCCGTCGATGCTTACGACGCGGTCAACAAGCGCCAGCTCGACGCGCTTGCCGACAGCACCAGCGATGCACAGCATTACTTCAAAGCCAATGGCAACGAAGACGGCAGCGACGACGCCAAGGCCGTAGGAACAACGGCCACCGCAGCTGGCGCAAACAGCTTGGCCCAAGGCAACAACAGCACTGCCATGGGCGTGTACGCGAATGCTGCAGCGGAAGAAAGCACCGCCGTCGGTTCCAACAGCAGCGCCAGAGGCAACTCCAGCGTTGCGGTGGGTAGCAACGCCCAGGCTTTGGGCAAATTCGCCACCGCCACCGGTACGCTGAGCAAAGCACGTGGCAACGGTAGCGTAGCGACGGGCCTTGCCGCTCAAGCCGATGGCGCCGACTCGCTGGCACAGGGTTCCTATGCTTCGGCATCAGGCAGTGGCAGCATCGCCGTGGGCGCCGAAAGCCGGGCCAGGGCTATCGGCTCCATAGCGGTAGGCGCTGATGCCTGGGCTTACGGTGTGAATAGCGTGGCCTTGGGAAGCATCTCCTTCGCGAATGCGGAAGAAGCCACGGCGTTGGGTACAAATGCCTGGGCATTGGCTGCACAGTCAACAGCCGTAGGCGCCAATTCGCTGGCCCAAGGCATCAACAGTGTCGCGCTCGGATCGGGTGCGATGGCCGATCGAGACAACACCGTTTCCGTCGGCAGCGCCGGCAACGAACGCCAGATCACCAACGTGGCAGCGGGCACACAAGGGACCGATGCGGTAAACCTGAAGCAACTCAACGCCGCGGTTGGTGACGGCAGCACCAACCGCTACTTCAAAGCCAATGGCGACGGCAATGACGACGCCATTGTCGGCGGCAAGTATGCCACCGCAGCAGGCTCTGACAGCTTTGCTCAAGGCGAGGGTTCATCTGCCTTTGGCAGCGGCGCCAACGCCATCGACGATTACGGCACAGCAGTTGGCTACGGCAGCACCAGCATGGGCAACCAGTCCACTGCGCTGGGCAGCTTCAGTCAGGCCGTCGCCGATGGAGCCACCGCGATCGGGGCAAATGCCACGGCGAATGGTGAGCAATCATTAGCGCTCGGTGATCGAGCCAACGCCTCTTACTACAACGCAATGGCTATCGGGACAAATGCGTCGTCCACGAGTTGGGCCTCCATCGCCATGGGCTTGAACAGCCAGGCCGATGGTGTGCGCAGCATCGCCATCGGCGAAAGCGCTCAAGCCAGCAATGGTCTTGGCAACGTTGCCATCGGTTGGGCCAGCAAGGCGACCAATTTTGAAGCCACTGCGATCGGTAGCGCCGCATGGGCCACCGGGTACAACACGCTCGCCGCCGGTTCAGGAGCCTGGGCACTCGGCAACAACGCTACGGCAGTTGGTGCTGGTGCGGGCAGCGCCGACACCGTCGATGAAATCACTGCAGTAGGTTCCAATGCGCGTGCGAATGGCTATCGCAATACGGTCGTGGGCGCAGGTAGCTACGCGGCCAGTTGGGCACCGCAGAGCACGGTGATCGGCGCCAACGCTTTCAGTTTTGCCTCCCATGGCACAGCCATCGGTGAAAGCAGCGAAGTAGCCTACGGTGCAGATCGATCAGTCGCCTTGGGTTCGGGCTCGTATGCGGACCGCCCCAATTCGGTTTCGGTAGGCGCAGCTTCTTCGTGGGTCGATGGCTATGGGGTTACTCACAATGCCATCACACGCCAGATCACCAACGTCGCCGCCGGCACCCAAGCCACCGATGCCGTGAACAAATCGCAGCTCGATGAAGTGGCTGGCCAGGTCAGCGGCATCAACAAATACTTCAAGGCCAGCGGCGACGATGGGCTGTTCGATGAGGCGCTGCTGGATGGGGCGCATACCACCGCCGCCGGTTCGGGCAGCATCGCGGGGGCAAACGAAGCTTCTGCCTTTGGTTATCGAGCGGCGGCTGTCGGCCTGGCTTCCACCGCTGCGGGCAACAACTCGACCGCTAGCGGAGATCACAGTGTTTCCGTCGGCAGCGACAGCATCGCAAAAGGCTTCTACAGCAGCGCCTTCGGAAGCAATAGTCAGGCAAGCGGCGTCTGGAGCAGTGCTTTGGGCGCTAATGCGCTGGCACAAGGTGGCAATGCGACGGCCATCGGCGCACAGACCCAGGCTATCGGCGAAGAATCGACGGCCTTGGGTGCCCAAAGTTTCGCCACCAACCGAGGGGCCGTCGCTATCGGTGAGTACGCAGGCGCCATGGGGGATCTGTCAACGGCGATTGGTGCACAAGCGCGCGCGTATGGCGATGGTTCGATAGCGTTCGGCAGTTTCTACGCATGTCCCGATGGTCAAATCTGCAGCTTTGATGATGGTGCTCAATCCTACGGACGCAATTCGATTGCCATCGGTACGGTAGCTATGACTGACGGTGACGACAGTGTCGCTCTGGGTACCTATGCATACGCAGGTACTAACGGAAGCCTGGCACTGGGGGCTTACTCTGCGGCGTTTGGCAACAACACGGTGGCTTTGGGCGCGAACTCGATCGCCGATCGTGACAACACGGTATCGGTCGGTTCGCTTGGTAACGAGCGTCAGATCACCAACGTGGCCGCCGGTACAGAAGGCACCGATGCCGTGAACAAATCCCAGCTGGATGCGCTGGGCGAAAGCATCGGTGCAGCCAGTCATTACTTTGCCGCGACGGGCCAAGGCAATGACGACGCCATCGTCAGTGGCCAATTCGCGACGGCCGCTGGCGCAGGCAGCTATGCCACAGGCGTCGGCGCATCGGCTTTTGGCAGCGGCACCAATGCCATCGGCGATCAGTCCACCGCCATCGGCTACGGCACCGCGGTGGTGGGTACGCAAAGCATGGCAGTGGGTAGCAATAACAACGTCACTGGCAATTACTCCACCGCTGTCGGCAATGCTCAACAGGTGTCGGGTAACTATGTCACTGCCATCGGGCAACAGGCCAATATCAACAGCGACTTCGCCAGTACGCTGGGCGGATGGAACTACGTAGGCACAAATTCATCCGACGCCGTCGCTTTGGGTTCATTGGCCAGTGTGGGCAACAACTCCTTCAACAGCATCGCTGTCGGAACATACGCCGCTGTTGGCAACAATGCCCAGAATTCGATCGCAATGGGTACGTTGAGCTACGCCGGCTCGAACTACGCCACCGCGATCGGCGGCACGGCCGTCGATTTCCAACACGGGCTCATTCGCAGCACGATGGTCACCGGTGCGCAAGGCGTAGCGCTGGGCAGTGGTGCTTGGGCCACGGGCGATTTTGGCGTGGCCCTTGGCAACTTCAGCACGGTAGCGGCGAACAATGCCGTGGCTCTGGGCGCTTTCTCGCTGGCAGATCGAGACAACAGCGTGTCGGTAGGCAGCGCGGGCAACGAACGCCAGATCACCAACGTCGCTGCCGGTACATTGGGCACCGACGCCGTGAACAAGAACCAATTAGACGAAGTGGCTGCGCAGGCGGGTACGACCCATAAGTACTTCAAGGCCAATGGCAGCGATTTCCTGTTCGACGACGCACTGCTCGATGGTGCGTATACGACGGCGGCAGGTGCTAGCAGTTCGGCAAGCGGTACAGGTGCCTCGGCATTCGGTCACTATGCCTTGGCCGATGGTGCCGGTGCCTCAGCCATGGGCGAAAACTCGACTGCGCAAGGCGAGGCCAGTGTAGCGGTTGGCAAAGACAGCAACGCCCATGGCGATAACACCATTGCAGTCGGTGGTGAGGCCCGCGCCTTGGCGAATGCCACGACGGCGGTAGGTGCACAAAGCATAGCCGCAGGTATCGGTGCCAGTGCTTATGGCCAAGGCAGCATTGCGGCCGGCGATGCCAGCGTGGCGTTAGGCCAGGGCTCGCAGAGCTTTGGTTTCGGTAATACGGCTGTCGGTTCGCACGCCAGGGCCGACGCCGATCAGGCAGCGACCGCGCTGGGTGCACTCAGCACGGCATCCGGTGACGGCTCCACAGCCATCGGCGGCTTGGCCAGCAGCATCGGAGCGGGCAGTCTAGCGGCAGGTTTTGATGCCGTCAGCTGGGGTGAGGCGTCAGTGGCGTTGGGTGCTCGCAGCGCTGCCGTGGGCCAGTTCAGCCTGGCGCTCGGCAATGGCGCTATTGCCAACTACAACAACAGCATCGCGCTGGGCCACAACAGCTACACCAATGGCTCGGACGCCATTGCCGTCGGTGTCGATACTGGCGCACGCGCGCAATATTCGGTAGCGATCGGCACCGGCAATGACGAACCCGTCTACGCGGACATCCAAGCCGGCGTTTCCGAAACAGGCTACGGTTCGATTGCCCTGGGCAGGGGCGCAGCAGTTGGCAACAATGCTGTCGCATCCGTCGCCATGGGTCTCGGCGCAACTGTAAATCATGGTGCCGAGCAGGGTATCGCCATCGGTACGGCTTCCTATGCCGGCGCGATGCAATCCATCGCCATTGGCGGCATCACTGCGACAGATACCGAGCTGCTTCGGACCAATGCCGCCACGGGGTATGGCTCAATTGCCTTAGGTGCAGGCGCCCAGGCATTAGAAAAAGACAGCGTTACTTTGGGTAGAGCTAGTGGTGCCGTTGCCGCGAACGCCGTGGCCCTCGGCGCTTTCTCCATCGCAGATCGCGCTAACACCGTATCGGTCGGTTCGGTAGGCAATGAGCGTCAGATCACCAACGTCGCTGCCGGTACGCAGGGCACCGACGCGGTGAACGTGGACCAGCTCAACACAGCTATCGGCGATAGCGCCACCAACAAGTATTTCAAGGCCACGGGAGTCACCGATACGGTTGATCCGTTCGACGGTGCCATCGCCAAGGGCGATCAAGCTGTAGCAGCCGGTAGCTACAGCTATGCCGAGGGAAATAAGTCAGTGGCCGTTGGCCTGAACAGCCACGCCGCCGCTATCGATTCGATGGCCCTGGGTGCCGACAGCATCGCCAAGGGCGCGGGTGGCGTTGCCGTGGGTGCGCATGCAGTCGCAGATGCTTACGCCGCGGCAGTAGGCTCCAATGCGCAAGCACGCAATGTCGGCACACTGGCTTTGGGTGCGGAATCCCTGGCTACCGGCAATCGCTCGACGGCCGTAGGCATGAACAGCCAGGCCTCGGGTGAGCAAAGTATCGCCAGTGGCTATGGCAGCACAGCGACCGGCTTGCAGACTAGTGCTTTGGGTGCCAATAGTCTGGCCAGTGGTTTCTTCGCTTCAGCGTTTGGCGCACATGCGGTCGCTTCGGGTGATTTCAGCAGCGCAATGGGTGTTGGCAGCGAGGCGTCGGCTGATGGAACCACCGCGATGGGCTCGCTATCTTCCGCATCAGGCGACTTCAGCACAGCTGTTGGCTCACTGGCGTATAGCAGTGGCCTCAGATCGGTCGCAGTGGGCAACCATGTTTTTGCGGAAGGTGATGGAAGCATCGCGATAGGTGGGCAATATGTGCCGCCACCGGATGGCAGCGGGATTCTCGTGTCTACGCAGGCACTGGGGCGAAATGGAATCGCTATCGGTGGTAGTGCCGTGGCCAATGTCGACGATGGCGTCGCCTTGGGTGCACTGGCGCAGGCTTCCGCAACCAATTCGGTAGCGTTGGGTACCGGCTCGCAGGCCGTTCGGGAAAACACCGTTTCAGTGGGCTATGAAGGCGCTGAACGCCAAATCACCAACGTCGCTGCCGGTACATTGGGCACCGACGCCGTGAACAAGAACCAGTTGGACGAAGTGGCTGCGCAGGCGGGTACTACGAATAAGTACTTCAAGGCCAACGGCAGCGATCTCCTGTTCGACGACGCACTACTCGATGGCGCGTTTACAACGGCCGCCGGCTCCGCTAGTTCGGCTTCTGGCACAGGTGCCACGGCCGTTGGTCATTACGCCTTGGCCGATGGTGCCGGCGCAGCCGCCTTCGGTGAAAACACCACGGCACAAGGCAATGCTGCCGTTGCCGTCGGCAGGGACAGCCAAGCCCGTGGCAACAACAGTGTGGCGATAGGTGCACAAGCAGCCAGCGGGGAAAGTGCAACTGCCATAGGCAATAATGCGCAAGCGTTACCGCAGTCCAGCATCGCCTTCGGTACTAACGCGTTCGCGGGAGACGTGAATGCCATTGCCCTCGGGAAAGGCGCCAATGCAGGCAACCTCAATGCGATGGCGCTTGGTTCGCGCAGCCAGGCGTGGGGCAACGGCTCCACAGCGATTGGCTATACAGCCACGGCATACGGCAATTCGGCCACCGCCCTGGGTTATTACAGCGGCGCACAGGGTGACTTCAGCTTGGCATTGGGCCGCGCGGTCTCGGATCGCTCGGGAGGTATTGCTGCTGGTAATTTCGCGTACTCTTATGGTGCGAATGCAACGGCGATCGGTACGAACGCTTCCTCGGGTGGAAACGACTCGGTAGCTCTGGGGTCAGACGCAGCGACTCATGCTTTGGCGACGGGTTCGGTTGCCATTGGCAACAGCGCCTGGGCCACAGACAGGGCTGCCGACGGCATTTCGATTGGAACGTACGCCACGGCAGACGGCTATGCTGCCCTATCCCTTGGGTATGCAAGCTACGCAAACTCCGACTATTCCATCGCCATGGGCTACCAGGCGCACGCTTTGGCGGATAACGCTGTAGCACTTGGCACCCACTCTGTTGCCGACCGATCCAATACGATTTCCGTTGGCTCGCAAGGCAACGAACGCCAGATCACCAACGTCGCTGCCGGTACGCAAAGCACCGACGCAGTGAACAAGTCGCAGCTCGATGACGTGGCTAGCCAGATCGGTACTTCCAACAAGTACTTCAAGGCCAACGGCGACGGCAACGACGATGCCATTGCCCAAGGCGACTACGCCACTGCTGCGGGTTCGGGTAGCTATGCCAAGGGCACCGGTGCATCGGCCTTCGGTAGTGGTGCCTCCGCCATCGGTGATTTCAGCGTTGCAAGTGGCTATGGCAGCACGGCGTTCGGAGACTTCGGCGTTGCGATCGGCAATTCGGCGGTCAGCGAATATGGCGCAGGTATTGCTATAGGACACCAGTCCTATGTGGGCGGAAACGGTGTGGCCATCGGCGTTCAGAGTCTGGCTGCGGGGATGCAGGCGACAGCTGTCGGCGAACGGGCTCAAGCTTCGAGCCAGGGAACCACGGCTGTAGGTATGGGGGCTAGTGCCTCTGATCTGGCAGCTTCCGCGTTCGGTGCTGGTAGCGAAGCCAGCGGTGGCTACAGTACTGCGGCAGGTTTCGCTTCGACTGCTTCCGGCACCAGTGCGACAGCGTTCGGTACGGGCTCTAACGCCTCAGGCCATTTAAGCACCGCCATCGGCAGGTCTTCGCGGTCGATCGGTTTCTACGCGACCGCAGTCGGCTACAACACCCAAGCCAATGAGTCAGGCAGTGCATTCGGTTCCGAGAGTTGGGCGCAAGGCAACCAAAGCACTGCATTGGGTTTCAATTCCTGGGGTGTTAACGACAATTCCACTGCCGTCGGTGCAAACGCCTGGGCTAAGGCTGATAACAGTGTGGCCTTGGGTCAAGGCTCCTTGGCGGATCGTGCGAACTCCGTATCCGTCGGTGCTGCACACGACTGGACGGGGCTGGATGGCACCGTGTACAAAGCCACCAATCGCCAGATCACCAACGTCGCTGCCGGTACGCAAGGCACAGATGCGGTGAATGTGAATCAGCTCAATGCCGCCGTCGGTGATGGCAGCACTAATCGCTACTTCAAAGCCGATGGCGCCAACAATGGCACCGATGATGCTCACACTAGCGGCGTGCAGGCTGTCGCTAGCGGTGCCAACGCCAAAGCACAATCCGACGGTGCGGTGGCGTTGGGCGGGTCAAGCACGGCAGCTACCGCGAATAGTGTGGCCATTGGCTTCAACTCAGGGGCCAGAGGCAATGCAAGCGTAGCGTTGGGCGCCTACAGCGAGGCCAATGCATTCAATAGCGTTGCATTGGGTGCTGGCAGTATCGCCGACCGCAACAGCACTGTGTCGGTGGGTAAGGTGGGTGCCGAACGGCAGATCACCAACGTTGCCGCAGGTACGGCCGATACCGATGCCGTCAACGTCGCCCAGCTGAAATCTGCTGGACTGCTCGATAGCTCGGGTAATGCGATGGATGGAGTGAGCTATGACACGGGAAGCGACAGGCGCACTGTCACGTTGGGCGGTGGACAGCAAGGCACCACATTGAGCAATGTGTCCGCGGGTCTTGGCGCCATGGATGCCGTCAACGTCGGCCAGATGGAGTCCGTGGCGGATGCCATCGGCGGCGGCATGAAGATGGGTGCCAACGGCATGTTCTCCCAAGCTAACTTCACCATCCTCGGCGCTACGTATCACAACGCGGGCGATGCATTCAATGCGTTGAATGGCGCCGTGGACAATGCATTGGGTCAGATCGGCAGCCTGGATCAGCGCGTCAGCTCAATCGAAACTGGCAGCTCTAGTCCTAGCGGTGGCAATAGCAGCGGGAGCGGTAGTTCGAACCCTGGTACCGGCGGCAACCTTGTGATGGGTGGCGATAGCAACTCGGTAGCCATCGGCGATGGCTCCTCGACGGATCGTCCCAATACGGTGTCTGTGGGTAATCCAGGCAACGAACGTCAGATCGCCAACGTTGCAGCAGGCGTCAACGCGACCGATGCGGTGAATGTTGGCCAGATGACGGAAGCCACGCAACAAGCCATCACTGCCGCCCAGTCCTACGCCGACCAGGCCGGTGCGAATGCCTTGAGCTCCGCCAACGCCTATACCGACCAGAAGGTCGCGAATCTTGTCACCAAAGACAACTTCGACGCCTTCAAGCAATCGGTGGATGACCAGTTCCACCGGGTCAACACGCGCATTAATCGCGTCGGTGCGATGGGTGCGGCGATGGCCGGCATGGCAGGCGCCATTGCCGCAGCGCCAGGTACAGACAACCGTGTCAGTGCAGCGGCTGGCACTTATGGTGGCGAGGGAGCATTGGCTGTCGGCCTGTCACGTCGCATCGGTGGCAACGGTGCTGTGCTGGTTGGTGGCTCGGTGGCTGGCGGCGGTGAAGCCAGCGGCACCATCGGCGTCAGCTTCGGCTGGTAACGGGAAAGCGCCCTTTCCTCAGGGGAAGGGCGCTTCTTCCGACGTCATGCGACTGGCGAGAACCAATGGTTTGCGTCATTCGTCACTTCAACTCGGGGTGCGGGATGCCCCGGCTCTACTTCAAGGAACTATGCATGAAGTCATTTGCTCCTCTTCGCCTTAGCGTCATGACGGCCGTACTGATTGTGGCTGTCCCGGCGCTTCATGCCTCAAACGCACCTTCGTTGTCTGCTCATTACATTGGCGCAAGCCAAGCTGACCAGACGTATGACCGCTTCATCGTCACGTATAAAGCGGGCTCGACTCAGCGCAACGACAGTGCGGCGGCCGTGCAGACCGTGAATACAGCTATTGCGCGTGCTGGTCTGAATGCTGCAACCAAGTCCTCAAACAACACGTCGACATTGGCTATTTCGGTGACCCATCAGCGCAAGCTTGCCGTGGGCTCCGATCTCATCCGCACCTCGCGCAAGCTAAGTCAGAGCGAGGCCAATGCCCTGATGGTACAACTGACATCCGATCCAGCCGTTGCCCACGTTCAACCCGATCGCAAGATGTATGCCGTCCGGGATATTGCGGCTCCAAACACAATGTCAAAGCCCAGTGACACGCCAACGCCAGTCACGCCGAACGACCCGTATTACGCACAGTATCAGTGGAACTTCTCCAACGCGACCGGTGGCGCTAACGTCAACAATGCGTGGAACATCGCCGATGGCACGGGCGTGACGGTGGCGGTGATCGACACCGGTATTACCGAACACCCCGACCTGGATACGTCGTTGGGTAATGCGGGTTATGACTTTATTTACGACCATGAGGTCTCAGGTCGTACCACTGATGGCCGAGTAGCAGGTGGCTGGGACGAGGGCGACTGGACCGAAGCAAACCAGTGCGGCATAGGCTCACCCGCTGAAGGCAGCAGTTGGCATGGCACCAACGTGGCAGGCGTGATCGGTGAACTCACCGATAATGGCGTCGGCATGGCTGGCATCGCTTACAACGCCAAGGTCTTGCCGATTCGTGTGCTTGGCCACTGCGGCGGCTACGCTTCCGACATTTCCGACGCCATCGAATGGGCATCGGGCGGTCACGTGGATGGCGTGCCTGATAACACCCATGTTGCACAAGTCATCAATATGAGCTTGGGTGGAAGTGGCGTGTGTACCGCGAGTGATCCGGAATACCAAGCCATCCAGGATGCCCTTAGCCGCGGCACCACAGTGGTGGTTGCTGCGGGGAATAGTTCCGCCGACGTTTCCACCGCTACCCCCGCAAGTTGTCCCGGCGTCATTGCGGTAGCATCGAACGGCGTCACCGGCAAGCGTGCGTTCTACTCCAACTATGGCAGGGGCATCACGATCTCGGCGCCGGGTGGTGGCGTGTATGCCAACGATGCTTCTTCGGGTGAGCAAGTGACAGACGGCTTCATCTGGCAGGCCATCAATTTGGGCAAGACCACGCCGGACTATCCAGCCGATTCCGTACAGGCCTACGGCGGTATGGCGGGTACCTCTCAGGCTACCCCACAAGTGACGGGTACCGTGGCCATGGTTGTCGGCGCCGTGAACGCTTCGGGCTTGCCAGCACTGACCCCGGCTCAAATCACCGACGTGCTCGTGAACTCCGCGCGCCCGTTCCCGGTGACAGAAGATCATCCGATCGGTGCGGGCATCGTCGACGCCTATGCTGCCGTCAACCTGGCGG
Source organism: Dyella sp. M7H15-1 (assembly GCF_004114615.1). Lineage (NCBI taxonomy): Bacteria > Pseudomonadati > Pseudomonadota > Gammaproteobacteria > Lysobacterales > Rhodanobacteraceae > Dyella > Dyella sp. M7H15-1. The sequence goes on from NZ_CP035300.1 coordinate 965,314, forward strand.
TCCACGATGATAACGGTGGTGGTGAACAAGCCATTCCGCTGACCAAAGGCACGTTGCTATCTGGTCAGGGCGCTACGAGCGGTAGCATCCTGTACTCAATTGCAGTGCCGGCAGGCGCTACCACCTTGAATCTCCGTACGCTTGGTGGTTCGGGTAATGTTGCCTTGTACGTGAAAGCCGGCAGTGCTCCAGCGATGGACGGCAGCGATGCCGACTTCAGCTCGGTGAAACCGGGCACCAGCGAAGCCGTGGTCATCCCATCACCGCAGGCCAGCACGTACTATCTTCGCGTGGCTCCGCAGCAGGGCAGTGTCTTCAGCAATATTTCGGTGCTAGCCGATTACAACAGCCCTTAATCCGAGTCGATGCTGCAAGAAAACCCCGGTATTTTGCTGGGGTTTTTTTTGGGGGCGGACCACACAGCAGCCACCTATCACTTGCATTGCCAAAATCAATCCATACCATGTCAATTCATAGATACCCCCTATTTGGCTGGTAAATGAACCTGCGCGACCTGCACTACCTGGTTTCCCTGGCCGAGCACCGCCATTTCGGCCGCGCAGCGGAAGCCTGTTTCGTCAGCCAGCCCACGCTCTCCACCCAAATCAAGAAACTGGAGAATGAACTGGGCGTGGTACTGGTAGAGCGCACGCCGCGCAAAGTGCTGCTGACCGATGTGGGTCGCGAGATCGCCCATCGCGCCCGCGAGGTACTCCATGACATCGAGCAGATCAAGGGGATTGCCCGTCGCACGCTAGACCCGGAATCGGGCACGGTGCGCCTGGGCATATTCCCGACGCTCGGGCCGTATCTCCTACCCCATGTCGTACCCATGGTGAGCCATCGCTTCCCGCGCCTGGAATTGCTGCTGGTCGAGGAAAAAACCGAGGTGCTATTGCACCGTCTGCGCGAGGGCAAGCTGGACGCCGGCATCCTGGCGCTACCGATCCACGAAGAAAGCCTGCATACGGAATTCCTGTTCGAGGAACCATTCCTGCTGGCCGTGCCGCAATCGCACCCCTTGGCCAAACGTCCGCAATTGAAGCTCAACGATCTTTCCGACCAGAATTTGTTGTTGCTCGAAGATGGGCATTGCCTGCGCGACCAAGCGCTTGAGGTTTGCCACATGTCCGGCGCGGGCGAAAAGAGCGGTTTTCGCGCGACCAGCCTGGAAACGCTGCGTCAGATGGTTGCCGCCAACGTGGGCATTACCTTGCTGCCGACACTCGCGGTAAAACCGCCGGTGGCGCAAGCACCGAATCTGCAACTGGTCGAGTTCAGTGGCCATCCGCCCAGCCGCAAGATCGCCGTGGTGTGGCGCAAGAGCTCGGCGATGGGGGGCTTCCTCAAACAACTGGCGGAAGTATTCAAAAGCCTGCCGCGGGATCTGCTTGATCCACACAGCTCGGCGGCTGCCAGTACCCGCAAGCGCCGACGCCTCGCCTGACACACGCTTTGCTCCTTCTCCCCGAAGGGGGAAGGGAGCAAAGCACACACGTTTCAGGACGCCACAACAAGCCCGATCGGGCAAGCCACACCCGTGCCTCCCAGTCCGCAGTAGCCATCCGGATGCTTCGACAGATACTGCTGATGTTCGTTCTCGGCAAAGTAGAATGGCCCGGCCATGGCGATCTCTGTGGTGATGGTGCCGTAGCCTGCATGCCCCAGTTCCGCCTGGAAGCGCTTCGCCGATGCCTGCGCGATATCAAGTTGCGCAATATGGGACGTATAGATGGCCGAACGGTATTGCGTGCCTGTATCGTTGCCCTGGCGCATCCCCTGGGTGGGATCATGGCTTTCCCAGAACGTTTTCAGCAAGGTGTCGAACGCGATCTTCGCAGGGTCATAGACCACCTGCACTACTTCAGCGTGACCGGTCATGCCCGAGCACACTTCGCGATAGGTCGGATTAGGCGTATAGCCACCCGCATACCCCACTGCCGTCGTCAGCACGCCGGACAAGTTCCAGAACTTGCGCTCGGCGCCCCAGAAACAGCCCATGCCGAACAACACACTCTCGCTGCCCGGAAAAGCTTCCTGCTGCAACGCGCGACCGTGGACGTGGTGGTGATCAGCGTGCGCCAGCGACTGCTCGCGTCCGGGTAAGGCATCTTCCGGATGAGGCATGCGTTGTTTCCAGGCGCCGATGCCAAGCATGACCACATCTCCTCCAACTGGCTGGGTATCAGTAATGCAACACAGTATGTAACGGAATGTTGTCCGGCCAAAGCGTTCTGCCCTGCAGCGCCAGCAGCTCGATCACCACAGCAGCGCCGACCAACTTCGCCCCAAGCTGCCCGAGCAGGTTGCGCGCCGCACCCAGGGTTCCCCCTGTGGCCAGTACGTCGTCCACTAGCAGCACACGCTCGCCCTGGCGCACGGTACCTTCACGGGCTTCAAGGCGATCGGTGCCGTATTCAAGCTGATATTCCGCATGCATCACCGGCGGCGGCAGTTTGCCCGGCTTGCGTAGCGGAATGAATCCGGCGCTCAGCTTCTGTGCCATCGCGGCGGCGAAGATGAAGCCGCGCGATTCCACGCCGCATACAGCCTGCACGTTGCCGCCCTGCCAAGGCTCGACCATGGCGTCGATGCAGCGCGCGAAGGCAGTCCCGTCGGCCAGCAAGGGCGTGATATCACGGAAGACCACGCCCGGCTTGGGGAAATCCGGTACCGCGCGGATCAGGCTTTCAAACGATGTCATGCATGCACTCCCATCAATGCTTCGACTGCGCGCCGTCGTGGCCGCAGCGCCCCCGACAGAATACCTGTCAGCGCAAATAACCGCCCTTAACCCGGCACGGGCATCAAGGTGTCGGTGTCGTCGTCCTGCTCTTGCAGCACTTCCCTGGCCTCGGCCAGGGCGCGATCGATCTCGCGCACGATCGGCTCGGCAGCAGCGACACTCGATTCGGGCACCAGCACGGCAATGTAATCCATTGCCGGCAACTGCCCGACACCACCAGTGAGGTATTCGCCGGAGATGAAAGCAGGTATCTCTGCGCTCTCCAGCGCATCCTTCACCAGATGGGCGTCGATCAGGTTCTGGGCTCGATAGATGATGCGCATGGAGTCACGCTACTGCTGCTTGTGTCAACGGGCAAGCGCGTCACCAGAAAGCACCGATTCCAGCCACGCCTTGACCCGCACACTCGCGCGCCAGACCCACCTGTTCGGGTGTGGTACCGCCCAGCGCGTAGACCGGTAGTGCGGCGGCTTCAGCCAAAAGCTGGAAGGCTGACCAACCCAATGCAGGTACATCCGGATGGCTGCGGGTCGGAACCACCGGCGAGAGCGTGGCGAAATCCGCGCTGATGTGCCCCGCCTGGCGCAACGCATCGGCACCATGGCAACTACAGCCGACAAGCTGCGTCCATGGCAATGGCCGCTCGTCCAGCAAAACAAGCTGCGACGATTTCAGGTGCACACCTATGCCTGCGCCCAGTTCGCGCGCCCCATCGATATCTTCATTGAGCAGCAAAGAAACGCCGCAACGCATGGCTTGTGGTTGCAACCGAACAGCCAGATCACGCACCTGCCCCGCCGTCCACAGCGGAAACCGCAACTGGATCAAACCCGCGCCTTGCTCCATAGCCGCGCTTATGCGCGTGTACCAAAGCTCAGCCTGATCCGGCGTGACATCTGCGGGTGTGATGACATAGATCGAAGGCAGCCGCAACGCCTGCAAAATGGGACGATCGGCAGGTGCCAGCAAGTTCGGAGTGATGTCCGAGGGCCGCATCCATTGCAACACCTGTCCTTCCAGCGAGACCGGCGTGCCTTGCCAACGCGTAAACTGCCAGGCATCGAGCAACAAGCCACGCTCGCCGTAACGCCATGGCACGCGGATCAGTGGCGCACCATCGGCAGGATCGATATGAATGCCCAACTCTTCGTGCAATTCGCGCGCCAGCGCATGTTGCGGTGACTCGCCTGGTTCAAGCTTGCCGCCGGGAAATTCCCATAATCCAGCGAGATGCTTGCCTTCAGGACGTTGTGCCAAAAGCACCCTCCCCTGCGCATGCGCACCGCGCAGCACGCCAGCCATGACGTGTATCGGTGCGCCAGCGCGATCGTTCACAGGAAACGATCAGTGATTACGGATGTACTCGACCATGTCGAAGTCGTAGCTGTGATCGCTGTCCTTCTTGTGGTGCGTGCGCTTCACTTCGGTCCAATCGCTGAAATGGATGCCGGGGAAGAACGCATCGGCGCCCTCCACGGCAGCGCTCACCCAGGTGAGATACAGACGCTGCGCCATCGGCAGCGCATCGTGGAACACCTTGCCGCCGCCGATCACCATCAAGCCGGTACCGTTGGAACGGGCCTGGGCTTCTTCAATGGAACGCACGGTAACTTGGCCTGGGAACGGTGCCTCGTGGCGCTTGGACAGCACCAGATTTGCGCGATCTGGCAACGCACGACCGATCGAAATAGCTGTGTTGTAACCCATAAGCACGTACTTGCCGACTGTCAACTGCTTGAACCAGCGCAAATCATCCGGCAGATGCCAGGGGAGCTGGCCTTTGCGACCGATTGCAAAATTCTCGTCGAGGGCGGCAATCAACGAAATGGCCATGGAAGCTCCGGGAAGGGTGGCAGTGATCGAATGGCATATGCAGCCGTAGAGGTACCCGGCCACGATGGCTAGCCATTATATCGTTTCGATAGGGAGGCTGGCATGGTGAATGTGGGTTGGATCTTGGCCTGTACTGGTTCGACCGTCACACAGCACAGCGATTGCATCGGGTTCGTTATACGGCCACCGGTGCCTTGATCGCCGCATGCGGGTGATAATCCTCGATCATCACGTCTTCAAAACGGAATTCGAAAATCGACGTGACATGCGGATTGAGCTTCAATCGCGGCAAAGGCCGCGGTTCGCGCGTCAGTTGCAGGCGCGCCTGCTCCAGATGATTGTTGTACAGATGCGCATCGCCCAGCGTGTACACGAAATCGCCGACCCCCCATCCGCACACCTGCGCGATCATGTGCGTAAGCAGCGCATAGCTGGCGATATTGAACGGCACACCAAGGAAGATATCGCCCGAGCGCTGATAGAGCTGGCAGCTCAACTTCCCGTCTGCCACGTAGAACTGGAACAGTGCATGGCACGGCATCAGCGCCATCTTCGACAGCTCACCGACATTCCATGCGCTGACAATCAAGCGGCGCGAATCGGGATTGCGCTTGATTTCTTCGACCACCCAGCTGATCTGGTCCACAATGCGGCCATCGGAGGTCGGCCAAGCGCGCCATTGCTTGCCGTAGACCGGACCGAGGTCACCGTGTTCATCGGCCCACTCGTCCCAGATGCTGACACCGTTTTCCTGCAGGTAACCGATATTGGTATCGCCCTGCAGGAACCAGATCAGCTCATGCACGATCGATTTCAAATGCAGCTTCTTGGTGGTAACCAGCGGGAATCCTTCGTTGAGATCGAAACGCATCTGCCAGCCGAACACGCTACTCGTGCCGGTGCCGGTGCGATCGTTTTTTTGCGTGCCGTGCTCCAGCACGTGGCGAAGCAGGTCGAGATAGGCGTGCATGGACGGAAGTTTACGCGCTCTGGCTGGAGTCTGCCCTGGCCAATGCCAGAGTCGGCGCGCGGCGTGACATCCCGATCAGCAGCAAGCCGACGATGATCAAGGGTAACGATTGAAGCTGCCCCATCGTCACCCAGCCGAACGCCAGGTAGCCAAGTTGTGCATCGGGCACGCGCACGAATTCCACCGCAAAGCGGAAACAACCGTACATCAGCGCGAACAAGCCCGAGATCAAGTAGCGCGGGCGTGGCTTCATCGAGGCCAGCCACAGCACAGCGAACATCACCACGCCTTCCAGCACCATTTCATAGAGCTGCGAGGGATGACGCGGCAGACCGCCGTATTGCTGCATGAGTTGAGTCAGACCCGGGTTGCTGGCAGCCAGTGCGGCATCTTCATCATGCGCGTTGGGAAAGATCATGGCCCACGGCATCAACCCAGGCTTGCCCCACAGCTCGCCGTTGATGAAATTGCCGAACCGCCCCAGCCCCAGGCCAACCGGCACCACCGGCGCGAGAAAATCCACCGTATCGAAGAAATGCAGTGCGTGTCGGCGCGACCACCACAACCCCGCCACCAGCACGCCCAACAGACCACCGTGAAAGCTCATGCCGCCATCCCATACGCGGAACAAAGCCAACGGCTCGGTCCAGATCCAGCGGATGCCACCAGCGTAATAGAACAACATGTACCAGATACGCCCGCCCAGGATCACCCCCATCATGGCGTAGAACGCCAGGTCGCCAAAGGCTTCCCGGCTTACCGGCAAGCGGCCGTGCTTGCGGCGGTATTCACCCAGCATCCATGCACCTAGGAAGCTAAGCAGGTACATCAGCCCGTACCAATGGATCTGGACCGGCCCCAGATGCAGGGCGACCGGGTTGAATTGCACGACGAAGGGTTGCGACATAGCGTAGCCGACAGCGATCAAAGCTGGGAGTTTACCGGTCTGGCTGCTGAACGTCAGGGCCACGGCCCTGATTAAAGGAGCGGCGCGCCATGATTTGCATGGGCCAGATGACAAAGCCCGCGTCAGCACGGGCTTTTTTCCCATACCCGCCTATTATTTCCAAGGATCGATGGACAGTACGGCGATCGGGCGTTTGCTCGAGGGCGAAATAATCGCCGAATAATCATTGTCGCCGTGCTGGAGCGGCAGCACTTCCAGTGGCTGCGAAGGTAACGCCGCTTGTAGACGATCGAGGTACGCCCGCTGCGAATCGGTTGCGCGCTTGAGTGACGCCAATGGCTTGGCGCGCTTCATGACGGCGCCTATCGCCTGATCATAAGGCACATAATATTGGGGCAGCCGATCAATATCTTTGCCCGTCGCCATCACCTGCAGCACGAAATCTCCCGATGAATCCCCCTTGGGCGGAAGTGCGCCTACCAGTACCGGCCCCGTCAATGAACGTTTGCGAAATTCAGGGCGGTCGCCCTTGGCCAAATCAGCATCGCTGAGTTCCTGCGCCGACACCATCACCAATCGATCGACTTCGGCAACGATAAACACTGGCCGCGCATCGGTTATGACGTATACGCCATAACCGAAGGCGATGGTCTGCAACACAGCGATGATGGTCAGATCCAACCGCAGCCATTTGCGCGGCTTATGGCGATTGACCACCACCAGCGTCAGCAGCGGACCTATGCAGACATCGATCCCCATCAACAGCAGGATCAGACGGTTGGCTCCGGCGGCGCGGAAATAGGGTGAGGGAAACCAGAGAAAATAGATCAACGCCCCCATCAGCACGACCAGCACGGCACTGATCGACAAATGGATGCCGGCAGCTTTCCAACGGTTCATGGTGCGAAAAGGACGTTCGCTATGTGAGGTGGTGCGAAATATACCGAACCTCTACCCGAGATGTATTGCTCGCGAATTGTCTCGTAATCCAGCCCCTCCACCACATCCGGCGGCGGCAGCCTGTAGATATCGATCGCCGATGTGGTCGATACGTAATCCATCACGCCACCTGCAAGCCATCTAGGCGCACGCCTGGCCCATGGCCTGGCCGGCGACGTGAAGACAGTAGGCGAAGGCGTCAGCGAACTACGCATCGACTACGGCGCGGGTTACCGCGTTTATTTCAAGCACTGCGGCAACACGCTGATCATCTTGCTATGTGGCGGCGACAAGCGCACGCAAGATGCCGATATCATGCAGTGCCGTCATCTGACCCCAGCGTCGCTGCCCAGTGGCAGCGCATCGTAGTTCCGTGCAAGTTTTGGGCTTTGGCCTTTTGGACTGCCCCACCCCGCTACGCCGCCTCTATCCGTTTCCTGTTCGTCGGACCCGCATGTTGCCTGCAGCTTCCTTCAGGCGCCCCCTCGCGGAGGATTCCCTTGCTGTTCGGCTAGACCCTTCCTCTTGCCGGGCAGGTTCCGGACTTTCACCGGTTAATCGCTCCTCTCGCCACCACAGCGAGACAAACAGGCCAGGCACGGCACTACGCGCCATGCCTGGCGCACCAAAAGCAAAGGGCTGCGATCACTCGCAGCCCTTGCAGTATCTGGCGCCCGAAGTTGGACTCGAACCAACGACCCCCTGATTAACAGTCAAGTGCTCTAACCGGCTGAGCTATTCGGGCGGGGAGCTACATAGTTTGGGCAATGGAGCTCGTGGCTGTCAAGCCATGGGCCTGATTCTCAATGAATCTTTCAGGCGGTCAGCACGCGGTAGCACGGGACGTACACGGTGCCGCCAGGCAGCTTCATGCGGTGTTGCTGCACGAAAGCCTGCAGGAGGTGATCCAGCGCTTGCATGATTTCAGTTTCGCCGTTGATCTCGAACGGGCCCTGCTTTTCGATGGCGCGTACGCCCTCGTCCTTGACGTTGCCGGCCACGATGCCCGAGAAGGCACGGCGCAGATCCGCAGCCAGTTCGTGCCGCGGACGATTGCGGTGAATGGCCAGGGCGCGCATGGTTTCATGCGTGGGTGCGAAGGGTTGCTGGAAGGTCAGCGGGATGTTCAGGGACCAGTTGAAGAAGAATGCGTCCTTGTTGTCCAGCCGATGGTGGCGAACTTTCTCAATGCCGCGCACCATCGCGTGGGACACGGCGATCGGATCGTCGACGATAATTTTATAGTACTGCGCGACATCGTCGCCCAGCGCCAACCGCAGAAACGTATCGATCTGCTTGAAGTACGCTGCCGATTGCTTTGGCCCGGTAAAAATCAGCGGGAATGGAATACCAGCATTGTCCGGGTGCAGCAGGATACCAAGCAGATAAAGAATTTCTTCGGCCGTGCCGACGCCGCCCGGGAACACGATGATGCCGTGCCCCATGCGCACGAAGGCTTCCAGGCGCTTTTCGATATCCGGCATGATCACAAGCTGGTTCACGATAGGATTGGGCGACTCGGCCGCGATGATGCCCGGCTCGGTGATGCCGATGTAGCGGTTCTTGTGGCGACGCTGCTTGGCATGCGCGATGGTGGCGCCCTTCATCGGACCTTTCATGGCGCCTGGACCGCAGCCAGTGCAGATATCCAGGTCGCGCAAACCAAGCTGGTAGCCGACTAGCTTGGTGTATTCGTATTCGTCACGCGAGATCGAATGGCCGCCCCAGCACACGGCTAGGTTGGGATCAATTTGAGGTTTGAGGATGCGCGCGTTGCGCAGGATCTCGAACACGGCATGCGTGATGCCAGACGCATCGTCCAGATCGAAATTGCCCTGCTCAAGCTGGGTAGACACATAGGTGATGTCGCGCACCACGGCGACCAGCAATTCGTTGATACCGCGGATGATATGGCCATCCACGAATGCCTTGGCCGGCGCATGCGAGAGTTCGATCTTGATGCCGCGATCCTGTTGCAGCACCTGGATGTCGAAATTCGGATACTGCTCGAACATGCCGCGCGGGTCGTCGCTGATATCGCCCGAAGTCAGCGTTGCCAATGCGCAGCGCCGCAGCAGGCTATGCAAGCCCGAGCCACTGGCATCGCGCAGACGTGCCACCTCGTTGCGGGAAAGGATGTCCAGGCCGCCAGCGGGCGAAATGCGCGCACTTACCGTGGCGGGTTTACCGGACTTGTCGATCTGCGTGTCATTCATTCAAAACTCCTAAATTACTGGAACGTCGTACCGAAGGTAACCACGTAGGCACGCGGCTGCAGCAGGCCGTAGGTCGGTGCCGAAGCGTATAGGTACTGGGACAGTGCTGCCGCTGTCGGCGACTTGGACAGCAGCGTGGCCGAATACACGTACGAGAACGCTTCGCGGTTGGTCAGATTGGTGACGTTGAGCTTGATGTACGGCTTCTTCAACCAGCCCCAGTCGCCAAAGCGGTAACCGGCGCTGAAGTTGAAAGTGGTGAAGCCGCCTACGCTTTCGGTGTTCGCATAGTCGCCGTAGAGCGAGCTGGTAACGCGGCCGTTCAATGTCGCCCAGATGCGCGAGTCGTCGTAACCCAGGCTGATGTTGCCGATGTTGCGCGGCGTATCAGGCATGTTCCTGCCGTCAGTCGGATACACGCCATTGCCGCCATCGTAGGCGTCCCCCAGGCCGCCGTCGAGGTTGCCGCGAATCTTCGCCTGCGTGTAAGTGTAGGAGCTGTACACGGTCCAGTTCGGCAAGAACATCCAACTCAGTTCGCCGTTGAAACCACGCATGTCCATATGTGGGATGGTGGTGTAGTACTCGTTACCCTGCGCGGTGAAGCCCACTTCCTGCTTGTTGAAGTAGTTGCTGTGGTAGACGTCGGCGCTGGCCGAAATTGTATCGCCATAGAAACGGTAGCCCAGATCGGTGTTCCAGGACATTTCCGGCTGACCGTTGTTCACGCCAGCCAGTGCGTCAAGCAGGATCGCGGTGTTGCTTGGCACACGGAAGGTCTTGCCGCTCCCGATGTAGAACTGGTTCTTCTCGTCCAACTGGAACTTCACGCCAACTGTCGGCAGGAGGCGATGCCAATTGTTGTTGAAGTGGGTGGCTGTCGCCGTGGTCGAACCAGGATAGTCATAAGCGAGGCCCGTGCGCGTCGCGTACAGGTAAGCCAGGCCCGCCGTGAAGGTCCAGAAATCGTTCGGCGTCCAGTTGTCGGTGATGAACGCCTTCTTGAGTTCCGTGATGGTGTATTCGTCGTAGTACTGCTGCGGCAGACCGCTGGGATACAGTAGCCACGAGGAATTGCTCCACACGTCGTCAACCGATCCAGTGAGCGGATCCACCCGGCCATAGGTATCGGTCTGGCTCTTGCGCGAACGCTCGTACCAGAAGCCGTATTCCAGGCTGTTGTCCATGCCAAGGTCGGTGTTCGCCTTGATGATCACGCCCGGGCGATAGTTCAATGCGGAGGAATACGAGTAGACGGTACCGCCCGAGAAATTCTTCTTCGTACTGTTGGTGACCAGACCGTCACCGTTGAGGTCGATGTTCGAGTACAGGTACTGACTGATCGACGAGGTGCTTTCCTGTGCAAGAGCGCCACCGCCACCGCCGCCGTTGCCGTACCAAAAGTACGGAATCACCGACAAATGCGTGCTGTCGGCCAGCTTGAACTCGCCGTCCATACTGAACATGTAGCTCTTGTAGGGATTGGTGTGTAGCGCCCCATAGTTTTCGTCGGCGGTCGCGGCGGTCTTCAGTGCCGGACCCCTGAGGTTGTTCAGTGGAATCCAGGCGTTGTTGTAGTTGTAGAAGTAGCCGAGCTGCTGCTCTTGCGCCTTGGAAAGCGCGGCATATTCAAGATTGCTCTGACGACTGTATTGCAGCGACGCACTGATGGAATTGTTGTCGTCGATGGTCCACACCGACTTGCCGTCCACCTTGGTCACGCGCAGGTCGCCCTGGCCGCGCCACATATCGGCGGTGTTGTCGGAGAACGAAATCCACGAACGCACCGGACCTAGGTCGCCGGTGTTCAAGCGCACGAAGGTGCGGCGATAGTCGTTGCTGCCGAAGCTCTGGGTTATATCCACGCCACCCTGGTGCGACGGATCGATGGTCGCCCAGCCAATGTGGCCGCCGCTGGCGCCCGAGTCAGGCATGTCGATATCCGGAATGCCCTGCAGCACGGTGATGTCGCCCATGTTCTCGGAGTCACCGTATTCGGTGGCATACACCGAGTAACTACCGGTGTCGGTGATCGGCGCGCCGTTCACCGTCATGCCGATGTCCGACGAGTCGTAGCCACGCATGCTGTAGTGGCCGTTGGCCAGGCCGGTGACGTCGTCCGTAGCGGCGTTCACGCCCGGGATGGAGCCGATCATCTGGGTGAAGTTGCTGCCGGGGCTGGCCTTTTCGATCGCGTCACGCGTGATGGTCGACACGGCCTTCGGGGCCGTCTGCACCGACATCAATCCGCCGCCGAGCGACAGCGATTGCGCCTGCACGGTCACTTCCGACATCTGTTTCACATCACGCTGGGTGGCATTGGACGTGGTGGTGTTGGATGTGCTGGACGCGTTGACGCGCTGCTGGGTACTGGCAATGCCCTGGTTAGTTTGGTCGTTGCTGGTGGTCTGCGCCATCGCAACACCCACTGACATACAACAAGCCGCGGCAATCGCCGCGGAAAGATGCGTTCGTTTCATGTCGAGCCCCTTAGTCCGAATTGTTAGTTTCAATATTTCTCTGGTACCGCTTTTTGTACCACTCGAACAGCATTGACGACTCACGACATCAGCCGGCCCTTGTGGGCTGCTGCACGTGATGACTCATCGACGCAAAAAGATCTCGGGCTCGTACTCCACACGAAAACAAAAACTTATGCGAGAACTGAATCGCTCGCTTCGTCCGAACCCTCACCCGCCTGCCAGCACCCTCCCCCCGAGGGAGAAGGTTCACCCATCCGATGTTTCGCGAGTCTCCGCATCTACTGATGCTATGAAACCTTTGGTATAGGCAGTCTTTATGCGAATACAGCGGCGGGACTTAAGCACTCTTGCCCAGATAGCGGGTACGCTTGGCCGGCTTGAGATGAGAAAGGTCCAGCATCACTAGGCCGTCAACGCAGCCAGAGAACCCTGGATCCTCACCAAAATCAAGGAATTGCACGCCATCCGGCTCGACCAGATCGACGTACTGGCGATACAGCACCGGTAGGCTGACGCCCAGCGCATCCAGATGGTTCCGGAGCCATCCCAGGCCACTGGCAGGATCCAAACCTTCTAATTCGCGACGCACGCCTTCGAGTACATCCGACGACACCTTGAAAGGCTGACGCGCCGAAGCCAGTCCCGGCACACCGAAATAATGCTGATGCGCCGCGGCAATCCACTCGCGGGCCTGAAGTGGCAGGCTCACCGACATACTGACCGGGCCGAACAGGTAACGCAGGTCCGGATGGCGCTGCAGGTACAGACCAATGCCTTGCCACAGGTGATCAAGCGCGCGCGAGCGCCAGTAAGCCGGAGCGATAAAGCTGCGACCTAGCTCAAGCCCCTGCGCCAGTCGCGATTCCAGGGCTGGCGAATAATTGAACAGGCTGGCAGTGTAGAGACCGCCCATGCCACGCTCGTTGATCAGTCGACCGCCGTGCCCCAGGCGATACGAGCCAACGATGCGCAGGGCTTTCGGATCCCACAACACCAAGTGCTCGTAGTGCGCGTCGTAGGCATCCAGGTCGCGGCGAGTATTGGTGCCCTCGCCAACCTTGCGAAAGGTAAGTTCGCGCAGGCGGCCGATTTCGCGCAACGCGGCACCATCGGTCGATCCATGCAGCACCAGCAGTTGTTTGCCATCGGGCAAATCGGTGAGCTTTTCGCACTGGGCCAGTTCCATCGCCACGCGTTCGACCGGCTCCGGATGCGCCAGCGGCACTTGGCCACCGAAGATCAGGCCGCGACGGCGTCCAAGGCGGTACACATGACGACGCATCAGGTTCGCCGCACGCTGGGACGAACCCGCGCTGAGCTTTTCCAGTTCCTCGGCACTGACCAGCGCACCCACGCTGAAACCAATCCGGCTTACGTTGGTCGCCACGGCTTCACGAGGCAACATAGCGGTGCTGAGCGGTTTGGCCAGCATCGACAAACCATAGAACATCGCCGAATTGCGGGCGGCAACGTGGATAGGCAGCACTGGCACCTTGCTACGCATGGCCAGACGGGCGAAACCATCCGTCCAACGCCCATCGCGCACACCCGACGGGCCCATGCGTGACACTTCGCCCGCAGGGAAAACAATCAGCGCTTCGCCACGTTCCAGTGCACGATAAACATTACGCAGGCGCGACGCCGCACCACCACCAAAAACATCCACCGGTAACAGCAACGGCCCCAGTTGCGGGACGGCAGCCAACCAATCGTTGCCCATAATGCGTACATCCTGGCGCACCGAGCCAACCAATTGCAGCAATGCCATCGCATCGAGCATGCCGAGTGGATGGTTAGCGACAATCAGTACGCCGCCTTCGACGGGAATATTTTCCCGCTCGCGCTGCAGCACGTGATAGCTGCACCCTAGTAAATCGAGCACCTTCTCGACGAAGTCGAAGCCCAACGTGTCAGCAAGCCGATCAAGAACGCGATTGAAACCCGCTTCGTCGGCAAGCCGACCGAGCATGCCGGCAACAGGCCGACGGATCATCGGATGCTGCGCAAGCCACGGCAGACGTTCGGTAAGGGTCTGTTCAATGCGAAGCATGACCGCCTCCCTTGGTTTTGATGCATGTTGCCGATCAAGTGTGACAACTGCGCGAAATTACGCAGGCAAACTTGTCCCTATCGCGAGAATACACGATGGGATACGGGCGATTTCTTAAGCGCTTGTTCAAGCCAGTGGGCGCACAAAATGTTGGCTTCAAACCGTCAGATGCAAATACGCCGCGATACCGCCCAGGAACATTTGCACCGACAATGCAATCAACAGCATACCCATCACCCGCTCCAGTGCTGTGAGCACACTTTCACCGAGCCAACGGAACAGGTAGGTGGAGCTAAGCAGGATCACCACCGTCGCCAGCCACGCGCACAGCAAGGCGATGGCCCAGTCCGCGGTGCGACCCGGCTGGGTATTGGTCAGCAACAATAGGGCCGCCATCGCGGAAGGACCGGCCACACCGGGAATCGCCATTGGCACGATAAAAGGCTCGCCCTCGCCGGAACCGCCAAAAATGCCACCGCCATCGGCCGGCGGAAATACCATGCGAATGCCGATGAGAAACAGCACGATGCCGCCCGCGATGCTAATCGATTCCTGTCGCAACTGCAGCAGCCTGAGGATTAACTGACCGCCCATCAGAAATACCAGCAGTACAGCTAATGCAATCAGCAGCTCACGCACCATCACCGCGCGGCGACGCTTGGGCGCCACACTCTTGAGCAGACTCAGGAAGATCGGAATATTGCCGAGCGGATCCATGATCAGGAACAGTAGGATCGCTGCCGACAACGTCGTCATCTGCGTTTCCATGGTTCCTCTCCCCGCACCCGATTCACGATTCCCACTGCCATCATCATGCCACGCGCAAATCGAGCACTGCACCGCGCGCAACGGCAGCCTGCTCGCTCAAGAGATAAATCACCGCTTCGGCCGTGGCGTCTGGCAGCGGATGCTGCAGGGTGTCCTCACCGAAATACGCCGCGCGGCGCAAGATGGTACGCATCGGTGCCGGCAGCACGGCATGCACGCGCAACGCACCCGTGTCGTGCTCTTCGTGCAGAATAGCAACGAAGCGCTCCAAGGCAGCCTTTGACACGCCATAAGCACCCCAATGCGCACGCTGCACCAGTTCGGGATTGTCGAGTACGAACACGGCCGCGCTATCCGGCGCACTCGTCAGCAGCGGTAAGCAAGCCTGCGTGAGTGCAAATGGCGCCGAAACATTGACGTGCAAGGCGCGCAGCCAGGCATCGGGCTTGTACATCGATATCGGCGTTAGGCCCGCGAAGCTTGCCGCGGCATGCACGATGCCATCCAATCGACAAAGATCGCGCTGCAAACCCTCGGTCAATGCTTCGTAATCGCGCGGTGTGGCCGACTCCATATCCAGCGGATGAATCACCGGCTCTGGCAAACCTTCATTGACCATCGCATCGTAAAGCTGCTCAAGCCGACGCTTGCGCTTGCCAGTGATCACCACCGTCGCACCCGCTCGTGCGGCGGCGCGCGCCACTGCGCTACCCAGGCCACCGTAGGCACCGGTGACCAGTACCACACGTTCCTCCAGCACCTTGCTGGAAGGTGTCCAGGTTTCAGGCAGACGCTGTAGCGGAAGGCTCATGCGTGACTTTCTCCCGCAACATCATGGGCCATGCGCGCCAATTCACCGGAGGCCTTCAAATCTTCCACGATATCGCAACCACCGATCAACTCACCCTGGATGAAAAGCTGCGGAAAAGTCGGCCAATTGGCGTAGTGTGGCAATGCGGCACGGATTTCCGGATCAGCCAGCACGTTCACGACATGGAACATGGCATGGGCATCCTTCAGCGCCTGTGCGGCGCGCTTGGAGAAGCCGCACATCGGAAACTCTGGCGTGCCCTTCATGAAGAGCACGATCGGGTACTCGGCGAGCACCACCTTGATTCGCTCGTTGATGTCCATAACTTCCGATTCATCACTACAATGCAACAAGATAAATAGTGTACCAGCCGCCCCGGCGTCCCATCCGGGGCTCTGAAACCACTTTCCTCAGCCAACGCCCAGGAGTGACCCATGGCGATCGAACTTCCTCCACTGCCCTATGAAAAGAACGCACTGGAGCCGGACATTTCAGCCGAGACGCTGGAGTTCCACTACGGCAAGCACCACCAGTCCTATGTGACCAACCTGAATAACCTTATCAAGGGCACCGAGTTCGAAAGCGCCGCGCTGGAAGACATTATCAAGAAGTCATCCGGCGGCGTGTTCAACAATGCGGCGCAGATCTGGAACCACACCTTCTATTGGCACTCGATGCGCAAACCGCTCGAGAGCAACGCCCCCACCGGCAAGCTGGCCGACGAGATCAACAAAGCCTTTGGTTCTTTCGACAAGTTCAAGGAAGAGTTCACCAAGTCCGCTGTCGGCAACTTCGGTTCTGGCTGGACTTGGCTGGTACAGCGTCCGGATGGTTTGCTAGGCATCGTGAACACCTCCAACGCCGCCACGCCGATCACCGGCAGCGACAAGCCACTGTTCACCATCGACGTGTGGGAACATGCTTATTACATCGACTACCGCAATGCGCGTCCGAAGTACGTGGAGTCGTTCTGGAACCTGGTGAACTGGGACTTCGCGGCGAAGAATTTCGCCTGATCCCCACTTTTCCTCCTCTCCCCGCTGGGGAGAGGATTGCGTTGAGAGGACAACTTCGCGAGAAACTCTATTCGAAGTTCGCTCCGATATAAATAAGCGCAAGGCAAGATTGTCCCCTCATCCCAGCCCTTTCCCTAAAGGGAACAGGGCATCATTTCACAAGTACACGCATCGCAGGTGCCACTTGCTCTTCGCGCTTCAACACACGTGCGATGTCATCGATACGCATAGCGAGCATCCCAGCATCTTTCGCACACACCGTGGCATGGCCCACCTTGCGCCCGGGCCGCGGCTGTTTGCCGTAATCGTGCCAGTGCCCATCGATGGCACGCAGGACCGACGTTGCATCGGGCAACTCGCCAATCCAGTTGAACATCGCCGAGAAGCCGTGGGCCGAGGTATCGCCCAATGGCAAACCCAGCACCGCGCGCACGTGATTCTCGAACTGGCTGGCAACAGCTCCTTCGATGGTCCAGTGGCCGGAGTTGTGCACACGCGGCGCCATCTCATTGCCTAGCAGCTCGCCATCTTTAACGAACAGTTCCAGCGCAAATACACCGACATAACCCAAGCGCTCGGCAAGAATGCGCGCCAATTCGGCGGCGCGCTCCTGCAAGGTATCGACATCCGGTGCCGGCGCAAGACTGAGACTGAGCACGCCGTCGGTATGCCAGTTCTGCGTCAGCGGCCAAATACGGAAATCACCAGCGCGCGTGCGCACCGCCAATACGGACAGCTCGCGCTCGAACGGCACAAACGCTTCCAGAATCAAACCATGCACAGCGGCCTGCGCACCCAGCGCAGCCCACGCCACATCGGCATTCGACAACTGCTTGATACGGAACTGCCCCTTGCCGTCGTAACCAAGGCGACGGGTTTTGAGAATGGCCGGCGCACCGATCGCGGCCAAGGCCCGATCCAGATCTTCGCGGGTATCGACCGCCTGGAAGGCGGGTGTTTGCAAACCACATTCGCGGAACAGGGTTTTCTCGGCCAGACGATCCTGCGCCACCGCCAAGGCACGCGGATCGGGGAACACCGCCACGCGCTCGACCAACCAATGCGCGGTTTCAGCCGGCACATTTTCGAAATCGAAGGTGATCACATCGACCGCGGCGGCAAATTTTTCCAGCGCGGCGTAATCAGTCCAATCGGCCAGACACAAGGGAGCCACCTGACCGGCACAGGCGTCGGCCGCGCTGTCCACCACCAGGGTTTTCACACCTAGCGGCGCCGCAGCGAGCGCTAGCATGCGGGCCAGTTGGCCACCACCGAGGATGCCCAGAACAGGTTGCTTACGTACGATCACGCGCGGGGATCCGAGTTGTCCAGAACGGCCTGAGTCTGACGGGAACGATAGATATCCACGGCCTTTGCCAGCACCGGATCGTGCAACGCAAGCACTGCGGCCGCGAGCAGGCCCGCATTGACTGCACCCGCGCGACCGATCGCCAGGGTGCCCACCGGAATGCCGGCCGGCATCTGCGCGATGGAAAGCAGGGAGTCCATGCCCTGAAGGGCCTTGGACTGCACCGGAACGCCAAGCACTGGCAAGCGGGTCTTGGCAGCCAGCATGCCCGGCAGATGGGCTGCGCCACCGGCGCCAGCAATGATGACCTGGATACCGCGACCAACGGCCTCTTCGGCGTACTGGAACAGCAAGTCCGGCGTGCGGTGTGCGGAAACCACCCGTACCTCGTGGGGCACGCCCAGTTCCTGTAGCACTTCGGCCGCATGCGTCATGGTTTCCCAATCCGAACGCGATCCCATCACCACACCAACTTTCGGTGCTGCCGTTGTTACCGTCATGGCTTCGGTCGTCCAAAAGGGTATATTGTACGTGCTTCCCCACATGGCAACGATACCTGCCCTACCCCATGGACAAGCGCCTGCTCGACATTCTCTGTTGCCCGGTGAGCAAAACCCCGGTGCGTCTGCTCAACAGCAGCGAACTCCATGCCTTGAACAAGGCGATCGATGCCGGCCAGGTGGTCACTGTGGCAGATGTTGCAGTGCAGGGTCGGCTGAGCGAAGGATTGATCACCATGGACCGCAAGGTGGTCTACCGGGTCGAGGATGGCATCCCTGTGATGTTACCCGAAGAGGGCATTGGCACCACCCAGCTCAACGATTTCCCGGCCGCAGTCTGAAAGCAGCCCGACTCCAGAACCTGTTAGGTTTCTATCGATCCTAACGGCAAAATGAAAATTCATGACGGTCTGCATGGCGGGAAATCCCGTTTTCACTTATGTTCGACAAACCAGCCAGAAGACCGTCGCGACTAGCCATTTGGCCAACCACAGGGGTGTGGTGATGAATCCAGCTAACGAGCCATCGAACATCATTAATCTGAGCGACCGACTGGATCCCTCCAGCGGCCGTGGAGGAGACCTGTTGAATGCCGTCCGCCATATCGCCACGCGCCGCCTGCAGCAATATGTCGGCAACATGTTCGAGCATGTGGACGACACCCTGTTCGATCTGGCTGAAAAAGCCGAGAACAATGCCGCGCAGATGCATTACTTCGACGGCATGCGCGAGGTGCGCAAGCGCCGCCCAGTCATTGAACGCCATTTTCTGGCCCAGGTATCGCACGAGCTGAGCGATTTCGTCAGCGGGCACCGCTACCCCCCAAGCAGCACGCCCGCCCCGTTGGCCGGTTCGATCGAATTGTCATTGGTCGCCGACAACGAGCTGGAAGAATCGCTGGCCATCACCAGCATGATTGGCAAAAACGAAACCCGTCTCACCCGCGATCTGTTCGCGGTAAACCAGCGACTGTCGGTGATCTGCGGTGGCGCGAAGATCGAGGATGCCACCAACCCGATCGGCCCCGCCCTGCTGGCCCAGGCATTCCGCCAGTCGATGCGCGAACTCAGCGCCGACATGCGTGTCAAGTTGATCATCTACAAGTTGTTCGATCGCTATGTCATGGCCGCGCTGGACGAGCTGTACCAGGAGACCAGCGGCGAACTGATGCGTGCTGGCGTATTGCCGCAATTGCGTCACGAAGTGGTGCGCCCAGGCGGTTCCGCGAGTGGTGCCGGCGCAGCAGCCGGAGCCGCTGACGACAACGGAGCTCCGATCGCTGCGGATGACAGTGAGGCATCTGCCGAACTGCTACAGACACTGCGTACCCTGTTCGGTGCGCGGCGCGCACATCCGAATGTGCCGCTGTCGGCCATCACCCAGGGACCGTTGCCGACCGCTAACGAGTTGATCGGCGCACTCAGCGTGCTGCAAAGCCAGGCCGCCACCGTGCCGCTGGCCCCGTTGTCCATGGGCACCAGCATGCTGGATCTCACCCAGCAGGTGCTGCAGCTCAAGGAGCAGCTCCTGTCGCAACTTAGCTCCCTACGAGGCCAACGCCCCGGCCAGGTCGCGACGATGGACGAAGACACCATCGACCTGGTTGGCATGCTGTTCGAGTTCATTCTCGAAGACCGCAACCTGCCGCCGCAGATGCAGGTGATGCTGGCGCGTCTGCAGATTCCTTATCTCAAAGCCGCCATCCTCGACCGCAAGCTGTTTGCGCATCGCCAGCATCCGGCGCGTCGCCTACTGGATGGCCTGGCCGAAGCGGCCAAGAGCTGGTCGGAAGAATCCGACCGCGATGGCCGGCTGCACGACACCATCAAGGCCATCGTCGAACGCCTGCTACAGGAGTTCGACGATGACATGACCATCTTCGATCGCTTGTACGCCGAGCTACAGCAATTCCAGGAAGCCAATCGTCGCCGCGCCGAACTGACCGAGCAACGCGTGGCCGAATCCACCCGCGGTCGCGAAAAGCTCGAGCAGGCGCGTCGTCGCGCCGCACGCGAAATTCTCAGCCGTGTCGGCGATCACGTGTTGCCACCGCTGATCCATGGGGTGCTGTCGCGCGCCTGGGCGAATTACATGGTGCTCACCATCTTGCGCAGGGGTGAAGAATCTTCCGAACTCCGCGAAGCACTGCGTTTTGTCGATGCCTTTATCGCCAGCACCAAGTCGGTGCGCACGCCCGAAGCCAAGCGCGACCTGCGCCAGTTGCTGCCGGGCATAGAGCAAGCGCTGCGCAAAGGCTTGGCCAACGTGGCTTTCCAGGACGCCGATATCGAGCGTCTGCTTAGCCAGTTGCACACCTACTATCGCCAGCAGTTGGGCGAAGTGGCGCCAGTTACCAAACAGCCGCAGACAGCCGAAGCCACGCTGTCGCCGCTGCCGATTCCGGAAAGCATCCAGCCGCTGGCCGAAAGCATGGCCGACCTGGAAGACGATCCAGCCAATGCCGAACCCGAAGCTGCGGCGATCGCGCCGGAAGTGCGTGAAGAACTCGAACGCATCAACGCGCTCAAACCCGGCAGCTGGCTGGAATTCAATAGCGAAGGCGACCACTTCGAACGCGCCAAGCTGTCGTGGATCAGCCCGATGAGCGGCCGCTACCTGTTTGTCAATCGGCGCGGCCTCAAGGTGGCGGATTATTCGCCGTACGAACTCGCCACAGTGATGGTCGATGGTCACGCCCGCATCCTTGCATCGAACGCGCTGTTCGATCGTGCGATGGATGCTATCGTTGATCGACTGAGCCATGAAGACGCTCGCCCCAACGATACCGAATGAGTACTGCGCTTCGCTTCACTCCGCCAGACCAAGCCGTTATCCATGCCGATGTGGAACGTGCCTTTGCCGAGGATCTTGGCAAAGGCGACGCCACTGCTAGCCTGTTGTCCGCCGATGCCAAGGCCACTGCGCAACTCATCTGTCGCGAAGACGCGGTGATCGCAGGCATTCCGTGGTTCAACGCTGCCGTTCGCAAGCTCGATCCAGAAGCGCGGATCGACTGGAACGTCAGCGACGGCGACCGCGCTACACCGGGCACGGTGATCTGCGAAGTACACGGCAACGCACGCGCACTGCTGAGCGCCGAACGCACTTCGCTCAACTTCCTGCAATTGCTATCTGGCACCGCCACCCACACCGCCGCCCACGTGGCTGCCGTGGCCGGCACCAAGGTATGCGTGCTCGACACCCGCAAAACCATACCCGGCCTGCGTCTGGCGCAGAAATATGCGGTGCTTTGCGGTGGCGGTCATAACCATCGCATCGGTCTGTACGACGCGATCCTGGTAAAAGAAAACCACATCATTGCTGCCGGCAGCATTGCCGCCGCCGTTAAGGCAGCCCGCAAACTTCACCCCTCTCTGTTGTTGGAAGTGGAAGTGGAAAACCTCAACGAGCTGCAGCAGGCACTGGATGCCGGCGTGGACCGCATCATGCTGGACAACTTCACCTTGCCACTGATTCGCGAAGCCGTAACACAGACAGCAGGACGCGTACCGCTGGAGATTTCCGGCAACGTCGATCTCAACACCATTGGCGACTACGCCCGTACTGGTGTCGATTACATCTCGGTCGGGGCATTGACCAAGCACGTGCGGGCCATCGATCTTTCGTTGCGATTGAAAGTTCACTGATCTTGCAGCCACGCCGAGTCGCCCACACACTCCATGTATGGGCGACTTCGCTACCCTCTTCCTATTGTTCGTTCTTGTCACCATTATTGGGACATGGCTGCGGCTTAGCCGTGCCCGGGACCAGGCGATCCATGAAGCACGCTCACGCTGCCAGCAGCACGGCTTGCAATTGCTGGACGAAACCGTAGGGCTAAGCGGATGGCGTTGGCGTCGCTTTGGTGACCAGCACGTGGTGGAGCGGCGCTACAGTTTCGAGGTAAGCATCGATGGTGACGACCGGAAAGCCGGTCATCTGTGGATGATGGGCAATACGCTTACAGCGCTGATTTTGCCCACCCTCGAGTTGTATACACCCGAACCAACCGAACACACCGCTGAACAGAAACAGGCTGCCACCGGCGGAAACGTGCTGCCGTTTCGACCTCGAAGCTGCGATCGCGATATACGTCACTGACCACGCATTTTCGGTCGCCCGTGGCGCTTCCCGATGGTAGTTTTGGCGCAGCCTCAGGCCCGTGTCGGTCGGCCGCTTTCACCAGATGTTCCCGGCACCGCTCCAGAAGACGCGAGTCCGCCGGGTGCGCCACGGCCTTCTCCATCATCGTGGTATCCACGATCACTCCCAAAGCAAGCGTGCATGCGGGTTACGAGTCGGGAGCTCACGGAATCAGGTTGACATTACACCGCTAGGCGGCGTAGTGTTTCTTTACATAAATTTTCGACAAGTCGTCCGGGAAGCGACCTTGTGATCCTAAAGCTAAGACTGCTCTGATTTATTCACCACCCTTTTTTTCTGGCGTCTTAATGCCGTCACCCAAATCTACCTCGTTACGAAGCAAACCATGTTCGCCTCACTGGTCTACAGCACCAAGAAGCGGCAGACGCGCCGCGAGAAGTTTCTAGAGCAGGTGGTGCCCTAAAAGTGTTAGAGAAGCTGATCGAGCTGAACTACCCGAGAGAAGGACGCCGAGGTTGCTACCGATGCCGCTAGACACCATGGTGCGCTTTCACTTCCTTTAGCAGCACACTTCCAGGCCACTTTATTATTTCCGATAGATTGTCGTGGGCGAATACATAGATATCTACCGGCGTGCCCTTTACTACGACATCGTGTTCCAACGCGATGTCAGCGGCGAAGTGCAGTTCCTCACTGATCTCTATTCCTGCCAAAACGGTCGGCCGTTGCGCAGCATGGTCGATATCGCTTGCGGGCCCGGCTACCACGCCAAGGCGTTCGCGGCGCGCGGTATTCAGGCCTATGCACTCGATCTGCAGCCGGAGATGATCGAATTCGCCCGAGGGCTCGAGCCGCAAACGAACGGGCTTATCGATTATTTCGCGTGCGATATGCGTGACTTCACGTTGCCTGCGCCGGTCGATCTCGCGCTCAACAGCTTCGACAGCATTGACTGCCTGGAGACGCAAGAGCAGATCATCAATCACTTCCGCACGGTAGCAACCAACCTGACGCCGGGCGGCCTCTACGTCATCGAGCTCACCCATCCGCGTGATTGCTCGATGTGGGATTACGGCAATTTCCAATACAAGGGTGAACGTGACGGCGTCCGCGTGGTGATCGATTGGGCGGTCAACAAGCCAAGCGCCGATCCATTGACTCAAGTTGTCGAATGCGAGGTAGTGATGACGGTCAATGAGTATGGCGAGCGCAAGGTTTTTCGCGAGCAGGCCCGCGAGCGCTTTACCACGTTCCAGGAGTTTTCCGCACTCGCCAAGCTGTCGGGAGCCATGAGCTTGCTCGACTGCTATGGTGATTACCGGCTCGACCAGCCTTTCGACAATAGTCACGACGCGCGGCGCATGGTCATCGTGCTGCAAGCAAACAAGACGTCATAGCCGTGCACTACCTCGCTGACGGCCTCGTAGTGAGAGAACTCCTCGGCAAAGGCGGCAAAGGCGTATTCGCAGCGCGGCGGCTCGAGCTTCACGAGCTGCTGTGCATTTGGGGCGGCGTTATCATGACGAGTGATGAGTTACGGCGCCTGACGCGCGAGGAGCAGTTCTACGCAATGCAGATCGAGGACTACCTACACCTCGTAACTCCGCGCGATAGCGTCGCTGGCGCCGACTTCATCAATCACTCGTGCCAGCCCAATGCCGGCCTCTCCGGCGCCAGCAGTCTTGTGACGCTTCGGCGTATCGAGCCGGGCGAGGAGATCTGCTTCGACTATGCAATGTGCGACTCGCACGATTTGTTGAGCTTCGCATGCGAATGTGGCGCGCCAAACTGTCGCAAATTCGTCCGCCCGGACGACTGGCGGCGACCTGATTTGCAACGCCGCTACCCCAACTCGTTCTCGCCCTATCTGAGCCGGCGCATCGTCGCGGAGGCGTCAAGTCACCGTCTTGCGCAGCCGACGCACCAGCGCGGCGCAGAGCTGCATCAGGACGGCAGGGCGCTGCTCGATTAAGTTGTGGAAACGGTCGCGTGTGATCACCAGCATCTCGACGTCATCGAGCGCCGAAACCGTCGCCAAGCGCGGCTCGTTGTCAAACAACGACATCTCGCCGAAAAATTCACCTATACCGAGCCGAGCGAGTTCCCGGTTGCCGTCCGGCGTCTGCTTGCGCACGACGACTTCGCCCCGATAGACGATGTACATGCGGTCGCCGGCCTCACCCTCGGTGACGATGTTCTCGCCCTGTAGATAAGTTTCGCAGGTAAGCGTGCGGTCGAGCACGATAAGGTCGTCGAACGTGGTATCGGAAAACAGCGGCACGGAGTGAAGGAACGCAATACGACTCATCGTGGCTTCCTGTCGGTATGGGCGATCTTCGGTGCCTCCCTGTATCAGGCTGCGGACGGCATCGGCGACCAGTTGCGAAGAGTCCGCCCATGCGCTTGGCGGAATGTCACCGGTCTCGGCGTGCCAGGCAATTACCGCCGCGGCTCGCAGGCGCTCATCGTCGATAGCCTGGGCGTCACGGAGAATGAGCAGTGTCTGATCGCGATCGAGCTTGCCGGATCCAGCCACACGCTCTTCCAACAGCGGCGCCAACGGCACCACGAACTGCCGGTGTGGCAGCGTCGCCAAACTCTCGATCGCGTTGGCGCGAGTGCGTTCGTCGGAGGCCCTCAGTGCGGTACGCGCGAGATTGAGGGTGCGGTGATGGCCGAGCGCTTCGAGGGCTTGCAGCACCAGACGAAGCACGCGGCGCGTGCTGTCGTCGATCACGAACGACATCGACTGCCAGCCGGGGCGCTTGGCGTCGCAATGCTGTGCGAACCGCCGGTAGAGCGCAATCAAGGGAAACTTCGTGGTCT
Source organism: Dyella sp. M7H15-1 (assembly GCF_004114615.1). Classification (NCBI taxonomy): domain Bacteria; kingdom Pseudomonadati; phylum Pseudomonadota; class Gammaproteobacteria; order Lysobacterales; family Rhodanobacteraceae; genus Dyella; species Dyella sp. M7H15-1. The sequence goes on from NZ_CP035300.1 coordinate 990,792, forward strand.
CCAGCATCTCTAACAGGTTTTGCTCGGCGTCGGCGCCCTGGATGCGGCCGAGCGCCTCAATAGCGGCAAGCTGCGCCTCCTCGCGCCCGTTCCACAATTGCGCATTCAAGGACGGTAGCGCGTCCTTACCGCGGATACTGAGCGTTTCGACAACAGCTTGGCGGACACGGGAGGAGGGATCTGTCCAAGCGACGTCAAGTACCTCGTTTAGTTCGTCAGTCGGAACCATCTGCGCCAGAACGCGCAGTGCCGATTCACGTACTCCTGGCGAGTCGTCGGATGCCGCGCGTCGCGCCCAGTTCAGGGTGTTGGCGGTGTGGGCTTTGAACGATCCCACTGCGTTCAATGCGGTGGCACGCACTTGGCCGTCGCCGTGAGCACCAAACAACGACAGTATCTCACCAGCGCTTTCGCTGTCGCAGAATCGCAGCACCCCGATGGCGCCGAGCGCGGATTCCGGCTTCAGTGGCCGGCCCAGCACGGCGAGAGCCGTTGCATTGCTCGGCTCGGCGCAAAGAAGCGTCGCGGCGGCTACACTGCGAATGCCTTCATCAGGATCGTCCATTAGTGCGTCGAGGTCGCCGGGATGCAGCCTAGTGCACCTCGCCAACACCTCGAGCGCGAGCTGACGCACCGCAGGGATCGGCGAGCGTGCCAGCTCCTCGAAGGTCTTATGCCGCGCGGGCGTCACCGAAACCGTTAGGCGCTCCATGATGGCTCGGCCCTGACCAATCGGGATCGCTGCCAGCGCTGGAGCGATCTCGTCGGTGCCGAACTCGTGGTTGCACCACAGCGCCATCTGTAGCGCGGCATAGGCGGTACGCGAATCGCTGCGTAGCATGGTGCGGATCTCGGCGATGGTTTCCGGCGGCAGGCGGATGGCGCGGTCGACATTCTCGAAGTCGACGACGCCGTCACGGAGCATGTCGAGTAAGCCGCGGACGTAGTGGATCCCAATATACCAGTGAATGACGAACAGCAGCAGGCTTTCGACAAAGCCAATCTGCGCGATGGTGCGCAGACTTAGACCGCGCTGGAAGGCCTCCAGCGACACGCCGGCGAAAGCCAGCCCGAGTGGATAAACGAAGCCGTCGATGAAGACGCGCACGCGTCCGACCAGTCGGTAACGGATTGCGTTGTAGTTCATGATCCCGACCGGCACGTCGATCCCATAAACGAACGGGTCGTAGGCAATGTTGGCCAGGACTCCGGCCGGCAGCGAGGTGGAGACCGACAGCACGCCGAAAGACAGCGTGTTTAATGCGGGATAGACGCGATTCATGACAACAACGCCAAGCCTTGTCATCTGCCGATCGGTAAAGGCGACGATGATGACGAAGCCGAGCAGATTGAGACCTCCCTGAATGAACCCCAGGAAGGTCGCCAGCCGGTCAATGCTGGGAAAGTGCAGGGTGTAGATCGAGAATGCCAGATATTCTGATACGCATTGCAGGAACACGTTGAGAAACATCGCCGCGGCCAGGAGGGAAACCAGCGGGTAGCGCCGCAGGAGCCGAGGCATCAGGCGTAGGCTCTCCTCAGCAGTCGGCTCGACGTCTTCGAGTGGTTGATGCCGCCGCGACAACCAGGCGAAATATGCAATCACCACAAGCACCAGCGCAGGCGTCAACAACAAGGCGATGCGGGGGCCTGCGAACGCGTTGACGGAACCAACGCCGGCGCCGCCAATCAGCCCGCCCAAGGCCATGCCAACGGCGACACGCCCGATAGCGCGCTTGGCGTCGGTGACGCTGAAATAGTCGGCGAACAGCACGTAATAGATGCTGTACAGTAGCTGCTCGCACACCGAGATGCCCAGATAGACGACGTAGTACCAGCTGTCGCCGAGTCTGAGCACGGCCGACATCGTTAGGCTTACGAGCACGAATACGCCGAGCATAAACTTGAGGATCACGCGGCGGGGGAAGCGATCGATAATTCCCGACAGCATGATCGAACACGGAATCGAGATCGCGGCAAACAAGACGTAGTAAATGGGGATCGCCGAGACGCCGAACCGCGACAGGAACAACGACGCTGCCAGCGTCGACGCGTAGGTGTTCTGCGTCGCCAGCAGGAACGCCATTATCATGAAATGCCCGGCACGTCCGCCGAAATGTGCGGCTGTCGCTGCCACGGCGTTTCGCGCCAACGCCTTCGTCATTGCCGGAGTCCGATCGCAGGATTCGCCCTGCGGAGTGGCGGAACTGCCGAGACTGATACTATCATCCTAGTGCCGAATGGAGAATCTATTCCTAGTGCCGAATGGAGAATCTATTCTAGTTCTGAGGCGTTCTGGCTTTAAGTGTAGAAGTATGGCCGGGTACGTGTTAGCAACGAATAACGCCAGCGCGGCACGTTTGTCAGCCCGTCCGGTGTGCGCTCCATCTGGTTAAGGCATCAGCTGGCTAACTTCAAGCAACGGCTCCGTGCCCTGGAAAAACACGTTGCCTAAAGTGACGCGGTGCTCACGGAGGCCCAGGTGGTAGCGCTGGAAAGGAAGTCTGACGATGATGTGGCATGTGGCGAAATCGAAACCGCGCATCCTGGTTATCTTGGCTCACAGGACACGTTTTATGTTGGCACCCTGAAAGGTGTTGGTCGTATTTATCAACAGACCTATGTCGACACCTACAGCAAGGTAGCCTTTGCCAAACTACATCCCACCAAGACGCCAATTACCGCTGCCGACTTGTTGAACGACAAGGTGTTGCCATTCTTTGCAGCGAGTGATGTTCCCGTGCTTCGTGTCCTGACTGACTGTGGCAAGGAATTCTGCGGCAAGCTGGAGCAGCATGATTACCCGTTGTATCTGGCGACGTTTGTTCGACGACAACATCCTACCAACACGAATCAGCCTTTTTCTTTTATTTTCAATGCTGTGCGTCAGCCCCGAAATTCGCTGGGCCTTAAGTTTAGTGCCATTAGCCTTAACGCCCCTCAACACGCCTTAGTAATCAGCGAGCTTATGTGGCTTGGGCCGATGCCGGTCCCGCGACTTGGACTTATCGGGTCGATGCACAAAAGTTCGTCGTGCAATAAGGCCGAGCACGTCATGGAGTCGGTTGCAAATGTCATACCCCAACAGGAGCACCGACAGCACCGGCCGGAAAGCCGTCATCGCGTAGGTGCGATTGATCCTATGTTTTTCCGGTAAGCTGGCTTCTTTATAAGCCTTGGCGGCGACCAGCACGTGCAGATTGTCGCACATGACTTTGGCGTCCAGATCCTGCATCACGGCCAGTTGCGACAGACCTGAGACAGGTTCCAGATTGAGGCGGTGTTTGAGGCGTTTGAACGCTTCTTCGATACGCCAGCGCGGGTGATACAAATCGCCAAAGGCCTTGGCTGGAAACAGGCTCCGATCAAAGAGCAGTGGTCATGAGCACACGCACGCGACCGGCCGAAGCGACATGGCGCACCCCGCGCACTTTTATGGGTGTGGCAGGACATTCATAGTCCGCAACATCCCTGGGACTGGGTGGTGCCAGTGCCACGATCTGCTCGAACAGCATTTGCCGTTCATTCGCGTGGGTACTGCGCACGGAAGCCAACAACATGAGTTCGGCGCCGAGCAGATACAAGCCGAAGACCATCGGGTCGGCGTCGGCGGCGCGTGGAACATGACTAGCACGAATAGCAAAACGTATCGTCGAGTCATCGGCCGCCGCCAAGCGCCGGTCACGCCAGTGCGGCACAAAGCCCGCGGCGTCAGCGCATTCGACAAGATGATCGTTAAGCAGGAAATCGCGAAACCAGACAGTTTGGCCCGCGCCTGGGCCACAGCCTGTTCGCTCACCTCACGCACCCAATCAACCTGTTGTTTGACGCGAGCAAGAACTCGTCCACTTCAGCCTGGACGCTTTTGCGCATACCACTCACCAGGAGGGTCACCAGGGTGGGAAGGGGAAGTTTGCGTTGACGCGTGAACGCGCTGGGATGTTCCGGGTGTCGCGCCACATCGCGAAACTCTGCCGAATGCATATAGTCGGAAAGACCGGAGAAGACCGCTGTCAAATCCATGAAGACTCAATGAAAACCAAAAATGATCTTCATTGGCCGCCACTGCGAAATCGTCTCGGCCTGCGACTAAGGCGGAAGTGTCACTATTCGCACCAAAATCCAGTGACACCGATAATGATGTGTGCTAGCTTCTGAAAACACCGATAGGAAACGGTGGAACAGGGGACAGGGGCATGGAAGATGATGCTGCACTCGCTGCAGGAAAGACTGTTTTCGCTCGGCGGATCTCCGCGTAGAGCGCGATTTTTTGTGCGTCTTGTCCGCAGACCTCTGGCTTGCCTACTACGTCGACGGGAGGCGAACGGATACGACGCCGCAGGCGACATGGTTCACGATCAGAGGAGATCGCTGGCATGCCAGCGATTCCCGACTCAGTCTCCAGCTCGTTCAGATTTGGCTTCTGGTGTGGCTTTCCCAGGGCTATCCATCAAAGACACGGCTGACAATGCCACGCGAGAAGTTGCCAAAAGCGGCAACCGCTCCGCGAGCCCGCATGTAAATTATGTCAATTTATTGATTTTATTAGCATTTTCGACAAAATCAATGAGGCGAGACGCACTATTGCGCAAACCTGCTCGACTGCAATTGTTCAAAGATTTAGCGATGCGATTGTTGGAAGAATCCACGCGCAGAATGACGGCAATGAACGCCATCAAAGTTGCAAAAGTGATTACTTCACTGGTGACACTGACCGCGACCGCTGCCGTAGCCGATACCACTGCAAATACCGTGATCCCGCGCGAACTGGCGCACACTATCACGCGTTGCGCTCCCCAGGTCGCTCCGAACACCATCCTCAATCTGGTACGCGCCGAATCGGCTTTCGACCCAAACCTCATCGGCATCAATGCCGATCCGCACCAAACCATCCAGTCGAAGAACGCCACCGACGCTACCGACGCCGCGCAACGGTTCATCTCGCAAGGCAAAAACATCGACCTGGGCCTCGGTCAAATCAATAGCGCCAACCTAGCGAGGTTGAAGCTGACTGTCGCTCAGGCTTTCGACCCGTGCCTCAACGTCAAGGCTGCCGCGCAACTGCTGACAGAGGCCTACTTGAAGGCACGTACCACAGCCGCCAACGATCAGGCCGCGCTCGACGCGGCCTTGTCGGCGTACAACACTGGCACGCAAAGCGGCGGCCTTGTGAACGGCTACGTGGCGCAAGTGCGCAGCACGTACACGGTGCCGAGCATTGATGGTGCGACCAGCGAAGGCACCTCTGCAGCCGCCCAGCTGGCGGCTGTTCAAGTCACGGCCGAACGCCCTGTCCCGGCACCGGCGTGGGACGTCTACGGGCAAGCCCAACAAGGCTCGTCCGTAGTGGAGCCTGCCAAAACCAGCAGCGCCACACCAGCCGCCACGGCGGTCATGGTGTTCGGTGCCGCCCCCCAAGCCAGCGCCGCCGGGCAGGATGGTGGCCAGTGACCCAGCCAGCTAATCGCCTGAACGTGTCTCCCGCCATGTATTTCGCCAGTAAAACCCGGTGGAATTCTTACAACTATGGCCGACATCCAGCGCAAAACCTTCTACCAGCCGACCACTTGGCAAGCGACCTCCGTCACGGTGTACGAGGCGGAATGGGCGGACTTGCTATCGCAACCAATGATGCGACAACTGCTGATAACGCGGTACGCCGAAGGACGGGCCTTGCAAGCTTTGCCAGCATGGAAAAACGAGTTCGTCACCCTCGCGTCCCTGAAAAAGGAGGCTCGCTACTACCAAGCCCTTGATCGCCTCATCGCAACGATTGAGAAACACGGCCCTCTGTCACCGACCTTACTCTCCCTGGAGAACCATCCTCATGAACGGTAACCATTCGCTCGCTCACCGCGCCAACGATCTGTCCCTGCGAACCCTCGCTGCCGTTACCGCAGCCACCACGCCTGCCGTCAAACTCTCCCGCATCGCCACCCGCGGAACCAACTTCCTCTCCTTCGCCCTGATGTTCACGATCGCCACCTTGATAATCGTGCATCCGAGCCTTGCCTTTACGCAGGACGCGGCCAGCCAGCTCAAAACGCAGGCGAACTCGGCCCTGTCCTGGCTGTGGACGGGCGTGTACTTCATCCTCGTGGTGGCCGTACTCGGCTCCGGCGTCATGGCCGCCTTCGGTCGCATGGAATGGCGTACGGTCGGCCAGGTGCTGATTGGCTGCGTCGTGGCCGGTATGGCTACCGCTGTGGTGCAGGGCCTGTTTGGTAACTCGACCAACACCAACTTCGGTTGATCGCCATGAGCGGCCCACGTGACGAAAACAAATTGCGAGCCGATCCATTGTTCGGCGGGCTGACTCGGCCAGCCATGATCTTCAGCTTGCCGATCGAAGCCGCAGCCGGCATAGGGGCAGGAACGATGGTGGTGTTCTTGGTAACCAAGATCGCCAACCTCGACATCATGTGGTCGATCATGTCCCTGGGCATGGGCGTAGTCCTCTACGCCCTTGCCCGCCTGGTTTGCGCCCGTGATCCGCGGGCTTTCCGCTATGTGCTGCTCCAGCTCAAGACCAAAGGCGCGCACCGCACACGGCATTACTGGAAAAGCGGTTCGTACTCTCCCCTCCGGGCGCGCAAGCGCCGTTGAGACAAGGATTTACCATGTCTTCGTCCATCGAAGCGAAGCAAGCCCTCGTGAACCAGGCTCGGCCGATAGCCGAGCATGTGCCTGTAACGTCACACATCACGCGGCACAACGTCCGACTGAAAGGCGGCGAGATGGCGACCGTGTTCAAGATCGCCGGCATCGCCCACGAGGCGGCCGACGACGAAGACCTGCAGGGTTGGCATGAAGCCCTCAAAGGCCTGCTCAAGAACATCGGCGCCGATGATGTGGCGATCTGGACGCACCTGCTCCGCGAACCGCGCAACAGATACCCTGACGGGTATTTCGATATCGGTTTTGCGAGCGACCTAAACGATAAGTACAAGGCCAGCCTCCAGGGTCTGGCCATGATGGTCAACTCGCACTACCTGACCTTGATCGTGCGCGGCAAACACGGCGCGGCCAAGTGGTTCGACTTCGGCGGAAAGAAGACCCAGCAGTCGATCCAGGATGACATCGACGCGCAAAGCGAACACCTCGACGAGCTGGCCGACACGGTGAAGGCTGGCCTTGCGCGCTACGGCGCGCGACGGCTGGAAACCTATGAGTACAATGGCCTGGTCTGCTCCGAAGTGCTGGAGTTCTACCACTACCTGTTGACCTGCACCTGGCAGCGCGTGGCAATCCCGAAGGGAAGTGCGCGCTTTGCGATCGGCAATGCGCGCATTAGCTTCGGTGTCGATCAATTTGAAGTGCGCGACATGACATCCACGCGCCTCGGAGCGATCGCGGCGGTGTCAGAGTATCAAGTGGAACGCACGGAGCCGGGCCACCTGGTGGTGGCTCTCACGATACCCTTCCCCTTCGTGCTGACGCAGAGTTTCGCCACGTACTCGAAGACGAAGGCACTTGCCGCGTTGGACAAGCAGCAACGCTTGCTGCGTAATGCCAAAGACAAATCGTCTTCGCAGATGGAGTCGATTTCTGACGCGCTGGACGACTTGTCGGCCAGCCGCTCCATCTACGGCGAGCACCACCTGAGCTTGATGGTGCTGGCCGACACGCAACGCCAGCTCAAAGAACGCCTGGCCGAAGCTCGCACGATGTTGAGCGAGGCCGGGTTCCTGGCCGTGCGCGAGGACGAGTGCCTTGAAGCGGCCTACTTCGCGCAATTGCCGGGCAACTTCGATCTGCGCCCGCGCCCCGCTGCGATCAGTTCCGGGAACTTCATCGGATTCACCGGCTTCCACAACTACCCGCACGGCCGCACCCACGGTAACCAGTGGGGGCCAGCCCTAACCCTGCTGAAAACGACGTCGGGCACGCCATTCTACTTCAACTTCCACCTACCACCCGGTGGCCGTAAGGGACTGGACGAGTCCAAGCAAGATGACCGCGTAGCGGGCCATACGCTTATGCTTGGCCCGACCGGCGCCGGCAAGACCGTCATCCAGACGTTCATGCTGGCCCAGGCCGAAAAATACAAGCCGACCGTCTTCACCTTCGACAAGGATCGTGGCCAGGAAATCTTTATCCGCGCCATGGGCGGCCAGTACCACACGCTGCAGAACGGCAAGCAAACGGGCTTCAACCCTTTGGCGTTACCCGACACGCCGGGCAACCGACAATGGGTCATGGATCTGGTGAAGCGCTGCATCAAGGGCAGCGACCGTGACTTCCGCTTCTCTGCCGATCGCGAACACGAGGTGCAGGAAGCGGTGAATGGCGTCTACCGCATGCCCTACGCGACACGGCGCTTCTCGGCGATCAAGGAGTTTTTCGATCCAACCGATCCGAACGGCAACGCCGCGCGCTTCTCGAAGTGGTGCGCCGGCGGCTCGCTGGGTTGGCTTCTGGACAACCCGACCGATGCCATTTCGCTCGGCACTGGACGGCACTTCGGGTTCGACGTGACGGACTTCCTCGAGAACGAGGAAACGCGAACCGTGACGGTGATGTATCTCTTTCATCGCATGGAGTCCCTGATCGACGGACGCCGCTTCATCCTGAACATGGACGAGTTTTGGAAGATGCTCATGGACGAGTATTTCGAGCAGAAGGCGCTCGATGCCGTGAAAACCTACCGCAAGCGCAATGCGCTGGCCTTGTTCGGCACACAATCACCGGCGGACGTGTTGAAGTCCCGCATCAATGCGCAGCTCATCGAACAGTGCGTGACGCAGCTGTACTTGCCGAACGCAAAGGCTCGCCGCGAGGACTACATCACGGGCTTCAAGCTGTCCGAACGCGAGTACGAGATTGTCCGCAAGGACATGGTGGAGCAGAACCTTCGCGGCTTCCTGTTCAAGCAAGGGCCCAACGCGGCCGTGTGCGAACTGAATCTGCGCGGGTTCGATGACGAATTGGCTGTGATGTCTGGCACCGCAGCCTCGGTGGAATGGTGTGAGCGTGCCCGTGCCTCCGCCGGCGAAACCCCCGATGACTGGCTGCCAGTATTCCAAGCGATTAGGAGAGAACAAACATGAAACGCATGACACGAAGCGCCTTGGCGGTCGCACTGACCGTCGGTTTGGGCGTTGGAATGGTGGGCACGGCATCGGCACAGATCCCGGTGACCGATGCCATGGCCATCTCGAACCAAACGGAGGAATACACCACCGAGTACGCCACGATGCTGAGCCAGCTCACGCAGTTGGAAAGCATGTTGGCGACCGCCACTCAGCAACTGTCGTCATCGACGGGCAACCGCGGCCTGGGCAGCCTCCTGCCGGAGTCCTACGCCAACAACAACACGAGCACCTGGCAGTCGGCTATCAACGGCGGTAGCGACTCGATCGCCTCGCTTGCCAACTCGATCGAGCAGGAAGCCTCCCAGCTCAACAGCGGTTCCTTCAACAACGTCGATCCGATCGTGGTGGCCGCCCTGGCGTACGGCATGAGCACGGAGTCCACCGGCCAGGCCGAGAATGCCATGCAGTATCAGAGCGCGCAGAACCGCTATATCCGGCTGCAGGAAATGATGGGCCAAATCAACTTGACCAGCGACCCGAAGTCAATCGCCGAGCTGCAGGCACGCCTCGAGGCGGAAAACTCAATGATGCTGAACCAGCTTCTGCAGTTGCAGTCGCAAAACTCGATGCGTGAGAACGCACGGAAAATGCGGGATGAGAAACAGCGCCAGTCGAACTTCCAATCCCTCATAACGAAGTATTGAGTCGCGATCCGCACCGGGCGTCGAACCCCTGCGACGCCCCATTATTTACCCCGGGAGAACCACATGAAACGACACTGGAACATTCTCGGCATCGCTACCGGGAGCATTTTTGTCGGTCATGGTGGCGAATACAAAAAGATTCAGTGAAGAAACTGGATTTCATTCATTGGCAGGAGCGTAGGCCATGGCCGACCCCACAACCCGAATAGCGTATTTCCTCTTCGACGGAATCACCCCGACGATCACCGATTTCGTCAATAGCGTGTCCGGCGAAATGATGAAGATTGTCGGGCCGGCCGCGGGCTCGCTCCTGACCATGTACGTCTTGCTGTGGGGTGTTGGCATCGCGACCGGCCACGTCCAGGAGCCATTCACCGATGGCATGAAGCGCATCATGCGTATGTCCATCATCGTAAGCCTGGCACTGACGGTCAGCATCTACCAGGCGAACGTCTCCAACTTCTTCCTGACAGCGCCCATCGCGATCGGCTCGGACCTGCAGGAGAACGCGACGGTGCCAGGCGGTACTACGACGGCACAATGCGCGGAGACACCTGGTGAAACGGTCGAATTCGCGACTACGTTGGACGTCTCGCTTTGCGAGGGCTTCGACATCGGCCAGCAGATTTGGCAGCAGGGCACGAGCCAGAGCGGGCAGGACAACATGGGCACGGCCATCGCCTATTACGATCTCGCCATCCTGGTCGATCTGGCGGCTGGGACAATGGTCGGCATCGCTGCAGGCATCCTGTTCGTGTCTTACATCGCCATGGCGATCCTGCTTGCGGTCGGCCCTTTCTTCATCATCATGGCGATCTTCCAGGGCACGCAGCGATTCTTTGAGTCGTGGCTAGGCCAGATCTGCAACTTCGCGATCCTATTCATCATCATGGACGTGGCGATCGAGCTGATTTTCAGCTTCATCGAGAACTTCTACGCGAGCCTCCCTGCCCCGACCAACAGCAGCGGGCAGATCATCGTGGACTTCATCAAGGTCGTTACCGTGACGCTGGCCATCATCGTGGTGTTGCTGCAGACGCGCAGCATCGCCGCGCACCTGGGCGACGGCGCACACCTGCAAGGGCAAAACCTCGCGGGCCGGCTGGCGAGCATGGGCACCGGCGCCGCTGGCGTCGCGCGTGCAGCGATGACGGGCAGCTCGGTGAAAGTCTTTGCGGAAGACTGGCAGGCAAGCGGTCTGTCGCAAACGCCTAGCCAGCGCCTTGCGCTGGATAACTCACTCTCCGCCACAAGTCGCCGGATAAGGCAGTCCTGGCAAGACAGCAACACCGCCTCGGAGGCGTAACCCGTCTCTCTCGATAAGGAAACCGTGATGCGTACCCTACTGAAAGGAACGGTCCTAGTCCTGTTCGCGGTGCTGCTGGCCGCGTGCTCGACGTCCGGACAGCAGAAACCCCCCAAGGCGTGTACCAGAGGCTTCGTGCCGATCAACATGCCCGACCACCATCCCGCCACGACGAAGGAGAAGACGCCATGAAGGATCAGGATTTGCAAAAGGCGTGGTCGGATGCGTCGAAGGCCTGGGAGTCCAATGAAATCGCACGCGCGAAACGCAGCGAGCGCCGCGCATGGATTTTCGCGGGCATAGGCCTCGGCACTGCCCTAGCCGCCTGCATCGCCGTGGCTTGCCTGACTCCGCTCAAGACGGTGGAGCCTTTCATCGTTCGCGTGGAAAAGAGCACCGGCGACGCCGACATCATCAGCCGGCTCGATCAGCATGTCGAAAACTTCGACGAGGTGATCGACAAGTATTGGTTGGCCTCCTACGTGAATTATCGCGAAAGCTATTCCAACGCGATGGCGCTCCCGAACTACCAGGCCGTTTCGTTGATGAGCTCCAAGCAGGTCGGCGCGCAGTATTTCGCGCAGATCGATCCGAATAACCCTCACGCACCTGTTAACGTCTACAAGAAAACCGGCCTGGTGGACATCTCGATCAACGCGGTCGCGTTCCTTGGCAACAACGTTGCCCAGGTGCGCTTTACGCGCACCGAGCTGGAGAACGGTGCGCCGACTGGAAAGCAAACCAATTGGATCGCCACGATCACGTACCGTTACCTGGCGGCGTCGATGTCGGAAAAGTATCGCCTGATTAATCCGCTGGGCTTCCAAGTCACGGATTACCGCGTCGATCCAGAAACCGTGAAGACAGGAACTTAAGCCATGCGCAAACTCCTGCTTTCGACCTTGCTGCTGTTGCCTGTTGCGGTGGTCTTCGCCGAGCAGAATCCGATGGCTGGCGTGTATGACGCCCGCATAAAAACGGTCACGTACAACGCGAACGATGTGGTGAAGATCCTCGGTCACTACGGCTATTCAACGGACATCCAGTTCGCGCCAGATGAGCACGTGGCAGACATCGCACTGGGTGACTCGATGGCTTGGGAAGTTGCCCCGGCCGGCAATCACCTGTTCGTCAAGCCGCGCGAGCCAGATGCCGTGACCAACATGACAGTGGTCACGAACGATCGTGTGTACCAGATGTCCCTCGACGCGCGCGAAGTCAAAGGACTGACGAGCAGCCGCAATTCCAGCATGTTCTTTGCGGTGCGCTTCGACTACCCGGAACTGCGCGCAGCGGCAGCGCACGCAGCCTATCTCGCGCAGGAAGCCTCGGCGAACAAGAAAAAACTCAACGACGAGCTGAATGCGCCGCCCGTCGCACGCAACTGGAACTACTACGCCTGTGGCAGCCGTGCCCTGTGGCCGAGCCAGGTGTTCGACGACGGCCGATTTACGTATCTGGATTACCCCGCGTCACACGAAATCCCAGCGGTGTTCACGATCAATGCGGACGGCACGGAGAGCATTGTCGATGGCAACATGCGTGGTGACTTCTACGTCATCCACACCACCGCCAAGCGCTTCATCCTGCGAAGTGGCAAAGCGGTGGCCTGTGTGCAGAACCGCAGCTACAACCCGTGGGGCGTCTCCACCCCGAGCAACACGACAAGCCCGAACGTGGAGCGCAAGGACATCCATGTGCCTTCTACGTCCACACCGCCATCGACGCCGATCACGGCACCGGCGCCTTCGGTGGAGCCGACCAGTTCCGCGGATGGCCCTGGCGCGCAAGCGACGCCGATTATGGTCAGGCCCATGCCTTCGGTGGATCGTGCTGCTACGACTAACGGGGGTACGCCATGAGCCCGATCCATCCTGACAATCAACCACCGGAAGGCGGAGTCGTTGAATCCGCGCGCGGCATTCCGCAGCTGGGCGCCCGTAAGGGCGGCGGCAAGTGGTTCATGATCCTGGTCACAGGTTGCGTGTTCGTGATCGCGATTGGCCTCGGCGCGCATGCATTGATGGCCAAGCTAGGCAGCACGGCCCGCGGCAAGCAGAATACCGAGAAGCAGCAGCTGTCTCCTTCCCTGCCGGACATGACTCGCGCAGCGTTCGAACGGCTGGACAAGCCGCCTCCAGCGCCACCTGGTGCGCAACCGCAGGCTAGCCAGCCTGCTGCACCTGTGCAGCTAACGCCTGCGCAACTGAAGCCTGCGCAGTTGACGCCTGCGCAAAGGACCGCGCAACAGTTGGCCCTAGAGCGCATGCAATCGCCCGTGCTCGCGGTGAAAGGTGCCAGCGGCGGTCAGCCTGACGAAAACACACCTGGTGCCGCGCTGGGCGTTCGTGGCGCAGCGGCACTAGGCGGTGGCCTCGGCGCCGGCCAGGAATCGACGCCACACAGCTCCTTGGGCGATGCCTTGAGCACAACGCGCATGGGTGAAGTGTCCGCTTCGCGGCTGGCCAACCCGGACTTGATGATTACGCAGGGACAGTTCCTGGACTGCACCCTGATTACTGCGATCAACAGCGACGAACCAGGTATGACCAGCTGCGTGCTTGCGCACAACATCTATTCGACCGACGGTCAGGTGTTGCTGCTGGAACGCGGCTCGCTGCTGACCGGCCAGTACCAGAGCGCCCAGCTCACGGCTGGCAAGAAGCGGATCTTCGTCATGTGGACGCGCGCGCGTATGCCGAACGGCGTGGTCGTGAACCTCGATTCGCCCAGCACGGACTCAGTGGGCCGCTCGGGCGTGGATGGCAAGATTTCATACCACTTCTGGCAACGCTTCGGTGCCGCGCTGCTGGTGTCGCTGGTGGACGATCTCAGCCAGTACGAGCAAGCAAAGCAAGCGCAGAATAACGGCAACGGCGGCACCTCGCTGAGCCTCGGTAACACCACCCAAACAGGTAACACCGCCGCGGGGATCATCGTGCAGAACACGGTGAACATCCCGCCAACGCTCGACAAAGCCCAGGGCAGCCATATCGGCGTCTTCGTCGCCCGTGACATCGACTTCAGCAACGTTTATGCACTCCACTCCACAAACTGACGCACCCATGACGGCGCCGACGGTCAAGGCCAATGACGCCTCGGCAAGCGAGGCAGCGTGGGCCATGACCGCGGTCGAAACCTTCCTCACACCGCTGCGGGGGTTGCTGCAAGGCCAAGTGACGGAGGTTGTGGTTAACCGTCCGGGCGAGGCATGGACGGAAGACCAGAGTGGGTGGCAACGCCTGGAAATGCCCGAGCTTTCGTATGAGCACCTTCGCGGCCTAGCCAAGTTGATCGCCACATCCACGCAGCAGACGATTTCGGAGGCCAAGCCACTGGTGTCGGCAGCCTTGCCGAGCGGCGAGCGCATCCAGGTGGTCGTGCCGCCGGCTGTGCCGGCGGGCACGGTGAGTCTGACGATACGCAAGCCGTCGAAGCGACGTATGACGCTCGACGACTACGAGCGCAGCGGCGCCTTCGAGAATGTCGTGGTCGGTTCGAACACCGGCAGCGAGGTCGAGTGCGACCTATTGGCCTATCTGCACGAACAGCGCATCCGCAACTTCCTGGAGCTGGCTGTGGCCAGCCACCAGAACATCGTGGTGTCCGGCGCCACCGGCGCCGGCAAGACCACGATCATGAAGACGCTGGTGGATCTGATTCCGTCGAACGAGCGACTTATCACGATCGAGGACACACCGGAACTGGACATCATCAACCAGCCGAACCATGTCCGCTTGTTCTACTCGAAGGACGGCCAGGGTGTCAGCCAGGCCACCCCGAAGATGTTGCTGGAATCGTGCCTGCGCATGAAGCCCGACCGCATCTTGCTCGCCGAGCTGCGCAGCGAAGAAGCCTTCTACTTCGTGCGCAACGTGAACTCGGGCCATCCAGGTTCGATCACGTCGGTGCATGCCACCAGTCCGCGGCTCGCCATCGAGCAACTGATGCTGCTGGTGAAAGAGTCGCCAGCGGGCTCGCACCTGGCACGGGAGGACATCAAGCAGCTGCTGTTCATGCTGGTGGATGTGGTCATTCAATTCAGCGTCGTGAAAGGCAAGCGGCGCGTGACGGGAATCTACTATGAGCCGGAACGCAAGCGCGCCATTCTGGGTTAAGGCGCTAATCGTCGCCTTGCTGGCCTTGCTGGTCGTGCCGGTGTGGCTGTGGGTGTCCGGCCACGTCTTCTCGCTTCTGGCGTTCCGCGGTAAGGGCGAGCCAGCGACGTGGCTGACGTGGGTCAACTACTACCGCTTCTACTGGTACGACGAAACCGTACATCCGAAGCTGATTTTGAGCGCGGCAGCGGCCTCAGCGCTGGTTCTTTCGCCAGCGGTCCTGCTCTTCGTGAAGCCGAAGCAATCGCTGTATGGCGAGGCGCGCTTTGCGAAACGCTCGGAAATCACGAAAGCCGACCTGGACAATCGCACCGGCGACGGCATCGTGATCGGCCGCATGCCAGGCCAACCGAACAAGTACCTGTTCGCCTCGATGGCCCGCCACCCGCACGTGATGCTGGCCGCGCCGACCGGCTCGGGCAAGGGCGTCGGCATCGTGATTCCGAACCTGCTGAACTGGAATCACTCCGTCATCGTCCTGGACATCAAGAAAGAGAATTGGACGCTGACTGCCGGCTACCGTGCAAAGCACGGACATGCCTGCTTCCTGTTTGATCCCGCGAACCCTAAGCGCATCACGCACCGCTGGAACCCCTTGGCATATGTACGCGACGATCCGGCACTTCGGGTGGACGACACGCAGAAGATCGGCAACATCCTGTTTCCCGACATCCAGGGCACCGATCCCATTTGGACGGCCAGTTGCCGTTCACTTTTCCTCGGTTTGACGCTATACCTGCTGGAAACCGATGGCAAACCGCGCACATTAGGCCAGGTCGCGCGTGAGGCCTACTCGGGCGACGACAAGCGTTGGAAGCGTATCATCGAGGAACGCCAGAAGTCGGGCAAGCCGCTCTCAGCGCCGTGCATGCAAGCGCTGCTGGATTACGTGAACACCTCGGACAACACTCGCACGTCGATCCGCAAGACCTTCACGTCGCGGTTCGAGCTGTTCATCAATCCGATCATCGACGCGGCCACCGCCGGCAACGATTTCGACTTGGAGGCGCTGCGCAAGAAGCCGATGAGCATTTACCTCGGCATCACGCCGGATAACCTTGGCCGTCTCGCCCCGCTCCTGAACCTGTTTTTCCAGCAGATCATTGACCTCAACACGCGCGAGTTGCCTGAGCACAACCCCGCCTTGAAGTACCAGTTGTTGCTCATGCCCGACGAGTTCCGTTCGCTCGGCAAGATGCAAGTACTGGTGGAAGCCATTGCGTTCCTGCGTAGCTACGGCGTGCGACTGCTGGCGATCTTCCAGTCGCCGAGCCAAGTGCGTGAGGTCTACGGTGACGACGTCGCCAAGAACTTCTTCCAAAACTTCCACGTCCGCATCATCTACACGCCGGCGGACATCGACGTCGCCACGGAAATCAGCCGCGAGCTGGGCAACATGACCTTCGTGACCCGCTCGAAGTCCCGGCCGATGGGTTTCTCGAAGGGGTCGCGTTTGATCAGCGACGCCGATCATGCGCGCGCGTTGCTGCTCCCGCAGGAAGTGAAGGACATCGGCGACGATGAGGAAATCCTGTTGGCCAAGGGCTGCAAGCCGATCATGGCCGACAAGATCCGCTGGTATAAGGATAAGAACTTCAAGAATCTGGTATGCGACCCGCCGGTGGTGGCGCCGACGCCATTACCGAGCGCGGCGCCCATTGACGAACCACACGCGGATGGAACGCGGCCGGTCGAAGTGGGCGACCTGGAAACCCTGTACGACCGTCCCATGTCGGATTTCTCCCTCAATTTCTCCGACGTGGATATTCCCTCCGGGAAGCTAACCGACGACAAGGCCAAAGCCCTGGCGGATCGGCTCTACGCCACCATAACGCGATAACCCACTTTCAAAGGAGTTCACTATGAGCAACGAACTTCATCGGCCGCTTCCGCGACTCGATCCTCATTGCATTGCACACCGGCCGTAAGCTGCCGGACGTCGAAGTCAAGACGGATCGAAAGACCGATGACAAGGCCGCCAACCGCGACCAAGACCGTTCGCGCTAAGGAGGTACCATGGCTACCGAGATAGGTGGAACCTATCCCTTGCCCGATGTGCCTGGCGGCCAGCCTTCAGGTTTGATGTTCGACAGCTTGAGCGAAATGGAAAAGCGCGAGGTCTCGCGCGCGATTCAGCGCGCCGAGCAACTGGCCACCGCCGAGCGTACGGATCTGGAGCTTGCCGCGAACGCACTAGCGATCGTGAATCGCCTGAAAGAGCGCGGCATGGACGATCCGAATGCTCGCCAATCTGCTGCCGATGCCATCTCGCTCGCGACCGCGAACGAGATGGCATTGGTTAGCCAGGTCGCCGAATGCCGCGCACTTCTGCACGGCAACGACACACCGGTAACGTTCGCGCTGGACAAGTATATTCACCAACTGCGCGAAGCGCGCGAGCGCGACATGGATGCCCTGTCCCGCCTGGATCAGTCCTATGGGTCCCTGGAAGGCACTCGGCGGTTGAACGAAGCCACCGACGAGCAGGGTCGCTACCCGGTCTACGGTGCCGGCGACACGATCCTGACAACCAGCCATACCGGCGTGGCAGCGCTCGCCATGAGCAACAACGAAGCTGTACAAGCATTCCGAGAAGCCACCACCGCCGCCGACCGCAAGGCTGCGGCGGAGAAGTTTCCGGAACTGAAAAAAGCGTTCGTTGTGGAGGCGAGCATGGCAGCGATGTCGCGCCAGATCCAAGGCGAGGACGCCCAGCGCGCCTTCATGTCGCGTATGCGCGACAACATCGCTACGGACATCGGCCAAGGCCGCACGCTGGTCGACATTCAGCTACGTCAGGCCGCGCTCAAAGAAGAAAAGCAGTTTTACCGCGACCGCGACCGTGGCCGTTGATCCAGCGACTGAACTGAAAGGAGTCTTGAGATGAAAGCGAAATCCGCGGTTAACCCGACCTTCGCAACTGGCCACCCATTCTCCCGATGGCTTGAGCGGCAGTGCATGACGACCCGCATGGCGTTGACGGCTGTCCTCATTGCCATGGCCTGGCACCCGGCTATCGCGGGCGATCCACCGCTGCTCCTGCCGGCGATGCGGCATTGCGACCTGACGCTGCAGGGACCAGACAGGATGGTGTTCATGCCCGGTGTTCCCCTGGCGGTATCACCACCCGACCAGCGGCGCGGTTTGAGTCGGCTGAAGCCTGGCGGCCAGCCGTTGCGCATGCTGTTCGTTTGGAACAAACCCGTGCCGCAGGCGGTGTGGATGCACGACACACCGGCACCGCTCGATGCAGCGTTCCTCGATGCGAATGGCCGTATCTTTCAGGTCATCTCGATGTCCCCTAACACCGATGCCCACCATTACCCGAAGGTGTGGCCTTCGGCCATGCTGGAGGACGATGCCGGCGATCTTATCCACCACGGCATCGGTGAAGGCTGGGTGCTGGTGCGGCATCGCTGCTACGGTGGTGGTCAACCGGAGCACACGGCTGGCCCATTGGAATAACGGAACAGCCCACCATGAGGGAATGACATGCACGAGCTGATGCAGCTCTCGGAGCAACAAGGACAAGCTGCGCAAGATGCGCCGTCGCGAAGGACGTTATCGACCGCGCACGAACCTCACCAACTCTGATACAGCGCAGTTGTGGAACTATTACATCCAGCTTATGAGCAGAAGTGGACGGAATTTGCGATGCTATTTGACGACCCGCAAATGCGACCCGCCACGCTTCGGTTTGTCGCCATCCGTACTCGGCTCCGGCGCGGACGGCGGTGCGTTAGAAGGTGGATCACCACCATCCTCATCCGCCGGAAACATCATCCCCTGCCCATTCTCCTGGGCGTACAAAGCCAGCACCGCCGGAATCGGAATCTGGATGCTGTGACTCACGCCCGAAAAACGCGCCTGAAAGCTAATCCACTCGTTACCCAGGTCCAGATTGGCCACCGCGCGCATGGCCAGGTTGAGCACCACCTGGCCGTTCTTGATCACATGCGTCGGCACTCGCACACCATTTCGTGTGGCATCCACCAGCATGTAGGGCGTGAGGTTGTTGTCGCTGATCCAGTCGTAGATCGCCCGCAACAGATAAGGACGATTGGAGGTCATGCCATGGTCCTGCTGAGTCACCGTAGAGCCTTTTCTTCAGACGTCAAACTGCGAGCATAACCCTGACTGCGGAACAGGCGCTCGCCATAATCCATGATCGGCTTGCCCTCCCGCCCCAGATCGACACCCAGCGCGGGCAGCCGCCAAATCACCGGGGTTACTAGGCAATCGGCCAGACTCATCTCCGGGTTGAGGAAAAACTTCGCGGCCTTGAACAATGGCAAGGTCTCCAGCAATTGCTCGCGCAGTCGCTTGCGCGCGGCCTCCGCGGAGCGCCCGCCGGCACGGATGTGCTCCACTTGCGGCAACCAGTCGCGCTCGATGCGTACCGCCGCCAGCCGCAGTCGCGCGCGGGAAAGCGGGTCGATCGGCATAAGAGGCGGGTGCGGATAGCGTTCATCCAGGTATTCGCACACCACCGCGGTGTCGTACAGGGTGAGTTCGCGATCGACCAAGGTCGGCAAGCTGCCGTAAAGGTTGAGATCGGTCAAATCTTGTGGCGGTTTGGCCGGATCGACCTGGATCAGGTCGTAGGCGACTCCCTTCGCTGCCAGTACTAACCGTACGCGGTGACATTGGATGTCATCGGCAGCGGAGTACAGGGCGAGTACCGTCCGGGAACGAGGGTTCTGGACCATGCACTTGTCTCCCTATTTGATGTGACCGCCGGTTGATGTGACCGCCGGGATGGCCCTCGCCATCATCACACGGCGGTCACAAATCCTTCCAAGGATGCTCTGATCATCCTTCGTGAACGTCCTTCCAATACTCCTTCTTTAGCAGATAGGCCAGGAAGGTGAAAGCCAGCAAGAACAGCACCACCCAGATGCCGTAGTGCCGCCGCTGCAGGACCGCCGGTTCGGACGCGTATTCCAGGAAGTTGGTCAG
The DNA here is from genome assembly GCF_004114615.1 of Dyella sp. M7H15-1. NCBI lineage: Bacteria > Pseudomonadati > Pseudomonadota > Gammaproteobacteria > Lysobacterales > Rhodanobacteraceae > Dyella > Dyella sp. M7H15-1. The sequence goes on from NZ_CP035300.1 coordinate 1,010,914, forward strand.
GTCGCGGGTGGCCTGCTGGTATTGCGCGGGAGTCAGACGGCCAGGGTGCTCCAGCTTGAGGCCGGCGACCTGCACATCATCCCCTGGCTTGGCGTCTTTCGTCACCGGCACCTGCATGCCCTGCAACTCCCACAACGGGAACGGCATGGCGGCATTGGGCAGGATCAGGTTATTCCAACCGATCGGGCTTTTGGGATCCAGATAGAACGCGTTGAGGTAAGCATAGACCCAGTCCGGACCCTTGGCTGAGACTTCCAGCGACAGGTCTGGCGGCGCCTTGCCGAAGAACTTCTGCGCGTCATCCGCAGGCATGTGCGAAACCACCGGGTCGCCGAACTTGGCACCAGTGAAATTGAGGTTGTTCATCACGTCGTCCGCAGTCAGGCCGAGGTCGTCCGCGATGCGCTCGTAGCGCAGATACTTGAGCGAGTGGCAACCCACGCAATAGTTGAAGAACAAGTGGGCGCCGCGCTGGAGAGAGGCGGTGTCGCGCAGATTGGTGCCTGCGGACGGCAGTTCTGGGCCTTCGGCTATCGCGGCGGAGGTGCCGAACAACAGGCCCAACGCCAGCACAAAGGTGGAAAGATAGCGCTTAGTCATGCGTCGTCACCCGTTCCGGAACCGACTTGGTCTTTTCCCAACCAAGATGTGTGTACAACCACAGGAATACGAAGAACCCGAAGTAGATCAGCACCATCACGCGACCGAAGAGATTCTCTATCGAGGTGACGTCCACGCTTGCACCGAACAGCATCGGAATCAAATCGGCGGTGGAGTCGGTACCGATCAACACCAGCCCGAAGAACGCCAACACGAACAAGGTGAGTGCCACCTTGAAGCCAGTGCCGCGATAACGGATCGACTTCACCTTGCCGGCATCGATCCATGGCAGCAGGAATAGCAGCACGATCGCGCCAAACATGCCCAACACCCCCCATACCGCCGTACCGAAGGCCGATGGAATCATGCGGACGATGGCGTAGAAAGCGGTGAAGTACCACACCGGCTTGATCTGCAACGGCGTCACCAGATTGTTGGCAGGTATTGAATTGTCGTGCTCAAGGAACCAGCCACCGAATGTCGGCTGGAAGAAGATGATGAAAGCGCCGATAGCCAGGAACAAACCCACGCCCACCAGATCCTTCACCGTGTAATACGGATGGAACGGTATGCCATCGGTGGGTGCCATCGGATCCCAGCGATTGCCCTTCGGACCATGCTTGACGTCCACGCCATCCGGATTGTTCGAACCCACTTCGTGCAGCGCTGCCAGATGCAACACCACCAGCAGGATCAGCACTAACGGCAAGGCAATGACATGCAGGGCGAAGAAGCGGTTGAGCGTGGCATCGGCGGGCAGAAAGTCGCCCATGATCCACTCGACCAGATCCTTGCCGATCACCGGAATGGTGCCGAACAACGACACGATCACTTTCGCGCCCCAGAACGACATGTTGCCCCACGGCAGCACGTAACCCATGAACGCTTCGGCCATCAGCACCAAGAAAATCAGCATGCCGAGTAACCACACCAGTTCGCGTGGCTTCTTGTACGAGCCGTACAGGATGCCGCGGAACATATGCAGGTAGACCACCACGAAAAACAGCGACGCACCCGTGGAGTGCATGTAGCGGATCAGCCACCCCCACTCCACGTCACGCATGATGTACTGCACCGAATCAAACGCGCCAGCCGCGCTCGGGTCGTAGTTCATGGTGAGGAAAATGCCGGTGACAATCTGATTGACCAGCACCAGCAAGGCCAGCGACCCGAAATAGTACCAAAGGTTGAAATTCTTCGGCGCGTAATACTCGGTCATGTGCTTGCGGTACACCGGCATCAGGCCGGGTGCGCGCTCATTGACCCACTCGCCAATATTGGAAAAAACATTCGTCATGACGCTGCCCCCTGCGGATCCACACCGATCTGCACCGTCGTGTCGTCAACAAAGTGATACGGAGGAATCTCCATATTCTTCGGCGCCGGCACACCCTGGTAGACACGACCAGCCATGTCGTAGCGCGAGTGGTGGCAAGGACAGTAGTAGCCGCCCTGCCAATTCGGATCGAAGGGTTCGGGCTTCATTTCGCCCACGTAATCGGGCACGCAGCCCAGGTGGGTGCAGATACCGATCATCACCAACCATTCGGGCTTGATGGAGCGGGTCTCGTTCTGCGCGTACTTCGGTTGCTGATCGACGGAGGTGCCATCCGATTTCGGATCGACCAGCCGCGGATCTTGCTTGGGCAGCGCCGCAAGCTGTGCAGACGAACGATTGACGATAAAGACCGGGAGACTGCGCCACGCCACGATCAACTGCTGGCCGGGTTCGATCTTCTTGAGCGACTGGGTGACGGGTGCACCGGCAGCCTTGGCTCTTGCACTGGGTTCCCACGACTTGATGAAAGGCACTACTGCCGCCACCACACCCACTCCCCCCACCACGGCCGTTGTCGTAGTAAGAAAGCGGCGGCGGCCTAGATCGACGACTTCGTTCGCCATCAGGCTCTCCGGTACTTGCATGCCACTGAAAATGCAGAAACCAGATACGGCCATTGCTGACGAAAAAGTTGCGCTTCGCCGACTGCCCCAGGATCGTGCCCCTGCAAAAATCGCGTTACCTTACAAAAATCACGTTAGTCTAATCTCAGGCTCAACGCCCTACAATTCATCACCCTACAATAAAACTGCACGGGCGGTCACGTCGCTCCGCCACACTCCACGAAATGGTTACGGATCGCATTACGACATGAAGCATGCCGCCGGCATCGTCGCCTTTATTGCCCGCTTCGTGGTGCTTGGGCTGGCGCTTGCCTTCGTTATCAGCTTGATCTGGCCGAGAGTCGGCGATCGCCTGCGCACAGGTTTCGGGTTCCAGCACGCGCCCGCTGCAACATCCAGCAACAGCACGCCACCGGCCACACCCACCATCAGCGCCGCCCCTGCTTCGTATGCCAACGCAGTAACCAAGGCCGCACCATCGGTGGTCAACATCTACGCCAACAAGCTGGTGACCGAGCAGGCCGTGCGCATGTTCACCGATCCGTTGATGCAACAATTGTTCGGTGGCATGGTGGCTGGCCCGCCGGTAACGCGACGCGAGCAGAACCTGGGTTCTGGCGTGATCGTCAGCCCGGAAGGCTATGTGCTCACGAACAATCATGTAATCGCCAATGCCAACGACATCCAGATACTGCTGTACGACGGCCGCGTCGCCGGAGCCACGCTAATCGGCGCCGACGAGGAAACCGACCTGGCCGTGCTGAAGATCAAGGACGCCAGCAACCTGCCGGTGATCCAGATGGCCGATCCGAAAAAACTGCGCGTGGGCGATGTGGTGCTCGCCATCGGCAACCCGCTCGGCCTCAACCAGACCGTCACCATGGGCATCATCAGTGCGATCGGCCGCCAGCTCAGCAACAGCAACCCAGAAGATTTCATCCAGACGGATGCCGCCATCAACCTCGGCAACTCCGGGGGGGCACTGGTCAATAGCAATGGGGATCTGGTCGGCATCAACACGTTACTGATCGGCAAGGCGGCAAATGCCGAAGGTATCGGGTTTGCCATTCCTGTCGATACCGCAACCAACGTCCTGCGACAATTAATCGCAACCGGGCGCGTGACCCGCGGCTGGCTAGGAGCCGATTACGGTTTCGTGCCGGTGGCCGCAGACAGTGGCTTGCCCGCCGCGGCGCGTGGTGCACAGATCACGGATATCTATTCCAACGGCCCGGCGGCAGCGGCCGGCCTTCAGGTTCACGACATCGTGCTGCAACTGGGCGAGGTCGACATCCGCGACCCAGCCGATCTCAGCCGGCGGGAGGCCACGCTCAAGCCTGGCACCCATGTCGCGGTATCGGGCCTGCGCAACGGCGTGCCCTTTCATCTGATGTTGACCGTGGCTCAGCGTCCGCCACAGGCGCCCGCGGCAACCAGTGCATCGAATAGCGGCAACCACGTACAAGGCTGATCGGCCCAGAAGTACTGCTTACCTTGATGTTGATTGGCGCGATCGCCATGAGCGTGAAGCACAAGTCAAAACCAAGTGGGATTCCTTAGACAATTGATGCGGCTAGGCCACGCGCGCCGAGACGCCACCTTGTTTAGGAGCAACAGCAAGGACAGAGCGAATGAGGTGCATTGACGGACGCTCGATGTAGCGCTCGCAGGCCCACGCAAACGGCATAGTCAAAACAGTGGCAATCACACCCGACACTATTCCCCATCCAAGATAGTGTTGCTCAGGATGAGGGAATACTGCTGAAATTGTCCCCCAAACGAGCAAGAGTACAGGAACATTCAACAAATAGAAGCTGTAACTGATGCGACCGAAGAACTGAGAAATTCGGCTGTTGAGAAACTGGTGAATCCGTCCCGTATGCGACCTCGACACCGCAAAAACTAAAAGTCCCGCCAAGAGGGAATGCGCAATCAGGCCTGAAATCGCATTGCGTGAGACGATCTGTCGAAAAAATATGAATGTGATCAGAGCAATCACAATATGAGCCGGTTTCGGCTCAAATCGAATAGCTCCGAATTCCGGTGACGCAACCACAATACCAATCACGAACGCAATCAGATACGGCCACAGATTGTTCGCGTTTCCGATAAGCACAGGATACTCAATTGAGAACATCGCATATGCCATCACGAGGACTAGTGAAAAGAATCCTAGATACCGCCTCATCAACGCGAACGCAAGGATAAATGGAGCGGCCAACATCTCAACCTGAAGGCTCCAAGATGGACCGTGTACGGAGACTCGATAAAGCGTCACACTGCTCCAAAAAATTACTGCGTTTATGGTTGCGTACCCAATGCGGCCATCCAGTAACCTTGAAAGCACCCAATAGAAAACCATGCAGGCGAACATGGCTGGATAAATTCGCCACGCTCGCTTCACTAGGAACTCAACCGAAACGATCAGACACTTCCTTCCTGCATCGAGAGATCTATCGATCGAAGAAGCAAGAACATAGCCACTCAACACAAAGAACAGGATGACGGCACTCTCGCCATTGAATAGGGCCAAGAGCACTTTACATACCAGATCGTCGACACCATGGACATTTGCGACGGGCTGGTATAGCACTCGGTCGATCAGGGACGTATCGAAGTGCAAAATACCGTGATACATCGTAACCGCAAGCGCAGCATATCCACGGAGTCCGTCAAGCGCAGCGATGTGCGAACCCTTACGATTCTTTTGCATGCCGTATCCTCATGAACGGCATATTGTACATGCATGCGCGGATGTCGCCCTTGATTTCGCGTCAGCGGTTTACGCCGAATTCGCGCGAAGCGCCGAGTTGAGATCGTGAACAGGCTCTTAGCTGATCGCTGCAATCCATGTTTCGCCGGCGCGGCGGATGCTTTTCAACACTTCTGAAAATCGCATCTTCTTGACTCCATCCAAAGATGCCACCCGAAGCCGTTGTCGCGACACAGAGGGGCACGGGGCGACCATCGTGCCTATACTGGCATCGACCATTCGACGAGGTGGCATCCATGGGATTCCTGCAGGACGCTCCGCAACTGTCGCACCCTTATCGCGACGATCGCTTGTTGATCGCCCTTCTCGATCGCGTCTTTCCCTCCAAGCGCCGCATCGCCCTGGATGCCGATCTGGATGCACTGGCCGATTACGCCCAAATGGCATTCGAACGCAACAGCCGCAGTACGCGGCGTAAGCCCGTATTGACGCAGTGGGATGCATGGGGACGCCGCGTCGATCGGGTCGAGTTGACCCGTGCATGGCAGGAAGGCCCTCAGCTCACCACACGCCACGCCATTCTGGCTTCCGGTCACGAGAACCACGAACACGCCCGCCTGGAGGAATTCGCGCGAGCCTACGTCTATCACGTCGCTAGTGAGTTCTATACTTGTCCGCTAGCCATGACCGACGGGGCGGCGACCGCGCTGAAGGTATCCGGCAACCCATCCCTGATCGATCGCGCACTGCCGCACTTTCTTAGCCGCGATGCCCACAACCTCTGGCTTTCCGGTCAATGGATGATCGAGAACCACGGAGGCTCGGATATCGGCAACACGGAAACCACGGCAAAGCAGGATAAGGATGGCCAATGGCGGCTTTACGGCCGCAAATGGTTCAGTTCGGCAGTGGTGGGGGAAGCCGCGCTGGCACTCGCACGCCCGGAAGGGGCCGGGCAAGGCGCTGCAGCGCTGGCGCTGTTTTATGTGGAAACCATGGACGGCGCTAATCGCATGCCACAGCTCATCATCGATCGCCTGAAGGACAAACTGGGTACGCATGAATTGCCCACGGCGGAAATTCATCTGGACGGCCTACCCGCCTGGCCCTTGGGCGAATTGGCGCATGGTGTGCGGCAGGTTGCGCCAATGCTGAACATCACACGCACCTGGAACGCTATCGGCGCCGTAGCGAGCATGGCGCGAGCAATCAGCCTGGCGCGCGATTATGCCCTGCGACGGCAAGCGTTTGGCCGCTTGCTGATCGAACAACCGTTGCACGCGCAAACGCTCGCCGACATGCAGGCCGAATTCGAAGCGGCGTTTGCCTTGGCCTTCGAAGTAGCGCATCTGTTGGGTCGGGTTGAACAGAACCAGGCGACCTTGCAGGAAACTGCCTCGCTGCGCCTGCTCACGCCACTGGCCAAGCTGTGGACCGGCAAGATGGCAGTCAGCCTGTGCTCGGAGGCGTTGGAGTGCTTCGGCGGCGCCGGCTACATCGAAGACACTGGACTGCCCCAGTTGCTGCGCGATGCGCAGGTCTACGCGATCTGGGAAGGCACGACCAACGTACTGTCGCTGGACAGTCTGCGCGCGCTCACCGGCCACGACAGCTTTGCCGCGCTACGGATGGTGATTACGGGTTGGCTGAGCAAATCGCATAACACGCAGGCTTCGTTCGCGGTGCATGCCGCGCTGGATGCGACGGCGACACATCTGGACACGCGAAAGGTCGAGCGCAACGTGCTGGAAGCCGGCGCGCGGGGGATTGCAACGACGCTGGCGCGTTGTGCGGCTGCCGCACTGATGGCACGTCAGGCCACGTGGTCTTCCTCGCGCGGAGACGAACGCCCTGCCGCTGCGTTGCGCAGGTTCCTGGGCCATGACCTGCTGCGCCTGTCTGACATCAACGGGGAAGATACCCGCCTGCTGCTGGAGTGATGTTCTACGCCAGATCGATGGAATGGTTAAAATGCCCTTCCACTCCCACGGCGTACCGATCATGCAACACCTGACTATCGTCACTACCGGCGGCACCATCGACAAGATCTATTTCGACGACAAGTCGGACTACAAGATTGGCGCACCGCAGATTGGCGAGATCCTCAGTCAGCTCGGCGTGGCGTTCCAATTCGACGTGATCCCGATCCTGCGCAAGGACAGCCTGCACATCAACGCCGAAGATCGCTCGTTGATCCGCTCCACCATCGAAGCGCAACCACATCGCCATGTACTAGTGACGCACGGCACCGACACCATGGTGGAAACCGCCAGGGAACTGGCCAGCATCAAGGGCAAGGTAATTGTGCTGACCGGCGCACTCAATCCAGCCCGCTTCCAGGGTTCGGATGCCGTGTTCAACATCGGTTGCGCGGTAGCGGCGGTGCAGACCTTGCCGGATGGCGTCCACATCGCCATGAACGGCCGCGTGTGGGACCCGACGAAGGTTCGCAAGAATCGCGATGCAAATCGATTCGAAGAGGTAATGTAGGGGCGGGCATCAAAGCATGCCGGTTTCGAGTTTTGCCGCGTCCGACATCATCGAATGGTTCCACGGCGGGTCGAATACCAGATCCACATCCGCCTCGACCACCGTAGGAATCAATTCCAGTTTGGTGCGCGCATCATCGATCAGCACATCGCCCATGCCGCAACCCGGCGCAGTCAGGGTCATCTTCACGTAGATCTTGCGCTGATCGTGGGCGAGCAGCTCCACGCTCACGTCGTAGACCAGCCCCAGCTCAACCACGTTGATCGGGATTTCCGGATCGAACACGGTACGCAACTGCTGCCAAATCAGCTTCTCGACATCGGCGTCGCTGGCGTCGGCGGCCAGCTCCAGGGGTGGTGGTGGCTCCTTGTCCAGCGCATCGGCATCGTTGCCGGCAATGCGGAATAGGTTGCCTTCCACATACACGGTAAAGCTGCCACCCAGCGCCTGGGTGATGTAGCCTACCTGACCAGCTGGAAGGGTCACGCTTTCGCCCTGGGGCACCATGACCGCGCTGCAGTCTCGCGTCAGGGTGAATGGTTCGCTGCTAAGACTGAAACCGCTCATGCCATCTCAAAGGGATCATGGTGGAAAGCCGCCTGGCGGCTTGTCCGGCTTTCTATTATACGCCGGCCGGGTGTCGTACCTGTCACTCACATCAGGTTGGGAAACCCCGATCTCAAGGGAGCGCACCTGAGAAATACAACTCATCCCGCTAAGATTGGCGCTTTGCCTCTGCAGGACTGCATGACCGTGAGTTGCCAACCATGATTGCGCGCCAGATCGTCGGCGAATGCTTTGCGCTGTTCTGCGCCGCCATGCTGGGCCTAGCTGCCGGCGCCATATGGTTGCTGCCCACGATCTATCTGCAGCGCCCGCTACCCTGGCTGGCCGTGCCTGTCGGCTGGCTGCTCGCCATCGCCGTACGTCAATGGGTGCATGGACGCCGGTGGCATGCCGCGTGGCTAGCTGCGGTGGCAACCGCGATAGCGAGCGTCTACGTCCATGTACTGATTTCGGCGGTCAATATCTCGATCATGATGGGTTACGGGCTAATCGATGCCATGCGTACCGCAGGCTGGCCGATGCTGCTGGATTTTGCCCGCATCAGTATGAGGCCCGTGGACATTGGTTGGGCGATCGCCGGTGTTATTGCAGCGATCATCGGCGCACTACGCATGCCTCGCCGCGTAACGCGGACAGTTCCTTAAGACTTATTCACAGCCGGGAAGATTTTTTTCGGCTTCCGTCCCTGGTCAGTTCTCGGCCGGCAGGAACAGCCTATGAGGCAAGCTTCCGCAATTCCGCCATCCAGCTTCGAAAATGCAGGCATTCCGCTTCCATCGTTGCCAGCGTCACGCGCCCAGCCGCCAGCGGTCCATGGCGTACTTTCTTGTAGCTGGGCTGCAGCAACGACTCCAGTCGACGCGAAGGCTTGGTTTCGTAGCTGTCGTTGATGTGCTCCGGCGTTTCAAATTGATCTCGAACCGCTTGGAGCTTTTGCAGATAGTCGCCCCACCGAGGCTCAGTACTACTCAACGCCTGGACGTCCGCAAACAACAGTCCTTCGAATTCGTAGGGCTGGATGTGCGGAATGAAGCGCTCCGGCCTGCAGTGCACGTGACCAACTACGGCCCGGTGCAAAGCTTCCTCCAGCCTTCGCACACGCTCACCAACGTCATTTATTGCTTTCGCGGCGGCGAACTCAGGAAAGTCAGTATCCAGGCCATAGAGATCCAAGAACGTACTAAGCACCGCTTTCGAATGCTGCTTCAGGGTATTTCTTGCATTCAGCAGCAAGCGGTCAAAGCTTACCGCCCCACCTCTGCCTTGCTGCGAAGTCCGCAAGGTAAATGCTTTAACGTAAATCTGTTGAGAATGCAGCGATGGCGCTACGACCCGCTTTAAGAACTGCTCCTCCGACGGGCCTTCTGCGAAGACAATTACCTCCGGCATTTACGGCCTCCCGCCCAGGATATTGCGCTTCCAAAGTTCGCCCATGCTGTAGTCAGCTAGCCAGCCCTCCAGCTCGTCTTCCGTAAAGCGAGTGAAAGTGGAATATCCGTCTTGCTGATCCACGACGATGACATCCTCGGGGGACAGTTCATTGACCAACTCTACCGACTGGGTTGAAACGATCAGCTGCTTCGTTTCGGCAACCTGCTTGAATATGTCAGCCAACACCGAAATGGCATAGGGGTGTAAGCCAAGCTCAGGCTCATCGATCAAAACGGTGCCTGGCCGACGATCGGATGGTTGTAGCAACAACGTCGCCAAGCAGACGAAACGCAACGTTCCATCAGACAGCATATGCGCTTTGAAAGGAGTATCTGGCCGTCCCTTTTGAGTCCACTCAAGCTCTATGTTTTCTGAATTCCCGGGACGCTCTACAAAATCTCCAAAGAACGGGGCCACCAGTTGAATGGTATCGACAATACGACGATATGAATCCCCGTATTCCTTTCGAAGCATTCGCAGATAGGCCGCTAGATTGGCGGCATCGGACTTCAGCTGCAGGTTATCGTTGGTAGCATGGAGCTGCTTGACCTTGGCCGTATCGCTCGTGTCGTGAAAATGATAGATACGCCAGCTCTTTACAGCATCCCTAACATAGGGCGAATAGTCGTCTTTGGCATCCCTCAACCTGGATTCTTCATGACCTGATCCAAGATGCGCTTCCGGCTTTGTTTGATAATAAACCCCAAGGAATTGACTTATCTCGTCCTTAAAAATCAGTCTGTTATCAGCGGTGGGAATCAAATCAAACTTATAACAGTTGTTTGCGAAATTAAATTCCGCGTGAAGTCGATCCGTGACCTTGCGACCAAAATGCAGCAACGCGTCCGGACCACCTTGCTTTTGCACATACAGCTGCAATCGTTGCTCATACATCTCGTTGAGCAACCGGAAAAGACTGATGAAGTTGCTCTTACCCGCACCATTCGCACCGATCAGCACATTTAAATCGCTGAGCTTGAAGTCCTTGAGCGAGCGGATGGATTTGTATCCATTGATAGAGAGCGAGCGGACTTTAGACATACGACCATCGCCTCTTCATGATTGAAGTTCTCACGTGTATCGTTGCAACAGTCAATTTGACTGCTCTCACAAACGTTGCGCCTCCTCACCTGCCGGCGACCTGCATATCTGCAGGTCGCCCAAGCATGCCTCGATGTCACATCGAAGCAAAGCCCCCAAGAGATGGGGAACATCACGCAAACGGATCATCCAACGCAATCGTATCTTCGCGATCCGCCCCCGTCGCCACGATCGCCAGGCGGCAACCGGAAAGTTCTTCCACCGCACGCAGATAAGCACGCGCCGCCGGCGGCAGCTTGTTCCAGTCGCGGATGCCGGCAGTGGATTCGCTCCAGCCCGGGAATTCCAGGTACACGGGCTTGCATTCGGCCCAGCCGTCGGCATCGAGCGGTGCGAGTTCGCGACGCTTGCCGCGGTATTCGTAGGCGATGCAGACCTTGATGGTGTCCAGACCGTCGAGCACATCTAGCTTGGTGATGGCCAAGCCGTTGATGCCGTTGATCTGCACGGCGCGCTTCAATGCGACAAGGTCGATCCAGCCACAGCGGCGCGGCCGGCCGGTGCTGGCGCCGAATTCGTTGCCGACCTTGCGCAGGCGTTCGCCCATGTCATCGTGCAGCTCGGTGGGGAACGGGCCGCCGCCGACGCGGGTGGCGTAGGCTTTGCAGATGCCAAGCACGTAATCGATGTCGCCGGCACCCACGCCAGTGCCGGCCAATGCGCCGCCTACGGTGGTGTTGCTGGAAGTGACGTAAGGATAGGTACCGTGATCGATGTCGAGCAATGAACCCTGCGCGCCTTCGAACAGGATATTGCCGCCTTCCTTGCGCACGTCGTGCAGGATAGTGGCGACATCGTCAACCATCGGGCGAATGAATTCGCCGTAGGCCAGCGCGTCGTCGAGCACCTGCTGGTAGTCGACCGGCTCGGCCTTCAGCCATTGGGTGAGGATGAAGTTGTGGTAGTCGACGGCAGCCTTGATCTGCTCCGGCAACTCGTGCGGATACATCAGGTCGGCGACGCGCACGCTGCGGCGGGCGACCTTGTCTTCGTAGGCCGGGCCGATGCCACGACCAGTAGTGCCGATGGCCTTGGCGCCGGAGGCGATTTCGCGTGCCTTATCCACGGCAATGTGGTACGGCATGATCAGCGGGGTGGCTGGGCTGATCTTCAGGCGCGGGCGGACGTTCACGCTCCGCGCTTCCAGTTCTTCGATTTCCTGCTTGAGTGCGGCCGGCGACAGCACTACACCGTTGCCGATCAGACACAGTGCACCGTCGCGCAGAATGCCGGAAGGAATCAGGTGAAGCACGGTTTTCTTGCCTTTGATGACAAGGGTGTGGCCGGCGTTGTGGCCGCCCTGGAAGCGCGCAACGGCGACTACGCGTTCGGTCAACAGATCGACGATCTTGCCTTTGCCTTCGTCGCCCCACTGTGCGCCAAGAATTACGACTGACTTACCCATGCTGTTTCTCGCTCTAGAACGTTCCGATCGGCGGAACGGAAAAACTATCGCGCGCTGGTTACCACGCGGTGAAAGTATCAATGCACCCAATGCAGCGTGATCAAACCAATGCCGATGGCCAGCGCACCGAATAGGCGCAAGATGCGTGGGTCCAGCTTCAAGGCTTCGCGCATCATCGCCTGCCAACCTTGTGGAGCGGCAAATAGCACGAGACCTTCGATCACCAGCACCAGACATAGCGCGGCATAGAAATCGCGTGGCATGACGCTGATTTAGTGCCGGGCCGGTGCGGGCGCCGGATTGCCGAAGTAACGCAGGAACTCGGAATCGGGCTTCAGGATGATGGTGCCCTTGCCGTCGCCGAAGGCCTTTTTGTAGGCATCCAGGCTGCGGTAGAAGGCAAAGAAATCCGGATCCTCCGCGTAGGCCTGGGCGTAAATTTGCGCTGCCTGCGCATCGCCCTCGCCCTTCACTTTGTCGGCGTCGCTCTCGGCATTGGCACGGATGATCTGTGCCTGACGATCGGCATCAGCCTTGATCGTTTCGGCCTCCTGCTTGCCGTCCGCGCGAACGGCCGCTGCCTGCTGCTGGCGCTCGGTCTGCATGCGCTTGTAGACGGAAGCTTTGATGTCATCGGGGAATTCAATGCCTGTGATACGCACGTCGACCACCGAGATGCCCAGCGTCTTTTCCGCCTGCTCGTTGGACTGCTGCACGGTGCCGGCAGCCAGGTCGCCCGCGTTGCTGGCGATCAACTGTTGCAGGCTGCGTGTATCGACGATGCCGCGCAACGCATTGCTGACGATGGGACTGAGACGCTGGCCAGCCTGCAGTTCGTCGCCACCTGTAGCGCGGTAGTAATCCGCCGGGTTGGCCATGCGCCACTTTACGTAGAAGTCGACGTTGACACTTTGCTTGTCGGCGGTGACGTAACGCTCCGGCTGGCCGTCAAACGACAGGATGCGATCATCCAGCGTGAGCGACTGTTGCAGCAACGGCACCTTAGCGTGCAGGCCGGGTTGCTTGTCGGTGCGCAGAATTTTGCCGAACTGCAGCACCAGCGCGCTCTGCCCTTCACTGACGATGTAGAGGCTGTTGAAGCCGAGCAACAGCGCCAAAACGATGATGATGGCAGCGGTGGTTTTCATGGCTGCTTCCCCTTGTCCGCATCATCGCCAAAGGCATTGCCCGGCTGCGCCACTGTGCCCACGCCCGACAAGTTGGTGGCGGCAAGCGGGCCATCCGTATGATCGTTGGTAATGTTGATGACGCTGTGGCCATCGGAATCATCGATCACCTTGTTGCTGGCGCGCAGGATGTCTTCCATGGTTTCCAGCCACAGGCGGCGACGGGTGACATCTGGCGCGGCCTTATATTCTTTGAGGATCAGGTTGAAGCGTTCGGCATCGCCCTGCGCACGCGCGATGCGTTGCGACTTGTAGGCATCGGCTTCCGCCGCCAGCCGCTTGGCGTCGCCGTTGGCGAGCGAGATTTCCTGACGGGTGCCCGCATGTGCCTGATCGATCAGACCCTGGCGATCCTGGCGCGCGGCGTTCACGTCGTCGAAGGCGTCTTTCACCTCCTGCGGCGGCGTGATGGCCTGGAAGCTCACATCCGTGACACGCAGACCGCAGTCATAGGCATCCAGCGTGTGTTGCAACTGCACGTGCACCTGCTGCTGCAAGGAAACCAGCGACGGCGCGGGAGCGTTGTTCTCACCCTGACCGGTGAGGATGTCTTCCATCAGTTGGGCGCCAATCACCGCGCTCACAGCGGCCTGGGCCGCTTCGTTGAGCGTACCGTCCGGATCGCGGGCGTTGAACAGGTACTTCTGCGGATCGGTCACCTGATATTGCACATTGAAGTCGACCAGGACGATGTCCTCGTCGCGGGTCAACATGCGGATCTGGTCGGATATGGCGCGCACGCGCGACGTCGCCACCGGCTGCACGGTTTCCATCGGCAGCGGAAGCTTGACGTGGAACCCGGGACCCAAGGTGCGTGCATAGGCACCAAAACGCTGCACCACACCCACCTGTCCGGGGCCGATCGCGGCATAGCTGGTCATCAGCAGCCAAGCCAGGATGAACACACCGATGATGGTGAACAGACCGCCCGACCCACCCAGCTTGCCCAGTCGCTTGGACAGGCCCTTGAACGTCGCTTCCATACCCGATTTGCCACCGGTGCTGCGTTTGTTCTTGTTCCATGGATCGCGCTGCCCGTTTCCGGGTTCGTTCCAGGCCATGGTCAGTCTCCTTAGGGCCGCTGGGAGGCCGGCAGCAACGGCCGGAAAACGTTCTGTGCAGAATGGGACATGGTGACGGGTAATGAAACGTGCAAGCACCGGAAAGGTACCGTGCACAAACGGTCGCATTCTAGCAGAGACAACAACCATCGCCGATCATCCATAAGGGCAGGCCCCGTATCTGCCCGCCCTACAGCAAACCGCGCAGCGGCTCGCCTTCCATTCCATAGAGCAACGACGCCAGCACACTACGTGGGGCATCGATACGCAGGCGCCAGCCTTCTTCGTCGACCGCTTCCTCGGCAATGGCACCCGCGGCACGAAGCCTGGCATGCAGGCGACCGGCCGACAAAGGCAAGCGCAATTCGGATTGCACCCGCTCGCCGCCGAGCAACTCACCCAAAGCCTGGCGCAGCAGGTCCAGACCTTCGCCGGTATGGGCGGACAACCACACCTGCTGCGGCACACCTTCCGCATCGCGCACGATACGCGGCTTGCTGTCAGTAAGGTCGATCTTGTTCATCACGTGCAGTTGCGGCAGATCGCCAGCGTCAATTTCTTCCAGCACCTGATCGACTACCTGATGCAGGTGTTCGCGTTCATCGTCGGCCGCATCGCTGACATGCAGCAGCAAGTCCGCATCGCGCGCTTCAGCCAGGGTGCCGCGGAAGGCCGCGACCAGATCATGCGGAAGATCGCGGACAAAGCCCACGGTATCGGCCAGCACGGCGGGACCGCAGCTCAGATCATCCAGTTTGCGCACGGTAGGATCAAGCGTGGCGAAGAGTTGATCGGCTGCGTACGCCTCACCTTGTGTAAGCGTGTTGAACAGCGTGGATTTGCCCGCATTGGTGTAACCCACCAAGGCGACACGCGGCACGGTATTGCGCAGACGGGCGCGGCGTTGCTGGCTGCGCTGGGTCTGCACTTTTTCCAGTCGCTGGCTGAGCATTTTCACGCGCTCAGCCAGCAGGCGGCGGTCGGTTTCGAGCTGGGTTTCGCCAGGGCCGCGGTTGCCGATGGCACCGCCGCGTTGCGCGTCCAAATGGGTCCATCCACGTACCAAACGGGTAGCCAGGTGCTTTAGCTGGGCCAGCTCCACTTCCATCTTGCCTTCATGCGAACGGGCGCGTTGGGCGAAGATGTCCAGGATCAACCCGGCACGATCGACCACGCGGGTGCTGAGCGCCTTCTCCAGATTGCGCTCCTGCACCGGGCTGAGCATATGATCCACCAGCACCAGGTCGGCACCCAGCGCACGCACCGCTTCGGCAACCTCTTCGGCCTTGCCGGTACCGATGTAATAGCGTGGATTGGGCACGTCAATGCGGGCTGGAATCGTCGCCAGCACTTCGGCGCCGGCCGATTTCACCAGCTCAACGAATTCCTCGGCCCGCTCGGCCGTATCGCTCCCGCCGCGCGAATGCGGCAGGACCAACACAGCACGTTCGCCTTTCTTTTGTCTATCGAACAGGGTGAATCAACCTTCGTTTTCCGCCGACACGTGCTCAAAGTGGTTTTCGTGGTCGTCATGACCTTCGTGGCCATTGCCGACACGCACGTTACGACTGGGCACCACTGTGGAGATGGCGTGTTTGTAAACCATCTGACTCACCTGGTTGCGCAGCAACACCACGAACTGATCGAAGGATTCGATCGTGCCCTGCAGCTTAATGCCATTCACCAGGTAGATGGCGACCGGTACGCGCTCACGGCGCAATGCATTTAGAAACGGATCTTGCAAGGATTGCCCTTTTGACATTTTTGTTCTCCCCCTCGCCCATCGGACGGGCCGAAAAAAGACGGCGCCAATGGCACCTCAGCCCTAGCTCTTCGAATGTTAACCGCTTTTAAATCGTGGGTGAAAGACTTTTGTAAGTTGTGACAATAGCGATAACAAAACCGCGCCGCAGACTTCACGAGCATGGCTTAAGTTTTAGCCTAGAAACAGGCTTATGACCCCGCTCGCATGGTCTAGCAGGTCATTTTTTTCCGGATCCAGGGTCCGGGCATCCAGCTCGCTACGCAGCCAGGTAATCTGCCGTTTGGCGAGCTGGCGGGTAGCGAAGATGCTCTTATCGCGCCATTCGGCTGCATGGTAGAGGCCGTCCAGATATTCCCAGGTCTGGCGGTAACCCACGGCACGGATAGCCGGCAAATCGAGCTGCAAGTCACCGCGCTGGCGCAAGGCGCGAACTTCATCAAGCAGGCCATGTTGCAACATGGCGTCGAAACGCCGGGCAATGCGAGCGTGCAGTGGCGCCCGGTCTTCAGGCAACAAGGCCAGTTTGAGCACCCGCCAAGGGAAAGACCATCCTCGGCCACCCTGCTGCTGGACGCTTAGGGGCTGCCCAGTCAGGGCGATCACTTCAAGGGCACGCTGAATGCGCTGGGTGTCATTGGGCTTGATGCGCTTGGCAGCCAGCGGATCGAGTTCGGCCAGTCGTTGATGCATCCCTCCCCAGCCCATAACCGCCGCCTCTTCGATCAACCGTGCGCGAACCTCGGCATCGGCTTGCGGCAAGCTCGACAGGCCACGTTGCAGGGCGCGGAAATACAAACCCGTGCCGCCAACGAGCAGCGGCACCTTGCCGGCTGTGCGCACACGCTGCATGGCCGCTTGCGCATCCACGCTGAAATCAGCAGCCGAATACGGTTCGGCGGGGTCCCTGATATCAATTAGCTCGTGCGGATAGCGCGCGAGGGTGGCGGCATCCGGCTTGGCGGTGCCGATGTCCAGTCCGCGATAGACCAAGGCGGAGTCGACGCTAATCAGGCCAAGCGAAAAGCATTCGCTCAATGCGCAAGCGAGCGCGGTTTTTCCCGACGCGGTCGGGCCCATCAGGAATATGGCGAGTGGGCGGCGGTCGACAGGCATATGGGGGGAGATCTAAAAAATCCATGCGGATTTTTTCAGATTCGGCGTGCACTGAATAGGCGATCGAACAATGCAGCATCTTCTGGGTAGCTGGCAATTTATAGCAGTGCCCTCAAGGAACCTTTGAATTATTCCTAAAATGTGTCAAGATCACTTCACACTTCGATGGAAGTGTTCAATATGAAATTGAGCCCTACGTCGTTTCGCCGGCATTGAGCTAAACGAGGACGCGATTCCCGACGAAACGACAATACTGAAGTTTCTGCGATTGCTGAAAAAGAACGACTTGACCGCCAAACTGCTAGCTCGCTAGCGAAGCATAATAGGGAGAAAATTCCCCCAAAAGGGGTTATTTCCTCACATATGAGGCGTTTTCGAGTAAATGCAATCCATTTCTATCCAACAACTACGCCACGCCATATTGTGGACGTTCAAAGCTTAATTGTCCGGAGGTTCCTTATAATGTCATTATCATTATCCAGCAAAGTTAATTCAAGAATGCAATTCTTGGCGAAAGCTCCCATGCTCGCTGTTTGCATAAGCTTATTGCTAACTTCGGTTGCTTTTGCCCAACAACAAGTTACCCCCCAAAGCAGCCTTCAAAACGCCGAAGAAAGCAATCTCCAAAACGCCGAAGCTCGTGCTGCGTCGGGTCCTGGATCGCATCGATGTGTAATGTCGGGTGGAAAAGTTATTACCGCCGTGCCCCAATTCGATACAGAGAGCGTCGTTCTTGGCACACCTATATCTATTTGCCGTTTTAAAGAAGACACTCAACTCGCCTACGTTGGGCTGACAACTTTGGATGCCAAGCCAAGTATTGCCGCAACCGTTGCCTTCATAAAAATAGATCCCAACAAACCGTGGAAACTGCCGCCGCAGGTGAACCCAGGCCCCGCCCTTTGCTCCTTGCTTGGAGGTTCTTCGATAGCGGAATACTCCAACGGTGGTATTAGCACGCCTACGGATGGCGAAGTCGATATGTGTTATTTCGGAGATGGTTCTTCCATTGGCGGTAATACATTGGTGTACACCCTCTTGGGTACTGAGCACAGTGTTAAGCAGGCTATACAGTCGAAACCACTTAATATAACACTTCCTGCCATCCAATGAGTTCAAAGTAAATATCCCCCGGCAAAACACTGTCTCTTGATCACATCTTTTTGTTTGCTATGTGCTGCAAATAACCAGCAAAACGGGACAGGCCAATGCCCTCTCCCCTTTAGGGAGAGAGTTAAGGTGAGGGCCAGGCTTGAGGGAAAGTCCATGGCTACGCGAAAGTTTCGCTCTTTAAAATCGCGCACGAAACAAGCTATTTCGCAAGATTGGCCCTCACCCCAACCCTCTCCCCAGAGGGGGAGGGTGCGTCGCAGCGTCAGAAGATTTGTGATCAAGAGACAGGGCAAAGCCGGGGGCTTACCTCATGCTGAGTTATGATCGGGTGGATCCTTGATGCAGCACCGCATCAAGGCACGCCCCCTGCTCTATAACTAATGGATCACATTCCTTTCCCCGCTCGCTGTCGGACGCCCCCATGCCGCAAACAATGAAAGCCCTGGTCAAGCGTCACGCCGAAAAAGGCATCTGGATGGAAGAAGTGCCGGTTCCAGAGGTCGGCCCGAACGAGGTGCTGATCAAGCTGGAAAAAACCGCCATCTGTGGCACCGACCTGCATATCTACAAGTGGGACGAGTGGTCCCAGCGCACCATCCAGCCTGGCCTGACCATCGGCCATGAATTCGTTGGCCGCATCGTGGAAATCGGCCCCGGCGTTACCGGCTACAAAATGGGTGATCGCGTTTCCGCCGAAGGCCATATCGTATGTAGCCATTGTCGCAACTGCCGCGCGGGTCGCCAGCACCTGTGTCCGAACACTATCGGCATCGGCGTGAACCGCAACGGTGCGTTTGCCGAATACATGTCTATGCCGGCGTCCAACCTGTGGCCGATTCCGGACCAGATTCCGTCGGAATTGGCGGCTTTCTTCGACCCCTATGGCAACGCCGCGCACTGCGCGCTGGAATTCGACATGGTGGGTGAAGATGTATTGATCACCGGTGCGGGCCCGATCGGCATCATCGCTGCGGGCATCGCCAAGCATGTCGGCGCGCGCAATGTGGTGGTGACCGACGTCAACGATTACCGCCTCAAGCTCGCCGCCGACATGGGTGCGACGCGTGTGGTGAATGTGGCAAACCAGTCGCTGAAAGACGTGATGAAGGACCTGCACATGGAAGGCTTCGACGTGGGCCTGGAAATGAGCGGCAACCAGCGCGCCTTCAACGATATGCTCGATTGCATGTACCACGGCGGCAAAGTCGCCCTGCTCGGCATCCTGCCCAAGGGCGCTGGCATCGACTGGGACCGGGTGATCTTCAAGGGGCTCACCCTGCAAGGCATCTATGGCCGTCGCATGTATGAGACCTGGTACAAGATGACCCAGATGGTGCTGACCGGTTTCCCGTTGCAGAAGGTGCTGACGCACCAGATTCACATTGACGATTTTCAGAAAGGTTTCGACCTGATGGATGCCGGTACTTGCGGCAAGGTTGTCTGTTCCTGGCACTAAACAATCTTCCCCGGGCAGCAGTGGGCCTGCGCCGGGACGACAAGCAAAAGCAATCACTTCGCGCTCACGGAAATGTGATCAAGAAACAGGCGTAGACGGGGAGATGAAGTGAAAAACAAACTACGCACTCCCTTACGCCGCAGGCTACACTTCGCCCCGGGCGTGCCGACATAAGTTTTCTGGCTTAGGGAAGTGCGCGGCTGCCGCCGAGCACAGTCGGTCCGCGATGTCACGGGAGCATCGACGGCATGGCAAACCAGAACTCGTCAACCAAGGCGCTCATGGCAGCCGGGCGCGAACACGCGATAGGCCTGTACCAATCCCGTGGCGTGCGTATCACAACGCTGGTCATCGTCATTTTCCTGGTACTGCTGGGCCTGTTCGGCTTCTTTATCGCGCCCGGCATCATCAAGAGCCAGCTCGAAAAGCAGCTCAGCGCACAGCTCGATCGCCCGGTAACCATCGGCGCCATCCATGTGAATCCATATACGCTGTGCGTGAGCGTGGACAAATTCCATATCGGCGAACGGGATAGCTCTTCACCCTTCGTTGACATCGACAATCTGGTGGTGAATGCATCCTGGAGTTCGGTGTTCCATATGGCACAGGTGCTGGACGGACTTTCGCTGGTGCATCCGCAGGTCCACATCACACGCACCGGCCCACAGCAATTCAACTTCACCGATATCGTGCAGCGTTTCACCAACAAACCCGCAGAGCCGAATGCGTCGCCGACGCGCTTTGCACTTTCCAATATCAGCGTTCACAACGGCAACATCACTTTTGATGACCAGGTGCTTCATACCACGCATCACGTCGATCAACTGGACATCGGCATTCCGTTCCTGGCCAATCTGCCGCACGACGCGGATATCTTCGTGCAACCGCTGCTGACGATGCGAGTGGATGGCAGCCCGCTGCATATCCAAGGACAGACCAAGCCGTTCGCCGATACGCATGAGTCGGTGATCAGCTTCACCCTGGATCACCTGGATCTGGCGAAGTACCTGGGCTATGTGCCCAAACCATTGCCCGCCAACATTCCCAGTGGCTTGTTATCCGGCAAGCTGGAGCTGCACTTCATCGACACCAAACCCACCCAGCAACTGTTGCTACAAGGTCAGTTGCAGGCGGACAAACTGGTGCTAACCACTCGCGACAATGCACCGATACTGGAACTTGGTCGCGGCACAGCAACCATGGACGATGTACAGCCGCTGCTGTCGCGCTATCGTTTTGGCACCCTCGCACTCGATCAGGCCAGACTGCATTACACCAAACTGGCTGGCGGACGCACCAGCTTCGACACTTTGCTCGGCAAGGACAAGCCCCCAGCAGCGCCGGGTACGCCGTCCATCGATGCGCAGATCGTCACGCTCGCCGTGCAAAACGGCGTACTCGACTACGCCGATCGCAGTGGTCCCAAACCTACGCAGCTCACCCTCGAGAACATGCGCGGCGAGATCCACCAACTTTCCACCGTGTCCAAACACCCGGCAACGATCAACGTGACCTCCGGCCTAGCTGGCGGTAGCGTGCATGCCACCGGCAACCTCCTCCTAAGTGCTGATCGCTACGAGGGTGAAGTGGATGTGAAGGGCGCAGGCCTGCAGCCACTGATGGCAATGGCACCCCCCGTGCTCAACGTGGAGATCGCCAGCGGCACGCTCAATGGTGACATGCACCTGCAAGTCGACTGGAGCAAGACGCTCTCGCTGATCATGGACAACAGCAAACTCACCGCCAACAATTTTGCGCTGGAACAACGCGACCGCAAACTGCTGGCATGGCAGAGTTTGAATGCCGAGATTCACCTTCTCGATCTCGACAAAAACATGGCGCAACTTGGCAACGTAATATTCCAGGGCCTGAAGATCGATGCGCGACGCCTGAAAAACGACAACATCGATCTCGCCAGCCTGATGAAGTCCTCGCCATCACATGGCAAACAGGCAGCCTCGCCATCCTGGCACTGGAACATTGCACACCTGGATATCGATGGCGGCAGCCTTGCGCTGACTGACTCAAGCCTGCCGAGCAAGAACGGTCATATAGTGGTCCATGCCGACAAGTTCGGCATGGACAATCTTTCCGATGACATGCATAAGCCGATCAAACTGAACCTTACAGGCAGCATCGGCACCGGTAAATTCAACGTCAATGGCAATCTGAAGCCCGAACCGATGGATGCGGATCTGCGCATCCAGGCCACACGCGTGAACGTGGCGCCATTCGCTTCGCTGGTAAACGTGCCCTTGAACGTACGTCTGGACAGTGCATTGTTGAGCGCAAACGGACATGCACGCTATCGCGACCACAAACCGTCAGCGCTGGTCAGCTATCAAGGGCGCATGGTGCTAGGCCGCATAAAGGTGCTGGACAAGGTCACCAACGACGACTTCCTAAGCTGGAATTCACTGGCGGCCACGGGCATGAAAGTGCGCATAGGTGGAGGCGCGCCACAGGTGGATATCGACGGACTAGCGCTTAATGATTTCTATGCACGCGTGATCGTCAACGCCAACGGCCGCATTAATGTGCAGGATGTTGTGTCCAATCCCGCGCAAGCGCCCGTGTCGGTCACCCGTGCGCAAAACGGCCCTGCTCCGCCGGCATCGGCGAACACGCTGTCACCTGCGCCAACACCGGCTGTCAGCACATCCGCTGCACTCGCTTCTGCCAGCACGGCTGCCACACCGCCCGCGCAGATTCATATCGGCCAGATCACACTGGCAAACGGCAATCTCAATTACACCGACAATTTCATCAAACCCAACTACACCGCCAACATCACCCAGCTCGCTGGCAAAATCGGTGCGTTCGGCACTGATACGGGCGACAAGCCGGCGGACGTCACCTTGCAAGGTTCGCTCGACAACAACTCGCCGGTCGATATCAACGGCACTATCAATCCGCTTACGCCGGTTGCGTTCCTGGACATCAAAGCCAAGGCCAATGACGTGGAACTTACGCACCTTACGCCCTATTCCGGCAAATACGCCGGCTACCCGATCACCAAGGGACGCCTGACCATGGATGTGCATTACCAACTCGCTCAGAGCAAGTTGAATGCCGATAACCATATCGTACTCAATCAACTCACCTTTGGTGATCGCATGAAAGGCCCAGGCATCAGCCATCTCCCGGTGAAACTAGCGGTGGCATTGCTGAAGGATTCCAACGGCAATATCGACATCCACGTGCCGGTATCTGGTTCATTGAGCGATCCAAAATTCAGCCTTGGGGGGGTGATCTGGCAGGCCTTCGTCAACTTGCTCAAGCGTGCGGTGACGGCGCCATTCCGTTTGCTTGCTTCCGCAGCGGGTGGCGGCCAACAAGATCTGGGCTATGTGGAATTCGCGCCGGGCTCGGATGTGCTGAACAAGGAAACCGACGATCGCCTGGCGAAGGTTGTCGACCTGCTCAACAAAAAAACGTCACTGAAACTCGACATCACCGGCCGCGCCGACCCCTCCTTCGATGAAAACGGCTTGCGCACGGTCATGGTCGATCAGGCCGTGCAAAAAGAAGAAGCCGACGATATCGGCAGCGCGGCCGCCAAGGCCGCACCGGTGAAACCGGGCACCGACGATTACAACAAGTACCTGACCAAGGCGTACAAGCACGCCGATTTCAAGAAGCCGCGCGACTTGATTGGTCTGACCAAATCGCAATCGCCGGATGTGATGATTAAACTCATGGAAGCCAATGTCGCCATCGACCAGGATGCGCTACGTCATCTGGCCGAGCGGCGCGCCGATGCCGTGCGCCAATACCTGCATGGCAAGATCGACGACAAACGCGTGTTCGTGTTGGCGCCGAAGCTGGATGCGAAGGGGATCGACGATAGCGGCAAGACGACGCGCGATGATTTCGGGTTGCATATGTAGGTTTGCACCGGATGGCACTTCCTTAAGCCCCTCCCTTTGGGAGAGAGGTTTGGGGTGAGGGTTCGATCAGAGCGCGATGATAAAAACTCGTGCAAGAAATCGTCGTCATGCTCCGTCCGAACCCTCACCCCCGGCCCTCTCCCGACGGGAGAGGGGTGTTTTCAAGCATACGTCCGTTATAAGTAAGCGCCATTCGCGTTTACACCCCAACCCATCGGATAGAGCCGGTAACCCGGCCCCCTCCCACACCACCGTACGTGCGGTTCCGCATACGGCGGTTCATGCCAGACGCTGGAGATAGCGAGCCGTGCTGGCCAAACTGACCAAGCCCAGCCTATCGAAGAAGGCTTTTGGAAAAGCGTGGTTCATATGACTGGCTCCGGCGTTCCACCACGGACCATGCCCGTTTCGGGCCGAGTGCCACGCCCGCTCTTCCGTCAAGCCTCCTTTGCGTAACAACTCCGTGCGTCGTCGGCGCGTCTTGGCTTGTCGCCAGATCAAACCACGCAACCGACGCCGTATCCAGCCGTCCAGCTCCTCCCACGCTTGCTTGCTCTCGCCGAGGCCGAAGTAGTTCGCCCAACCGCGAAGCCTCGGATTTAAGCTTTCGATGGTTCGCTTCAAACTTCGACCTCGTCCCTGACGCAACTGCTCACGCACACGGTTGCGCAGACGCGCTGCGCTTTCCTCGGCAAAGCGTAACCGTAACCGGCCTCCGCTGTGCGTCAGCGTGTAGCCAAGGAACTTACGTTCACTTGGCCGCGCGCACGCGCTTTTGGCGCTGTTAACCCGCCGTTTCAGCCGTTTCTCAAGAAACGATGTCATGCTGGCCAGTACGCGCCGTCCTGCCTTTTCGCTGCGAACATAGATCCCGATCAAAGAACTTCTCCAGATCAATGTCCACCACCCAGCGGTGTCCTTGCTGCACATACTGCTTGGCCGCCTTGACCGCTTGGTGTGCGTTACGCCCTGGCCGAAAGCCATAGCTTGATCGGGAAAAGCTTGGTTCAACGATGGGTTGCAGGATTTGCAGAACGGCCTGTTGGATCAGTCGATCCAGCACCGTCGGTATGCCTAGTGTCCGCACCCCGCCCGAGGGCTTGGGGATGTCCACCGCGCGCACCGCCGCCGGCAGGTAGCGTCCGTCCAACAAGGCTTCCTTCACACGTGGCCAGTGCACCTTCAGCCAGTCACGCAACGATCCCACCGGCACGCCATCAACACCCGGTCCGCCACCGTTGCGAACCACCTTCTGGTACGCCGCCATCAGGTTGTTACGCTCGACCACGGCCTCCATCAGCCGTGACTTCTCCGCTTTCGTTTGCTCAGCCCACGCCGTGATCGCCTCCGCACCACCGTGCCCCTCTCCGGAATACTGTTCCGTACCTTGGCTCGTGGCCCCGCTGGTTTGGGCTTCTGCTTCGTCGACGATCATCGAGTCTTGGCCGTCCTCATCACGGTCTCTCATGTTCGGCCCTTCGGTCTTACTGCACCTACTATGGCCTCTGCTGACTTCTCGCTCCGCGTTACCGCGTCGCCCTTTCAGGCATGAGGCGAGATCTCCCCGGGTATGACACACCTGCTTTCCCGCTTAGGCCTGTCGGATATACGCCGTGTCGTCCGGACACGTTTTGGGCTTTGACAATTCTTGCTGCCTTACCCCAACACGTCGCCTCGTATCCGCTTCCTGTTCGTCAGGCCAGCGTTTTGCCTCGGGCTTCCTTCAGACATCCGGTCACCCGCAATGCCCTTGCCTCTGACTAACTCTTCCCCTCGACGGGCGAGTCGAGGACTTGCACCTCCTAGCACCTCGACAAAACCGGACTTACTTCTTGGCAAACAAATGCTCGACACCCGCGCGCTCTTCGCGCAGTTCCTTGTCGGTAGCATCCATGCGTGCACGCGAGAAATCATTGATCGCCAGACCCTGCACGATCTCATACTTGCCGTTCTTCACCGTCACCGGATAACCGTAGATCACGCCCGGTGCAATGCCGTAGGAACCATCGGACGGAATGCCCATCGACACCCAGTCACTCTCGGCACTGCCCAATGCCCAGTTGCGCATATGGTCGATGGCGGCCGAAGCGGCCGAAGCGGCGGATGAAGCACCGCGTGCCTTGATGATGGCAGCGCCGCGCTGCTGCACGGTCGGGATGAAATCCTTCTCGTACCAGTTCTGGTCGACTAGGCTTAGCGCAGCCTTGCCATCAACGGTAGCGTGATGCAGGTCCGGGTACTGGGTGGAGCTGTGATTGCCCCAAATGGTGATCTTCTTGATGTCGGTGGTGTGCTTGCCGGTCTTCTCGGCGAGCTGCGACAGCGTGCGGTTGTGGTCCAGGCGCACCATGGCAGTGAAGCACTTCGGATCAAGGTCTGGCGCGTTCTGCTGAGCGATCAGCGCATTGGTGTTGGCCGGGTTGCCCACCACCAGCACCTTCACATCGCGCTTGGCGTGATCGTTCAACGCCTTGCCTTGTGGCGAGAAAATCGCACCGTTAGCTTCAAGCAAATCCTTGCGCTCCATACCCGGGCCACGCGGACGGGCGCCGACCAGCAATGCGTAATCGGCATCCTTGAAGGCGACGTTGACGTCGTCGGTGGCCACCACACCAGCCAGGGTCGGGAATGCGCCATCGTTGAGTTCCATTACCACACCCTGCAACGCAGGCAGTGCCGGCGTGATTTCGAGCAGGTGCAGGATCACCGGCTGGTCCGGACCGAGCATGTCGCCGGCGGCGATACGAAACAGCAGGGCGTAACCGATCTGGCCGGCAGCACCGGTCACGGCAACACGAACGGGGGCTTTCATCGTGACAACTCCTTCAGGTACATAAAACGAAGCCCGCATCGTATGACGCGGGCCGGGAGATGAATCAGCTCAGTTCAGCGAAGAACTCGACAATACGGGCAAGGCCGGGGTCAAGCTGGGCGGTAGGACAAGTATAGGAAATGCGCATAGCGTGCGATTCGCCGAAGGCCGAACCCGGCACGCAGGCCACACTCTTCGCCCCCAACAATGCAGCGCAGAAATCCACATCGTTTTCGATGCGCGTATCGCCGTGGCTCTTGCCGAAGGCCACTGAGATATCCGGGAAAGCGTAGAACGCACCCTGCGGGCGCGGACACACCACACCGGGAATCTTGTTGAGCGCAGCAAGCACGATGTCGCGCTTGGCCGAGAATTCCTGGCACTTGACCTGCGGAATGTCCTGCGGACCGCTGAATGCCGCGATGGCAGCCGCCGCGATCACCTCCGGCACGCTGGTGATGTGGTTGGAATTGAGTGTGGTGACCGCCTTGGCCACCGATTCTGGGCCAGCGATCAAACCCACGCGCCAGCCCGGCATGCCGTAGGTCTTGGACACCGAGTCGACAAAGATTAGGCGATCGCGTAACTCTGGCCGTGCGAATACGAAGTTGTGATAACCGATACCGTCGAACACCATCGAGTTATAGATATCGTCGGTGACGATCCAAGTATCCGGATACTGCACCAGCACGTCGGCCAGCGCGGCGATTTCCTCGCGCGTGTAGACCATACCGGTAGGGTTGGACGGATTGTTGAACAGGAACACTTTCGGTTTGCGCGCCAGTGCATTTTCCAACTGCTGCGGCGTCAGTTTGTAGTTCTGTGCCGGGTCGCAATGCAACACATTGGCTTTCGCGCCGACAATGTCGGCAATGTCGTGATAAGTGGTCCAGTACGGCGCGGCAAAGCAGATTTCGTCGCCTTCGTTGAGCAGCGCCTCGGCCAGGTTGTACAACACCTGCTTGGCACCCATGCCGATCGACAGGTTCATGCGGCCGTAACCGGTAAAACCCAGTGCCTGGATGTGTTTGAGGAAGGCATCCAACAGTGCGTCGGAGCCGCGATTGCTGCCGTACTGGCCGCTATCGTGTGTGAGCGCTTCGCGTGCTGCCACATAGACGTGTTCGCCAGGAAGAAAATTCGGCACGCCGATGGAGAAGCTGATGATGTCGCGGCCGGCGGCTTTGAGCTGCTTCGCCGTTTCGGCGATGACCATGATCGCGCTGGGTTTGGCGCGGCCGACACGCTGGGCGAGCTGGGGCATAGGTTCCTCGGGTTGGGACGCTGGCAACTAACCCTACGATTTTAGCATGCGGCGGTGCGGCAACCGTGCACCCTTCCCGGATAGCCGAAAAACGTCTATTGCGTCAGCGCGATCCGCTGGCATCATTCGGATGCCGCCGCAACCCCGGGCGGAGGAACGTCATCTGATCGCCAGCCTAGACAGACCCTAAGAAGAAGATGCGTATGTTCAGCCTTATTCGGAGTTGTCCATGTACCGCCCGCTAGCCCTCTTTGCTACCGCCCTGCTCGCCCTGGGGGCATTTGGCCCGCGTCCGGTACAAGCCGATGACGTCACTAAGCTGACGATCACCGACCAAAAAGTCGGTACCGGCAACACGGCTCGCGACGATGCCACGGTAACCATCAACTACACCGGCTGGCTCTACGACGCCAAGGCGCCGGACCACCGCGGCGCCAAGTTCGATAGCTCTTATGAAAGCGGTCGACCGCTCACCTTCGCGATCGGTGCCGAGGAGGTGATCTCCGGCATGGACAGCGGCGTGAAGGGCATGCGTGTAGGCGGCAAGCGCGAGATCATCATCCCGTCCGGCATGGGTTATGGTCATCACGGTGCAGGCAGCAAAATTCCGCCCGACCATGCCCTGGTATTTGACATCGAGCTAGTCGGCGTGCACTAAGCGCTTCACGCCAGGCTAGGAATTGGGCCATGATGCGCCAGTGTGGTGTCTCGCAAGTAACGTGAATAAATTCCGAGTGGATTTCGTCGCGAGACAAGACGCGAGGAGGAGTCATAGTGGGCGCTATGGCGACGACGAGCAACGCAGGATCGTGGCGAAAGACGCCGGAATTTGTTCGCGTTACTTGCGAGACACCACACTAGCGTTGCCATACGTCGTACGCCCACCGCCCTGACGTTGCTGGAGGATTGCCCGATGAAGCGAATGCTCTGGTCCTTCGTGGCCGCCCTGATGATGATCCTTCCCGCCGCGGCTTTCGCGGCGGACGGCTATGTCATCACCAACGTGAATATGTACGCTGGCCCAGACGCTGAATATCCGGTCGTACAAGTCTTGCCGGCCAATACCTGGGTGTCGGTTCAGGGCTGCACCACCGGCTGGGAATGGTGCGATGTCCTGGCTGGGCCGGATCGTGGTTGGGTGGCCGGCAGCTATATCGCCTACATGTACAACAATCAACCCGTATACGTGGTCGATTACGGGGCGCAGATCGGCCTTCCGATTGTTTCGTTCGTCATCGGCACGTATTGGTCGCGCTACTACCTCAATCGCCCCTTTTATCGGGACCGCAATCGCTGGTATGGACGGCCGATCCCGATCCGGCCGCCCACACGGCCACCGATGCGCCCTCGCCCGCCCATTCGTCCGCCAGGTACCGGTCGACCGCCACAACCTGGCAACGGCCATCGGCCGCAGCCACCGGGAGGTGGCCGGCCGCAACCGCCCGGCAACGGCAATCGCCCACCACCGCCCCATGGTGGTAACCGGCCACAACCGCCAGGTGGACATGGACCGGGACAGCCCGGTGGCGGTAACCGTCCGCAGCCGCCGGGAGAAAATCGGCCTCAGCCGCCAAGCAATGGCCATTGGCCGTCGCCTCGCCCGAATCCGCAACAGGGGAACAACGGGAATCCCGGCAATCAGTAGCCGGGATTTAAGGCAACACTCACGAACTACACGAAAGCATGGAGCATCCCGCACGAGACTTCGCCCACTCAGGCCGCTTTTGCGCGTAATGCTCGCGTCCCGACTGTTCCTCGTAGGGGTGCCGCAATACTTCAAGCAGGGTAGAGATACCTTCGTAGTCGCCCTCGGTCGCGCGATCGATCGCCTCTTGCGCGAGATAGTTGCGCAACACGTAACAAGGATTCGCCACATGCATCCGCTGACGACGCTGTTCCGGAGAAAGCGGATCTTCGTGCAAGCGCCCGACGTAATCACTTAGCCAGCGAAGGAAATCAACCTCCACAGCTTCGCGTTTTGCATCGTTGTAAAACGCATGCTGCAGCGGTTGCAGCACCGGCGATTGCGTATCGATATCGCTCAATGCGCGGAAGAACAAGGTCATATCCACTTCCGCCTGCTGCATCAGCGACTGCAATGTTTCCATGCGCGTCACGTCATCGTCACGGCATTCGGCCAGTCCCAGCTTGGCCGCGATATGGTTGCGGGCATGTGCCGCGAATGCATCGACATAGCGATCCAGCCCTGCTTGCAAAGGCGCCACATCGCCAAACAACGGCGCCAGCGCGGAAGCGAGTCGGCTCAGGTTCCACCAGGCAACGTTCGGTTGCTGGCCGAAGCGGTAGCGACGGCGCATGATGTCAGTGGTGTTGGGTGTCCAGTCCGGATCGAAATCGTCGATCCAGCCATAGGGGCCGTAATCGATGGTGAGGCCAAGTATCGACATGTTGTCGGTATTCATTACGCCATGCACGAAACCCACGCGCATCCAATGCGCGATCATCCGGGCCGTACGCGCGCAAACGTCGGCAAACCAATCGCCGTAGCGGGTCTCGTCACTGCCCTTGAAATCGGGAAAATCGCGGCCAATCGTGAAGTCGACCAACTGACGCAACAAGGCGATTTCGCCGCGCGAAGTGGGCAATTCGAAATGTCCGAAGCGGATGAAGGACGGCGCCACACGGCACACAACCGCACCCGGCTCATGCTGCGGATGCCCGTCGTAGAACATGTCGCGTTCCACCCACTCGCCGGTCAACACCAGACTCAAAGCACGCGTGGTGGGAATGCCCAGGTGGTGCATGGCTTCGCTGCAGAGAAATTCGCGAATCGACGAACGCAGCACGGCGCGCCCATCCGCACCGCGCGAATACGGTGTCGCGCCCGCCCCTTTCAACTGCAGCTCCAGCCGCTCGCCTTGCGCGATCAGCACTTCACCGAGGGAAATCGCTCGCCCGTCGCCAAGCTGCCCGGCCCAAACACCGAACTGGTGTCCACCATAGTTGGAGGCCCAAGGCTGCATGCCATCCAGCATGCCGTTGCCGCCAAACACCTGGGCGAACAGCGGGTTGGCGATATCCACCGTGCTCAAACCCAGTATGGCCGCCATGTCACACGACCATGCGATAACGCGCGGCGCTGCCACGGGACTGGGGTCCACACGCGAGTACGCAGCGCCATACACTTGCCGCGCGCCGGAACCTTGATCCGGGTCACCCGGCAGATCGCGCACAAAGGCGTTATCGAATTGCAGTGAAGTCAAGGACATGGGTAGGTTCAGTGCTTTCGAAGATGCGTGCTATCTCATCGGCCACAAGCTGCCGCCACGCGCCCGGCGCCAGGCCATCCAGCTGCAGACCGCCAATGGCCGTGCGCTGCAGCGCCTGAACATGGTTGCCGGTGGCGGCAAACATCCGGCGTACCTGATGATAACGACCTTCGGCAATGCGCAAGCGTGCATGACGTGGCGCCAGCACATCCAGTGACGCTGGCAACAAGGGCGTGGTTTCCGATTCCAGTATCAACATGCCGCTGGCGAACAGAGCCTGCTCGTCGCCGCGCAAATCCTGCGCCAGGGTGGCCTCGTAGACTTTGCCGAGATTGGCGCGTGGCGAAATGATCCGATGCAGCAAAGCGCCATCGTCGGTAAACAACAGCAGGCCGGATGTGTCGCGGTCCAGCCGACCCACTGTAGACAGCGCAGGATTGCGCGCGCGATAACGTGGCGGCAACAAGTCATACACCACCCGGCCCGGATCCTTGCGTGAGCAAGTGACACCGAGCGGCTTGTTCATCATCAGCAGGATGCCAGTGGGCGGATCGAGCGGTTCGCCATCGATAAAGATCTGCGCATGTTCCACCTTGTCGTCGGCGTACAGCACTTCGCCATCCGGATCGGTAACGCGCCCCTCGCGGAACATCCATGCGACATCCTTGCGACTGCCGTAGCCGAGATTCGCAATCAGCCTCACCAACCTCATCCGCGCACACCTCGTGCCTCGATCACTTTGAAACCCTTCTGCATCACCACGTTACGGACCTGCTCGAAATGCGCGGCCAAGGTCGATTCGTACGGCAAGTGACGGTTGGCCACCAGCCATAACCGCCCCTGCGGGACCAGCGCATTCGCCGCACGCGCAATAAAGGCGCGACCAAGCTCGGGCAAGTCCGTCCTGCCCTGGTGAAATGGCGGGTTGCTGACGATCACGTCGTAACGCCGGCCGATGCCCACGGTCACGTCGTGCCAGTGCACTGCAAACGCCAGTTCGCGCCCGCTTTCGCGGATGGCACGCTCGGCATTGAGCCGCGCCGGCTCAAGCGCACGCGCCTCGGCCTCGTAAAGATCGAGCGCCGTGATGTGGGGACAGCGCGCAATGATCTGCGCGGCGAGATAGCCGTAACCGGCGCCGAAGTCAGCCACCTGTCCCTGCAAGTCATCCGGCAGATGCATGGCAAGCAGCTCGGAGGCGGCATCCACGCGATCCCAGGCAAACAGGCCCGGCCGGCTGAGATAACCCGCGGCATTCGTCTTCGGCTGATCCAGCGCCCGCCACGTTTCCAGCAGCGATGCATCGCGCGATGCCAACTGCGATTGGCCCCAGAACACCCGACACTTGTGCTTGGAAAGATGGTTCACCGTGCCAAGCAAGGCTTCCAGGTCGGATTGCGCAGATTTCGCGCCTTCCGCATTAGGCACGCAAACCAGCACGACACCGCCGCCGTCAGCATGCCAGGCCGCGCGTGCGAACAGGGCTCGCGCTTCCTCACGCTGCCGCGGCGGCAACACCATCACCACTTTGAAGCGCGCATCCAGTGCGGCTTCGCCAACGGTGAATCCACTGTGCGTCAAGGCATCGGCAAAAGGCTTGAAGCTTTGCTCGCACAGCCAGCCCGGTCGGGCCACTTCACGCAGACGATAGCCATCGCGCGCGCGCAAGAACAACACGTTGCCATCAGCAGGCAAACGTAGCGGACTGTCCGTGAAAGGAAGAAAAAGCGCATCCAGCACCGCATCGGGCACGGACGCATGGATACCGATCATGGTCAATACGAATGCATTATCAAGCCTTCTGTCCCAACCGCCCGATCCAGCGATACATCAGATACGTCACCGCGACAAATGTCGCACCGCCGATCCAGATCGATGCGTCCTCGAAGCTGTGCCCCACCAACGCGAGCGGTGCCGGTTTGCCGGAGAACACCACGATGGCCGCCACCAGCACGCCGATGATGCTTTCGCCCACGATCAGTCCGGACGCCAGCAACACGCCGAGCTGCTTGGTGGCTTCACCCTTCGGCGTGCGGTCTGCGCGTTTGTCGAAGTACCAGCCGACGATGGCACCGACCACGATCATCAGGGTGGTGGAGGTGGGCAGGTAGATACCCAGGCCCACGGCGAGTGGCGGCAGGCGCGCCGCTTTGGTCGTGGCGCCAAGGATCGCATCGACCACGATGAGCCCGACACCGATCGCGGCGCCGATGCTGATCAGGCTCCAGTCAATGTTGTTCTGGATCACGCCCTGCGCTAGCGCCGAAATCAGGCCGGCCTGCGGCGCAGGCAATGCGTGCGCAGGATCGACACCGGGCGCGCCGAGGAAACCGTACGCATGGTTGAGCAGATCCAGCACGGGCGGAATTACAACAGCACCGGCAATCACACCGATCACCAACGCAGCCTGCTGACGCCACGGCGTAGCATCCACCAACTGACCGGTCTTGAGATCTTGCAGGTTGTTGTTGGCAATCGCCGCCACCGCGAACACTACCGAAGTGATGAACAACGCGAAGGCCACCAAGGCCTTGCCCGAATCCGCCGGCAGATCCGACTTCACTCCCGCCAGCAGCAACAGCGCGGCAATGATCACCACCAGGATGCCGATGCCCGACAACGGGCTGTTGGACGAACCGATCAGGCCCGCCATGTAACCGCACACCGTCGACACCAGGAAGCTGAGAATCAGCACAAACAGCACCCCACCGATCACCAGCAGCGCCGTATGCGAACCCAGCCCGCTGGTGACACTGAAATCACCCAGCAGCCAGGCGATCGGCAACATGCAAATCAGCACGATCAGGCCAACGATGCCAATCGGCATGTCCTGTTCGGTGCGCGGCAGCGTGTCGCCCTTGCCGGCCTTGCGCACACGCGAAGCAGCCATGGCCGACGTAAGGCCACTCACCACCGGCTTGACCAGCTTGACCAGCGTCCAGATAGCCGCCACGCCAATGGTGCCTGCACCCACAAAACGCACGTAGTGGCTCCAGGCGCCCTGCGCGATATCGGACACACTGCCAGTACCCGGATGCAACAGGGTGAAGTGCGGCACCGCCCAACCCCAGCCGATCAGCGCGCCGACCAGCATGGCAATACCCACCGACAGGCCGACCAAGTGCCCCACCGCGAACAGCGCAAAAGACAGGCTGAAATCATAACCACTAGCCGCGCCGCGATCGCCAATACGGAAGTACTGTGCCACGTCGCTGGCGAAGACCTTGGTCTCCACGATGATGTAGAACACCGCCGATACGATCGAGCCGACAACCACCGCCATCAGGCCACTGGTGCCGCCTTCGACCGACGCCGACTGAGAGGCTTCGCCAGCGTGCTCGCCCGAGCCGACCTTCAGCACCTCCGCGCAGGCCACGCCTTCCGGATAGGGGAGATCGGAATCGGTGACCAGCGCGCGACGCAGCGGGATGGTGTACATCACGCCCAGGATGCCGCCCGCGGCACAGATGCCGAAGGAAATCCAGAATGGGAAGCCGCTCCACCAACCCACCATGATCAGGCCAGGCAACACGAAGATGATCGACGACAGCGTGCCCGCAGCCGAAGCCACCGTCTGCACAATGTTGTTTTCTTGGATCGTCGCGCCTTTCATCGCGCGCAGAATGGCCATCGAGATCACCGCCGCCGGAATCGACGTGGCGAAGGTCAGGCCGGCCTTCAGGCCGAAGAACACATTGGCTGCGGTGAACACCAGGGTGATCACCACGCCTATGATCAGGCCACGGATAGTGAGTTCGGCGCGCGGCGCGGTGCCGGGTCCAGGTATTGCATTCACGGGCGGTCTCCCCAAACTGTCCAGCCAACAAGATAGCGTGGATCGCTGGATGGGTGTTGACTTACGTATGCCCGGATGAGTGTAGGCGCCCTCCGTCGGCGCCTTTTCACATTAAGGCAACGCCATGTCCAGGGCCACAAAGCTCAAGGCTCTACACTCGGATGACGCGCACGCCACGCTGCCAGCAATTCACGGTAATGCTGTCGCGCTTCCTCGTAGTCATCGAAGATGCATGGATCGCAACCATTACCGCAGCAGTCGCCCGGATCAGGCTCAACAGGCGGCGTCGGTGGCGGATCGTCGCGTAAATCTTTATCGTCGGGAACAGGCAGGTCGTCGTTCATGGGCAAACAAAACTTGACGTCACCCACATGGTAGCCCGATACCACCACCTCACGTTTGAGAGTCGTCCCCGGGAGCACTCAATGCGTCAGTTTTCTTTCTGCTGTCACCCGTCATGGATCGCCAGCTTGCTGCTGCCTTTGTCGCTGCTTGCGGCTGGCGGCGTGGCTATGGCACAGACCACCCCCTCGCCTTACCGCATCGTCGGCTACGCCAACGGCTGGAATCCGGTGCAAACCAAAGATGCCAACAAGATCGACACGCTGATCTTCGCTTTTGCCCATCCGCAAGATGGCAAAGTGGTGATTGCCGACCAGGATCTGAAGAACCTGCATGACCTGCTCGCGCTGAAAAAGATCAATCCGAAACTCAAGGTGGATATCTGCGTGGGCGGCTGGAGCGTGGGTGGATTTTCCGAAGCGGCCAGCACCGAAGCCGGGCGCCGGCAGTTTGCCGACAGCGCCGCGCAACTGGTGGCTGCCCAGCATGCCGATGGCCTGGATGTGGATTGGGAGTATCCCGGCCATCACGAATCCGGCATCAAGTCGAGCCCACTGGACAAAACCGACTACACCCTGCTGCTGAAAGCGATCCGCGCCAGCCTTGATCGCGTCGGGGCCGAAAACGATCGCGCCGGCGCCCATCACTACACACTCAGCGTAGCGATTGCCGATGGCCCCTTCGTCGACGACATCGACATCGCCGCCATCAATCCGTACCTGGATACGTTCAATCTGATGACGTATGACTTCGTCAACGCCATGACGCCCACTACCGGCCATCACACTGGCCTGCATCCGTCGGCGCTTATCAAAGGCGATGGACGCACGACGGATCGCGCCGTGCAACAGTTCCTGGCCGCAGGTGTCGCACCCGGCAAACTATTGATCGGTGCCGCACTCTACGGCCGCGAGTTTGCCGATGTGAAACCCGACCACAACGGCCTCTACCAGACCTATGGCCATTACCAGGGCGGACACAATTGGCCGGAACTGAAGCAGGACTATCTCAACAAACAGGGTTTCGTGCGCTATTGGGATGCTGATGCACAGGCGCCGTGGCTATGGAATGCGCAGACCCACCACTTCATCACCTACGACGATCCGCAGTCGATTGCCGCGAAGACGGCTTATATCAAAGCACAGCATCTGGGCGGGATCATGTATTGGGAGCAGACGGCTGATCCGAGTGATGAGTTGCTGGGCGATATGTGGAAGGGGTTGCATTAGTCCAATGGCACTAGTGCCATTGCCGCTAAGCCCCGGAGCGCCCACTCAGGATTTTTAGAGATTTCGCTGAACGTCACCGCATGACCACTTTGCATCCAGCCGTATGGACGGCTATTCTGATTCGCCGCACGAGGATGAAAATCCGATGAAAAAGCTGATGGCTCTACTCGCCGCCTTGTTGATCCTGGCCGGCTGCTCCTCCGGCTCTGGCGACTCGAACCGCCAGACACTCACCGTGGCCGCCACCGCGGTACCACACGCGGAGATCCTCAAAGAGGTCAAGCCGATCCTCGCGAAGGAAGGCGTGAACCTCGACATCAGGGTGTTCGCCGACTACGTGCAGCCCAATACACAGGTGGCAGAAAAGAATATCGATGTGAACTATTTCCAGACCAAACCATACCTGGATGCGTTCAATCGTGAGCGCGGCACCCACCTGGTGATCATTACCGGCGTGCACATCGAACCCTTTGGTGCGTATTCGCACAAGATCAAGTCAATCGACCAGTTGCCCGATGGCGCCACGGTGGCCATTCCGAACGATCCCAGCAACAATAGCCGCGCCTTGCTGCTGCTCGCCAAGAATGGCCTGATCACGTTGAAGGACCCGAATAGCGAACTGGCCACGCTCAAAGACATCACTGCCAATCCCAAGAACCTCAAGTTCAAGGAACTGGAAGCCGCGATGCTGCCACGCACGCTGGATGAAATGGATTTAGCGATGATCAACACCAACTACGCCCTGGCCGCCGGCCTCAACCCAACCAAAGATGCGCTGCTGATCGAGGACAAGAATTCACCTTATGTGAATTACCTGGTCGGCCGCCCGGACAACCAGACCGATCCTCGGGTGCAGAAGCTGGCGCAGGCGCTTACCAGTCCGCAGGTGAAGGCGTTTATCGAACAGAAATATCATGGAGCGGTGTTGCCTGCGTTCTAAGGAGCCGGGAATCGGGAATCGCAAGAGCAACGCACGCCATGCTCTTAGGCATTCCCGATTCTCGCCCCCATTCCCGCCTATCAAGCCACCGACTCCGCCTCAGCCGGGCCCGGAATATCGAACACCTGTCGCAAATAGGCGACATACGCATCGTCCTCGCACATGTTCTTGCCGGGTGAATCGCTAAGCTTGGCCACCGGCTGCCCGTTGCATCGAACCATCTTGATCACGATATTCAACGGTGTTGGTCCCACGTCGTTAGTGAGGTTGGTGCCTACGCCAAAGGCAAGTTGACAGCGCCCGTGGAAGTGTTCGTACAGCTTCATCACCTTGGGAATATCAAGGCCATCGCTGAACACCAGGACCTTGCTGCGCGGGTCGACGCGATTGGCCTGGTAGTGCGCCAGCACGCGTTCGCCCCAGGCAAACGGATCACCCGAATCGTGCCGCGTGCCGTCGAAAAGTTTGCAGAAGTACATGTCGAAATCGCGCAGGAAGGCGGCGAGCCCGTAAACGTCCGAAAGCGCGATGCCCAGATCGCCGCGGTATTCCTTCGCCCAGGCTTCCAGTGCCGCCACTTGCGAATCACGCAGACGCGGCCCCAACGCCTGGTGGGCCTGTAGATATTCATGCGCGAGTGTGCCCAGCGGACGCAAACCCAGCTGCCAGGCCAGCCACACGTTGCTGGTGCCGGTCAGTTGCGCACCCAGCCCTTCGTGCAAGGTGGTCGCCACCTCCCGATGCCATTGACGAGAGAATCGCCGGCGAGTGCCATAGTCGGCAATGTGGCATTCAACATAGCCGGGCGTATCGCGTAGTAGGGAAATTTTTTCCTGCAAGCGACGACGGCCTTCGGCCAAGTCCAGGTTCGGATAGGTATTGCGAAAGTAGACTTCGTTGACGATCGCCAGTAACGGCACTTCAAACAAAATCGTGTGCAGCCACGGCCCACGGATGCAAATCTCGATCTCGCCATTGCCCCGTGACGATGGCGAGATATCCACATACTTGGCATTGAGCTGGAACAACACCAGGAAGTCGACGAAGTCACTCTTGATGAAGCCCCAGCTACGCAGGTAGTCCAGCTCCTCCTCGGTGAAACGCAAGCTGCATAATGCATGCAGCTCCTGGCGAATCTCATCGACATGGGGCACCAGGTTCACACCGGGATTACGGCACTTGAAGCGATACTCCACGTGCGCAGCAGGGTATTGATGCAGAACCACCTGCATCATGGAGAATTTGTAGAGGTCGGTATCGAGCAGCGAACTAACGATCATGGATCGTTTCCATGTCGGTGGAAAGGACATGCCGAAGCATGGAACCACTGCGCTAAAGCGCGGCGTGGGTCAATTATCCTGCCGAAGTCGTTGCCAGAAAAGATAAAACCCCGGCAGCCAGGGGAATAACCGCCGGGGTTTGTTAGGTCGCGTTCCCTGGGGGAGGGTAAAACGGGAACCGACCCCTGGATCTCACGATGCTCTGTGCTATCCGCTCGTCGCCTCACGGCGATACGACTACTTAGTGTGGCCGTTGCGAATGAAGTTCAAGGTCGAAGTGGAATCGGTTCAGCTTTCGATAACCCACCCATGTCTCAACCAGACGGCTTCATCCGCACCGTTTCTAAGTACTTGTCGTTCAAGGAAATTAGCATGCTACGTCGCTACCTGAGCTTGTTAGCTTTGTGTTTCATCCTGCCCCTACACGCCGCTGATCCCAGTAGTCCCCGCAAGGTATTTTCCCGCTTGGCCTTGGGTTCTTTTGCCAGCGCGCGCACGCGTGCGTAGAAATCAGGCCACTGACCATCAGCCTGTTTGAACAGCATGGCAAACACCTGCACCCATTGATCGTAAAGACCGAATGGCAACAAAGTGGCGTTATTGATTGGCTGCGCGACCCAATCGTCATAGCGATGATCGTCAGGCCAATGCTGGTCTCGCCAGGCTGCATAGCGTGCACGGAAATCGGCGATCTCGCGCTGCTTGTCCGCAGCCATGGCTTGTGCATCTTCGCCGCTGGCGTAGCGCTTTTTCAGGCGATCGCGCAAATCGAGCACCAACTGGGTAAAGCCATCTTCCATCGCTTGATCGTGACCATCGCCTTCCGGCTCACCGCGTGAGCGGTGCCACTCTTTCAACCCCTGATTTTCCACGAACATGGCGTAGCTTTCGTTGAAAGCCGTGTCACCTTTCACGTAGATCAACTGGTGCGCGAGTTCATGGAAGATGGTGCCGACCAGTTCGTCATTGTCCCAGTGCATCATGCTGCTGAGGATGGGATCGGCGAACCAGCCTAGTGTGGAGTACGCCGGAACGCCTCCCACGTAGACATCGTTGCCTTGCGTCTTGAGCTTTCCGGCGCTGGCCTTGGCTTTTTCCGCATTGAACCATCCGCGATACGCCACACATCCGGCAATCGGAAAGCATTGCAGCACCGCATCTACTGAAAAACGCGGCGTGGCGTACACATTCCACACCACGTACGGGCGATGCAGTTCAACGTAATAGGTGTAGCTGCGGTTGCGCGGCAGGTCCAAGTGTTGGGAGGCAAATTGCCGTGCCTGCTGAGAGAGCCGTAAACGTGTAGCTCGTTTGGGATCCGTAGCCGGATCAGCAATCACTTTCTTCACCGAACGCCGCTGCAACAACAAAGCACTTTCACCGTGCGTAACGTGTGCGTAGTAACGAAGATCGGCACAGGCACTCATCACGGCCACTACCCAGATGGAGGAAATCAGTCTGATGCCGGGAATAAGAATGTGTGGTCGATTCATCCCCGTATTCTTACGTAAGACTCTTTAGCCGTGTTCAGCCGCAGAACTCAGTG
Organism: Dyella sp. M7H15-1; assembly: GCF_004114615.1. Taxonomy (NCBI): domain Bacteria; kingdom Pseudomonadati; phylum Pseudomonadota; class Gammaproteobacteria; order Lysobacterales; family Rhodanobacteraceae; genus Dyella; species Dyella sp. M7H15-1. The sequence continues at coordinate 1,051,147 of NZ_CP035300.1, forward strand.
GCCACCCCAATGACCGCCTCCCGAACTGCCATGCCCGCTGTTTCTGCCATGGCCGCGGGAACCACCTCCATGACCATACCAGCCGCCACGGCCGCTCCAATAACGCCCGCGTCCGTAGTAACCACCACCCCAGCAGCAGCCGTAATAACCGCCCCAATAACCATACGGGTAATAACCGTACCCGTACCCGTAGTAGGGATAGTTGTAGACGACAGTGGGGGCCGTCCCATAGTAGGTGTCCCCCACTACGCCGTTACCTTGCACGTAGCCGTAACCGGGGGCGATATAGCAGCCGGACAGAAGAACCATCAGCGTTGCCAGTGTCAGCGCGGCAAGCAGGCGCTTGATTGAGTGTTTCATGGCGGGAGCTCGATGCAATCCACGCAAGCTACGTTAGTCCTGTACGGCTAAATAAGCCCTGAGCGGGAAAGATAAGGCCGGCTTCTATTTCACTCAAAGCTGGCACACGCGGACATACCAAACGGGCATGTCTGTTTCGATCAGCTTTTGCCGTTTTTGCCCTGATCGCCATGCGCATGTATCACATGGCTGGGCGCAGTATCACCGGAATGGTTGTCATGTTGGTTATTCGAGTGGCCGTTATCGGCATTCGGCACCGATGTAGCGCCTGGCCAGACCGGCCCCTGTCTGACGCGTTCCTGCTTGGCTTGCAGCAGCAACGCCTGAATATGGGCAACGGCTTCCTCCGGACTGATATGAGGCGCGGAGGAAGTCGCGTCACCCGTCTCGACGGGCGGAGGAACGGTCACTTTTGCAGGCTTCAGCTTCTTCGGCTCGACTTTCTTCGATACAGGCTTCGCGGCTATTGGCGATGCAGCCGGGGCTGGCTTGACTGCGACCGATGGCATGACGGGGCCTTGGGTTGCCTTACCGGCCGTTTTCTTCACCGCCGCCGTCTTACCACCAGCGATCTTTTTCGCGGGTGCCTTCTTCGCCGGATTCTGGCGAACCGATGTCGGAGATACCTTGGGTGAGGAGGTTTTCTTTACAACCTTGCTTACGGCTTTCTTGCTGACCGCTTTCTTGCTGGCCACCGTCTTTTTCACCGTCTTTGGTACAACTTTCTTCGCAGCCTTTTTGCTGGCCGCGGTTTTCTTAATAGCTTTTTTGCGCGTAACGGTCGGTTTCGGAGCCCCCTTCTTCTTGCTCGCACTCAAGCCTTTGAATGCCTTGCGAGCCACGGACTTCTTCGCGGCAGACTTGCGGGTCGTTGCCATGCGTGCGTACTCCGACGGTGAGCAGTGACCAAACAATGACATCATCATGATGTATGCGCCATGAGCAAGTGCCGGAAATCACATGCCCGGCTGCGACAAAGCGCCCAGAAAATGCGGCAAAACCGCCGGACTCATCACCACCGTAAATACCACGCCATACGCGGCGCCCCACAAGTGGGCACTGTGATTAATGTTGTCGCCTCCGCGCTGATCCATGTAGATCGAATAGCCCACGTAAAGCACGGCATAAATGATTGCCGGCATCGGAATGAAGAACACCAGGATGCGCGACCACGGCGCCAGCATCACAAAGCCGAATAGCACCGCGGAAACAGCGCCGGAAGCGCCCAGGCTGTGATAGTTGGCATTGTGTCGGTTCTTCAAATACGTCGGCAGTATCGAAACAATCAACCCACCCAAATAGAACAGGCCAAAACCAAATGCACCCAGCACCTGGTTGTAGAACGGCTCCATCGCGCGCCCGAAGAAATACAGGGTGAGCATGTTGAATAGCAGGTGCATGCCGTCGGCATGGATCAAGCCATAGGTCACCAGCCGGTAATACTCCTTCTTCCGCTCGATGGCAGGCGGCCACAGGATCAGATCGTCGATCAGACGGCGGTTATTGAACGCCATGAACGAGACGATGCAGGTAGCAGCAAGAATGATCAACAAGGTAATCGGCATGTGACGAATCAGACAAAGTTTTGGAATGGGAGCATCTTGACGTTCGCGGGCTGCGTTGTCGACGGCTAAAATGCACGATTATGTCAAGTCCGTGCCATTTCCCGCCGTATGAAACCGATCCGCTACATGCATTTGGATGTCTTCGCCGCGAGCCCCGGCGGTGGCAATCACCTTGGGGTTGTGATTGATGCCACCGGCTGGAGCGATGCGCAGATGCAACGCTACGCGCGCTGGACAGACCTGGTGGAAACTACTTTCCTGCTGCCACCCGACCATCCCAAGGCCAGCTACAAGGTACGGATTTTCACGCCGCGGAAGGAAATCGCCTTTGCTGGACATCCCAGTGTGGGCAGCGCCCATGCAGCGCTCGAGTGCGGACTAGCCGTACCGAAAGATGACTTGCTATGGCAAGAATGCGGCGCCGGTGTACTGCCCATCCGCGTGGAAGGCAGCGGCCCACGGCGCAGGCTGTTGTTGCAATCGCCCGAGGCTCGCGTCGTGAAAACCGGCCTGCATGCCCATCCCCTGCTCGCCGCCACCCTCGATAGCATCGACCTTGGCAAGCTGCCGCCCGCGCTGGTTGACGGCGGCCGCCGCTGGTGGCTGGCCGAGTGCGCGGATGAGGCAAGTCTGCGTGCATGGAAGCCAGACCACAGCGCCATCGGCGCGCTTGCCAAGCGCCTGCGGCAGTATGGGGTTGTGTGCTTTTGCCCGCAGCCATCACCCTGACTATCAACTGGTCGTGCGTGCATTTCCTTCCGGTGTGGGCATTGTCGAAGATCCCGCCTCCGGTGCCGCCAATGGTTTGATCGCTGCCTATTTGCTGCAAGCTGAGCCGGATGGCCCACTCGCGCGTGGCTATTCCGTCAGCCAGGGACGCGAGATGGGTCATGATGCGCTGCTCATTGCGCACCGCGTGGATGGCGGCATCTGGATCGGCGGACTGACCCATACAGTGATTGATGGCACGCTATATTGGCATGGCGCTGGATGAACGATGACCAGGAAGCTGGTCAAGCACCGTGTTCCACTCCTTCACGCGCTCGGCCTGGGTCTCCAGCAACGCATCCACGTCGCCTTCCACGATGACCTTCTCGATCTTGTCGCCCTGCTCGATGGCGTCGACCACTTTCTGATCGTCGGCGCTAAGCACTTCGCCGAACACACTGTGCTTGTCGTCCAACCATGGCGTGGGGCCATGGGTGATGAAAAACTGGCTGCCATTGGTGCGCGGACCGGCATTGGCCATGGATAGGATGCCCGACTTGTCATGGCGCAACGAGGCATCGAATTCATCCTCGAAACGGTAGCCCGGCCCACCGCGGCCACTGCCTTCGGGGCAGCCGCCCTGGATCATGAAGTCAGCGATCACGCGGTGGAACGACAAACCATCGTAATAACCGCGACGCGCCAGATTGACGAAATTGGCCACCGTCACCGGCGTCTTGTCGTCGTGCAGGCGCAGATGGATGGGGCCGCGGTTGGTGGTGAACGTGACATGGATGGCCATGAGTATTCCTTGCAGTGCTTACGGAGTACGGGCGCCCGGCTGGGCAACAATCCGCAAGGATAACGCCAGTGGGGGCCGGTTGTAACAAACTGCACCGGTTAGGATGCAAACCCCAACATCGCCATGTCTGGTTATTGCGCCATATTGGGGTTTTCACCCCAAGCTACAGGCCGAGCATGCTCTTCCGCAGCGCCCCCTCACCGCGCGCCGTACCCGCTGCGGGTGCCGACAACTCAGCCGGCCAAGGCTGTCCCTGGAACAGATGTGCCCACAAGCGATCCAGCGCTACATAGCCATATGGCAACAATGGCAGATGCCTGTCGCCAAAACCCGGCAAGGCCAGGAAGGCGTCGAAGTGTTGCGCGTGTGGCACTTTCCAATACAGCGGTGTGCGTCCTTCTGCGCGCAGCCAGGCGACATAGGGCTCGGAAGTGAAGGCTGTCGGCAAAAGGCCGTCATCCGCACCATGCAATACCCACATCGGCAAATCCTTGCGTGGCAAACGCGCAGACAGTGCCTGAACCGACGTATGCAACGCACGGGAATCAGCATCATCGTCCGTCCACAAGCTTCGCAAACCAGTGATGCCCGTGAGTTGCGGATCAGCGCTGCTGTCCGTGCCCCCAAACAAGCCGACGCCGTTGCCCGGCGGAATGCCCGATGCATCCGCCCACCAGCTTGCGCGGGTAGCGTCGTCGGCCACGCCAGGCTTGCCATCGACAAGCGCTTCGTAGTGATAGCCGCAGGGCATGTTGTCCGCACCGCGGCGCAAATAGGCACAAGCGTAGGCGGCACCGATCACCCGCCACAGATCCAGCGCAGTGGATAAAGCCGCTGCGGCCATCGCCTGATCGGTCCATCCGGTGCCACACAAATGTTCATACGCTTCCTTGGCTTGCGCGTCGAGCGTGGTCGCTTTCAGCAAGCCTTGTGCATGCAGGCTTGCGCAACGCGTTACCCAGGCCGCATGCGCAGCGCCGTGTGCATCACGTGCGAACGGCGTGGCGGCAAAACGTTCGTCGACCAGGGCACAAGGCAACCACAAAGCCGCTTCGCTCATGTAGTCGTACAAAGCGCGCCCATGTCCCGACGTGTGCACATTGGGTTCCAGCGCCACCACGCCAGCGAGCAGGTGTGTGTCATCCAGGCCAGCCGCCTGCAGCACCGCGCCGCCACCGTTCGACAAACCGGTCGCAATGATCTTCGTGTTCTGCGCTGTAAACGGCGCCTGGTCCGGAAAGGCGCGGCTCAGCATCGCCAGGCCAAATTGCGCTGCCTGCAATACGTGCCAGCCCCAATTGGCTTCCGGGTTATCGCCCGAATGCGCATGCTTGACGGCAATGCCTTGGCCTTGCTGCGTCGCCGGCTCGAATTCGAGCAAGGCGGTGCCACGCTTCGCGCGCTGGCCATCGAGCGCGACGCCGCTGTCGTCAGAAAAATCGAAATAACCGGAACCGGCGCCCTTGTCGGTATAGGCCACCGCACAGCCATGCGGCAGGCCCCACGCACCCGCCAGCGCCATCGCGCCGTAGATACCGCGCGAACCGGACGAAGCCGTGACCACCAGGCAACGATGGGTCTTGTCGAAGTTGTCGGGCACCTGCACCAGCACGCGATGCGGCGCACGCGCACCCGGATTCCTGGCGAACGCCTGATATTCGCGGCCAGGTACCGCGGAAACGCCGCCATAGACCGTGCCATAGCCACCCAGCGGGCCAAGATCGGCAATGCCCTTCCAGCCCGCTTGGATCGCACGCCGGCGCAATTCCTGCACGGTGGGGTGTTGCGGGTCTGCAAAAGGCGACAGCGCTCCTTTCAGGCCGGCCAGGCCGAGCCCGGCACTAAGCAGGTCATCCTTATCGCGATGCGTGGTGACGCACACCTCGCCCTGCACAAATTCGATCTCTTGCATTAAAAGCTCCGTCGAAGACGCCCGCACCATGCCGGCAACCCAGGCCCGTATGGCGATGATCCCCAGATCTCAGCTTAGGTATCTACCTGTTTAACCACATCAAGCAAGCTGTCACATAACCCCGTATAATTCGCAGGTTAACCCTTACCGAAACCTGCGCGGCGGCCCTACGGCCGACCCAAGCCCACTCCCATGTCCATCGAAAACCTGCGCAATATCGCCATCGTCGCCCACGTCGACCATGGCAAGACCACCCTCGTCGACCAGCTCCTGAAGCAGTCGGGCACCTTGTCCGAACGCACCGTGCTGGCCGAACGCGTGATGGACAGCAACGACCAGGAAAAGGAACGCGGCATCACCATCCTGGCCAAGAACACCGCGATCACCTGGCGTGAAAACCGCATCAACATCGTCGACACCCCAGGCCACGCCGACTTTGGCGGCGAGGTGGAGCGCGTGTTGTCGATGGTGGACACCGTGCTGATCCTGGTCGATGCGATGGATGGCCCGATGCCGCAGACCCGCTTCGTGACTCAGAAAGCCTTCGCGATGGGCTTCAAGCCGATCGTGGTGGTCAATAAGATCGATCGCCCGGGCGCACGTCCGGAATGGGTGGTCGAGCAAGTGTGGGATCTGTTCGACCGCCTCGGCGCCACGCCGGAGCAGATGGACTTCCCGATCGTCTACGCCTCCGCGCTGAACGGCTACGCCTCACTCGACCAGGATGCCCGCGAAGGCGACATGATTCCGCTGTACCAGGCCATCATGGACCACGCGCCGAAACCGGAAGTCGATCCCACCGGACCGTTCCAGATGCGCATCAGCCAGCTCGATTACAACAACTTCGTTGGCGTCATCGGCATCGGCCGCATCCAGCGCGGCACGCTGAAAAAGAACATGCCGGTGGTGGTGATCGACCGTCACGGCAAGAAGCGTCAGGGCAAGGTGCTGCAGGTGCTGGGTTTCCTCGGTCTTGAGCGCATCGAACAGGACAGCGCCGAAGCGGGCGATATCGTCGCCATCTCCGGTATCCAAGAACTGACCATCTCCGACACCGTCTGCGCGTTGGACACCCCAGAAGCGCTGCCGGCACTGACCGTCGACGAGCCGACCATCAGCATGACCTTCCAGGTGAACAACTCGCCATTCGCCGGCAACAAAGATCTCTCCGGAGGCAAGTTCCTCACCAGCCGCCAGCTCAAGGACCGCCTCGACCGCGAACAGGTGCACAACGTGGCACTGAAAGTTGAGCAAGGTTCCGACGCCGATAAATTCCTGGTCTCAGGCCGCGGCGAACTGCACCTGTCGGTGCTGATCGAAAACATGCGCCGCGAAGGCTATGAACTGGCCGTGTCGCGTCCGGAAGTGATCATCAAGGAGATCGACGGCCAGAAGATGGAGCCGATCGAGCAATTGGTGGTTGACGTGGAAGAAAATCACCAGGGTCCAGTGATGGAGCGTCTCGGCGTGCGCAAGGGCCAGCTCAAGAACATGGAACCGGACGGCAAGGGCCGTGTGCGCCTGGAATACATGATTCCCGCACGTGGCCTGATCGGCTTCCAGAACCAGTTCAAGACCCTCACCCAGGGTTCGGGCCTGCTGTTCCACGTGTTCGATCATTACGGCCCGAAGGAAGAAGGCCAGATCGCCAAGCGCCTCAACGGCGTGATGATCGCCAACGCCGGCGGCACCACCCCGGCCTACTCGCTGGGGCCCCTGCAGGAACGCGGCAAACTGTTCGCCGCCGAAGGTGACAACGTGTATGAAGGCCAGTTGGTCGGCATCCACGCCAAGGACAACGACCTCACCGTCAACGCAATCAAACCCAAGCCGCTGACCAACATGCGCGCCTCAGGCAAGGACGATGCGATCCAATTGACACCCGCCACCAAATTCTCGCTGGAGCAGGCACTGGATTTCATCGACGATGACGAATTGGTCGAAGTCACGCCGAAGGAAATTCGTCTGCGCAAGAAGTATTTGACGGAGAGCGACCGCAAGAAAGCATCGCGAAGCGCAGGCTGATGATTGTGTGAGATAACGAAAGGCCGCCGCAAGGTGGCCTTTCTATTTCTGACCTCGACTGCGCACGAACCTCAAAGTCGAGCTAGCAGGTGCGCCCTGCCGGGCGCACCAAGAAATACCTGCGCGCTGACTAACGCGGTATCTTCCCACTAGCGCCGGATCGAGGTTATCGTGGCAATCTTACCCGTAGGATCTGCCGCATGTCCCTGCTGCCCCCCTTCGATCTTCAGCGCTGGATTGACGAGCACCGCCATTTGCTCAAGCCGCCGGTGGGCAACAAGTGCATCGTCGACGGGGACTTCATCATCATGATCGTCGGTGGCCCGAATGCGCGTACGGATTATCACCACGATGAAGGCCCAGAGTTTTTCTACCAGATCGAAGGCGAGATGATCCTGAAAGTACAGGATGATGGCGAGGCCCGCGACATTCCGATCCGCGCTGGAGAAATTTTCTATCTACCGCCACGCGTTCCGCACTCGCCACAGCGCATGCCCAACTCCATCGGCATGGTGATCGAGCGCCGCCGCCTTGCCCACGAAAAAGACGGCCTCCTGTGGTTCTGCGAGAAGTGTAATCACAAGCTTTATGAAGAATATTTCGTGCTGCAAAACATCGAAACCGACTTCCCGCCAGTGTTCGATCGCTTCTATGCCTCGCATGACAAGCGCACTTGCAGCGCCTGCGGCTATCTGAATTCCGCACCCGCGCGTTACGGTTAGCTACGCGTCATCCATTTACGCGCCATGCGACGCAAGGATTCATTCTCCACATCGACAAGCTGATGAATCGATACCCACGCCAACTCAAGCGACTCATCACTGACCACGAATGCGTCATCCACCGTCGCCCATATCACGTAACGAACATCATGATGCCAATGCCCCGGCTCGCTCTTGCGCTCCGGAATCCAATGCCTGTCGACATCGAAGATCTCGGGTTCAACGCGCAGATGCATCAGCCCCGATTCTTCATGCGCTTCACGCAAAGCCACCGCCGCAAGATCACTGTCGCCATCCGCATGGCCACCCAATTGCAACCATCGTTTCAGCTTGCAATGATGCGTAAGCAACACTTTCTCACCATCCGCACTGACCAGCCACGCCGATCCGGTGAAATGGCCATCCAACTGCTCGCGATCAAAAGGGCGTGCAGCCTCATCCAGAAACGCCAGGCACGCCGCGACATGCACCTCGCCAGCATATTGATCCGCATAGCGGCACAACGCATTGCGCAAGTTCACCCCATACTCCCTTCTCATCATTCAAGCACGCAAGATCATCATGTCAATTCTAAATAAATCTTTTAGATCATTGAAAACGAACCCTGCATAAAACAGTAGCAACCATAGCCTTGAGACTTGTACGATAAATTGCTCTTAGGAATGCTCTGAACAATTAGTGTTCAGACGTCTAAACGTCCACTATCAAACAAGTGAGTGAATTTTTAACGAAAATTGCCTTATTTTCGACAGAATGGGCTAAAAAATGCCCCATGCAGGGGTCTTTACCCCTTATTACCCAACCACCGGACGCACCTTCCCTGTCATCGCCATAAGCTTGTGTCGCGCCATCCACAGATTCGACAGCGCAAACAGTGTCTTCACTTGGGCGGTGTTCTTCGCTAGTCCCCGGTAGCGAACCTTCACCTAGCCAAACTGCCGCTTCACTATACGGAAAGGGTGCTCGACCTTTGAGCGAATCGCCGCCTTGAGGTATTCCAACCACTTGGTCGCTTTCTTGAGCTTGCCTTCCGGCAACCCAGTCACCGTGCCGCGCTTGGCCGCGACCTGCCACTCTACGTCCCTGTCCTTCACGTCCTCGCGCTTCTCTACGCCGGTGTAACCCGCATCGGCAAACGCCATCTCTTCCTTGCCATGCAGCAGTTTGCCGGCCTCGTTGATGTCGGCCTCGTTCGCTGCTGTGCACGTCACCGTGTGCACCAAACCCGATTGCATGTCCACGCCAATGTGCGCCTTCATGCCAAAATGCCACTGCTGACCCTTGCGCGTCTGGTGCATCTCTGGATCACGTTCCTTGCTGCAGGAAGTGAATGCGTAGCATCGTGCCAAGCGGTATCGGTGGACGACCACGGCGACCTTCACGCGGGTAGTGCGGTTCAATCACTTTCTCCAGCGTTTTCCATGGCACCACCTGATCCATCTGCGACAGAAACTTCTCTCGGCGTGTCTGCCGCTTTTTGGTGCTGTAGCTCAGTGAGGCGAACGTGGTTTGCTTCATGGCGTGGCTAACTAAGGCGATGGCGGTAGCATGCCAGAAACGTGGAATAAATCAGAGCATCCTTAGGGCCATCATTAGCTAGCTTGAATCATGCATATCGACTTGTAAGAGAACTGAATCGCTCGCTTCGCCCGGACACTCACCTGCCTATCGGCACCCTCTCCCAGAGGGAGACGGGCTTACCCATCAAATGTTTCGGATGTGTGTAATCGAATGCTATGACACGCTCTAACCGAAAACTCGGCTCTCTTGCATTTTTATTCACTTCCGCAGTCGGGGATCGCTTAAAATTCTTCGTGGAAGGGCAAGATAAGGGGTTGCTCGGAGGGGCTCGGCGCTAGGCCGTTTGCGCCAGGGAGCTTCTCCACCTTTTTGGCCAGATCCATTACGTCCTCTATCGGATTTAGGAATTTCCCAAAGAAATAAAACGACGTTCCCGTGTTGTCGCGGAGACTATGAGCGTTTTCGATATTAGTGATTGCCTCGATCGACCCAAGGGTATGTGGCTCTAATGACTCCTTCAGCGGGGACCAAACGGCATTCACACCTTTAGCACTTCGTGTTGTTGCAGTGGCCGAAACAACGTGCATAGTTGCTATCGCTGCAACGGCTCTGAGTACCTGGCTGGCCCGAGCAGGACTCTGGGGTAGGAAACCCTTGCAGACCGCTTGCACCAATGGCTTCAGCTTGTTGATTAGAGCTTTGAGTGCTTGACGGGCATCACAGGCATTGCTGGCATTGCTACTGGATGTTGGATTAATGACTGCGTTAGTGACTTCAAGCGCGGCCTCTCTGAAATCGTTCAGCGCATTATTTATAGACTCATGGTTCTTGCTGTCCAAATTTGATTCGGCGGCTGCATAAACCAATGCACTCTTAGCGGTATGCAAGAGCTTATCCGTATGTTCTGCTATATCCTTTGAGATGGATTCCTTGGTAGCCACCTTGTCCGCCGAACAGGCGTAGCTAAGTTGAGTGGCGTGAGATACGGATGATGCAATTTTAGATTCCATACTGGTCCTAGTTAGGCGTTATGTGATGTGAACGATGGGGTGTGATGCTACGGATGCCAGCCGGGCAGATAGCTCTGGTGTGGTCCACTGATAGCAGTATCCCTGCACTGAGACAGCTCCATCATCAGGGGAACACCTGAAATATGCTGCCGCCGTGTATTCGTTCACGCCCTGGAAAGCATGGGGCGAGGGCTGCGATCAGACCATGGCCTCGGATTCCTCTTTTAATTTTACCGGTCCGCTGCTGACATCGAATGCCATGACCATTCCCCAGGGCAGAAACGCCAGGCATGCAGCCACATACACATCATCCGCATGTTGATCCGCATAGCGGCACAACGCATTGCGCAAGTTCACTCCATACTCCTTTTTCATCCCTCAAACAGGCGAGATCATTACGTCAAATCTAAATAAATCTTTTAGATCACTGAAAACGAACCCTGCAGAGAACAACAGTAACCATCGCTTTGAGATTTGCACGATAGATCACTCTTAGTGCCATCATTAGCTTGAATCATGCATATCGACTTGCATCGATCGAGTTGACGCATTCCCCTCCACAACACGATTAAGGCGCGCCCTATGACACGCTCTAACCGAAAATTTGGCTCTCTTGCATTTCTATTCGCCTCCGCAATGCTTTGCGATCAGGCCATGGCCTCGGATTCCTCTTTCAATTTTACCGGTCCGTTGCTGACATCGAATGCCATGACGATTCCCCAGGGCACCCTGGTGGTCGAACCTTATCTGATGCAGTACAAAAGCGACTCGTATTATGACAGCCAGGGCAACGAACAGACGTCACGTCCTGGCGTGCGCCAATGGCAGACCTTGGTACCGATCTTCTACGGCGTAACGAATCGCTTCCAGGTGAAAGCTTCCGTAGGTGCGGCACACGCTATGTCCGGCGGTGCCAGCACGAGCGGCTGGGGTGCCACCGATACCACCATCGGCGCGCAATATCTGCTGCTGGCACCGGGCGAAGGCAACAAGGGGCCTGCCGTTTCGGTGAGCTATTCGCATCGCTTCCCAACCGGCAAGTACGATCAGCTCAATGAAAATCCTCTCGACGCGCTCGGCAATGGTGCGCATATCGACACGTTCTCGCTGTTGGCGCAGCAATATATGTGGCTGCCGAATGGACGCCCGCTGCGTTTCCGTGCCACAGCTTCCTACAGCCTTGCTCCCAGCCGCATCGATGTGAAGGGCGCCAATGCGTACTACTCCGGCGCACCGCAGGATTTTCGCGGCAGTGCGCGCCTGGGCAGCTCGTTTGGCATTTCCACGTCCGTCGAATACAGCATCAATCCGCAGTGGGTGCTGGCGATGGACCTGGCCTACGACCGTGCAGGATCGTCCGTCCTGAAAGGAAGTTCGGGCAGCGGCGATGCAATCACATTCATCGACAACCACAATCCGTCACGCCACGTTTACAGTCTGGCACCGGCGGTCGAATACAACTTCAATGATCGCTTCGGCCTGATCGGTGGCGTGCAATTTAGCTTTGCCGGTCGCAACAACGACTCCTTCATCACGCCAATGGCCGCGTTCAACATGGTGTTCTAAACGCGCAAGGGAAAACACTTGCCCACGCAACCGCTATCGGGCTTCATACAAAATCGAGGCCATCACAAAAGATGGCTGGATCCACCCTAAGATCCAGCCATCTGATCGCATTGCAGCTTGTTCCCCTGCCCTTCGCTAGGCTATGGTTGCTTAACGCATCGGCTTATCGCGCCTATTTTGTAGCGCCCCCGATGAACGAGATGTCTGTTCTTACGGGGAGCATTCCATGCTATTCAAGCGCGTCAAGCCACTCGACCAGATCTTGGCCACTGCCGAGAAAAAAGCCCTCACTCGGCAACTTGGCGCGTTCCAGCTAACCATGTTGGGCATTGGCGCCATTATCGGCACCGGTATTTTCGTACTCACCGCCGAGGCCGGACAGAAAGCCGGTCCAGGCATGATGATCTCGTTCGTGATTGCGGCGATTGTCTGTGCCCTGGCCGCACTGGCTTACGCAGAACTGGCCTCCATGATTCCGGTAGCCGGTTCAGCCTATACCTATACGTATGGCGTACTTGGCGAAGGCATGGCATGGGTTGTCGGCTGGGCGCTCGTGCTGGAATACACCATCGCGGCCAGCACGGTATGCGTCGGTTGGGCCGGCTACGTAAACGGACTGCTTGCACACGCAGGATATGGTTTGCCGGAGTTTCTACGTACCGGCCCGATGGATGGCGGCACTTTCAATCTGCTGGCCTTCCTGATCGGAATCGCCATTACGCTGCTGTTGATCATGGGCACATCGAAGTCGGCTAAGGTCAATACCTTCCTGGTCATCATCAAAGTACTGGCGCTAACCGCCTTCATCTTTGTCGCGCTGCCAGCCGTCAAGGATGCGAACTTCAAACCCTTCATACCTAATGGCTGGGGCAGCCCGATGGGCGGTATCGGTGTGCTCGGGGCGGCGGCTTCCATCTTCTTTGCCTATGTCGGCTTTGACGCCATCTCCACCGCCGCCGAAGAAACCAAGAATCCCAATCGCAATATTCCGATCGGCCTGATCGCATCACTCGGCGTCTGCACCATTTATTACTTGCTGGTCAGCTATAGCGCCATCGGTTCCATTGGCGCGGAACCGCTCGTTGGCCCCGACGGCGTGGCATTCCAGCCGGGCACACCGGAAATGGCTGCCGCCTGCAAAGGTTCCGAGGCGCTGGTGTGCAGTCGGGAAGCGCTCGCTCACGTGCTGCGTGTGCTCAACCATAATCAACTTGGCAACCTAGTCGGGCTTGCCGCCGGCATCGCACTGCCATCGGTCATCCTGACCATGACCTACGGTCAGACACGCATCTTCTTCACCATGGCGCGCGACGGTCTGCTGCCCAGCGGCCTCGCCAAGATCCATCCGCGTTTCCATACGCCACATGTGATCACGCTCGTTACCGGTATCTTCGTTTCCATCTTCGGCGCCCTTTACCCAGTCGGCCAACTCGCCGATATCACCAATTCGGGCACGCTGTTTGCTTTCATCATGGTGGCCATTGGCGTGATGGTGCTGCGCGTCACCCAGCCCGATCGCAAGCGCCCGTTCCGTACGCCGCTGGTCTGGATTGTCTGCCCGCTGGCTGTGCTCGGTTGTTTGCTGCTGTTCGTGAATCTTCCACTGAAGACGATGGAAGTGTTCTTCGGCTGGGGCGTTGTCGGCCTGGTTGTCTACTATCTCTACGGCCATCGCAAGAGTCACCTGGCCAACGGCACCGAGCCCACCTGAGAGACCCGCCACATCGATCGCATGAATCCTGTACGGCACGGTGTTCGCACCGTGCCGGCTTTCTATCAGGGAGCCTTATGTTCAAACAGTTATTCGCCCGCAAGACCGATTTTTCCGACAGCCACGATGAATCCCACGGCCCTACTCTGCGGCGAACACTTGGTCCATGGGGCATTACTGCGCTAGGCATTGGCGCTGTCATCGGCACCGGCATTTTCGTGGTCACGGGCCAGGCTGCGGCAGATCATGCCGGACCGGCGGTGCTGATTTCCTTCATCCTTGCGGCAATCTGCAGCGGCTTCACCGCGCTGTGCTATTCCGAATTCGCCACGCTTATTCCTATTTCCGGCAGCTCTTATTCCTACGCTTATGCCACGTTGGGCGAACTGGTCGCCTGGTTCATCGGCTGGAACATGGTGCTGGAGTACGGCATCTCCGCCTCTGCCGTGGCAGCGAGCTGGACAGGTTATTTCACTAGCCTGCTCGACAACATCGGCATTCACCTGCCCGTCGCCCTTACCGATGCGCCCTTCGCCTACAAGAGCGGAGCACTGGTTTTGACCGGACATTTGATCAACCTGCCTGCCATAGCCATCGTGCTGGCGCTAACCTGGGTGTGCTACATCGGCATCCGCGAATCGGCTGGCATCAACTTTCTGATGGTGCTGTTGAAGGTTGGCCTGATCGTGGTCGTGGTGGTTGCCGGTTATCGCTATGTGAATCCCGCCAATTGGCATCCGTTCATTCCAGAAGCACAAGGCAATCACAAATATGGCTGGGACGGCATCATGCGCGGTGCGGCGATGGTGTTCTTCGCGTATATCGGTTTCGAGGCGACCTCTACCGCCGCACAAGAATGCAAGAATCCGCAGCGCGACCTGCCATTCGGTACGCTCGTATCGCTGGCGATCTGCACCGTGCTTTATCTGGCGATGGCTGCGGTGCTGACCGGCCTTATCCCTTACACCCAGCTGGGCACGGATGAGCCAGTCGTTACCGCTATCAGGGTGCACCCCGAACTGAACTGGCTGCGCTGGATCGTCGAGATCGGCGCGCTGATTGGCCTGTCATCGGTGATCCTGGTGATGATCATCGCGCAACCGCGCATCTTCATGATCATGGCGCGCGACGGCCTGCTGCCCAAAGTGTTCAATCGCATTCATCCCAAGCACCGCACGCCACATCTCAACACGGTCATCACAGGTGTCGGCATCGCCGCACTTGCCGCGGTGTTTCCACTCGACCTGCTCGCCAACCTTACCTCGATGGGTACGCTGATTGCGTTCGTTGCCGTGTGTGCAGGCGTACTGATCCTGCGTTACACCTCGCCGGAACTGCCACGCACCTTCCGCGTACCGTGGGCACCCGTGATCTGCACAGCTGGCGTGCTGAGTTGCCTGGCCCTGCTGGCCGCCATGGACTGGTTCAACTGGGCCCTGATGGGCGCTTGGACGGTGATCGGCTTTGCGATTTATTTCACCTATGGGGTTCGCCACAGTCGTCTGCATATTGCCAATGACTCAGCCAAGTCGTGATTTTCTACGATCATCGTCAAAAAGTCGTCATTAGTATCGAAAAGTCCATATCTTGCCGTTAACAGCCTTTTAATATTCCGAAAGTTCAATATTGAATTGCGCTCATAATGCATTGTTCTTAAACATAAAATAATTCACCTAACAGAATTTTCCCGTCGCGATTCGCCCCACTTCGACCAACCGGAGTATGATCATCAGCCCGTGGGTTGATCACTTGGCAGTGGGCCCCGGATAGCGACCCGGACACGTCAGGCGAGTCAGCTCCTTAGCCTGATTTGTCCGGGTGGCACTTTTCAGCAATACCCCTTCGTTTTTATCAAACGCCTGCGGATGCAGGCGTTTTTTTATGGCTCGCCAGGCATAGCGCACCCAACAAGGCCAGCAAAGGGGCCGGCCTCGATACCCATGCGCGGCGATCCGCGATCAGACTTTCTTGGCGGTGTGTGAAATGCACCAACCCTTCGCACTCACTGCCTTACCCGGGAACAATTGACAGGGGCCGAAACCCGTAGCGCCGCCAGAATAGAACTGGCAATTGGCGCAGGTGTCGCCTGTCTTGTGCTTGGGATCTTTCGTCATCGTTGCATCTTCAACATAGCCCAATGCCTTGGCGGTGGGATCGGCCTCGGATAAATGCGGCAGGTCGTCTGCTCGTACCAAACGCGGCAAGCCGCTCATTGCCACCGCTACAGTGGCCGTGCCCCCGGCCACGAGCTTCAGGAAACGACGGCGTGACTCGATATCTTCATGCCCAGACATAACCATCCTCATAACGTTAGGAACAAAGCGAATCAGCTCGCATCCTAACCCCGTGAGAAGATCAAGAGCCCTTTCGCGAATCACTCGCATTTGGACTTTTGTCCTCATGTTATAGTTTTCCATCGTTTGGACGTCCATTTGCCATGAGCCAAGAACTTCCCGCCACCATTCCCACTGCGCTATTCAATGAGCGCGCGGACGCTATCGCCGATGTCGCGCGCGAGCTGGCTCAGCGCGGCTGGACACCTGCCACCAGCAGCAATTTCTCCATGCGTGTAGACGCTGATTACGCCGCCATCACCATCTCCGGCCGAGACAAAGGCAAACTCAGCCGTAACGACATCATGCTGGTGGACATGCAAGGCAAGCCCGTTGGCACACCATCGCGCCCCAGCGCAGAAACCGAACTGCACACACAGGTGTATCGCCACTGGCCGGAAATGAACGTCGTACTGCATACACACTCCCGTACGCAAAGCGTCGCCTCGCGCCTGTTCGCCAAAGATAGCGTGATCAAACTGAAAGGCTGGGAATTGCAGAAGGCCATCCGAGGCCACGTCACACATGAAAGCGAACTGGACATTCCGGTGTTTCCCAATACCCAGCACATGCCCGAGTTAGTCGCCCGGGTCGACGCGTGGATCAATGACGACAAACCGCTGCACGCCTACTTGATCAATGGCCATGGCATCTATACGTGGGGCCATGACATGGCCGAAGCGCGCCGCCATCTAGAGGCGCTGGAATTCCTGCTCGGCTGTGAACTCGATCTTAGGAGATTGAGCGCATGAGCCGCCTGCGTATCTTCCATGCGGAACAACCGCAGACCACACCTTCGATTCACAAGGACCACGCCGCGATCACCCGCGAGCTGGCCAAGGTTGGCGTGCGTTTCGAGCAATGGAAAGCCAGCCAGCCGATCGCCCCTGGCGCGAGTCAGGACGAAGTAATCGCCGCCTATCGCAGCGACATCGATCGCCTGATGCGCGAAGAGGGTTACCAGGCCGTCGACGTGATCAGCCTGAAGCCGGACCACCCGGACCGCGCCACCCTGCGCCAAAAATTCCTCAGCGAGCACACCCACAGCGAGGACGAGGTGCGCTTCTTCGTCGCCGGTGCCGGCCAGTTCACCTTGCACATCGGGGACAAGGTCTACGACGTGTTGTGCGAGCGGGGCGATCTGATCGGCGTACCGGATGGTACCCGTCACTGGTTCGACATGAGTGAATCGCCCTATTTCGTGGCGATCCGCCTGTTCACCAACAAAGAAGGCTGGGTCGCCAACTTCACCGGCTCCGACATTGCCGAACAGTTTCCCCGCATGCAGCCGCTGGCGACTGCGTAGGCCGGAGTGCAAACCCCACCATCCGGACGCGACGTACATGGCAATGTTGGGGCTTGCACCCCCATCTATAGAATCAATCGCTTGCACCCGCGCAAGCCCACGCTAAGCTTGGGAGCCTCCATCCCCCTCCGACTCCCATGACCTCCATCCGCGCCATCGTCACCGACATCGAAGGAACCACCAGTTCCATCAGCTTCGTCAAGGACGTGCTGTTTCCCTATGCACGCAAGCGCCTGCCCGCCTACGTCGAGACCCACGCCGACAAGCCCGAGGTGCAGCATTGGCTGCATGAGGCCGCCAAGGAAGCCGGCCTGATCGAGGCCAGCCGACAGGAAGTGATCGAACTGCTGCTGCGCTGGATCGATGAGGACCGCAAATCCACAGCGCTCAAGGCCCTGCAGGGCATGATCTGGCAAGGCGGCTACGAGGAAGGCGAATACCGCTCCCACATGTATCCGGAAGTAGCCGCACGCCTGCACGCCTGGCGCGGTGAGGGTCTGCACCTTTACGTGTACTCCTCCGGCTCCATCCCTGCGCAGAAGCTGCTCTTTCGCTACAGCGAAGCCGGCGACCTCACGCCGGTGTTCGCAGGCTATTTCGATACCGAAACGGGCCCCAAGCGCGAGACGGAATCCTACCGGCGCATCGTCGAAGCCATCGGCGAACGTCCCGAACATGTGCTGTTCCTTTCCGACATCGTGGAAGAACTGGATGCTGCGCGCGCAGCCGGACTGCAAACCGGCTGGTTGCTACGCCCACCGCTGGATGTCCCTGCCCAGCCACGCCATCCCGCATACACCAGCTTCGACACCATTCAGCCCTGAGCCGCACGCATGCGCATCGTACTGACCGCCCTGCTCGCCTTCGCCGCTGGTGTCTTGCTGATGCTGCTGATCACCCGGCATCCAGCGTCGCACAACCCGTCAGCTTCCAGCGTGGCGTCCGGCAGCACGTCTGCACCTGCCAATACCAGCAGCAGCGACACGGACGATAGCGACGACAACGACAACTGGCCCAACCAGGCGCCATCACCGGAGCAAGTTATCTATGCCCAACCAGGCATGGTGCATCAGGCGCTTTCGCAACTGACGCCGCGCGTGGTCGGCAAACCCAATCTCTATCTGCTGACGTTCGCAGGCGATGGTGGCGAAGATGTGTTCCGCAACGAGGCCGAATACGCCGCACAATTGTTCACCAAGCGCTTCGGCCCAACCGCGCACACCGTGGTGCTGGAGAACAATCCCAGCACGCTGCAGTCGCATCCACTGGCCAACTGGAGCAACCTCGAAGATGCCCTGAACCAACTCAGTGGCGTGATGAAGCCGGATGAAGACATCCTGGTGCTTTATATGACCTCGCACGGCGACGAAAACCACAATCTGCTGGTCGACATGGATCCGCTGCCGCTGGATCAAATCGGCGCTCCTGATCTGGCCGGCATCCTCAAGAAGCGTCCCTTCAAGTGGAAAGTAGTGGTGGTCAACGCCTGTTATTCGGGTGGTTTCGTGCCTGATCTGCGTGGCCCCGGTACGCTGGTGTTGACCGCCGCACGCACCAATCGCAGTTCGTTTGGCTGCGGCAGCGACTCTGACATCACTTACTTCGGCAAAGCTTGGCTGGTGGATGGGCTGAACAAGACCGACGATTTTGTCGATGCGTTCCAGCTCGCCAAGAACGATATCTCGGGATGGGAGAAGGATCAGAAACTCACACCATCCGAGCCGCAGATCGATATCGGCGCAGGGATTGCGCAGCAACTCACATCATGGCGCAAGGACATCAAGCCAGGGCCAGCGGTGCCGTTTACGCCGCCACTACCATCCACTAACAGCCCGCCGGCAAGTGCTCAGTGAACGATATCTGCGCTTGCCTTGGAGGGTGTTTACATAACAAAGTCAGATGGTGAGCCTGACCATCATCCATACTGTCATCAGCATCTTTTCATGGTGGATGAGCGCGTAAGTCGGAATGGTCATCCCGGCCTACATGTTGCGGGTCGTTGCAAACCGTTATGCGGTCAATCGCTGCATGGCTGCACGATATCTTGCCACGATACTCACCTCATCGCGATGGTGGTGATCCCGCACCACCCATTGCCCACCCACCATCACATGCCGTACTAGCGGCATATTGCCGGCAAACAAAAAGCTATCCATCGCTGAGCGTTCATGACGCGCGGCGAGCAGCGGCGAGTCGCTGTCGAGCACCATGAAATCCGCGCGCTGCCCGTCGGTGATCACACCGATTGGCAAATCCGCCGCTTGCGCCCCACCCTTCAGCGCCGCGCGCCACAAGGTTTCACCCACGCTGTCGCTGGCATGGCGGGCCGATACATTGCGGTGACGCGTGCTTAGGCGCTGCCCATATTCCAGCCAGCGTAATTCCTCCACCGGCGAGATGGAGATATGCGAATCCGAGCCGATGCCCAGCACACCGTTAGCATCCAGATAATGCGCCAGCGGAAACAGGCCATCACCGAGATTGGCTTCGGTGGTCGGGCACAGACCAGCCACCGCGCCGCTGCGTGCCAGTTGCGCGGTTTCCGCTTCGGTCAAATGCGTGGCATGTACCAGGCACCAGCGTTTGTCCACCGGCGCATGATCGAACAGCCACTCCACCGGCCGCGCTCCACGTGTGGCGAGGCAGTCCTGCACTTCGCCGATCTGTTCGGCGATATGGATGTGGATTGGGCCAGTTTTCAGCGACACATGATCGATCAGGCTGCGCCAGGCGCTTTCCGGAATCGCACGCAGGGAATGCAGGGCCACGCCCACACGTAGTTGGTCGTTCTCCAGCTTGCGCAGGTTGGCAAGCAAGTGCAGGTAGCGGTCAACGTCGTGACCAAAGCGGCGCTGGCGTGCCGATAGCGGACGACCATCGAAGCCACCGCTCATATACAGCACGGGTAGCAAGGTCAGCGCGATGCCGGCTTCGCGCGCCGCTTCGATCAGGGCCAGCGACATGGCTTCCGGCTGCGCGTACGGGCTGCCGTCGGGCTGATGGTGCAGGTAGTGGAATTCGCACACCTGGGTATAGCCGGCCTTGAGCATTTCCACATAGAGCTGGGCAGCGATGGCTTGCAAGGTATCCGGATCGATGCGGGCAGCGAAGCTGTACATGGTTTCGCGCCAGGTCCAGAAGGAATCGTCGCCGGGGCCGCGGCGCTCGGCCAGGCCGGCCATGGCGCGCTGGAAAGCGTGGGAGTGCAGATTAGGCATGCCGGGTAGCACCCAGCTATCGAGGCTTTGGGGGGATGCGCCCGATCGCTTGGTGATACGACCACGACCATCCACGTCAAAGCTGACGTCACCTTGCCAGCCGTTTTCTTGCCAGAGATGCCGTGCCTTGAAGGTATGGATCACTGCAGTGTTACTCATGAACAATCTCCGGGGGCTTGGTGTTTTGCTCCCTCTCCTCTCTGGGGAGAGGAAGAAAAGCAGGAACAGCACGTTTTAAAGTGTAGCCGTCTTGATGGAAGTGGCGATATCCACAATGTTTGCTACGTATGCCTGCACGATGGTTCGATCCATGAGCGCGAAAAGCTGCACCCCGCTCCCAGCGAGCGCGTGGTGTGGCATGTTTCCGGCGGTGATAACGCGGCAACCATCCAGACCGACTGCGGACCGATCGAGGTGATGATCTGCTATGACTCGGAATTCCCGGAAGTGGCCAAGCATCTGGTCGACTAGGGAGCGCTGATTTTGTTGGGGTGAGGATGCGGCCAGCGCGCGAAAACAAAGACTTGTGTGAGAAGTGAATCGCTCGCTTCGCCCAGACCCTCACCCGCCTGCCGGCATCCTCTCCCGGGGTAAGAGGGGATCACTCATCTAATGTTTCGGATGTGTGTAATCGGATGGGCATAGCCGCCGATTCCACGCCGAATATCGAAACGGTGCTGTTTGCGGATCTGCGGCTGGAGAGCCTTGCAAGGGCACGTAATGCGGGAGCCGTGCAGAATCCGAAGGATCGGCGGTATGATCTTTATGAGACGCGGTGATTGAGCAAGATGGTGATTGAACAAGATAAGGTAAAGCACGACCAGTGCAAGCGTCGCGCTTTACCCAATCGTTGCTTTCAACGAAAATTAGCTGCGATGATCCGATCAGAACGCGGACCAGTCTGTCCAGGATGCGTTCGAGTTTGTCGTCGTCTTCCAGCAACTAATGATATTCCCACTTTTGTCGGTAGCGAATAGCTGCATCCGCTTATCTGGAAGAATTCCAATTGACATGGACGTTACACCACCGCTTGGAGTCTGAAAATTCGACCACGCAGTCCAGCCCGAATTGGGGTCCACGGTTTCTTTCCACCTACTTTCGATTTGCCCATTTTTTTTGATTGCAAAAACTTGGATACGACCATCTGCCAAATCACCAGACGTGACGAATGCGTTATCAGCCATTGCTATTCTCCAGGTTTTGTGGAAATCAATTGTCGACTAAATTGACGCTCCTCTAACATATTCTGACTTCCTCTTTGAATTAGAGTGTAAAGAGATACTTGAAGTCAAGGCAGATTCTTGCTCAATTCCAGATCGCTCCTAGCCACCGATGCTTCGACGTAAGCGACAATTTGCAGATGTATGTGGCGTAGTTGTTGCTGGTACCGGGCCTACATGACTCTGTTGGACAGAGCTGGGCGCCCAGCAGATCGCCATCGTGCAAAGCTTGCTGGCGACCTGTCGCTTGCACGACGTTAATCCCTACGACTACTTGGTCGATGTCTTGCAGCGCGTGGGCGAGCATCCGCAGGCGCACGTCCATGAACTAACTCCACGCGTATGGAAGACACTGTTTGCCAATAAGCCGATGCGCTCTGATCTACACCATGCGCAGAGGGGCATCAAGGACGCCGTGTAGCGAGCGCTTACAGCAAAAGAGCGCAACCAATACGATCTGCCATAATCCTTGGATGTCCGAACCAACCCCCAAAGCCGCCAACTCTCGTCTGCGCGCCCTCCTCGGCCACGAATTCTTCGCCCCCTACCAATGGAAACGCCGCATCGCCCTGTGGAGCGGCGCAGTGCTGGTCGCTCTGGCTGCGATCCTCTTTGCCAAGACCAGCGACTGGGCTTATTCGCTGTTCCAAAAGATGGTGGCGCACGGGATCTGGATCCCGCTGATTCTTACGCCTCTCGTGTTTGGCCTGCTGTCGTGGGCGACAGCAGGAAGATTGCGTGCCTCGCGTGGTAGCGGTATTCCGCAGGTCATCGCCACCATCCATATCGATGACGCAACTTTCCGCTCACGCATGCTGGCCTTACCGATTGCGGCCAGCAAAATGATGCTGACCTTGCTGGCGCTGATGGTGGGCGCATCGATCGGCCGCGAAGGGCCGACCGTGCATGTGGGCGCGGGGTTGATGTACTGGCTGGGGCGCCGCTTCGGCTTTGACGATCCCAAGGCGCTGTCGCGTTTCATCCTTGCCGGTGGCGCAGCCGGTATCGCGGCGGCGTTCAATACCCCGCTGGCGGGGGTGGTGTTCGCCATCGAGGAACTAGCCGGTACCTTCGAGCATCGTTTCAGCGGCTTGCTGCTCACGGCGGTTTTCGTGGGTGGTGTGGTGTCGCTGGGTATGACCGGTAATTACGCTTACTTCGGTACGGTGCAGACCAGCCTGCCGCTGGGGCATGCGTGGCTTGCCGTGCTGGAGTGCGGCATCGTCTGCGGGTTGCTGGGCGGCCTGTTTGCACGCTTGATCCTGCTGAGCCGCCACGGGCCGCTGGCCGCCATTGGACGACTGCGTGAACGCCATCCGGTAAGGTTTGCCGTCGGCTGTGGCTTTGCGCTGGCAGTGCTTGGCGTGCTGTCGCACAACGCGATCTATGGCACCGGTTATGAACAGGCGCGCGCCTTCGTGCAAAACGCCTCGGAAACGCCGGGACACAGTTTCGGCATCATGAAACTGCTAGCCAACGTGGTGTCGTACTGGGCCGGCATTCCAGGCGGCATCTTCTCGCCAGCGCTGGCGGTGGGTGCGGGTTTGGGCCACAACATTGCCTTGCTGCTGCCGCGTGCGCCGGAAGCGGCGGTGGTGTTGCTAGGCATGAGCGCCTACCTATCCGGCGTGACCGGCGCACCGCTCACTTCCGCCGTGATCGCCATGGAACTCACCAACAATCAGGATATGGTGATTCCGATCATGGCCGCCTGCCTGCTGGCGCGCGCGGCGGCATCGGTCTTCTGTCCCACGCCGGTGTACAAAGATTTCGCCGAGCGCATGATTCGGGATTTCGAACGGCAACAAGCCGAGCGCGCCAACGCGGAAGACGAAGCATCCCCGGTGGAGGAAATCGGCCCCACCAGCACCTATGGCGAACCTGCCGCGCCCATCGAACCTGATTCCACGGACGAGCCAAGATCATGAACTGGGATCTTTTGCTGACGCAGGCCTCGCTGGCCACCTTCGTGGGCGAGGCAAGTTACGGACTGATCACCGACGCCGCCATCGCCTGCCAGGATGGAAAAATCGTCTGGATCGGCGCGATGCAGGATCTGCCTGCGGCTTCGGCGGCCACCGCCCGGGAAGTGCACAACCTGGATGGCGCACTCGTTACGCCGGGCTTGATCGATTGCCATACCCATCTGGTATTCGGCGGTGACCGCGCGCAGGAATTCGATCTGCGCCTCAACGGCGCCAGTTACGAAGACATCGCCCGTGCCGGCGGCGGCATCGTCTCGACGGTACGTGCCACGCGCAACGCCAGCGAGGATGAATTGCTTGCGCAATCCCTGCCGCGCGCACGCGCGTTGCTGGCCGATGGCGTCACCACACTGGAAATCAAATCCGGCTACGGCCTGGAGCTGGATACCGAACGCCGCATGTTGCGCGTAGCACGACGTATCGGCGAAACGCTGGGCGTGCACGTGCAGACCAGCTTCCTCGGTTTGCATGCGTTGCCGCCGGAATACAAGGATCGCCGCGACGATTACGTAAGCCTGGTCTGCAACGAACTGCTGCCTGCATTGGCCGATGAAGGGCTGGTCGATACGGTGGACGCGTTCTGCGAAGGCATCGGTTTTAGCCGTGTGGAAACACAGCGCGTGTTCGAGCATGCGCAGCAGTTGGGCTTGCGCGTGAAGTTGCACGCGGAACAGTTGTCCGATCTGGACGGTGCCGCGCTGGTGGCACAGTTCGATGGCCTTTCGGCGGATCACCTTGAATACGTGAGCGATGCGGGTATTCAGGCGATGGCGCGCGCCGGGACGGTAGCCGTACTGTTACCCGGCGCCTTTTATGCGCTGCGCGAAACCAAACTGCCACCCGTCGATGCGCTACGTTCACACAGGGTGCCGATGGCCATCGCTACCGATTGCAATCCTGGTACCTCTCCACTGCTCTCGCTGCGACTGGCTGCGAACATGGCGTGCACTCTGTTCCGACTAACGCCAGAGGAAGCACTGCGTGGCATGACAGTGAATGCAGCACGTGCGCTGGGTTTGCCAGATCACGGAACCCTGGCTGTTGGCCAGCGAGCTGACCTGGTGGCGTGGCATGTGAAGCAGCCAGCGGAATTGTGTTATTGGATGGGCGGCGGACTCGTACGGCAAGTCTGGCTATCCAAGTTGAAAACATAGATGGTACTAGGTATGCACGACATCTGTTTGGCATCGAAGCGGCTTTCGATGAGGCCGTTTTGTGCCGACGATGCGGATGCAGCGTTTTCCTGCATCACACCTTCCCTAACCCGTTTTATGTCCTGGGACCCGCCCGCAAGCCGCGAAGACTTCGACCGTGTCTGGCAGTCCTGGCTACCTTCGATGCAAGACGGTATAGAGTTTGTGTTTGCCATTCGCCAACGCCGCGATGGATATTTCCTCGGCTTGGCTGGACTACACAATGTACGGAGCGCAAGCCCGGAATTAGGCATCTGGATCCGGGAAAATCGCCATCATGAAGGTTTTGGTCGCGAAGCAGTGACGCTGGTCTTAAAATGGGTAAGTCGAAACTTTCATGCGAACAAATTCATCTATCCGGTTGCCGAGGAAAATACCTCAAGCCGACGCATCGCCGAATCACTAGGCGGTGTAGTCGTGGAAAAGCGAGAAACACCTAAATACCCAACTGTCGTTTACCAGATACCCGCCCAAAACAAAAAGCCCCAGCGATGACCGGGGCTTTTGCGTTTCGGCGAGCAAAAGGCTCAGGCCGGTTTCTTCTTCGGTGCGGCGGCCTTCTTCACGGCGGCTGCCGGCTTGGTCACGGTCGCCTTGGCGCCAACCACCGCAGGCTGTACAGAGTGCACGCGCGTGTTGCCGTAGCTGCCGCGGTAGGTCTTGCCGCGACGGGTCTTGCGATCGCCCTTACCCATAGAAAACTCCTTGACTCGTCATGCTTGTGGACGGTCAACTATCGTATCAGCGGCGGCTCAAAGCGCAAGCGGTGGCCGTTCAGTGATGAGGGTGCGATGGCTGGTGCTGGGCACTGCAGCCGGGGCTGCCATCCGGGCAGTCACCCGGATCAATCTGAACGGTAGCGTGCCGGATGCCGAAGCGCTCCAGCAGGGTTCGGTTCACCGCGGCCAGGGCCTGCGCGCCGTCGCCCCGTTCATGCAGTTCCAGATGCAGGGTCGCCATGCGTGAGCCGGAAGCGAGCTGCCACACATGCAGGTGGTGCACGTCGCGGATCGACGCATCGGACTCGCGCAAGGCGGTTTCAACTTCCCCGGTGTCCATACCTTCGGGAACGCCTTCGAGCAGGATATGCGTCGAGCGGCGCAGCAGGCTCCACGCACTGCGCAAGATGAGCAGCGACACCAGCAGCGAGAGCAGCGGATCGGCCCAATTCCAGCCCATCCAGCGCACCAACAACGAGGCGACAATGGCACCCACCGAGCCAAGCAGATCACCCAGCACGTGCAGACTGGCCGCGCCGATGTTCACGTCGTCCTGCGCATGGCCATGCAGGCTGCGCAGTACGATCAGGTTGACCAGCAGACCCATCGTCGCTACACCGAACATCACGCCAGAAAGAATCGCCACCGGCTTGAACAAGCGCTCGATCGCCTCGTAAGCGATAAACCCCACCAACACGAACTGGGTCAGCGCGTTGACGAAACCAGCCAATACTTCCATGCGGCCATAACCGTACGTGCGCTGCGCATCGGCTGGACGAAGCGCCATGCGTACCGCAAACAAGGCGAGCACCAGTGCACCGCAATCGACCAACATATGGCCGGCATCCGCCAGCAAAGCTAGCGAGCCAGACCACCAGCCGCCGGCCACTTCCACGAGCATCATGCCGGCCGTCAGTACCACGGCGATCAGCAGTTTGCGTTCACGACCATCCGCTCCCGCTGCATAGGAGTGATCATGGCGGTGGTCGTTGGCATGGCTATGCGCGTGATTCATGCGGCAATGCTAGGAAGCTAGGCGGACGTTACACAATCACTGCGTAACCAGCGAAAACTCAATGTGCGCAGTGCGGGCCGTGCTCGTGGCTATGTTGGCGATCGATGCGAAGATTCACAAAATGGGCGCTGGCAACCAACATGCCACCGCAGGTGACAAACACGCTATGCAGAACGATTGAAACGTTTTCGGCAAAGGTCACACCCACGACCAGCAGCGCCAGACCAGTCAGCGCCAGCCGCAACGGCAATAGGCGATGATGTCGGCGATAACCGCTGACCAGGGCGAACATCGCCAAGGCACTAGCAAACAGCACAAAACCACGTTCGAAAGCATGATCGGCGAGAAAGCTTAGACCCAGCAAGGGCAGGATGGCCAGCACGAATGGCAGCGCGGCGCAGTGGATCGCACACAGGAACGAAGCGGTCGCGCCGAGGCGATCGAACAGGTTCCACCAGCGTGAGGTAAGCGGCGTTGGCGTGGAATCCATGGGGATGGGACGGCACTGCGTTGCGCCGGTGGGTCCGGCGATAGGATTTGATACGTTATAACATAATAGACGGCGGCGCAAGCAATCGCCTGCAGCGACAGGACGGATGGCGCAGGAGCTTTCGCTCAGAAGCCTCGCGAATCAGGCTTTGTGGCAGTTCTTGCAGATGCCGTGCACTTCCAGTGTCTGTGCCTGCGGGCGGAAACCAAAAGCCTTGGCTTGCGCTTCGATCAGCTCGGCCACGCGCTCGTCGCACACTTCCTGCGCGCTGGAGCAAACATCGCAGATCAGGAACGGCACCTGATGCGCCTCGGCTGGATGGTGGCAGGACACAAAAGCGTTGATCGATTCCAGCTTGTGGATGAAGCCGTGTTCGAGCAGGAAATCCAGCGCGCGATAGACAGTAGGTGGCGCGGCATTGCCATGGCGTTCGCGCAATTGATCGAGCAGATCGTAAGCCTTGACCGGCTTGCCGGCGGCGGCAATCAGTTCCAGTACTTCCTTGCGCAGTGGGGTTAGGCGCAGGCCGCGCTCCTCGCTGGCATGCTCCACAGCCGCCACGAAGTCCTTCGGACTTTCGTGATGATGGTGGGTGTGCGCTTTGGCGGAAGACCTGTTGCTCAACGGATTCACCCCTTCCTCAAGATCATACATCCCGGCAGTCCGCCTTCAGCGTAGCAGCGGCGGGGGCTTGGCCGACTTGGGGATGAATAACACGACTATCCAGCCGATCGGCCCCAAGACCAGTGCCCAGACGATACCGGCCAGCAACCGCCCGCGCCACCAGCCCAGCAAGGCACCCACCGCCACAAATACCAGGTTCCACCAGAACAACGTGCCCCAGGGAATCATCTTCATCAGGTTGAGGAAGATATGAATGAATGCGCCAGGTGAATCCAGATCGACACCCTGGATGGCTTTGGCTAGCAGTTCATCCATCGAAGCGCATGCCGGTAGATGGGGCCCGCAACATGGCATCGTCGATGCGTTGGAGCGCTGCATCACGCCCGGTCAAATAAATCGTGTGATCGATCGACGGCGACACCTGCGTGCCGGTCATTGCCACACGCAACGGCTGCGCAATCTTGCCCATGCCCAGTTCCAGTTTCGCGGCCACCTGCTCGATCACTTGGTGGATCGGCTCCGGCTTCCACTCACACGTTGCCAGCAGTTCGCGAGCGGCCTGCAGTACTGCTACAGCGCCGTCGTTCTTCAAGTGTTTGGTGACTGCCTTGTCGTCCCATACGGTGATCGGGCCGTACCAAATCTTGGCACGCTCAACCATTTCCAACAGCGTGTGCACGCGATCGCGCAGGGCCACGATCACATCTGCCGGCGCCGGCCCCGTGCCGATGTCAATACCTGCACGGTTGAGGTGCCACGTGAATTCCGGCACCAGCGTCTGCGGATCATCCGTCTTCAGGTAATGCTGGTTGAGCCACAACAGCTTTTCGGTATCGAAACGCGAAGCAGCCTTGTTGACGTCGCCCACGTCGAACAGCTTGATCATCTCCTCGCGCGAGAAGATTTCCTGATCGCCATGGGACCAGCCCAGACGCACCAGATAGTTGAGGATGGCATGTGGCAGGAAACCGCTCTCGCGATATTCCATCACGCTGACCGAGTTGGTGCGCTTGGAGAGTTTCTTGCCTTCCTTGTCCAGGATCATCGACAAGTGTGCAAACTCCGGCACGCTGGCGCCGAGTGCGTGGTAGATGTTGATCTGGCGCGGAGTGTTGTTGACGTGGTCGTCGCCGCGGATCACTTCGGTGATGCCCATGTCGATATCGTCGACGACCACGGCGAAGTTGTAGGTCGGCCAGCCATCGGAGCGGAAGATCACCAGATCATCCAGCTCGGCGTTGGACCACTCCACCCTGCCCTTCACCTTGTCCTCGAACACCACCGAGCCTTCCAGCGGGTTCTTGAAGCGGATGACGCGGTTGGGGTCGTCGCGGTACGGCTCGTTGCGGTCGCGGTAGTAGCCGTTGTAGCGAGGCTTTTCGCCGCGTGCCATGGCGGCCTCGCGCATGGCTTCGATGTCTTCCTTGCTCTCGTAGGCGTAGTACGCCTTGCCGGCGGCCAGCAATTGGTCGGCGACCTGCTTGTAGCGAGCCAGGCGATGGGTCTGGTAGATCGGTGCTTCGTCGACGCTCAGGTCGAGCCATTGCATCGCGTCGAGAATGGCCTGCACCGCTTCGTCGGTAGAGCGCTCGCGATCGGTATCTTCGATGCGCAACAGGAATTCACCGCCACGGCGACGTGCCTCCAGCCAGCCATACAGCGCGGTGCGTGCGCCACCGATGTGCAGGAAACCGGTGGGGCTGGGAGCGAAGCGGGTGCGGACGGTCATGACTTAAGGGAAATGGGTGGGAAACAGAAAATTTTACCTGATCATGACGCTCTACTCCCTCTCCGCGTAGAGGCTGTAAAAAAACGGTTGCCTTGTTGTCGTTGCCCCGGCGAATGCGAGAGCGCTACTTCACGTGCACCGTAATCGGCTTGGACACCAGCGGCGGATCGAACGGAATGTGATTGGAATCACCCAGTTCCAACTGCAAGGTATGCGTGCCGGGCGGCAGCTTCAGGGTGGTTTCGGTCTGGCCGCCGCCGTAGTGGATGTGCTGCTCATCCTTCGAAATCGGTTGGCCGGCAATCGGCAGTTCTTTCACATCCACCAGCAAATGGTGGTGCCCGGTGTTTTCGTGAACGACGCCGGCGGGGGCTACGCCCATGCCCTTCAGCCCGAAACGCACGGTAAAGGTCTGGGAAACCGTCGCGCCATCCTGCGGGGAGATGATGTAGACCTCCGCACCGACGGGGGCCTTGGTCACGGGTAAGGCGGGAGCATCGGCAGCTAGTGCATAGCCGGTAGTGGTGACCAACGCGAGAGCAAGCAACCAACGTTTCATTGATGTGTCTCCTGATCCAAAGGGAAAGCCCGCCAGGTGACTCTATCCCAACTCGGCACCTGCTTGGCGACAACATTTCAGTGTTTCGTCACATGCGTAACCACCTTGTCACCTGCCAGCCACCTGCACGAAACCACGCCAGTGCAGGCTATCGCCGTACAAGACGAGGATGCGCCATGCGTATCGGCATCATCAGCGAGACGTATCCGCCAGAGATCAACGGTGTTGCCCTCACCGTGCATGGTCTGACGACCGGTCTGGCCGCTCGCGGCCACGAGATCGATCTCATCCGCCCCCGCCAAGTCGTCAGCCACGTCGACGAACCCGGCATCCGCACGCTGGAAACCCGCAGCGCTGCCCTGCCCCGTTACCCCGGCCTGCGCTTCGGCCTGCCCGCCCCGCGTACCTTGCACAAGCGCTGGACAGAGCGCCGCCCCCATGTGATTTACGTCGCCACCGAAGGTCCGCTGGGCCG
This sequence comes from Dyella sp. M7H15-1, assembly GCF_004114615.1. NCBI lineage: Bacteria > Pseudomonadati > Pseudomonadota > Gammaproteobacteria > Lysobacterales > Rhodanobacteraceae > Dyella > Dyella sp. M7H15-1. Next base: position 1,081,915 of record NZ_CP035300.1, read on the forward strand.
CTCGGCGGTGAAGACAGCGGTTCGACTCGGCATCCCTGTCGCCACCGGCTTCCACACTCGCTTCGATACTTACGCCAATCACTATGGCGTGGGCTTTCTTACACCGGTCGTGCATGGCTATCTGCGCCGCTTTCATTGCCGCGCGAACATCACGCTGGTGCCTACCGATGCGCTGGCAACCGAATTGACGGCGATGGGCGTAGATCACGCACGCTTGCTGCGCCGTGCGGTCGATACGACATTGTTCCACCCCACCAAGCGCGACAACGCGTTGCGCGAAAGCTGGGGCGTGGATGCCGACACGCCGGTGGTGCTTTACGTAGGCCGCATCGCGCCGGAGAAGAACCTGGATCTGGCGGTATCGACCTTCCACGCCATCCAGCAGAAGGCGCCCAACGCGCGCTATGTATGGGTGGGCGATGGCCCTGCCCGCGCGGGGCTGCAAGCGGCGCATCCGGATTTCATCTTTGTCGGCATGAAGCGGGACGAGGCGCTGGCTGCGCATTACGCCAGTGCGGATCTGTTCTCGTTCCCTAGCCTGAGCGAAACCTTTGGCAACGTGATTCTGGAAGCGCTGTCCGCCGGCCTGCCGGTGGTGGCCTATAACGAAGGCGCGGCGCGTGAACATCTGATCGATGGCGTGAATGGCTTCCGTATCACGTCCGGTGACGCGCTGGCGTTCACCGCCGCCGCCGTCACGCTGGCTAGCAATATCGATCTGATTCGCCACATGGGCGCCGCTGCCATCGCGAGCGTCGAACGGCTCTCGCCGGAAGCAGTGATTCGTGAGTTTGAAAATCAACTAAGTCAACTGGTCGAGGAGAACGTGCATGAGCGCCATGTCACCATCGCACCTGCCTGATCAGATCGCACTGCCGCGCCATGCGTTTGACCGGCGCATGTGCATTGTCGCCAATCGCTGGGGTACACGGCACGCAGTAGGGTTGTTCTTTGGCATCATCAGCCGACTTGGGGACGGTATCTTTTGGTACGCACTGATGCTTGCGCTAGTCTTGATCGATGGCCATCGCGGACTGAAAGCGGCGGCACACATGGCGACCACCGGCTTGGTGGCGCTGTGGCTGTATCGCATTCTGAAGCGCTGGACGCGTCGTCCACGCCCATTCCGCACTTGCCCCGGCGTGATCGCGCACGTGCCGCCGCTGGATGAATTCAGCTTCCCGTCCGGTCACACCTTGCAAGCGGTGGGCTTCACCATCGTGGCGCTGGCGTGGTATCCACTGCTTACCCCGCTGCTGTTGACGTTCACCGTCCTGGTGGCCACATCGCGCGTGATCCTTGGCCTGCATTATCCGAGCGACGTACTTGCAGCGATTTTCGTTGGCAGCGGCCTCGGTGCGCTGTCGCTGTGGCTGGTGCACAACGCACCGCAACTGCTTGCCTGATGCATTTCATGCACTGATCAATGATTGGTCACGCTGTACTTACACGCTTTGTGTACAACGACATAGCGCACCTATCCACAGGCTCTACCGGATGCTTTCCACAATCGTTGTGGAAAACTGCACGCACTTTTTGCGCAAAAGTTCATCACTGCGTGCCAAGTGGTTGATCGCACAGTCGGGTATGCCAGTTGTCCACAGGCTTTTCCAGAAGGCGTCCACATTTGTTGTGGAAAACCATCCCTTACCGAGCTGCACGGATACGGTCGGCCATAGTGTCTGCAGCACCGCTTCCACCTAGCCAATCTCCACATGGTTCGATAAAACGATCCCGAATCCCAACTCCTAAACCGCAGGTTTCGTTCCACTGCACCTCAAACCACAATCATCGGGCTGGCGGTGCAGTGCTTAATTTATACCCGGACAATATTGACATTATATTTATCCGGGTATAAATTATATGTCTCCTCCATCAGGCTGATCGCCATGAATCCTGCATCCACGCTTCCGTCCCATACCGCCTTCGACGGGCATCGACGTATTGCATCCGGCCCGCCCGGTGCCGTCGCGCTTGCTGTCAGGCATGCGATAGAAGGTGGGGCTATCGGGCCTGTCCTGGTTTTCGACAATGCGACCGGTCGCTCCATTGACCTGAATGTACGCGGCACTGACGAGGAGATCGTCGCGCGCTATAGATCGGCCCCCTCCGATGCGCAGTGCGCAGACGAAGCCAATCGCGAAGCTGCACAAAGCGAGCCGCGTGGACGAGGACGTCCGAAGCTCGGCGTCGTCGCGCGCGAGGTCACGCTATTGCCGCGTCATTGGGACTGGCTTGCGAAACAGCCTGGCGGTGCATCCGTTGCACTGCGAAAGCTTGTCGACGAGGCACGTCGAGCGAATGTCGAACGTGACAATCGCCGCGCCGCACACGAGCGTGCCTATCACTTCATGTCGGCGATGGCTGGCGACTTGCCCGGTTTCGAAGAAGCGACACGCGCGTTGTTCGCGGATGACCGTGGCCGATTCGGTGAACAGATCGTCAGTTGGCCAGATGACGTACGTGACCATGCGTTTGCACTCGGCTTCTTCGACGACGTGTCGTGAATTGCTTCACCTTTAACAACGATTGGGACAAAGATGACAACCTTTGACCTTAACCGGTGATCTCGTGACGTTCCGCGCGGACTGGAAGGCTCCGTTTCTGCGCTATGGTGTGACCGACGCCTTGGGGCGGCCGACCCTGGACATCGAGATCGCGCTGCCGGCCCCGTCGATGATCCACGACATTGCGATAACTGCAACGCACAGTGTCGTGCTCGATCTGAACGTCGGTTACGACTTTTCGATGCTCACGCGCGGCCACCGGATGCCGCTACGCTGGCATGATGAGCGCGCCGCGCGGCTAGGGGTGATACCGCGTCATGGTGGCGATGTGCGGTGGTTCGAGCTTGCCCCGTGCTTCATTCTGCATGTCGTCAACGCCTACAACGAGGACATGACGACGATCGTTCTGGATGCCGTCCGGTATCCGTGGTTTCTACGACTCTTGCCTGATGGGACTGCGTTCGAGGGTAATCCGGTCGGGGTGCTGTGGCGCTATCGAGTCAATCTAGCGTCAGGGGCAGTGTATGAGACGCCGGCTGGCGACAGCGGAATCGAACTGCCGCGAATCAACGAGCAGCGGACCGGCCGAATGTATCGATTCCTCTATGCGGCTGAGCAACCCACTCCGGATGAAATGCGGGGAATTGTGCGGTATGACTGGCACAGCGGCACATTCGAACGATATGCGATACCGCCGGGTGATCAGAACGGTGAGCCCGTTTTCGTGCCTCGCCGCAGGGCGAAGACGGAAGACGATGGGTGGTTGCTGTGTTGCGTGTACCGACATGCGACAGATACCAGCGATGTGATCGTACTCGACGCGCGAGATGTCGCTGCTGGGCCGGTCGCAATTGTGCATCTGCCAACGCGGATTCCCGCCGGATTTCATGGTACGTGGTTAGCCAGTGACGGTTGACATGCAACACCAGTGTGGTCATCCGATTAGGGCATACCAAAAAAAGACTGGACAAGTGGATAGCATGCGATAAACTAAGTTCAATGGACTTAGTCCTATGGCGATTTAATTATGCATACGTACAACATCCACGACGCCAAAACCCAGCTTTCCCGGTTGGTGGAGGAGGCCGCCAAGGGCGAATCGTTCGTGATCGCCAAAGCGGGCAAGCCGATGGTCAAGGTGATCGCCCTTGACGCACCGGAGCCATCGCACGCCAAACGGTTTGGCTTCCTGGCCGGACAAATCAGCGTGCCGGAAGATTTCGACCGGATGGGCGAGGCACAGATTGCCGCAATGTTCGAGGATCGCGCATGAAACTGCTGTTGGATACGCACCTGTTGCTGTGGGCAGCTCAGGGCGTAGAGCACGTTCCGCTGGATGCTCGGCGACTCATGAGTGCGTTCGAAAACGAGTTATTTTTCAGCGTGGCCAGTCTGTGGGAAATCGTGATCAAACGTGGTTTGGGACGCGACGACTTCAAGGTCGATCCACGCGTGCTGCGCCGCAGCCTATTGGACAACGGCTACAGCGAGTTGTCCATTCACAGCGAACATGCTGTCGCCGTCGATAGCTTGCCGCTCATCCACAAAGACCCTTTTGACCGCATCCTGGTCGCGCAAGCCATTGTCGAAGGCATTTCCTTGCTGACAGCCGATGCTCGCCTGGCCGAATATCCCGGCCCTATTCAGTGCGTTTAAGGCAACGCTGGATATGACTCCTCCTCGCGCCTTGTCTCGCGACGACATCCACTCGGAATTTATTCACGTTACTTGTGAGACACCACACTGGTTCACGCCGCGCGCGGCACCCTGCGCAGGATGTTCAATACATCAGCCAGCTTGTCGCGCATCTGGCGGCGGTCGACGATCATGTCGATAGCGCCGTGTTCGAGTAGGAACTCGGAAGTCTGGAAGCCCTCAGGCAAGGTCTCGCGCACGGTCTGCTCGATCACGCGACGGCCAGCGAAGCCGATCTGCGCTTTCGGTTCGGCAACGTTGATGTCACCCAGCATGGCCAGGCTTGCCGACACGCCGCCGGTGGTGGGATCAGTGAGCACACTGATGTAAGGCACGCCGGCTTCGCGCAAACGTGCCAGTACAGCGGAAGTCTTGGCCATCTGCATGAGCGAAAACAGCGCCTCCTGCATGCGCGCGCCACCACTGGCTGCGAAACACACCAGGGCGCTGCGTTCAGCCAGTGCACGTTCGGCGGCACGGGTGAATTTCTCACCGACGACCGAACCCATCGAGCCGCCCATGTAGGAGAACTCGAAGGCCACCACCATCAACGGCTTGTCTTTGAGCTTGCCGCTCATCGCGACCATCGCATCTTTCTCGCCGGTGGATTTCTGCGCGGCGGAAATACGGTCCCGGTATTTCTTGGAGTCGCGGAATTTCAACGGATCAGTGGGCTCCATGCTCGCCCAATGTTCCTGCGCCGTGCCCTCATCCAGTAGCGCCAGCAAGCGCTCGCGCGCGCCGATGGCGTGATGATGGCTGCACTTGGGGCAAACCATCAGATTGCGTTCCAACTCCGGTCGGTACAGCACCGCGCCACAGCCTGCGCACTTCTCCCATACACCTTCGGGCACCTTGCCCTTGCCGACCACGGAGCTTTGCGCCCGTGCACGGGGGGTCATGATTTTTTGCAGCCAATTCATCGCATACGCCTCAATCTGGAAACAAGCGTCGCCCGTCAAGCTTCGTCCAGCATCACTCGAATCGGACTAAGAAAATCCGCCGCCCTCGCTGCGATGTCCGGTGCGCTGGTTGCCCCTTCCAGACGCTCGACCAAGGCGCTGCCAATCACTACGGCATCGGCAAATCTGGCGATGGCTTTCGCGCTCTGCGTGTCCTTGACGCCGAAGCCGACAGCCACCGGCGCCCTGGCGTGAGTCCGGATGTCTGCCACGCGTGCGGCAATCTCCTGGGTACTCAAGCGTCCCGCCCCGGTGATACCGGCGAGCGATACATAATACAGGAAACCCTCTGCCGCTTCGCACAATTTCGCCATACGCTCACGTGCGGTAGTGGGCGCTGCCAGCAGAATCTGCTGCAAGCCCGCTGCACGCAAAGGCGCGAGTACGTTGGCTTCTTCCAGTGGGCAATCGACCAGCAGCACACCATCCACACCTGCTGCCACGGCTTCTTTTGCGAAGCGTTCGTAGCCATGGATTTCTACCGGATTGAGATAGCCCATCAGCACCACTGGTGTATCCCGATCGCGCTCGCGGAATGCGGCAACCCACGCCAGCACATCGGCCAGGCTCACACCTTTGGCAATGGCGCGCTCGCTAGCGTGCTGGATCACCGGGCCATCCGCCATTGGATCGGAGAACGGCACGCCCAGCTCGATCACATCCGCACCGGCGTCGACCAGCGCATGCATCAACGCCACGCTGTGTTCCGGCGCGGGATCGCCGGCGGTGACAAACGGAATGAGCCCGGTACGACCAGCAGCCTTCAACGCGGCAAAGCGTCGATCGATGCGGTTCATACCCGTACTCCTTCGCGTGCCGCAATGGTATGTACGTCCTTGTCGCCACGGCCGGAAAGATTGCACAACACAATGCCGTCTTGCGGCAGTTCACGCGCCAGCTTCAGCGCTTGCGCCACGGCGTGGCTGGATTCCAGCGCGGCAAGAATGCCCTCGGTACGCGCAAGCAAGTGGAAGGCTTCCAACGCTTCGTCGTCAGTGACGCCGACGTATTCGGCGCGCCCCGCCTCTTTCAGGAACGCGTGCTCGGGACCCACGCCAGGATAATCGAGTCCAGCGGACACCGAATGCGTTTCCGTGATCTGACCGTTATCGTCGCAAAGCACGTAGGTGCGATTGCCATGCAACACGCCAGGGCGTCCTGCGGCGAGCGATGCCGCGTGATGTCCCGTGGCAATGCCCTCGCCCGCCGCCTCGGCGCCGACGATGCGCACATCGCGGTCATTGAGAAACGCATGGAACAGACCGATGGCATTGGAGCCGCCGCCCACGCACGCCGTGAGTACATCGGGCAGGCGTCCATATTGCTCCAACATCTGCGCACGCGCTTCACGCCCGACAATCGCGTTGAAATCGCGCACCATCATCGGATACGGATGTGGGCCCGCCACGGTGCCAATGATGTAGAACGTATCGGCCACGTGGGTAACCCAGTCACGCATGGCCTCGTTCAAGGCATCCTTCAGCGTTTTGGAACCGGAAGTGACCGGCACCACTTCGGCACCGAGCAGCTTCATGCGATAGACGTTGATCTTCTGGCGTTCGATATCCACCGCGCCCATGTACACCACGCATTTCAGCCCGAAGCGCGCGGCTACCGTCGCGCTCGCCACACCGTGCTGGCCAGCGCCGGTTTCCGCGATCACGCGCGGCTTGCCCATGCGCTTGGCGACCAGTGCCTGGCCGATGGTGTTGTTGATCTTGTGCGCCCCAGTGTGGTTCAGATCCTCGCGCTTGAGCAGGATGCGCGCACCGCCGACATGCTTCGACAAGCGCTCGGCATGGTAGATCGGGCTGGGACGGCCCACGTAATGGGTGAGGTCACGATCCAACTCAGCCAGGAATTCCGGATCCTCGCGCAAGCGCAGATAGGCCTCGGTCAGCTCGGCCAGCGGCGCCATCAGGGTTTCGGCGACGTACTGCCCGCCGAAATCGCCAAAGCGCCCGTGAGCATCGGGCCAGTTCTGAAAGTCCTGAATCGTGGGCATGGGTCTGACATCCTTTATGAATCGCTAGTGTGGTGTCTCGCAAGTAACGTGAATAAATTCCGAGTGGATGTCGTCGCGAGACAAGGCGCGAGGAGGAGTCATAGTGGGCGCTATGGTGACGACGAGCAACGCCGGATCGCGACGAAAGACGCCGGAATTTGTTCGCGTTACTTGTGAGACACCACACTAGAGTCACAGATGGCCTGAACCACCGGGTACAGAAAGTCGAACAGCCGCAATAAAATCACGCAACTTGACCGGATCCTTGATCCCCGGCGCGGACTCGATACCACTCGACACATCCACCGCCCAAGGTTTGGCGACACGAATCGCTTCAGCGACGTTGGCTGGCGTAAGCCCTCCCGCCAGAATCAACGATTGCTTTAGATCGCATGGCATCAGCGACCAGTCGAACGCCTTGCCGCTGCCACCCGCTTCGCCCAAGCCGTGACCATCCAGCAGCAAGCCGGCAGCATGTGGATGATCGCGCAGTTGATAAAGCGCGCAAGCGCCCTCCCCCATCGCAATCGCCTTGAGGTACGGATGGCCGAACTGCCTGCACCATTCGTCGCTTTCGCCGCCATGAAACTGCAGCAGTGAGGGACGGATGGTGTCGATGACTTCCTGTACGAAGCCCGCGTCATCGTCCATGCACAGGACCACGGTGGTGACGAATGGCGGCATGGCATCCACGATGGTCTTCGCCTGTGCCAGCGACACTTGCCGTTTGCTGTGCGCGGTCATCACCACGCCAATGGCGTCGGCGCCAAGCTGTGCGGCGAGCAAGGCGTCTTCCACGCGGGTCATGCCGCAGCATTTGATACGGGTCATTCGCTCACCTCGACGGGAAGATTCCAGTGTCGCTCATAACGGGGACCGATAAACGTCAGGCCCGATGCCGCGGCAGTGGGACCCGCCATTTCGCGATTGCGTCCAGCGAGCAGGGTTGTCACCCACTCCATCGACTCCTCGCCACGCCCGACCAGCAACAAGGAGCCAACGATATTGCGCACCATGTGATGCAGGAAGGCGCTGGCTTCGATCTCGACAATCACATGGGCTTCTTCACGCCACACCTTCAACGCTTTCACTTCGCGCCGTGCATGCGCGGCTTGGCAGGACACCGCACGAAAAGCGCTGAAGTCGTGCTCGCCGATCAAGGCTTGCGCCGCCACGTGCATGCGTTTGGCATCCAGCGGATGGCGCTCCCAAGTGACATAGCGCGCATCCAGCGCAGGACGTACGGAGCGATTGAGGATGGTGTAGCGATAGCGCCGGCTGCGCGCGGAAAAACGCGCATGGAAGTCATCGGGCACGGGTTGCGCCCACAACACCGCCACGCTGATTGGCAGATTCGAACACGTACCCAGCACCCAGCCACGCATGTCGCGCTGCACGTGGGTATCCAAATGAATGACCTGGCAGCGGCCGTGCACGCCGGCATCGGTGCGGCCAGCACAGGTCACTTCAATGGGTTCGGCAGCAACGAACGAAAGCGCACGCTCCACACTGCCCTGCACGCTAACGCCGTGACTCAGCCGTTGCCAGCCAAGAAAGTCGGTGCCGTCGTATTCGATGCCTAGGGCGATGCGCATTGACTGGAAGTGAGTGAAGAGTAGTGAGAAATGAGAGTTATAACATCCAGTCCATCCAAAGCCTTACGCTTCGGGTTTTCTTTCTCTGCTCACTCCTTTTCACTCACTACCACACTAGCGGATCTTGGCCATCAAGGTCCGCGCCACATCCTTCTGCATCTGGCTACCCTCGTGCAGCACTTCTTCTAGCATGGCGCGGGCGCCGTCCGAATCGCCCATGTCGAGGTAGGCGCGAGCCAGGTCGAGCTTGGTGTCGATTGGGTCGTCGTGCAGGTCACCGAAATCTTCTTCCTGCACAGCGGTGTGCGAGGTTTCGTGCGCGGTTTGGGGTTCGGCTTCAGCCGGTTCGCCGAACTTCCAGGACAGCGGCTCTTCCTCGGCTGGAGGTTTGCTGGTCTGCGCTTTAACAGCCACGTTGCCGATAGACTCCGGATGATGCGGAGTCAGGTCGAAATCGAAGTGATACTCGCTGACCATGGATGGCATCGGTGGCGGCGCCTGCTTGGGCGCGATGAGTTCCGGCTCTGCCGACTTGTCGTTGGCGTAGCTGTCCAGGTCGAAATGATGCAGCGTCGACTGCTCGTCGTGCATCGACGCCGGAATGGCCGCTTGCGTAAACAGCGGATGACCAGGAGCGAGGTCTTCACCCATGTGCACCACGTCCTGCCATTCCGGTTGATTCGGATCGGAGATGTGAGCATGCATGGCTTCGGCGGCGGCCTCGAAATGCTCCACGTCGCGGCGCGTGTAATAGAGACTGACCAGCTCCAGATGCAGACCAATATCGTCGGGTTGCTCTGCGAGTTGATCGAGCAGTTCGTCCTGATCGGGGTCAGTGCCAGGTACGGCATGGCCGAGGCTGTCGACATCGATGGTGCCAAAACGATCAGCAAGCGATCCCTCGTTGCCCGAATCGACCGCTGCCTTCGATGTGGACGGCTTGCTACCCGACTTGCTACGAAGTGCCAACAGGCCCAGTAGCGCGAGAACAATGACACCACCACCCAGGGCCATGGCCCAAGTCTGGGTGTACCAGGGCTGCTCCACGACCGGCGTAGTCAGACGAGCAGGCCGACGGATCATCGGTTTCGGCTTGGCCGGTGCGTTCAGCGGTGTGGTGATCGCCGCAGTATGTGGCGCAGTGGCGCCGCTTGCCGGTGCCGTAGCGGTTGGCTTGGCAGCCCGTGTTTGCGCGGCGACCTGGGCCGGGTGCGTGACGGCTACTGGCGCTGGAGCCGGTGCAGCAACCGAGGCTGCCGGTGCCGGCGGCATACCCGCGGCCTTGCGCGCATCAGCCAGTTTTTTTTGCAGATCCGCGATTTCGTTGTCCTTGAGTGACAACAAGTGCTGGTTCTTACTGTTGAGGTCTTCGAGATCCTTCATGCGCGACTTTAGCTCGTCGCTCTGCTGCTGCAGCGAGACAAGTGTTTCTTGGCTGCGGTGCAATTCCTGGCGAATGGTGGCGTTGACCTTGCCATTCGTACCACCGGCGGACTGGCCTTCACCCGTCGCGGGTACTAGGGCGAGCTTGTCGGCGTTGCTGGTCTGGGTGGGTGCCACGGAAGCATTGGAACGCGTACCGCCCGCTGCCACGGCCACTGGCGAACTGCCGACCGTGCCATTGCGCCAGTCGCTGTTCTGCTGGCGCACGGCCGCGAGAGCGGCCTCTGCGGTCATCGCCTGGGCATCCTGGCGTGACGGCACGCGCAGGACTGCGCCTGCCTTCAGAGCGTTGATGTTGTCGCGATAGAAGGCATCCGGATTGGCCGTTTTCAGCGCCAGCATCATCTGGTTGGTATCCACACCCACCGAGGAGGCAACTTCCGCGGCGACATGGGAGAGCGTGACGCCCTTTTTGACCGGTCCATACTGGCTGCTCCTCACTTCAACTACGTGATGCGTGGACGCTGCTGCCGCAGTCTGGCGCGGAGTCGATGCTGAAGTTTCGCTAGCCGATGCCGAGGCGCCGCTGGCCGAGATACGACGAAGGGTAGGCGCGCTGCTGGCGGCAGCCTGCATGTTAGGTGGATCAAGCAGAATGGCAAATTCGTGCACGGTACTGCCAGCGGTACTGTTCACTTCCACCAACAGGTCAAGATAGGGATCACTCACCGAAGCACTGCTGGTCACGCGGATCACCTTGTGACCGCCCTCATCCGCCACACTGAACTGCAGCGGGATGGTCGGGCGCTCGCCGCCGGCTTTGACGAAGGCATCATTCGAGGCCAGTTGGGCACTGAGGCTTTGCAGTTCGACCTGAGAGGCCTGGGTGACCGGAATGTCTACCAGCAGTGGTTGACCCAGCGCCGATTTCACGTGCGCTTGACCCAGTTCCACGGCTGCCGCCTGAGTACTGCCCAGCGCAAGCGCCATCCATATCGACAGCTTCAATGAACGATTCATCGCTTGCTCCCCCGAGACAACCCGAACGTTTTACTTAAAAATCACCGCAGGTTGCGATGACTTTCTTTTGGAAGTCGTCACTTTAGTTAGATAAACGTCAATCAACAATACCAGAATGGATTTCACCCCCCTCTGCACGAGGGATTTTTTTGCCCGGCGTGACGGCCGTCAATGCCAGACCGCCTCTTGGGCGGCCTTGAGCTGTTGACGCAGTTCCGCAATGGTACGGTCTTGTTGTTGCAGCCGTTGCGCAGCCTGCTGGCTGGCCGACTCTTGCCGGCCGACATCCTTCTGTAGATGATCCACCTCGGCTTGGTGCTGGGCGATGCGCTGGTTCAGGCAGGCAGCCATTGGCGAGGCGGCAGACGGGTTTGCCCACGCAGCCGACCAGCTCCACGAACAACCCACCAGGAGCCATGCGATGCGATGCATTACAGGTAATCCCCGATCAACAACTCGGCGATCTGCACGGCATTGAGCGCCGCGCCCTTGCGAATGTTATCCGCCACGATCCACATATCCAGGCCGCGGTCGTGCGAGATGTCCTCGCGGATGCGGCCCACGAAGACCGGATCCTGACCGGCCGCATCACCCACCGGCGTGGGATAGCCGCCCGGCTTGCGCTCATCTTGCACGACCACGCCTTCGGCGTTTTCCAGTAGCTCGCGCGCCTGCTCGGCGGTGATCTTGTCGCGCGTTTCAATATGCACGACTTCGGCATGGCCGTAAAACACCGGCACGCGCACGGCGGTCGGGTTCACCTGGATTGACTCGTCTTCCAGGATCTTGCGCGTCTCCCACACCATTTTCATTTCTTCCTTGGTGTAGCCATTGGCCTGGAAGTCGTCGATGTGCGGGATGACGTTGAAGGCAATCTGCTTGGGGAACTTGGTCTTTTCTACGTCCTGGAAATTGAGCAGCGCGGCAGTCTGCTTGCCCAGTTCTTCCATGCCCGAACGGCCAGCGCCGGAGACAGACTGATAGGTGGCGACGTTGATGCGCTCGATGCCCACGGCGCGATGAATCGGCGCCAGCGCCACTAGCATCTGCATGGTAGAGCAGTTGGGGTTGGCGATGATGCCGCGCGTGGTGTATTGCGCGATGGCGTGAGGGTTTACTTCGCTGACCACCAGCGGGATATCGTCCCGGTAACGGAATTCGGAGGTGTTGTCGATCACCACCGCACCCGCCTCGGCCGCACGCGGGGCATGCACACGGCTCACTGAACCACCGGCCGAGAAGAAGGCGATGTCCACGCCGCTGAAGTCGTAGTCGGCAAGATTTTTCACGGTGACCTGTTTGCCGGCAAATTCCACTTTGCCACCCGCCGAACGCTCGCTGGCCAGCGGCACCAGTTCGCTGATCGGGAATTCGCGCTGGACCAGGATACTAAGCAGCGTCTCGCCCACGGCGCCAGTCGCGCCTACCATGGCTACCTTGTAACTACTCTTCTTGCTCATCTCGGGTCACTTTTCATGGAATTTGGAAGGTCGCCGCAGCGGCGCCGAAACCCCAAACGGGAAATCTAGCTCGCCCAACACGCAAACGACACGGCACAGCAATGAAGTTTGCCAATAGAAAAACAATTCGATCAGGGAATACGCGGTATTATCTCACCCACATCGCCACACTGCGCACGATGGCGCAAGGCGTGATCCATCAACACCAACGCCATCATCGCTTCGGCAATGGGTGTGGCACGAATGCCGACGCAAGGGTCATGACGCCCCTTGGTGACCACCTCAACCCGCTCACCGGCCAGATTCACGCTATGACCGGGGATCAAGATGCTCGACGTGGGTTTGAGCGCGATCGAGGCACACACCACCTGACCCGTACTGATGCCCCCCAGAATGCCCCCCGCATGATTGGACGTAAAGCCGTCCATCTGCATTTCATCGCGATGCTGGCTGCCACGCTGGGTTACGGTAGCGAAACCATCGCCGACCTCCACGCCCTTGACTGCATTGATGGACATCAGCGCGGCGGCCAAGTCGCCATCCAGCTTGCCGTAGATCGGCTCACCCCAGCCCGGCGGCACGCCTTGCGCTTGGACATTCACGCGCGCACCGACTGAATCACCTGACTTGCGCAGCGCATCCATGTATTTCTCCAGCGCCGGCACTTGCGCCTCGTGCGGCCAGAAGAACGGATTTTGTTCGACTTCATTCCAGTCGAAACCTTCCGGCACTACCTCGCCGAGCTGAGCCAGATAACCGCGAACACGCACACCGTAGCGCTCGGCCAGCCATTTTTTGGCGATCACCGCCGCCGCCACGCGCATGGTGGTTTCACGCGCGGAAGAGCGGCCACCGCCACGCGGATCGCGAATGCCGTACTTCTGCCAATAGGTGTAGTCGGCATGGCCGGGGCGAAACGTTTCAACGATGTCGCCGTAATCCTTGCTACGCTGGTCGGTATTGCGAACCAGCAGGGCGATCGGCGTACCGGTGGTGAGCCCCTGGTACACACCCGAAAGAATTTCCACCTCATCCGCTTCGCGGCGCTGCGAGGTATGACGACTGCGGCCCGTTGCGCGACGCTCGAGATCGGGGCGAAATTCCTCGGCATCGATCGGCAAGCCCGGCGGACAACCATCGATCACGCAGCCAATGGCTGGACCATGGCTTTCGCCAAACGTGGTGACAGTGAAGAGCTTGCCGGTGGAGTTGCTGGACACGAAAAGAACCAGAGTGATAGGGAGAGTGATAGGACAACGCGACACGGATACCCCATATTGCCATGTCTGACCGGCCGACGCCCTAGTTGTGAGTCAACCGCGTGCGTCAGCCGTGGGCCATTCCCGCGCCAGCAATGCAAAGATCGCGTCGTCCACCCATTCGCCACGCACGTTCAAGCTCTCGCAAAAATGCGCTTCCTGGCGCATGCCCAGCGAACGCAGTAAGGCGGCGCTGGCGACATTGCGCGGATCGATCGATGCATGCACGCGACGGGCACCCAGGGTGTGGAACAGGAAATCGAGCAGCGCCTGCGCCGCTTCGCGTGCGTAGCCCTTGCCTTGATAGGCCGGTGCGACGGTGATGCCGAATTCGTACGAGCCTTGTACATCCGGTGGCAGATGCAGGCCGAGATCGCCGATCAGGGTTCCATCGGGGAGGCGAATGGCCAATTGCAGCCAGCTATCGGGGATATCCAGCGAGATCTGCTGTTGCGAACGGATGAAGTCGAGGGCTTCGTCACGAGAGTTTGGGCACCAGCCTTGATAGCGCGCGACGGAGGGATCGGAGCGGTAGTGGAAGAGTGCGTCAGCGTCAGTTTCGCAAAGGACGTCAAGACGCAGGCGGGTTGTGGTGAATTGCATAATTTTCCAGAACAACGGATTGAAACGTCAGCGCCGCGCAGCCGCCACAGCACGAATCGCCGCTGCATGCTCCATCAGTTCGCGCCGCTCCAGCGCAAACACGCCCATCGGCCCGACCTTGAATTCGATCCACACAAAAGGCACTTCTGGCAGCAGCGCGTTGAGTGCGTGCTCGCTCTCGCCCACTTCGACGATCAACAAGCCTTCTTCGGCCAGGTGATCGGCAGCCTCGTCGAGAATGCGCAGGCAGATATCCAGACCATCCTCGCCGGAGGTCAAACCAAGCTTGGGTTCATGGTCGTATTCGTCGGGCAGCGCCGCGTATTCGTCTTCGGTAACATAGGGCGGGTTGGAGACGATCAGATCGTATTTGCGACCCTGGAGTCCGCCGAACACATCGGACTTGATGATCGCCACGCGATCGCCCATGTGCTGAAAAGCCACGTTCTCGCGCGCCAGCGACAGAGCGTCGTCGCTGATATCGACAATATCGACATGCCAATGCGGGTTGTACTCCGCCATGGCGATGCCAATGCAACCCGAACCGGTGCACAGGTCAAGGGCATGCTCCACGTGCCGGTCATCCAGCCACGGCGTGAAGCCCGATTCGATCAATTCGGCGATCGGCGAGCGCGGCACCAGGGCGCGGCGGTCGCTCTTGAACTTCAGTCCGGCGAACCAGGTTTCGCCCACCAGATAAGCCACCGGCAGGCGTTCGTTGATACGGCGCTCGATCAGGTTGAGCACGCGCAGGCGTTCTTCAGCGGTGAGCTTGCCGACACCGTAGGCCGGAGGGATATCCGGCGGCAGATGCAGGCTGGCCAGCACCAGATGGGTCGCCTCATCGATCGGATTGTCGTGGCTGTGGCCGAAGGTCAGCCCGGCCGCGGAAAAACGGCTGGCACCGTAGCGGATAAAGTCGATGATCGAGGCGAGTTCGGTAGTCACGTAGGCACGGTCCGGCTTGAAGGCCGTGAAGTATAGCGACTGTGCATCATTGGACCCATGCAAATGCGTGGAAGTACCCTGGCCAGGGGCATGCGCTGCTGCATGTCGCCTCCAAGAAAGCGAAGGTCAACCCTCTTCTGAGATTCGCCTTCTTTTCCTTATACTTGCAGGATGACTTTCAAGGTATTCCTGCAATACATCCTTCCTCATCGGGCACTTTCGCGCGTGGTCTACTGGGCTACGCGCTGGACCTTTGCGCCCTGGAAGAACTTCCTGATCAGCCAGATCGTGCATCGCTACCAGGTCGACATGACCGAAGCCGCACAACCCGATCCACTGGCCTACCCTCACTTCAATGCGTTCTTCACGCGCAAGTTGCGTCCCGATGCCCGCCGTGCCGATGCGGCCGCAGCCGCCTTGATATCGCCTGTCGACGGACGCATCAGCCAGGCGGGCCCTATTGTCGACGGACACATTTTCCAAGCCAAAGGCCAGGATTACACCGCCGCCGAATTACTTGGTGACGAAGCCGCCGTGGCCCCCTACCGCAACGGACGCTTTGTCACCATCTACCTCTCGCCACGCGACTATCACCGTGTGCACATGCCGCTGCGCGGCGAGCTGAAAGAGACAGTGCATATACCAGGCCGAATCTTCAGCGTGGCCCCGTTCGTCGTGGAAGCCATCCCACGACTGTTCGCACGCAACGAACGGCTGGTCTGTCACTTCGACGGTGAGTGCGGCCCGTTCGCCGTGGTGATGGTGGGTGCGATCCTGGTGTCGTCGGTCGCCACCATGTGGGATGGCATGGTGATTCCACCCTATGCGCCCTCGATTCGCCGCAAGTCGTTTGCCGGCCAGAACATCTCGCTGGATCGTTTCAGCGAAATGGCACGCTTCAACATGGGCTCCACAGTGATCCTGCTGTTGCCAGAAGGCACCACTGAACTGGATGCACTGACGTCACAGCAAGCCATCAAGGTTGGTCAGCGATTGGGTGAACTGCGTCATCCTTAAGGCCAATGCCACTAACTCGCCAAAGAAGCGTTTTCGCCTGGCCTATGGGTCACGCTCATTCAACCTACGCATCCATGCATCAGCGGCAGCTAGGCAACCTCAACACCTGCCCAACCTTCACATGGTTGAACTTGAGATTATTCAAGCGAGCCACTTCATTCTCGCCGGAGCATCCCCCGTGCTTGCGCACAATGCTGGCAAGCGTGTCGCCACGACGCACGGTGTAACGCACTACTGGATCAGCGGCGGCAACCGCTGGTGGCGGATCCGGCAGCACCGGCACCACGGCGTTGTGCAGATCGCTGGCAAGAATCGGCCACGGACCATCCGTGCATCTCGCCGCATACACCTGCTTCAGCATCTTGGGCACCTGCAGTTGCGATCCGATCGGCTGCTCCTGCTGCGGATCGAGGCGCGGATTGAGATTGCGCAAAGTGCGGAACCAGCCGTCGGGCATGTCATTGGCCGAACCCAGGCACACGGTGAGTTCGGAAATCGACGCGGCGCGCTTGAGGGTCATGCTGCTGGTTAAGCCATCCACTTTTGGAAAGCGCAGGTTGTAGCTGTCCGGATGCAGGAACAGCCACGCCGCCGCCAGCACGGAGGGCACATAGTCGCGCGTTTCCTGCGAAACCTGACCGTAAATGCGCGGATCGTAGAAGCTCACCGTGGTGTTATCACCAACCAGACGCCTCATTCGCCCTTCGCCGCCGTTGTAGGCGGCCAGCGTCAATTCGAGGTTGTCATTGAATACCTTCAACTGCTCGTCCATGTATTCGGCGTTTGCACGCGCCGACTCGCCCGGATCAAAACGGGTATCGAAACCGTCCTGATCGCTGAGCCCAAAACGCAGGCCCGTGGCGTACATGAATTGCAACGGCCCCGCCGCGCCGGAGCGCGATACGGCGTGTACCTTGCCGCCCGACTCCTTAGCCAGGATGCCGAACAGCAAGGCTTCGGGTAGGCCTTCCTGCTGATACTGCGGCCACATTTCCTGACGCAGGTACTGATAGTTTACGTAGGCGTCCATAAGATTGCCGCGCCACTGGGTGAGCCACATTTCCAGTGCAGCTTTCACCGGGCCGTTCATGGCAATCAGTTCGGAAAGCTGGTGACCACGCAACAAGGTGACGGCACGCTGCGCCTCCGGCAGGCTGCCGGCCGCGCCGGCCTGTCCGGGCCCAGGCACCGCCGTGGTGGCTTCACCCTTGTCCTCGCCTTCGCCTGGGGTTTCGTCGCCGATAAAGCTGCCGTCCTTCAGACGCAGCAGGTGATCGAAAACGGAGAAGAAACGCTGTGGATCGCAGCCCGGCGTAGCGCCACAGTGCGCAGAAGCCTCCTTGAGCTGATCGAGTGCGCCATCCAGAGTTTTCTGCGCAGCCTGCGCATCACCTGCACGTGTCTGCTGCAAGGCCGTTTCGTAACCCTGGCTGGCCTGATCGAGCTGGGTATATAGCGCATTGACGGATGCCGATGGCAGCTTGGCCGCTTTGCCACCCGAAGCACACGCTGCCAGTTGGGTGAGCCCCGCAACCAATAAAACCAGACGAAGGGAACGGGTAGCGGGACGGTTCGGCATGTTGGCAATACACCTGCAAAGATGGCGCAACCATAACGGTCTCAGCGCACAGACTCAAACAACTTCTTTCGATATGGCTAAAATGCCACATGCCAGACCGACCCTCGCTGGGCAGGCCGACAGGCTCACATCCCGCTGAATTCCACATTGCTTGCACTGCATACGGTAATCATCGTCCTGCCATGACTCGTTGGCGTCCTCCTGCCCCGCGTTCCACTGCGATCATCACACGCGAAGGTTTTGAAAAGCTCAAGAGCGAGCTCGATCACCTTTGGCATAGCCTTCGCCCCGAAGTGGTGAAAGCCCTAGCCGCCGCAGCAGCGGAAGGCGACCGCTCGGAAAATGCCGAATACACCTACCGCAAGAAACAGCTCAGCGAGATCGATCGCCGTGTGCGCTATCTCAGCAAGCGCATTCCGTCATTGAAGGTGGCTGAAGGTGCGCCGGCCGATCGGAAAACGGTGTTTTTCGGCGCCGTGATCGAGTTGGAAAACGTCGCCAATGGTGACACCTTGCGCTACCGCATCGTGGGTCCGGACGAAACAGACGCCAAGCGTGGCTGGATCAGCATCGACTCCCCGCTGGCCCGCGCCGTGATGAAAAAGAAGCTGGACGACGAGTTCGAGGCCGAGCTGCCAAGCGGGCTAACTCGTTTTGTGGTCGTTGCAGTCGACTATTCTGCATAAACGCCCCAGCCTGCTCTTCACGCGTCAACCAACCCGATTTCGGCACGTTAAAACTGCCCTAAAGACGATCGTGTCGAATTTTCAACCCAAATCGTGAGCCTTGCGCACCGTCAGGACATCCGCAACGGTGCCGGGTAATGCCGGCCTTCGCGCAAAGGCTGATAGCAAGCGGTAGTCAGATGAAAGGTTTCGACGTTATTGCCGGCAGGCCAGCCCGGAATGCCTGACAAAGGCAACGGGCGCAGTTCCTGTGGATCACGCAGCACGCGCCCTTCTGCAATCCATTCGGCGCAATGCGCGATCGCGTGCTCCGGATCAGCGACGTTATCTGACAGAACAAGCGCCTTGCCAACCAACAGTTTACCTGGCGTGAGGGCGTGCTCCAGCAAGGCATGACCGAAGACTTCCAGCGCAATCGAGCCATCTTGCCACGCGTGGCGGCAACGCCAGAACAGACCATGCCAGTCATGTGCATCCCACAGCGTTAACAAGGCAGGATCGCGCACCATTACCACCACGCCCGCCTCATCGAAATGCGTTTGCGCACATTGCGGGCGTGAACGCTCGCGCCGACCCAACTTGGCAACCCCTATCGCCTGCTGCTTATTGAGCGCGCGCTTCAGTGACGGATAGCGCAACCAGATCATCGCGTTGAACAGGTCGTGCCAGTTTTCCTCACGTGTGGCGATCAGGCCGCGCTGGGCGATGCGTTCTTCGTAATGCAGGCCATCCTGCAGCAGTTCATACGTTTGAGCCACGAAGCGCTCACTCGCATGTTGCGGCCAGCGTGCGTTGAGTTCGTCCATCAAAGGCCAGCGTGCATTGCACAGCCAGCCGTTGTACTCGCCCCAATCGTGCAGAGGCGCGAAACCGAAAACGGACGGATCGACCGCCTCCCGCGCTGGTGCAATGTAACGCACGGCTTAGGCCGAATCAGTTGACCAGGCTGGCGTGCAAGTCGTGTTCGTCCGCCGCCTCGACCACGACGTCGACAAACTGACCCGGCTTCAGCGACTGGCCGTTGGCAATGCGCACCACGCCGTCAATCTCCGGCGCATCCGCAGCCGAACGCGCCACTGCACCCTCCGCATGGGCTTCATCCACTAGCACCTTTATCGTGCGACCGATTTTGCGCTGCAGTTTGGCGGCAGAAATTTCCGCCTGCACCGCCATGAACTGCTCAAGGCGATCTTCCTTCAACTCCTCGGACACCGGGTCCGGCAATTCGTTGGCCTTGGCGCCATCTACTGGCGAGTAAGTAAACGCACCGACGCGATCCAGCTCGGCTTCGCGCAGGAAGTCGAGCAGCTCCTCGAACTCCGCATCCGTTTCGCCGGGGAAACCAACGATAAAGGTGCTGCGCAAAGTGAGTTCAGGCACCTGTTTTCGCCAGTTTTGGATGCGCTCCAGCGTCTTGTCGATATTGCCCGGACGTTTCATCAATTTGAGGATACGCGGGCTGGCGTGCTGGAATGGAATGTCCAGATACGGGAGGCTCTTGCCTTCCGCCATCAACGGCATGATTTCGTCAACGTGCGGATACGGGTAGACGTAATGCAGACGTGTCCAGACGCCAAGTTCCGCAAGACCTTCGCACAGTTCGGTCATGCGCGTGCGATAACGCTTCTCGCGCCACGTGCGCTCGGCGTACTTGATATCGACGCCATAGGCACTGGTGTCCTGCGAGATCACCAGCAGCTCCTTCACACCGCCCTTCACCAGTTTTTCCGCTTCGACCAGCACCTCGTCCACTGGACGCGATACCAGATCCCCGCGCATCGACGGGATGATGCAGAAGCTGCAACGATGATTGCAGCCTTCGGATATCTTCAGATACGCATAGTGTTTCGGCGTGAGCTTGATACCCGTATCCGGAATGATATCCAGCAGCGGATTGCGCTTCGGCGGCAACGCGACATGCACCGCGCTCATTACGCTGGAGTAATCCTGCGGCCCGGTAATGGCGAGCACGTCTGGATACGCCTCGCGAATCAGCTCCGAGCGCTTGCCCAAACACCCGGTCACAATCACTTTGCCGTTCTCGTGCAAGGCCTCGCCGATCGCATCCAGCGACTCCTGCACGGCAGCATCGATAAAGCCGCAAGTATTCACCACCACCGCGTCAGCCGCGTCATAGGTGGTCACGATCTCATACCCCTCGACCTTGAGCTGGGTAAGGATGCGCTCGGAATCGACCAGCGCCTTGGGGCAACCGAGGGATACCATACCTATACGATAAGATGAACTCATGGAGGGTCGTGCCGAATGGGTAAAAACGCCAAAGTATACAGCTATTTACGGTTCAGTGATGCCAGACAGTCGGCGGGAAGTAGCGCTGATCGGCAGGCGCAGTATGCGGAAAGGTGGGCAAGGAAATGCGGTTTGCTGCTTGATTGAGTCCCTATCACTCCGCGATGAGGGATTGAGCGCCTATCACTAGCGGCACGTCAAACAGGGGGCTCTGGGCACTTTTCTGCGCGCCATCGATGAGGATCGCATTGCGCCGGGCTCGGTACTGGTGGTGGAGGGCCTGGATCGGCTGAGCCGCGCGGAACCCATCCAGGCGCAGACCCAACTCGCCCAGATCGTCAATGCCGGCATCACCGTAGTCATCGCCAGCGACGGCCGGGAATACAATCGGGAGCGCCTCAAGGCCAACCCGATGGATCTGGTCTACAGCCTGCTGGTGATGATCCGCGCGCACGAAGAGAGCGACACCAAGAGCAAGCGCGTCAAGGCGGCCATCAGGCGCCAGTGCGAACAATGGCTCGCCGGCACCTACCACGGGATCATCAGGAACGGAAAAGACCCGAAATGGCTGGCTTGGGTCGATGGCGTTTGGCATCCGATCCCGGAGCGTGTCGAAGCAGTGCGCAGAGCGATCACGCTGTTCCGTGAGGGGCATGGTTCGCTGGCAATCGTGGATCGCCTGAATGCAGCCGGCTTGTCCGTCACCGATTACGCCAACACCGCATCCTATTTCTACAAGCTGTTCCGGCTACCTGCGCTGATTGGCGTCAAGACCCTGTCGGTCGACGATTCGCAATACCAGTGCCCTGGCTACTACCCGGCGATACTCAGCCAGGCCGAATACGACGAGCTACAGACGCTAGTCCAGCAGCGCAGCCGACGCAAGGGAAAGGGGGAAATCCCAGGCATCATAACCGGGCTGAGGCTCACCTATTGCGGATATTGCGGATCAGCGATGATCGCGCAGAATCTGATGACCAGGCGACGAGACAACACCGGACGTGTGCAAGATGGGCATCGCCGACTTGCTTGCTGCTCGGACCAGTCAAACCGCAAGTGCTCCGTTTCAGGCAGCACCAGCATCGCGCCAATTGAGCGCGCGCTACTGACCTACTGCTCTGACCAGATCAAGCTCAATAACCTGCTGGACAATAGCGACGCTGACCGACCGATCAAGCAAAGGCTCAGCGCAGCGCGCAGTCGTTGCGCGGAACTCGAAACGCAGATCGAAAAACTGACAAACGCCCTCCTTCAGGACGATGGCGCGGTGCCGTTGGTTATTTTGCGCAAGACACGCGAGCTTGAAACCGCCCTCGAACAAGCCAAGCGTGAAATGTCAAATGCGGAATCAGCGATGTGCTGTCGCTGCTGGACCATCGTCGGCGCCGGGCCCGTGCAGGGATCGGGCAACCCCAACGACGCCTGCCACTCCGGAATCATGTCGATCGCGGTGGCGGGAAACGCATCGGCGATGAGCTCCAGAGCGGCCGTTGCAGTGCGCTCAAAGGACAGTGCGAATGCAGCAAGGACCTGGTCTTGCACAGAACCCGGATCGCGGTTCCACGCCCTACCTCGGGGCATTAACGCCCATAGTGCGGACTGAAAGTCCGCACGGCTGAAGGTCGGCGCGCTCATGGGTGGTAGGTGATCGTGCCAAGCGTCGGCAGTTCACCGGTGACATTGACGATGTTGCCGGTCGGCACGTTGATAACGAAGCCCGCCGTACCGGAAATGCCGGCGATCGCTGTTTCGATGTCGGAGAGATCGACCGAGCTGCCGGCGATCGGTTCGCCCTGCGTCAGAAACTCATAGTGGATGGCCGCTTGGATGGCGAGCTGCACAACGGCGGAAGGCGTACCCATACCGCTGAAGGTGAAATCGATGGCGTTCGGGGATGGCCCACAGACATAGACCAGTGCAGTGACCGGCTGAACGGGAAAGATCTGGTTGGCGATAGTGAGCTGATCGCCAGTGGCTGCGATGCCGCGCAACGAGCCGTTCGGAAACGTGTCGTATTGCGAGATGCCGTGAGTGCCGACGGGGAAACCGTGGTGGCCGGCCAAAACCGAACCGAAGCCGGCCCCGGCGCCGCGCAAACGCGGTCGTCCGCGTAAAGATGAAGTGCGTGAACCCGCCCCGGAAAAACGCCTGAAACAGCAAGCCGCCGGCATGAGCCTGGAAGCCATGTTGGCGGATCTGCCCGCGTTCTGTGATGTCGGCACCAAGCGCAACAGCCAAGGATATAAAACCACCTGGATGGGCTACCAACTGCATTTGGACGTTGCCGACGGCATGGTGCCGATCTCGGCCATCGTGACCTCAGCCAGCATCCACGACTCGCAACTAGCCATTCCATTGGCAACGATGAGCGCACAACGCGTGACTCACCTGTATGACCTGATGGATGCCGGCTATTGCAGCTCAATCCTGCGCGAGCACAGTCGGAGCATGCGGCATGTGCCACTCATCGAGCATAACCCGCGTGGCGGCGAAAAGAAGCGGTTCGACCCCAGTAGAGGCCGAGCGCTACAAAGAGCGCACCACGGTAGAGCGCGCCAACACACAGCTGAAGGATGATTTTGGCCTTCATCGCATCCATGTGCGAGGTCATGCAAAGGTCACGACACACATCCTGTTTGCCGTGTTGGCGCTCACGGCCGATCAACGACTGCGATGGATCACTTAGCATCTATTCCTCGCCGTAATGAACCCAGTTCCACCGTGGCGGCACAAGTGATGTCCTGACCGTGAAAAAAAGCACCAGCCACATGGCCCTCGCCGTCGTATAACGGCCACTTGGTGGTCAGATAGGCTCGCCATTGGCCGTCGGCAAAGGGATCGATTCCAGGATTCGCAGTGCTTTCCTGCTCGCCATGACCTCCCTGTCTTGCTCGCGAAACGTGTCACGTTCGGCAGGGCATGTCGAAGTCTGTACGGCCTTCTACGTCCCTGTGATGTTTCACGCCGATAATGTTGCCGTACTCTTCACTGGCGTACAGGAATACGGAGTCCCTGTCTTTGCAACCCCAGAAACTGCGGATGTCTCCAAAGGCCCGGCGAAGTTTTTGCTCGAGGTTCTGGCGACCATCGCCATCCCATGACTTCATGCAAGTACCCGGTCGCTGCCTAGATGATCGGGGTGGCAGGAGAAGACCAGCACCAGGGATCCGGTCGAATCGTTTTCCAACTGATGTACCGTGCCCGCCGGAATGTTGAAGACGGAGCCGCGTCGGACCCGATGCGATGTTCTGGTTTGCTCGCCGGGTTTCCACATGTGGATCAAGCCACTACCTTGGAGGATCAGATACAGCTCCTCGCCATGGCGGTGGTAATGCGGATTGATCTTGGCGCCGGGCGGTAACTCGGTTGCGTAGTGACCGAGCTGATGACTATCCGCCAGTTTGGCAATGTTGATACCTGCCGCCTTGTCTGCTTCGGCTTTGCTACCAAGCGCATCGAATACGTTTGTGATGGACACGAAAGCCCTCCCTTCTCGTTGTTTCCGTCGCCTGACCGTGTTGGCGAAGCAGGTCACAAACGCTGCCAAAGCAGCTCATGCAAGGAAAGGCTTAATGACACCTGATTCCGTGACCCCTCCTCGGCACGATTCCATTTGGCCGTCCAAGGAAGCGATTGGTGTGATGATGCCACACCCGGTGATCCGATGCCAGGCAAAGAGAGCCCAAACGCAGGGCAATCGCGCTATCTCCCCAGGTAGGCGGTGGTGGAGTGTGGCGACAATCGGCGAAAGTATGGGGATGCTGCCAAATCCCATGCCCTTTTTCAGCAACCTGGCCGATCCACGTCGGCAGACCCGCAATAAGCTGCACAAGCTCAGCGACATACTGATGATTACCCTATGCGCAGTCGTGTGCGGGGTGGAAGACTGGGTGGGGATAGAGGATTTTGGCTGCGAGAACGAGGCTTGGCTGTGCCAGTTTCTGGAGTTGCCCCACGGCATTCCCTCTCACGACACATTGAGCGACGTGATCGGTCGCCTAGACCGGCGAGCCTTTGCTGTGGCGTTTGCCGAATGGGTCAGTGCCGGCCTGCCAGCGCTCGCCGGCAAACAGGTGGCCATTGATGGGAAGACGTTACGGGGGAGCCGAGACGGCGAGCGGCCGCCAACGCACTTGATGAGTGCGTTTGCCACTCAAGCCCGGCTCGTGTTGGCGGTGCAGGATGTGCCAGATAAAAGCAACGAAATCAAAGCGATTCCTGCTTTGCTGCAACAGATCGAGCTGACGGGTGCGGTGGTCAGCATGGATGCGATTCGATTCGATGCGGGCTGTTGTTTGGGGGCGCAACATAGCACGATCGCCCTGAGCCCAAACGGGGTCACCATTTCGCCGCCGAATGCCCGGAATCATCTATCCCGTTTAATTCGTTTAACATTTTGGCGCGGTTGTTTAGGCGGATCTCTAGACTAATCTCCTCATCTCCATTTTCTAGTAGCGCTAGCTCCTTCGCCGTCTCTTCTGCCTTCCTCAAGATACGCTCATTTTCTGTCTCCCATTCCTTGGATTGCTCCGAAATAATCCGCCCCGAAATAATCGGTTGTGTACCACGTCGCGGATGCACATCGCCGCCACTCTTTGATGACACCGCTTCCTCTTTCTTGTCCAGCCTCGAAATGTGCCCTTCATTAATCGCCGGCCGCCCCGAAATTGCCGCCTTGGGTGTTCGCCCCGAAATTTCCGATCCGAATAACTTCTCCTGATTCGTTCCGAAGTTCAGCTCGCATCGCAGCTGTTGCAACGCGAGCGAGCGATGCTGAAGGCCACCCGCGCATATGGAGGCCACGGTCATGGCGATGAACGCGATTCAAATGCAGCCAGGCATGTCGCTGGCGGCGTTTCTGGAACAATTCGGCACGGAAGTGCGTTGTGCGCGAGCGTTGCGTAGGGCACGTTGGCCGAAGGGCTTTGTCTGTCCGCGCTGCGCCGGGCGAGGTTACAGTCGATGCACGAACCGGTATGGTGAACGACTCTGGCAATGTAGGGCCTGTCGTCATCAAGCCAGTCTGATCTCGGACACGATCTTTGCCAGTAGCAAGTTGCCGTTGACGACCTGGTTTCTGGCGTTGTACCTGCTCACCCAGACCAAGAACAACATCTCGGCACTGGAGTTAATGCGCCATCTGGGCGTCGGTTACAGCGCAGCCTGGCGCATGAAGCACAAACTGATGCAAGCGATGGCCGATCGTGAGGCGCCGCGCCGTTTGGGCGGGCTCGTGCAGATCGATGATGCGTATCTGGGCGGCGAACGTAACGGCGGCAAAGCCGGGCGTGGGTCGGAGAACAAAGTGCCGTTTGTCATCGCGCTTCAAACCAGCGACGAAGGCCATCCGTTGTATGTCGTCATCGAACCCCTGCCAGGCTTCACCAAGGCCGCCTTGGCGGATTGGGCGCAACGGCATCTACATCCAGGGACCGATATTTACAGCGATGGCTTGGGGGCGTTTCGTGCCCTGGAGGAGCAAGGGCATGCCCATACCGTGATCCAAAGCGCCGGAGGACGTGCCGCGACCGAAGCCGGACAGATGGGATGACTCAATACCATCCTGGGTAACGTCAAGCGCTCGCTCGATGGTACTTACCACGCCTTTGATTTTCTCAAGTATGCGCATCGTTATCTCGCCGAAGCGGCTTGGCGATTCAACCGGCGTTTCGACCTCGCCGCGCTTGTGCCACGACTACGGGTGGCTGCAGCACGCTGCAAGCCTTGGCCTGATGCACGTTTGCGCTACGCACCGATCGATGCAGCCAGCTGAACTTTGGAACAAATCAGGAAAGTTTATTCATCTGTTAATTCTTTGTGATTGTACGATCAGTGTGAGTGGGGTTTAGGAAAAGGGGGCTTTATTCCTAGACCGCATAGTGCCCCTTCACAATAACTTTACTAAGGTGAAGATTAATACCGCGTTAGCCACCCTTGATAAAACTTCCCCAAAGGAAAAGAAGGTAACTATGGCCGATTGCGCAAATGGTCATATTTTTCGCTAAGCCATGTTGACGACTGATCAGAACCTGCCATTTGCGTCTCGGAAAGGCAGCTTGCTTCGAGTCGCTGAGTCCATGCGATCTGCGATTCGATAAAAGAACGACTAATTCATGAGTGGCCCCGAAATTTCCGCGGCACAAGCGTTCGTCCACCACGTCGTCGACGCACGCCGGGAACAATCGAACCCAGCGTTCGGCCACTTCTTCATCGGACCAGGCCATGGCTGCACGTGGATCCACGTGCAGTACCGCGTGCACGTGGTTACTCATGACCGCATAGGCGTACAGCCCTACCGCAAAGCATTCCGCTAACGTCAGCAATCGCTGTGATTCAGGGGCAAGATCAGAGACCCTTTTTGTGACCGAGCGCAAGCCATCGCTGATTCCCTTTTAGCTCGTTGTTCTGGAGGTCCACTCGGAATTGGGCGCGTGCGAGATCGCCAGGTTTGATCTTCTCGTATAGATGCCCATCCTCATAGTACTCATGCTCTTGATGTGTCGCTAAGAGCTCGACGTCCCTGTCCTGCTCTGGTAGTTGGTTTCTCGCCAGGTGGTCCCTCTCCACCCCATTGATAAGGCTGGCGAGAACAGATGCGTTTTTCGGTTGGTCGGATGGACGTACAAAGAAATCTCTTATTCCTGTTCCCAATTTGCCGAGATTGTCGTCGGTCCGCCCTGCGGTCCATTTCCCGGATACGTCTTTGGTTAGCTTATATTCCCTTCCCTTATAACTACATTTGAAGGAATCTCCAACTATATCACCGAGGTTGTGTTTGTCTTTCCACGTGACGCCGGCTAATTCAGGCGCTGCCTTTAATAACGCGAAATTGATATTCATAATATTCCTGTGCTACTGGTGAGGTGTTTAGTAAGTATCCCCCGGCAAAGCCGGGGGCTTTATTGGGTGAGCCCCTCAAAGGGGCGATAACAGCGTGAGCCGCCTGAAGGCGGCGGGCTACACGCCCAGCTTCATCTCGTCGTAACGTTCATCCTCTTGCTCTTGGTTTCGGATGTATGCCCTCACCATCGCTTCGTCCAAGCCCACCGTCGAGACGAAATAGCCTCGTGCCCAAAACGACTCCCCAGTGAAGTTTCGATTCCGTCCTCCGAACTTGCGCGCAATGGTGATGGCACTCTTACCCTTGAGGTAACCCACCACGTTCGACACTGCATACTTCGGCGGAATGCTGATGCACATGTGAATGTGGTCGCTCATCAGGTGGCCTTCCACAATCTGCGATTCCTTGTGCGAAGCCAACTCGTGGAAGACCTCGCCCAAGTGCTTGCGTAACTCTCCAAACACCTGCTTCTTTCTCCGCTTGGGAATGAACACCACGCGGTACTTACAGTCCCAACGGGCATGACTCAAGCTTTGATACTCTTTCATCGTGAACCTCGTCTCTTGGTCGAGATTTCAGGTTCACTACGACCGCCGTATAGGTCAAACCTTGGTGAGTCCCCCGGCAAAGCCGGGGGCTTACCTCATTCTGAGTTACTAGACCTTAGAAAAACCTATGATGCAAGGTATCCAGCTTCATTATGTGACATTACTAATGCTAGATTAGTAAAAGGATGATCTAAAGTTTCCAGTGGAATTTTAGGCCCCACTGATAAGGCCTTTTTCAAAGGGAAATAAGATAGTTATGCTTGATTGCGCAAATGGCCATATTTTTCGCTAAGCCATGTCGACGACTGATTAAGGCTTGGCGCTTGCGGCTCGGAAAGGCGGCTGGCTTCGAGTCGCTGAGCCCATACCATTTGCAAGTCGATAAATGAAAAGAAGGTATCCACCAATTGAGCGACATGAAGCTCAGCAAGCGGCAGACTTTGATGGATCAACACCTGGCCTGAGTCCAGGTCCGCGCCCATGCCTGGCTCACCGTTGCGAAGCGGCTTCAAGCCCATGGCAAGCATATCCGACCAAAGTGTTGCATCCGTGTGCGTGGGCAGTGTGTCGGCCACTTGACCAAGGAGCACAAGACAGCCGCGCGCATCATCGCGACGAAAAATGATGGGATGGTTATCATCCACCGTGAGATAGGCCATGCCGTCCTCATCAAACGACAATTCAGGCAGCCCAATCGTTGAACTAAATTCTGAGAGAAGTCGCTCAAAACTATCTTTATTCATAAGCTTTGTTACCACGATTTGCGTTAGTAAAGTGCGTGAGTAAAGGACCCGCCCTTTTGAAGAACGCCATCCATCGCTTCATAGTCAGTGACAAACCGAAGCGCCTTCGCTCCTTCGAGTTATTCAGAATTATCTTCTCGCCAAACAACGGTGACGATCGGGTATTTACCTGAGGTTGGTTGCATCCAAAGCATGGATTCAACCTCATCTTTTTAGGTTAATTCTATGATGCGAGCACTCGGAACTTCCTTGGCATAAATGCCGGATGTATCGGATCAGCCTCTGAGACAAGCTGATCGGCTCGTGACGCGTCCTGATAGAGACGCTGAGCCAGAACAAGCGCTGGCAAGGGAGCATGAAAGGTAACCGTCTGCAGCGGCGCCCGCGTGGCGCCGACGGCAGAAAGCGTACTGACCACACCCTGCCGTAGCGCTCTCAATGCGGCATAGCTTCCGTCGTCGCCTGCGTCACCTGCTACTAGAATTTCATTGTCGATGCACGCTGTCACAGCCGCCCGCACGTTTGCCGCATCGTCGTACGAGGTCGGGACATACACCGCCACGGCCCTCGCCAATGCGCCTATCGCTGCGCGTCGCAGCAATGCACCCGTGGCCGCTTCAGCGATCACCTGGGCTGATGGGGTCTGCCCGGTTCCGGCCACGATCGTGCTGGGCTGATAGGCACCCAGCAATTCAAAGAGTCGAACCGCATCCCCCGGATGGGACATGGCGCCAGAAAGCGCCACGGTGACAGCCTGCGCCGTAGACGGAAACGAGGCAACCGTTGCGGCGTCGAGGCGCGACGCCGCTTTG
This sequence comes from Dyella sp. M7H15-1, assembly GCF_004114615.1. Lineage (NCBI taxonomy): Bacteria > Pseudomonadati > Pseudomonadota > Gammaproteobacteria > Lysobacterales > Rhodanobacteraceae > Dyella > Dyella sp. M7H15-1. The sequence goes on from NZ_CP035300.1 coordinate 1,111,828, forward strand.
GCCATGGCGGCGCAAGCCGTTGCAACCCTTGCACGGTCCTCGGCACCCAGAGCCATGAGCGTCGCGATAGTCGGTGTCGAAGCGCTGGTATGAGCCATGCCCGCCTCGATGAACGTGAAGTTCAATTCGAAGTATCGACCCTCGTCCCAGCGCTCAATGATGCCCAGACCACCATCCGGAATGCTCACCGTGAGTGGCCCGAGCGATGGGTGGATCAGCGTGCCAGGGCCAGCCGTTTCTGCCGCAGCGATCATTTGCTCGCGCTGGGCGATCACGCTCCCGCCGCCGTAAACCAAGCTGTCTTCGATCAGAAAGCCGGCCAACATGATCCGTCGCGTTGACCGCCCAAGATCCTCGATATAGGGCACATCGCGGAACGGGTATGCGTGTGACACCACACGGCGGCCAAACCGACCTTCACCGCCAAGCACGCCGAATGGCACGCCGCGAAACGAGGCCTGCTGCAACTCATCCCACCAACTCACGCCATGGCTCCGACCTGGGAATATCCGATGCGCACCGATGCCGTCGTGTTGCCGGTGGTGGACGTTTTAGCCTTGGTTCCAGCAGGAGCATTCGGCATAGATATCTCGACGTGCACGCTTCCATCCGTAGGTTTCGAACCTCCGGTGCTGTAAGGGCCCGGTGGCGCGCCTAAGCCAGCCGCAACGGATGATCGCTCCATGTTATAGGCGTATGGATCGTATCCATTTTCATGTGCGGTGATTGCGCGAACCAAAGGCTCGACAACACTCACGTTATTGAGATCAAGAACCTGATAGGGCGCATAGCCGGTGCGTTGGCTTAAGTCCGCGATATAGGAGCCAACGTCATTATTCCTATCGCTCGCTGGGGCATATCGATGGACGATGCCTTCCAGAGTGTTTGTTCCGCGACTTCCATAGAGCTGAAGCTGGTGGGCCAACGCTGTAATGCCAGCCCAGGTAGGCCGTCTGCATCACCACGTACACCGCCGTCACGGCATACATCCACTGCTGTGGCCCCCACCCTGCCATGCCTGCCCAGATAACCGCCGCAGGCGGCGTCATTTTCGCCGCCGCCATCCCCATTTCGGAGGAAAGACTCATTCCATGGCCCCTGTGACGTGGGTGAATGGGTGGTGGGAATCGGGTAGGGAGCCGGGATACCCCGGCCCCCTCCCACACCACCGTACGTGCGGTTCCGCATACGGCGGTTCATGCCAGACGCTGGAGATAGCGAGCCGTGCTGGCCAAACTGACCAAGCCCAGCCTATCGAAGAAGGCTTTTGGAAAAGCGTGGTTCATATGACTGGCTCCGGCGTTCCACCACGGACCATGCCCGTTTCGGGCCGAGTGCCACGCCCGCTCTTCCGTCAAGCCTCCTTTGCGTAACAACTCCGTGCGTCGTCGGCGCGTCTTGGCTTGTCGCCAGATCAAACCACGCAACCGACGCCGTATCCAGCCGTCCAGCTCCTCCCACGCTTGCTTGCTCTCGCCGAGGCCGAAGTAGTTCGCCCAACCACGAAGCATCGGATTTAAGGTTTCGATGGTTCGCTTCAAACTTCGACCTCGTCCCTGACGCAACTGCTCACGCACACGGTTGCGCAGACGCGCTGCGCTTTCCTCGGCAAAGCGTAACCGTAACCGGCCTCCGCTGTGCGTCAGCGTGTAGCCAAGGAACTTACGTTCACTTGGCCGCGCGCACGCGCTTTTGGCGCTGTTAACCCGCCGTTTCAGCCGTTTCTCAAGAAACGATGTCATGCTGGCCAGTACGCGCTGTCCTGCCTTTTCGCTGCGGACATAAATATTGCCGTCGTCCGCGTAGCGGCAGAACGCGTGACCTCGCCGCTCTAGTTCGCGATCCCCATCCGTGAGCAGGATGTTCAATAACAAGGGCGACAGAACGCCACCAACAACAGAGCAAACTGTCGCTTAAAATGGGGCCTGCGCATTTCAAGGGGGTGTTTGGCGCCGTGGTCCAGAAGCTGCTCCAAGGTTGATGTGAACCTCGTCCTTGAGACGGTCACTCCCATTGACAGGAAGGTGCGGTGATGCGCCGAGGACGTAAACAATGGCGGGTACATCTGGCCTTCGAGCCGAACCGCCACGCCCAGGAACAGCTGCAAAAGGCGTACGAGCAAATCAATCCCATCGAAGCACGGTCCACGGCAAAGCCGTCCGCGAAGCCGTCTGCAGTGACCAGGCAAGCGACCACCAAGCGAGGTAGACGATGAGCAAAGATACGATGGTCGCGCTCTATGCGCGGGTATCCTCCGAGCAGCAAAACAAACGCGGCACCATTGAAAGCCAGCTGGCTGCACTGAAGGAGCGTATTTCAGCTGATGGCGCGCAGATCGCCGATGACATGTGTTTCGTTGACGCTGGCGTGAGTGGTGCGACGCTCATCAGGCCACAGCTAGAGCGACTCAGGGACTGTGCTGCGCTCAGCACGATCGACCAGCTCTACATCCTGTCACCGGACCGGCTGGCGCGCAAATATGCGCACCAGGCATTGCTGATGGAAGAGTTCACAGCTTGTGGCATGCAGGTCGTGTTCCTCAATCACGCCATCGGTGCGTCACCGGAAGAATCACTGCTACTGCAGATGCAGGGCATGATCGCGGAATACGAGCGGGCGAAGATCACCGAACGTCACCGCCGTGGCAAGCTTCACGGCGCAAAACGTGGCAGCGTCAATGTCCTGTCCGGGGCACCCTACGGCTACCGTTACATTATCCTGCGTACATGGGGCGGGCTGCGTTCGGCAAGACGAAGTCGTGCGATCACCTGCAGGTGCGCGTGCGTGCCCAGCGTCATAGTGCTGACGTGCCAAAAAAACCGCATTCAACAACACGTACCGACCCACAAGACTGGATCGAGATTCCGGTGCCAGCCATCATCAGCGCGGCGCTGTTTGAATCGGCGCAAGAACAACTCGTCGAGAACCGCAAGCTGGCACGCCAGAGGCGCGAGAGTGCGCCGCTGCGTCTGCTGCAAGGACTGACAGTCTGCGGTCAATGTCACTACGCTTACTATGCGAAAAAGGTGAGCAAGGCCGCGTCCAAGAGCCATCCGCGAGACTATGCCTATTATCGCTGTGTTGGAACCGACGCCTATCGTTTCGGCGGTCAACGCATCTGTGACAATCTGCAGGTTCGAACGGACAAACTCGATGATCTGGTATGGCAGCAGGTAGTGGAATTACTTAGACATCCGGAGCGATTGAAGAACGAATATCAGCGTCGACTGGATATGATGGAGCGCAATGAAAGAAATAGCTTCGATACGAGCAGCCTTGAAAAGCAGCGGTTGCAACTGGAAAAAGGCAAGTCCAGGCTGATCGATAGCTATGCAGATGGGATCATTGATAAGACCGACTTTGAGCCGAAGATGCAGCAACTGAAGGGCCGGCTTGAGCAGATTGACCAGCAGATCCTTGAGTCAAGGCAACAAGGGGCCGTACAACGCGAACTATTTCTGGTCATCAATCGGCTTGAGGAATTTGCAGGTGCCCTTAGCAAGAAACTTGGCACGCTTGACCTGGAAACGAAGCGCAGGATCGTATTGGGCCTGGTCAAGCGCGTCGAAATCCACAAGGACGACATCGTCGTTGTGTTCAGGGTTGATCCGCAGCCGGGAGCGCTCACCAGCGAGGATTCGAATGATTCGGGCGACGGAATGAAAAGTATGCAACATTGTTCGAGGCGTCAGCACACCCCTTTGCGGGGTACCGCGATCTCGCACAAGCTGAGTTCCGTCGCTCATCTCGAACGGCGCATGTAGCCACCGTTCGATATACAGCACCATCCAGTCCTCTTTGATGTGCTTGCGCACTGCCTTCAGAAGCAACGCATGGTCGATCTGATCGAACGCCGCTTTGATGTCAAATTCCACCACCCAGTCATATCGCCAGCAGCGCTTTCGCGTGACAGCAATGGCCTGCCTTGCCGATTTTCCCGGCCGATATCCATAGGAATCAGGATGGAATATCCGCTCCAGAATCGGCTCGATGTGAAGCTTGACGATAGTTTGCGCAATGCGGTCGGCGACCGTCGGAATGCCCAGCTTGCGCGTGCCCCCGGTTGCCTTGGGAATCTCCATCTGCTTGACCGGTGGCGGAAAGTACGAACCCGACGACATCCGGTTCCACACTGGTTGGCCTTCACCCGCTGGTAGGCTTCCCATACAGTCCTTTTGGCAATGTCATACGATTTTGCTGAGGTCATGCCTCTCATCCCCGGAGCTTGGCGACTTTCGTCAGCGGGGTAACGCTGTCCCTTCGCTCCACCTTCATTACAAAGGCTTCCTTACTACTACGAACAGCTCCGTCCCTCGTTCCGGCATCGGTATTCGTCCTCATGGTGTTGGCCATTTGTTCTTTCCCTTTACATCCGAAACAAGGTTCTCACGTTCCATACCAAAGCCTGTGTTGAGCTCATGCCGCCTCTACGCCGGTTGCCATCGGGTCCGTAAACAGGTTTCGCCCCGATTGATCCTGGAGTGGCTCTGTGACTCCAGTTTTGACAGCATTTTGACCCCTAATGACGCATCGTCGGACGGTTTGCTCTCGCTCATCTTCCCAACACGTACCTGCCACTTTTACAGCGACTTTTCCCGATTGCTCACTAACGCGCCTTTTGAACGCCGCAGCATCGGGCGGTTTGAAGCCTGCTCCTGTAAGCCGACTTCGGGAGGCCCTCTCCCATCTTTGATACAGCTTCACGAGCTTGCGCTCGTGTTCGTGACACACCAGAGCCGGGGGATCTCCCTTTATTGGTTTAGCGGATGCCTTCGCTTGATCACCGACGGCGGTAGGTGCAATGCCTGTAGCGTTAGCCAGATACCCCACGGCAACACTCTCTTCACCATTGCCAATCGCACCAGCGCCAATGGCCAGCGTAGCGGATGAAGCGGCAGCATTGTTCCCCGCAAGAACCTTGATATAGGTATCGTAGGGATGGCAAGCGACCGCCCCCCTTGATGGGAACTTCACCCGTCCACAAGTCATCCAATAAGCCTGTACACGGCGAGGCATCGCCGTGCGTTATACCAGTGATGCATCCCGGAGCACCTATGAACAGACGAGCCATCACTGCCCTGGCGACAAGCCTGTTGATTTCCACGGCATGGGCGCAAACCGCCAGTCAGCCGCTGAACCTGAAGCTGCCGGTGAACAACAGCCATACCGCAACCACCAGTGCGCCAACGACCCAACCGGCGCAAGCCGCCAGTACCCAACCCAATCCCAGCGCCATCACCATCAACGGCGCCCGCCCCACCCCAGCGCCCGGCGTCTATTACGGCGATCACAGCGGTGCACGTGACAATGATGCAACAGCCGGCGTGCCAGTCTGCGACGACTCCACCTACAACCAAGCCCAAGTCCATGGTGACGTAGGTATGGGCGTGGTCAGCGCCAGCCACCTGGGTACTGGCAGCTACCAATCCGGCAATGTCAGCGTGACCCAGAACACGGGGAGCTGCGACCATCCCACCGGCAGCATGGGCATTTCCATTGGCGTGAGCCGGTTTGGCGGGTTTAACGGGCATTGATTCTTGCGGAAATCAGGAATGGAGCGTCGGGAACCGCAAAAGCGATAGCCATCCGCGGGCTTTTCACGATTACGCCCCCCGAAAGCAGATGGAAAGCCATTCCCGACAGACTGCAAGGATATGCCATCCACCTGTCGCAGAGACCCAAACTAGTGATCCAAGATGTCGAGTTCCGCTTCGAAGGCGGCCGTTCCGGTGTCCTGCTTATTCATGGACTGACCGGCACCCCCACCGAGATGCGTCTGGTCGGCAAGGGTCTGAACCGCGCCGGTTTTAGCGTCTACGGCATGCAGCTCGCCGGGCATTGCGGCGATGTGCCGGACTTGCTCGCTACCGGCTGGAAAGACTGGTATGCCAGCGTGGTGGCCGCGGCAGAACGTTTCCGCAAGGAAGTCGATCACCTGTTCGTCGCTGGCCTGTCGATGGGTGCCGTGCTGGCACTGAAGCTGGCTGCAGATTACCCCGATTGGGTGCGCGGCGTGGGCGTCTACGGCGCCACCTTCCGCTATGACGGCTGGGCGATTCCATGGTACGGCCGACTCTCCTTCCTGTTGCCCATGATCGGTCGCCTGGGGATCGGCAAGAGCCTCATGGTGCATGAGAACGAACCTTATGGTTTGCGTGACGAACGCTTGCGTGCGCAGATCAGCGGCTTGATGCTGGGCGGCGACAGCGCCGCAGCAGGCTTGCCTGGCAACCCGTGGCCCTCGCTGGCGCAGATGTACGACATGGCCGCCGTCGTGCGCCGCGAACTGCCCAGGGTGTGCGCTCCCTGCTTTATCGCACATGCCACCGAAGACGATGTGGCCAGCCTGGAAAACGCGTATCTGGTCGCGCGTTCGGTGTCCGGCCCGGTGGAAATGCTGTTGCTCGAAGACAGCTACCACATGATCACCATCGACCGCGAACGCCGCACACTGAGCCAACACTCCGCGGATTTCTTCGCCCATATCGCCGCAAGCTGCACGCTCAGCGCGCGCGCTGTCGCCTGAGCACGCTGTGTCGCCGCTCGTAGCCACCCTGTGGCTGGTCAATGTCACGCTCGATACCTGCGGCCAGCTTGCCTTCAAGGCGGCCGCCAGCGATCCGCGCGCCGGTGACGGCGTGGCGCGCTGGCGCTACATGGCGAGCCGTCCGTGGATCTGGCTGGGCATCCTGGCCTATGTCACGCATTTGCTGTCGTGGATCGCTTTCCTGTCGTGGGTGGATCTGTCGCAGGGCGTGCTGCTGGCATCGATCAACATCGTGGTGATCATGATCGCTGGCCGCTTCTTGTTCCGCGAAAAACTCACGCCACTGCGTGTAGGCGGCATTCTGCTGGTCAGTGCGGGCGTCGCCATCGTGGGAATGAGCGGATGAAGACCTGGCGTTTCTACCTGGCCGGCTTCGTCTTGTTGCTGGCGTTCGACACGGTGGTGCAACTCAGCTTCAAGCTGACCGGCGAGCATGCCTTTCCGCCCGAAGCGAATGGAGCGTGGGTGATACGCGTTTTTAGCCACCCCTGGATTTACATCGCACTGATTGGCTACGTCGGCAACTTCTTCACCTGGATGAGCTTGCTCAAGCATGCGCCGATCGGCCCCGCTTTCGCCGCCACGCACCTGGATGTGGTGACGGTGATGCTGGCTTCGGCCTGGCTGTTCCACGAAGCCTTGACGCCTATGCGTTTGCTGGGCGCCAGTGTGATCATGCTGGGCATCCTCTGCCTTGCTCTCGCCGAAAAAGATGCACACCCCGCGAATGACGCGCCCACCGAGGCCAAAGGCGCTCTGGGCGGCGCTGCGGACAAAAGCTGCGCGGACTGACCATTCGCGAACTGTCAGGTTCACGTATCCCGGGCAAAACTTGCCTGGCATCCACATAACTCATCGTCCGCCAACAGGCTCGATCACAAGCTTCGCGAAAGATACCGTGCTGAGGATGGATGCAGGTAGTTGTGCAGAAGATCGGCATAGGTGACAAGGCTTATGGACAATAGGTGAACTCTTCGTCACGCTTGCGTGAGGATAAACTGGGGAATCGATGCATGAATACGCAACAGGAAGTCTTCGAGATCATCAGCAAACAGGCGAAGATCGATATCGACACCATCAAACCCGAATCCACACTCAAGGATCTTGGCGTCGCTTCGCTGGATGCCATCGAGGTGATCTTCGATATCGAAGAACACTTCAACATCAATTTGCCCAATGAAGATACCGATTTTGAAGCAGGCACCGTCGGCCATCTGGTAGAAGCCGTGAATCGCCAGCTCGCACTGAAACTAGGGACCCTCTGATTTATTTCTACGTACCCGTCACCGCACTGTATGCGCGCATGGTTGCGACCCAACGTCTCGACAGACAGCCAGTCTGCCTTCATCGTTGGGTCGCAACCATGCGCGCATACAGTGCGGTGACGGGTACGTAGAAATAAATCAGAGGGTCCTAGCCCCATAGTGGAAGCTTATGCACCGTATCGTGATAACCGGCATGGGCGGCATCTGCGCGCTCGGCCACCATGTTGCCGATATCTGGCGAGGCATGACCGAAGGCCGTAGCGGTATCGGTCCGATCCGGCGCGTCGATGCGAATCTGTTGCGCAATAACGCCTCCATCGCCGCGGAAATTTCCGACTTCGAGCCACGTGCTTTCATTGACGAGACACGCTTGCCGTTGCTCGATCCGATCAGCCAATACGCGTTGGTGGCAGCCAACGAAGCCATCCGCCAATCCGGTCTGAGCTTTCGCAATGAGCGCGCCTCGCGCACGGCGGTCGTCGTTGGCATTGGCGTGGCCGGCGAGGAAACCCGCGAAGGGCTTTACAAGAAGCTCTACGGCGAAAAATCCGACCGCTTTCACCCGCTCGGCATCGTGCGCATCATGAGCAATGCGCCCCCCAGCCAGATCAGCATGGCACATGGCATTACCGGCCCGACTTTCACGGTCGCCAGCGCGTGTGCCTCGACCAACCATGCCATCTCGCAAGCGGCGTTGATGATGCGTGCGGGCCTGGTCGATGCCGCCATCGTGGGTGGCGCGGAAGCCTGCATCACACTGGGTCTGTTGCGCGCGTGGGAAGCTATGCGTGTGCTTGCGCCGGATACGTGCCGCCCTTTCAGTATTCATCGCCGTGGCCTGGTGCTGGGTGAAGGTGCGGCCATGTTCGTGCTGGAAACACTGGAAAGCGCACAGGCGCGTGGTGCGACGATCCTCGCGGAGCTGGCCGGCGTCGGCATGAGCGCGGATGCCGGCGATATCGCCGCGCCATCGGATGTCGGTGCCGCCGCAGCGATGAATGCCGCGCTGCAGGATGCGGGCATGCAGTCTCATGAGATCGACTACATCAATGCGCATGGCACCGGCACGGCGGCGAACGATTGCACGGAAACTCGTGCCATCCATAAAGTTTTCGGCGATCACGCACGCCGCTTGGCTATCTCATCCACCAAGCCCATGCACGGTCATGCGCTCGGTGCAAGTGGCGCACTGGAATTGATTGCAACCATCGGCGCATTGCGCTACGGCATCGTGGCACCGACGCTCAATTATCTCGGCCCCGATCCAGCTTGCGACCTGGATTATGTGCCGCACGAGGCACGCGCGATGACTGTGCGTGCAGCCTTGAGCAATTCGTTTGCGTTCGGTGGGCTCAATGCCGTTGTAGCGGTGCGCCAAGCGCCGTAATCTGCATCTCTATTTTCCGCAGCGGTGCGACGACATTCATAGCCGCGTGAACGCCCAGGACTGCATGCGTCCATCCTTGTAAGGCATCACACCATGGAAAGGCCGCGGGTCGCGATCAAATACCAGCGGCAGGAAGTGGCGGTCGCCCTCCCACATCGGCAGTTCCATGATGCGATCGATATCCACCCATTCCAGGGTGCCTTCCGGATTTTCCGTCAACGGCTCACCGCTGAAAGTGTCAATGACGAAAATAAAGCCCAGCCAGTCTTCTCCCTGCTTGCCGAAACCCGGCCAATTGAGCGTGCCGCGCAGATGCATGGTTTCGCATTCGATGCCGGCTTCCTCCCGAATCTCGCGGCGCATGCACTCGGCTATATCCTCGATAGGCTCCATCTTGCCGCCAAGGCCATTGTATTTACCCAAATGCTGGTCGTCGGGCCTTGCATTGCGGTGGATCATTAGCACCTTGCGACGATCCGGCGAAAGCACGTAGCCGAGCGTGGCAACAATGGGGGTGTAGGGCATCGGGTCGTATCCCAGCGCAAAACTGAAGTGTAAACGCGCCGGTGCTCTTGCATCCATCACGGTCGGGCGGCGACCATGCGGAAATGCTCCCGTCCACGCCGCCCAAACGGTTGCGCCGCAGCCTGACTCGCCATCTGCTTGCCCTGCTTGGGGCTTGTCCCCTGCTGGTGAGTTGCAACTATCAGGTGCAACCGATGGAAAGCCGTACCGTGAACTTCCAGGGACAGGATTTCACCGTGGTCCGCCTGGATTTGCATCGCGAATCACTCAGCTTGCACTGGAAGAACCCCGACAACAGCCAGCCCTTCGGCGATATCCAGACCTTGCGCGAATGGGGGGCAGCCAACGGCAAGCGGCTGATGTTCGCAGCCAATGCCGGCATCTACGACGCCGCGTTCTCCCCGCTGGGCCTGTATGTGGAAAACGGCAAGACCCTGGTGCCGTTGAACCTTTTCCGCGGCAATCCGGCGGCGGGCAATTTTTCGATCCAGCCCAATGGCGTGTTCGCTATCTACCAGGACGGCCATGCCGCGGTCCGCACCAGCACGCAGTTCAAGACCGACGGCAAGCCGGTGGACTGGGCGACCCAGTCCGGCCCGATGCTGGTCATTGACGGACAGATCAATCACCAGTTTGTCGGTGATTCCAACAGCAACAAATGGCGCAGCGGCGTATGCGCACATGGCCCCTATCAGGTAGTGTTCGCGGTAAGCGAATCGCCGGTCAACTTCCATACCTTTGCTTCGCTGTTCCGTGACAAACTCGGTTGCCGCGATGCACTTTACCTGGACGGCACCATCTCGCAGTTCTACATTGACGGCACCGGCTATACCGGCGCGCCCACTTTCATGGTCAAGCCCTATGCGGGCATCTTTGCGGTGTTTGCCAACCAATGAAACCTCGCTTCCGCTGGTTCCGTGCCGTACTGATCCTGATCGTGCTTATCGTGGCCGCCATTCTCATGGCAGGATGGTGGTTGCTGGCAGGCAGCCGGGCGCAGCTTGACGGTAAACAATCCGTGGTCGGATTAGGGCATGCCGTCACCATCCACCGCGATGCACTCGGCACGGCAACCATGACCGGCCAATCGCGTGATGACATTGCGTATGCGCTTGGCTACGTGCACGCGCAGGAGCGCTTCTTCCCGATGGACCTGATGCGCCGGATGGCTGCCGGCGAACTGTCCGAACTGGTGGGCCCCGTTGCACTGGATACCGACATCGGGCATCGTCGTCAGCGCCTGCGTGCGGTCGCCGAAACTGCCTATGCCGCGTTGCCGGCGAGCGAGAAGCATGCGCTCGACATGTATCGCGATGGCGTCAACGCGGGCCTCGCTCATCTGCGCGAAAGGCCATGGGAATACCTGCTGCTGCGTACCCAGCCGCAGCCCTGGCGCTCGGAAGACACGATGCTAGTCATCGGCGCGATGTATCTGGACCTCAACGGTGATGGCCGCAATAGGCGCAAACTGCAGATCACGCAGATGCATGCCGTCATGCCAGGTTCCATGGTGAATTTCCTGCTCTCCCCCGATCCGAATTGGGAAGCACCCCTGAAAGGCGACGTTTCACCCTCGCCCACCATCCCCGGCGCTGACGTCTATGATTTGCGGCATCTCGGTGCGCAGACCGACGCATCGAAATTGGTCTATACCGCTGCATCAGCCGTGGATGTCGGCTATCCGGGCAGCAACAGCTTTGCTGTCGCCGGCAATCTCACCCATTCGGGTTCGGCCATGCTGGCGAACGACATGCACCTGGGACTGCGCGTGCCAGACATCTGGTTCCGCGCACGCCTGCGCTATCCCGATCCCACCGCACCCAACGGTCAGCGCGATGTGGTCGGCGTAACGTTGCCAGGTACGCCGGCACTCGTGGTGGGATCGAACGGGCAGATCGCCTGGGGCTTCACCAACACCTACGGCGACTGGATGGATTGGGTACGCGTTTTGCGCGATCCACATGACACCAGCCGCTACAAAGTGCCGGAAGGCTGGGCACGTATCGAGAAACACGACGAAGTCATCCACATCAAAGGCGCTCCGCCCCATCACCTGGAAGTGGAAGACACACGCTGGGGGCCCATCCTGGCGAACGATACGGACGGCACGCCACTCGCCTTGTCGTGGATTGGCAATCAACCTCATGGCTATAACCTTGCCATGATGCAACTGGAGCACACCACCAACGTGTCAGCCGCGCTGGACCTTGCGCCAACCCTGGGCATGCCGCCGCAGAACCTGCTCGTTGCCGACAGCACCGGACACATCGGATGGACTGTCGCCACTAACAGTATTCCGTTGCGCAGCGGCTTTGATCCGCAAGCACCCGCCGATGGGTCGCAACCCCATACCGGCTGGACTGGCTGGGCCACGCCTTCACAATACCCCCGTATCGAAAATCCCACGGACGGGCGCTTGTGGACCGCCAACAATCGCGCGGTCGGCGGGGACGATCTCGCCTTGCTGGGCAATGGTGGCCAGGATTTGGGGGCACGTGCGCAGCAGATTCGCGATGACCTGCACGCACGTGCCGACTTTGGTCCCGGCAATATGCTCGATATCCAGCTCGATGATCACGCGCTGTTTCTTACCCGTTGGCAGCAACTCTTGCAGCAGACCTTGTCAGGTGTAAGTGATCCAGCGCTGGATCAACTGCGCCAGCTCACGGCTGCCTGGCGTAACGAAGCGGCACCGGACAGCGTGGATTACCGCCTCGTCCATGCCTTCCGCGAAGAAGTGCACAAGCGGGTGCTGGCACCGTTTGCGGCGCAGATCCGGCGGCGTTTCCCCGATTTCGAATGGCCGGGTCCCGGCAATCAGGAGGCTGCCGTGTGGGTGATGATCCAGCAACAACCCGTCAACCTGCTCGATCCCGCCTATCACGATTGGCATGCTTTGCTGCTGCAAGCCGCACACAACGTTGCCGACACACTTGGCCAGCAACCGGACGGACTGGCCGCACGCACCTGGGGCGAGGTGAATCACGCCGACATCGATCATCCGCTCTCGCGTGCCTTGCCTGCATTCGTTGGCCGAATGCTCAACATGCCGGATGACGAACTTCACGGCGATCACAACATGCCACGCGTCGCAGCACCTGGTTTTGGCGCATCCGAGCGCCTCGACGTCGCCCCCGGCCACGAAGACGAGGGCATTCTGGAAATGCCCGGCGGCCAAAGCGATAACCCGCTATCCCCGTTCTACGGCGCCGGTCACGAAGACTGGGTCAATGGACGGCCTACGCCGCTGCGGCCAGGAAACGATCAACATACCCTGACCCTGGAACCGGCATCGGGTTGATGTCGGCACCATGTGGCGCTCGACGTGCCACGGGTCTGGGTTATGCCTGTAGCATCCGTTCGCAAATGGCCTGATACAAATCTGGCAAGCGCTCCAGCTCAGCCACACGCACGCACTCATCCACCTTGTGGATGGTGGCATTCACAGGCCCAAGCTCAACGACTTCGGCACCCAGCGGAGCAATGAAGCGACCATCCGAGGTGCCACCGCCCGTGCTCTGGTCCGGATCGTGTCCGCACAAATCGCGGCAAACCGACACAACTACTTCACGCAAATGGCCGCCTGCCTGGGTCAGGAACGGTTCGCCGGAAAGATTCCACTCCAGCGTGTAATCCAGACCATGCTTGGCAAGGATCGCCTCGGTGCGCGCGCGCAGGTCTATCGCGGTGCTGGCGGTGCTGTAACGGAAATTGATCAGCGCGGTGAGCGAGCCAGGAATCACGTTGCTCGCACCAGTGCCGGCATTGAGATTGGAAACCTGGAACGACGTCGGCGGAAAATCTACATTGCCATCGTCCCAACGTTCAACCGCCAGCTCTGCCAGAGCCGGTGCAAAAGCGTGGATGGGATTGAGTGCTTTCTCCGGATAGGCCACGTGTCCTTGTACCCCACGCACGGCAAGCGAAGCAGAGAGCGAGCCACGGCGTCCTACACGAATCAAATCACCCAGTTTTTCTTTCGCGGAAGGCTCGCCGACCACGCACCAATCGATGCGCTCACCCGTTGCGCGAAAGTGATCCGTCACACGCCGCACGCCATCGAGATTGGCGGGACCTTCTTCATCGCTGGTCAATAAAAGGCCCACACGGCCGGGATGATCCGGATGCGCGGCTACAAACCGCTCAAGCGCCACCACCATCGCGGCTACCGAACCTTTCATATCCGCTGCGCCACGGCCATACAAATACCCGTCGCGAACGATCGGTTCGAAGGGAGGGCTTTGCCATTTTTCTTCAGGACCACTTGGCACGACATCGGTATGGCCAAGAAAAATCAGCAATGGCCCCTGGCCAGGCGTGTTATGCGCACCATGCGTTGCCCATAGGTTGTCCACTTCGCCGTAGCGCAAGTGCTCGATGCGAAAACCAAGGCACGCAAGGCGCTCACCGATGAGCGGCAAGCACCCTGCATCTTCCGGTGTGACAGAGCGGCGGCTGATAAGGTTGGTCGTGAGATCGAAGACGTCAGACATAAAGCTCAGCATCCGAACATTTTCTTGAAACTATGGTCAGTGAAGCCCGCGCTCACCGCACCATCCGGCTGCACCACCACGGGGCGGCGAACCAGTGCCGGGTATTCCTTCAACAACAGCGTCCACTCCGGATCACTGCCCGGGTTCTTGCGTTGCGGCAGCAAAGTGCGCCACGTGGTACTGGACTTGTTGATCAGCCTTTCCCAGCCACCTAAGTGTTCTGCCCAGCTTTTCAATGTGACCGGTGGCAGCGGATGGGCGCGGTAGTCGACAAACTCATGCGCGATCTCGAAACGCGCGAGCCAGTTGCGCGCTTTCTTGCATGTATCGCAATTCGGGAGGCCGTAAAGCGTGGGGACTGTCATCGATCCGGATCCGTCTTAGGTTTTGTTGCCGCAGCATCCGCCGTATGAAATAGAATGCTTACTCGCCGCTGCGCAACAGTTCGTTGATGCCGGTTTTGCTGCGCGTCTTCTCGTCGACCTGCTTGACGATGATCGCCGCATACAGGCTATGCGTACCATCCTTGGCCGGCAGGTTACCTGCCACCACCACGCTACCCGCAGGCACGCGGCCGTAACTGACCTCGCCGGTGGCACGGTTATAGATGCGGGTGGACTGGCCTAGGAACACACCCATGCCGATCACGCTGCCCCTCTCCACCACGACACCTTCCACCACTTCCGAGCGCGCGCCGATGAAGCAGTTGTCCTCGATGATGGTGGGATGGGCTTGCAACGGTTCCAGTACGCCGCCGATGCCAACACCACCGGAAAGATGTACGCCCACACCGATCTGCGCGCAGGAACCCACTGTGGCCCAGGTATCCACCATGGTGCCAGCACCCACGTAAGCACCGATGTTCACATAGCTCGGCATCAGCACGGCGTCTTTCGCCACATGCGCACCGCGACGCACCAGCGCTCCCGGCACCACACGTGCGCCAAGGTTTTGCAGTTCCGCATCATTGCCATGCGCAAAACGCAACGGCACCTTGTCGAAAGCCAGCGCCGGGCCGCCATCCACCACACGGTTGCCGTTGATACGGAAATACAGCAACACGGCTTTTTTCAGCCATTGATTAACCACCCAGCCACTCTTGTCGTCGGGCGCGGCGACACGTTGCTCGCCGGATTCGAGCAGATCCAGCACTTGGCCCAGCGCCGGACGCAGATGGGTTTCGATTTCGCTCTGGCTGAGTTCGTTGCGACGCTCAAACGCGTCGTTGATCAGTGTTTCGATGGACTGCATGAGGGGACTCGCGATCGGGTGGCGAAAAACGAAGATTACAACCAGGCCAGCAGGATGGGCAGCACGATGCCCGCCAGCAGCAGAACAGTCATCAGCGCCAGCTTGCGCGTATAGCGATATGCCATATAGATGCCGAGCAGAGTCGAGATGAACAAACCCAGCGCAACCAGCGCCGAGAATATCTTCAACGGCAGCGAATGTTTCACGTCTATGCCTGGCCTGTCCAGCTTGACGGGCATCGGCACGGGATTGATCGCAGGCATGGAAGCTTGTGTTGCAGCGGATCGAGTCTCGGCATCCACGGGGCGCTTGCGCACGGCCGTGGTTTGCTTCTTGTGCAGTTGCGCCATCACCACCAGCCACTCCGGTGGTTTGTAATCACTGCTCCGGCTGGTTTCGTGCAGGCTGAAGACCTGCAAGCCACCGGTTAGCGCGAAGAACAACAAGGCAGAAGCGATAAAGACGCCGAGATACAGATGGATTTGGCGGGATAGCTTGAGAATCTTGTGAGACGCAGACACGGGCACACAGCCTTCTTGGCGAGTCCGCCAAAATGAGAGAAAACGACCTGATTCGTGCCGGACCCGAATGGCACTTACTTAGCTAACTATCATCGTGAAATCAAAGCATTAGCGTGCCGATGAAGTTGTTGCTTAGCCTCAGATCGTACGCCTTCGGACCGAAAAATTGATTTATCCAATAACGCCTCCCTTCAGTATCCGACAACCGCTGACTAGGTCGTCGAGCTCCTGCAGCATAACGTTCTTCATGCCAGCAGACGCATTCCAGGGGGGCGTCGCAGCATTATTATCCTGGGCGGCATCGAGCCAGCGCCAGCCGGCGTGCCCGAAGCGGCTCGCGGCAACTTGCAATCTCACATGGTCTGGAATCTTGTGCATAGCCTTGGCCTGCTGCAGCTTCGACTGCAGCTTTTCAGCCCAGTCGAACATATCGGCGATGTCGGCACGTGCCGGCTCGGGATCCATGTAAACGCCGCCCCACGGCAGTTGAATAAACAACGCGAGCGACTTGTCGACATAGTAGTAATGTGCGGCCCAGCTGTTGATGCCGTGGCCGTCGAAGCCGACAACGGCGTAGTCCGACACGTCTGGCTGCGTCTGTACCTCGGTCAAGAAATGTTCAAAGTCGTACGGTGTCCACTGCACCGGGCGTGTCGCATACCAGTTGCCGTCTTGTTTTTGCAACGACACCAACAGATGCGCTGGCACCGGCGGAAAGGATAAGCCCTCCGCCTCAAACAGGGCCCGAGCCGCGGAGGCGGCTGCGCCATCGGCGGGATCATTCACGGTGGTAGTCATAAGAGCGATCCTTACCATTTTGTGTTCAGTTTCGTCGCGGCGTACGCCTTATCGCGACCCACGTAGCTATTGTCTTCAGTGAGAAGCTGCTGCACGCGGGGATTACTCCACTGCCTCGAATCAATCACCTTACCCTGGGCCTTCAGCTGGGCGATGTGCTGCTTGACACCATCAAGGCGTTTGATAGCGGCCTGCACTTCGGCCTCGCTGAGCTTGTCCCCGAGTATCCCCCTGATGTCATCGGGCGTGAGTGCGTTAATCTTAGTGGCCATGTCGGTATCCACCACAGGAGGCATCGACGTCCCTCTGAACCCGTATTGCTTCGCGTTGTTGACAAACTTGATACCGTTCGGGTCGGTGAGCTTTTCTCCAAAACACACGTCGTTGTCAATGCCCCTGACCTTGGCTTGATCGTTCTCGATGCTGATGAAATAGTTCCTGTCGTGGCGGTCACACTGCCCCGTCAGGTGATCCAGTAACTGGAGCTTGGTTACCTCTGCGCACACGTCCGCGCGCGTGAGGGTGCCAAGGTTTGTATTGGCGGCTGATGTACCACGGGCTCGCTCCATGACCAAGCCCTGTTTGTAGCCCCCACCCGGTCCGGGGCCGAAATCAAATACCCCGACGCTAGTGTCCACCACTACATCAAAACCGAGCTTCTTCGCGTAGGAAACTGTCGCGAGGTTACGCATCGCGGTTTGCGGGTTGTCCCGTGGAATGCCTGTTATTCCTGCCCCCCAGTCGCGCATCTTCCTACTGAGTGGCTTAAAGACACACTCGAATGTACTGCCATCGGGCTTCTTCAGTTGCACTGCGAACACAGTATTGGTCGCGCCCGAGCCAAGCCTCACAGGTCGGCCTATCAGATCGGCAGTGGTATAGGCA
This sequence comes from Dyella sp. M7H15-1, assembly GCF_004114615.1. Taxonomy (NCBI): domain Bacteria; kingdom Pseudomonadati; phylum Pseudomonadota; class Gammaproteobacteria; order Lysobacterales; family Rhodanobacteraceae; genus Dyella; species Dyella sp. M7H15-1. The sequence goes on from NZ_CP035300.1 coordinate 1,129,500, forward strand.
GGCTTGGCTTGGGCTAATAACTTCACGTCTGCCAAGAACCAGCGAAGACATGGGACACCGTGCGCACCGCTTGCTTCAAGCAGCACAGCGGCGGGCTGGACTCGGGCTCCCTCGGGTAATTGCGCGAGTAACTTCATGCATGTTTGGAACGTCTTAGCACCACGGTGTGCCAAGGCCCATGAAAGCCACGGGACATCCTGCGCATCTTTTGCTTTAAGCAGTGCAGTGACGTAGTGGGCCCGATCCCCTTCGGGTAAGAGGTTAAATAATGACCCGTATGCTTGGATCTCCTTAAAACCACCGAGTACCAAGACCCGATGAAAATACGGGACACCCTGCGCATCTTTTGCTTCAAGTAGCACAGCGGCGGGCTGGGCTCGGGCTCCCTTGGGTAATTGCGCGAGTAACTTCATGCATGCTTGGAACGTCTTAGCACCACTGTGTGCCAAGGCCCCTGAAAGCCGCGAGACACCGTGCTCATCTTTTTCTTTAAGCAGTGTCGTGAGGCACTGGGCCCGATCACTTTCGGGTAAGAGGTTAAATACTCGCCCGCATGCTCGAATCTCCTCAACACAACCACTTTCCAAGGCCCGATAAAACCCCAGTACACCCAATATACCGTTCTCATTTTCTCCTTCAAGCCGCAAGGCGAGGCCGTGATTAACGTCAACCGAACCTAATTCAACAATCACTGTCGGTCCAATTGCATGCAAGCGTGCATCATCGGCGGTGACCATCAACTCAACACCTTCACCTAATTTCACCACTGCCCCTTTGTGCGCAACAAGCTGCGCACCGTCTTCGAGCACGGCGGTAGCACCCGAGTGCACGGTAACATCTGCTCCCGGATACACGATAACGGTGGACTCGCCCTCCGCGTTAACCGTCGCACCGCGATGCGCGTATACAGTGGCTTTGTCGAAGGCGCTCACCGTTGAGCCCGGATCGGCGTGTACGGTTGCGTTGTCTAGGGCCCATACCTCAGCACCTTGCCCGGCGGATACAAAGACCCTATCGTGCGCCGTGACCTTGGCACCTTGCTGGGCCGTAATCATAGCGTCGTCCTTGGCAAGAGTTGGACCACGGACTGTGATCTGATCATTCCCCGTTGCCACCACTACGGACACATTGCTCTGCGGCTTCGACGAAGCTGCGGGTAACCGGGTGGTGGGTACTTTTGCGTTGATATTCATCATGATTTTTCAGCTTGTTGAAAAGGTAAACGCCTAACTCGTACGACCAGAAAGATGACAGACTGCCAACGCAGCCCCACGGGAAATCACCCCTTTGCACAGTCCGTCACAACGATGGGACTATTGCGGACAAACTCTGTGGTCCGATCCGCTCCACCAAAGCCTGCCACAAACGTTGCTGCTGTATCTCGCCCAGCGGCGCATTCTTACGGTCGGTCAGCTGGAAGAAGTCCTCCACCCGCTCGCCGAAGGTGGCGATGCGGGCGTCATGCACGCGCACTTCGCAAGACATCATCACCTGCGTGACCGCAGCCAGCAGACCGGGGCGGTCGGTACATACCAGGGCCATCTGGGTACGACCGTCGGACTGATTGAAATCGATGCGCGGCGTCATCTGGAAATGCTTCAGATGGCGCGACATGTTGCGACGTGGCGGCATGATCGGCGCCGATTGCGTGAGTGCGCGTTGCAGACGCTGATGCAATTCCTCCGCACGCTCGGGTGAGGCCGGCTTCTGCGTTTCTGCTTCCAACAGCAAAAAGGTATCCATGGCCTTTCCATCGGGCGAGCTGAGCACACGCGCTTCCATCACCGAAAAATGCAGGCGGTCGAGCATCGCCGTCACATTGGCGAACAGACCATCGCGATCCGGTGCATAGACAAACAGCTCGGTACTGCCACGCACGGACAGCGGATTGACAGCGATCAAGGGCCATTTGCCTTCGCCCTCCAAAATCGCGGACGTTTGCCAGGCAATCTGTTCCGGATGGTGGCGCAGAAAGCTCAGCATGGGAAAGCCGTCCCAGATGTGTGCCACCGTGTCCGCGTCGTGGCCGGAAGCAACTAGCAAGGCCAACGCCTGCTCGCGGCACTGGTTTGCACGCGCGGCGGCGCCGACGGCCGGCTCAGCCTCGCGGTGCAAGGCGTAGCGCGTGGAGGTATACAGATCGGCCAGCAGGCGATCTTTCCATGCATTCCACAGACGCGGGCTGGTGCCAATGATGTCGGCAATGGTCAACAGATACAGCTGTCCCAGCCGCTCGCGTCCGCCCACCCGTTCGGCAAAACGATGCACGACATCCGGATCGGTGATGTCCTGACGCTGCGCAGTCGTGCTCATCAACAAATGCCAACGCACCAGCCAAGCGATGCGCTCGATATCTTCTTCCGGCAAGCCGATTTTGTGGCCGAATGCGCGCGCATCTTCTTCACCCAGCACGGAATGATCGCCGCCGCGTCCTTTGGCGATGTCATGGAACAAGGCAGCCAGCAGCAAGACTTCCGGCCTGGGCAGGCTGGGCCAGATTTCGCAGGCGAGCGGAAATTCGGGCTGCGCGGCGGGATCGGCGAAGCGCGCGACGTTGCGTAACACGCGCAAAGTATGTTCGTCCACCGTGTAGACGTGGAACAGATCGTACTGCATGCGTCCGAACACTTTGCCGAAGGCAGGCAGAATCGCTGCGAGCAGACCGTGACGATTCATGCGCCACAGGGCATCCACCGCCGGCGCACCACGCCGCAGTAGGCGCAGCAGGGCGGCCAGCACGTCCGGATCATCGGCTAGCTTGCCATCGAGCACGGCGGTGGCCTGGTGAATACGGCGCATGGTGTCGGCGGTGAAACCCATCACGCCTTTTTGATCCAGGCGCGCGATGAATGCCTCAACCAAGGCAGCCGGGCGCAGCATGAATAAATCCGGATTGCGCACCGCCAGGCGTGATCCGTAGCGAATGAAATCCTCGCCAACCGGTTGCGCGGCGGCAGGAGGCTCGAGCAATTCCTCGAAGCGCTCGGCGATCTGAATACCCAGCCGCTCGACCTGGCTTGCCGCACGGTAATAGCCCTGCATGAATTGTTCGACGCCGAGATTTTTTTCATGCTCGTCTTCGAAACCGAGTCGCGCCGCCATGGCGCGCTGGTAGTCGAACAGCAGTCGCTCTTCCGGCCGGCCTGCTTCCAGATGCAAGGCGAAACGGAAACGCCGCAACGTAGCCTCGGCATGTAACAGCTGGTCGCATTCAGCCGGATCGAGCAGCCCTTCGCTGACCATTTCGGCAAAATCGCCGGCATGCGCCAAACGTTTGCCTAACCAACGCAGCGAATCGAGCGTGCGCAATCCACCCGGACCATCTTTGAGATTGGGTTCGAGGTTATAGGCGGTATCGTCATAGCGCGCATGCCGCGCATCGCGCTCGGCCAGGCGTGCCAGCAAATAGTCGTGCGGCGGCCAGATGCCCGGCACATCGACAATCGCACGCAAGCGCGTATCGAGCGCCGCATCGCCGGCCAGGCGCCGTGCATCGAGCAGACTGGTGAATACCGACACTTCGGCCGCGGCCAGTGTCTGACATTGCGCGGGGTCACGCACGGCATGCCCAACCTTCAGGCCGATATCCCAAAAGGTGGCGAAGCATTGTTCCAAGGCGCGCAGACGCGATGCATCGGCATGCTCGACCAACGCCAGCAGATCGATGTCCGAATGCGGAAACAACAAACCGCGCCCGAATCCGCCGATCGCGAACAAAGCAGCATCAGTGACCTCACCCAGGCACGCCGTCCACACATGCGCGACGATGCGCGTTACCGCGTCGCTACGATGGCGCGCCAGCTCGCTGGCGTCGGCGCCATCGCGAAAAGCCACCGCAATCGAACGGTTCAGGTCATCCAGTAGTTGCCGCAGCGCACGCCTTGCCTCGCTCGATACGCCGGAGCGCGGGATAGCAAGCGGAAGACGGGGAAGCGGAGGCGTCGGCATGAGCGTCGGTTGGGGTGTGAACCCCAACATCTTATGCGTTATGCAATAGGCAACCTACGCATCCGGCCAGGGCGTAAGGATCTCGAAGCCATCATCCGTCACCGCAATGGTGTGCTCCCATTGCGCCGACAGCGAGTGATCCTTGGTCACCACGGTCCAGCCGTCCGGCAATTGCTTGGTCTGCGGCTTGCCGGCGTTGACCATCGGCTCCACCGTGAAGGTCATGCCTTTTTGCAGGATCACACCGGTGCCGGGCTTGCCGTAATGCAATACCTGCGGCTCGTCGTGATACACCTTGCCGATGCCGTGACCGCAATATTCGCGCACGATGGAAAAGCCCGCCGCCTCGGCGTGCTTCTGGATCGCGTGGCCGACGTCGCCCAGGGTGGCGCCGGGGCGCACCGACTGGATACCGCGCATCATCGCTTCAAAGGTGGTGTCCACCAGGCGCTTGGCCAGCACCCCGGGGGTGCCGACGAAGTACATGCGGCTGGTGTCGCCATGCCAGCCGTCCTTGATGACGGTGACGTCCAGATTGATGATGTCGCCTTCCTTGAGTTGCTTGCCCGGGCTGGGAATGCCGTGGCAGATCACGTGGTTGACCGAGGTGCATAGGGTCTTGGGAAAGCCGTGGTAACCGACGTTGGCGGGAATTGCCTTCTGCACATTCACGATGTGCTCGTAGGCCAGTCGGTCCAGGTCTTCGGTGGTGACGCCCGGCTTCACATGCTCCTTGAGCATGGCCAGGACTTCGGCCGCCAGCTGACCGGCGACACGCATGCCTTCAAGGTCTTGGGCGGATTTGAGAATGATTGCCATAAGTAGTTGTCATAGTGCGGCAAATTCCCCAAAAACAGTAACTTGCCGCGAAGCGGTGGCCCCGGCTATACTTTCCGGGTTTTGCAGACCGCTTGCAGCCGTATCCACGGCCCACACGGTGCAAAGCGAAGCGGGATTGTAACCGTGCTGCGGTACAAGCCCAACCAACGCCACACACGTATCGGCACCGTCTTCGGGGTGCTGCGTCTGTCCATATTAGGACAACGCGGTCGAAGCCGGGGATACGTGGAGGTCCAAACCCCCGGGCCACACAAAAAAGGCCCACGTAAGGAGTATTACCATGGCTCAAGTCACCATGCGTCAGATGCTGGAAGCTGGCGTGCATTTCGGTCACCAGACCCGCTATTGGAACCCGAAGATGGCCCCGTACATCTTTGGCGCCCGCGGCAAGATCCACATCATCAACCTCGAAAAGACCCTGCCGCTGTTCACCGACGCGATGAATTTCTTGTCGGCGATCGCCCAGAAGCGCGGCACGGTGCTGTTCGTGGGCACCAAGCGTTCCGCCCGCGAAGCCCTGGCTGAAGAAGCCGGCCGCGCCGGGATGCCATTCGTCACTGCCCGCTGGCTGGGCGGCATGCTGACCAACTTCCGCACCGTGAAACAGTCGGTCGGCCGCCTGAAAGAGCTGGAAGCCGCTGAAACCGACGGCAGCTTCGACAAGCTGGTCAAGCACGAAGTACTAGCCTTGCGCCGCGAACGTGCCAAGTTGGAAAACTCACTCGGCGGCATCAAGAACATGAACCGCCTGCCCGACGCGCTGTTCGTGGTCGATATCGGCCATGAAAACATTGCCGTGCAGGAAGCCAAGAAGCTCGGCATCCCGGTGATCGCCGTGGTCGACACCAACTACAACCCGGAACTGGTGGACTACGCCATCCCGGGCAATGACGACGCTATCCGCGCGATCCAGCTCTACGCTCGCGCCGCTGCCGACTCGATCCTCGAAGGCAAGGCTGCTGCCCCGGCTGCTGCCCAGGGTGATGCCAACGAATTCGTCGAACTGGACGAAGAAGGCAACCCGGTTGCCAAGGAAGAGGAACGCCGCGCCGCTGCCCCGCGCCGCAATCCGCCGGCCAAAAAGGGCAGCCCGCGCGGTGGCGATCGCAACGACCGCCGCGGTGGCCGTGGCAGCCGTTCGCAGGATCTCGGCGACACCGATTAAGCCTTCCCGCTGCCGTGGCGACGCCACCGCCACGGCACACCCAAGATCCCCGAGGAACTCTGCAATGGCTGACATTTCCGCCCAATTGGTCAAGGAACTCCGTGAGCGCTCCGGCGCCGGCATGATGGAGTGCAAGAAAGCACTAGTCGAAAACCATGGCGACATCGAAATCGCCATGGAATGGTTGCGCAAGTCGGGCCTGGCCAAGGCCGACAAGAAGGCCGGTCGTGTGGCCGCCGAAGGCCGTATTTTCGCTGCCCAGGGCAACGGCAGCGCGGTGCTGGTCGAAGTGAACAGCGAAACCGACTTCGTTGCCAAGAACCCCGATTTCGTAACGTTCGGCAACAACGTTGCCGACGTGGCACTGAAGTCCAACACTAACGATGTCGATACTCTGAAAGCTGCCGCCTACCCAGCCGGCGGCACTGTCGAAGAGGCCACCAAGGGCCTGATCGCCACCATCGGAGAGAAGATCGAGGTCCGCCGCATGGCGCGCGCCTTGAATGATGGCGTGATTGCCCATTACATCCACAGTGGCCGCATCGGCGTGCTGGTGGCGCTCAAGGGCGGCTCGGAAGAGCTGGCCAAAGGCATCGCCATGCACGTGGCTGCGATGAATCCTGCTTATGTGCGCGCCGAAGATGTCCCGGCTGACTTCCTGACCAAGGAAAAGGACATCGCGCTGAGCCAGATGTCCGAGAAGGAAAAGGCCAAACCGGCCGAGATTCTGGAAAAAATCGTTGGTGGCAAGGTCAGCAAGATCATTTCCGAAGTCACCCTGCTCGGCCAACCCTATGTGCTGGACACCAACACCACCGTTGGCGAGGCCCTGAAGAAAGAAGGCGCCGATGTCATCTCGGTGGCTCGCCTTGCCGTAGGCGAGGGTATCGAGAAGGTGCAAGAAGACTATCTTGCCGAAGTGCAGAAGGCCATGCAGGTCTGATTCTTCCGTTTTGTTGAACGTGAAAAGCCGCGAGCCATCGCGGCTTTTTTTGCTTTTATAAGCACCCTCTCCCCGAAGGGGACAGGGTGCTAAACACGCAACTGCAACAAATCCCACTTGTTGCCATATAAATCTTCGAACACCGCTACCGTGCCATACGGCTCTTCGCGCGGCCTTTCAAGAAAACGCACGCCGCGAATGAGCATCGTTTCATAGCGTGCGTAAAAATCATCCACGTGCAGAAACAGGAAAACGCGCCCACCCGCCTGCTCGCCCACGCAGGCATCCTGTTCGCCAGTACTAGCCTGCGCCAGCAACAAGCGCGTCTCCCGCGCACCCGGCGGGGACACCAGTACCCAGCGCTTGCCGCCAGCCATCGGCGTGTCTTCGATCAGCTCGAAATCTAGGCAACGAGTATAGAACGCGATCGCCTCGTCGTAATCGCGCACCAGCAGCGCAATGGCGGCGATGACATGCTGCATAACGAACTCCTGACGATAACTACACTGAAAAATGCCCCATCGTCTGGATGAATGACAGGCGCTGGCCCTAGATCATAAAACGGTGACGCGCTGACGTCTGCAACAGGCTCCGCTACAATGCGCCCGTTTTGCACCTGACAATCCGGAGCCTCCATGAGCGACCAGCTAAAGTATCGACGTATTCTGCTCAAGCTCTCCGGTGAGGCATTGATGGGTGATGCGGACTACGGTATCGACCCCAAGGTGATCGGCTGGCTGGCCGACGAAATCATTGAAATGCAGCGTGCCGGCGTGCAGATTGGTGTAGTGATCGGCGGTGGCAATATTTTCCGCGGCGCCGGACTGGCCGCTGCCGGCATGGACCGCGTCACCGGCGATCATATGGGCATGCTGGCCACGGTGATGAACGCCCTGGCCATGCAGGATGCGGTCGAAAAGCGCGGCGGCTTCGCCCGCGTGATGAGCGCCATCCAGATCCACGACGTGGCCGAAGACTTCATTCGCCGCCGCGCCATTCGCCATATCGAAAAAGGCCGCATCGTGCTGTTCGCCGCTGGCATCGGCAATCCCTTCTTCACCACCGACTCGGCTGCCGCGCTGCGTGCGATCGAAATCAGCGCCGACTTGCTGCTCAAGGCCACCAAGGTCGACGGCGTCTACAGCGCCGACCCGGCCAAGGTGAAGGACGCAGAACGCTTCGAGCAGCTCAACTACGACCAGGTGATCGAACGCAAGCTGGCCGTGATGGACACCGCCGCCATCGCACTCTGTCGTGACCATCGCATGCCGCTGCGCATCTATGACATGACGGTGCCCGGCAACCTGATGCGCATCATGCGTGGCGAGGCGGTAGGCACCCTGGTCGACGCCTGATCATCGTCGTACATCAGCACAGGGGCGAACCCGCACACAGGACAACAGGGCGAACACGGGGTTCGCCCCTACCAACCTCGCCGCCTCTTGTTGGCCGGCACCCCTGCTATAATGAATGGTTAGCACGCCAACGGGTGATTTTCTCATGCTCAACGACATCAAGAACGATGCCCAGACCCGCATGGGCAAGAGCATCGATGCCCTCAAGTACGACTTGTCCCGCCTGCGCACCGGTCGCGCCAGCACCACACTGGTAGACCACATCAAAGTGCCGTACTACGGCTCGGACACCGCACTGAACCAGGTTGCATCGGTCTCGCTGGCTGATGGACGCTCCATCGTCATCACGCCGTTCGAAAAGAACATGGTCGGCCCGATCGAGAAGGCCCTGCTCGCTTCCGATATCGGCATTACACCGACCACGGCTGGCACAGTGATCCGCCTCAACATGCCGCCGCTCACTGAAGAGCGCCGCCGCGAGTTGGCCAAGCACGTATCGCACGAAGGTGAGAACGCCAAAATCGCGATCCGCAACGTGCGCCGCGATGCCCTGCAACACGTCAAGGACCTGCTGAAGGAAAAGCAGATCACCGAAGATGAAGAGCGCAAGGCCGATGAAGAGATCCAGAAAATCACCGATCGATTCGTCAAGGAAGTCGACGCGGTAGCAAAGGCAAAGGAAGAAGAATTAATGGCGATGTAAATGCATCGCTATCGACCAGACTCGCCGCTCGGGCTACCACTTCGTGGCATCGACAACACGCGCGGCACAACGCACGCTCTCGAACAGGGAGAGGGCAACGGGTGAGACTCCACACGAGATCATCGCGAAGTCCAGATAAGCGACAAGCTTGCACCCACCCCGGTTTTCATCCGAGGCGGGCACTGCTTTCAATGAGGCCAAACAGCAATCACAAGTGGCCATTTTCTGACGAACGCACTCACGGTGTCTGCCTTGGCGAGGCAAACATCGCCGGTACCGCTACTCTCCATCCATGACCACGACTACGCAAAAATACGTACCCCGCCATATCGGCATCGTGATGGATGGCAATGGACGCTGGGCGAAAGCGCGTCATCGTCCGCGCAGTTTCGGCCACAATGCTGGCCGCAAGGCGGTGCGTGAAGTGGTGGAAGGTTGCCTGCGCCAGGGTGTGGAAGCACTGACCTTGTTCGCATTCTCCAGCGAGAACTGGCAACGCCCGGCGGAAGAAGTGGGTGCGCTGCTGGATCTGTTTGTGCGCGCGCTGGACAAAGAAGTGGACGAGCTGCATGCCAATGGCGTGCGCCTGCGCTTCATCGGCGACCTCAACGCCTTCGAAAAACCGCTACGGCAACGCATGCTGGCTGCCGTGAGGCGCACGGTGGGGAACGAGAAGCTGCACATGAATATTGCAGTCAATTACGGCGGCCGTTGGGACATCATGCAGGCTGCCCGCAAGCTAGCCATGGCGGTCGCACGCGGTGATCTGCCGCTGGACGCCATCGACGAAGCTGAGTTCGACCGCTGGACCAGCCTGGCCGAACTGCCTCCGCTGGACCTCTTCATCCGTACCGGTGGTGACCGTCGCGTCAGCAATTTTCTGCTGTGGCAGCTAGCCTATGCGGAGCTCTATTTCACCGATACCCTGTGGCCAGATTTCAATCAGATCTCGCTGCAGCACGCCATCAATGACTTTGCCCGCCGCGAGCGCCGTTTTGGACGCACCGGCGATCAGGTCGCCCAAGCCTGATCACCAAGGACTTCCCATGCTGCGACAGCGCGTCCTAACCGCCCTGCTCCTTGCTCCATTCGTCATCCTGCTGATCCTGCTGCTGCCAACCAGCCTATTCGCATGGCTGCTGGCGGGTGCGTTTTTGGCGGCAAGCTGGGAATGGACACGGCTGGCTGGTATGAAAAACCGGACCCACCGCGGCGTGGCGATGGGAATTGTTACGGCGCTATTCGTGGTGTTGTGGCTGCTGCGTACATCAGCCTGGCTGTGGCCTGCGCTGATGATTGCCGGTATCGCCTGGTGGCTGCTGGTGTGTGTCTGGCTACGCCACTTCGCATTTGGCGCCGCCCCTACGCGCGAGAACCGCAATCTGAAACTGTTGGCTGGCGTGTTCGTGATCTTTCCCGCGTGGGTGGCCGCCTTGAGCATCCATGGTAGTGCGCCGCACGGTCACGTCTGGACCTTTCTCGCCATGCTGTTGGTGTGGGCTGCTGATACCGGCGCCTATTTCGCCGGCCGCTTCTTCGGCAATCGCAAACTCGCCCCACAGATCAGCCCTGGCAAAACTTGGGCTGGCGTGTACGGGGCGTTCGTAACGAGCACGCTGGTGCTGACTATCGGCGGCTGGCTGCTTGGTGTGCGGGATGCGCGGTTGATCGGGCTAATCATCGTGACGGTGGTGACGGTTGCCAGCTCCATCGTCGGTGACCTGCTGGAAAGCTTGATGAAACGCCAGGCGAACGTGAAGGACTCCGGAGCCCTCTTCCCGGGCCACGGCGGCCTGCTCGACCGCCTTGACAGCGTGTTCGCGGCCCTACCAGTGTTCGCTTTTGGCAAGCTGTTGCTGGGTTTCTAACCCTCCAACTGTCATGCCGGCGGCACTCGATGAAATCTGGCCAAATATTCATGACAACGGCAAAAGCAGCCCCCCGTGCCTGCCCTGAGCAGCCACAGGAAGCTGCCCCTACGAAGCCACGGAACTGCGCCCCACCGCTGCGGTCGATAATCGACCGGCAGCAAAACCATCGAGCCCTCGCACGGCAGGTACTGCACGGCACTTACTGATAAGCTTTGAGTTCCTAAGAGACGTACCTGCCTGATGAATCCCTTTTTCGGCTCAGTATTCTGGTTGGCGGTCACGCTTGGCGTGCTGGTGACCTTTCACGAATTCGGACATTACTGGGTCGCACGACGTTGCGGCGTGAAGGTGCTACGCTTCTCGATCGGCTTTGGCAACGCGATCTGGAAACACATCGGCCGTGATGGCACGGAATATCAGATTGCCGCAATTCCACTCGGCGGTTACGTGAAAATGCTCGACGCGCGAGAGGGCGAGGTAGATCTCGCGCTGCGCGATCAGGAATTCACGACGCAACCGATCTGGAAACGCATTGCCATTGTCGCCGCCGGCCCCGGATTCAACATCATCTTCACCGTGGTGGCGTTCTGGCTGATGTTTGTGCTGGGACGCGCCGATTACGCCCCAGTGGTAACTGCCGCGCCACAAAGCATGGCGGCTGAAGCCGGTATTCAACCAGGCGATCGCCTGCTTACTGTCGGCGGCGAACCGGTCACGTCCTGGAGCGGGTCAATCGATGCGATCGCCAACGCATTGCTGAGCCGCACGCCATTGGCGATTACCGTGAGTGACCGCAACGGCGCGCAACGATCACTAGTTCTGCCACTCAATCGTTTGCCGGCAGGCGAGGACATCGGCCACTACATGGGCAAGCTTGGCTTGCAACTCGCTCCGCCACCAGCGATCGTCGACTCGGTATCGCCCAGCGATCCGGCATCGCTCGCCGGGCTGCGGGCTGGCGACAAGATCCTTAGCGTCGATGGCATCGCCGTGAAGGATTCCAGCGACTTGGGCAAGCAGATCGGGATCGCTGCCGCCAAGTCGCCCCAGCTCACGCTGGAGGTGGAGCGCCATGGCAAACCTATGCCATTCAGCATGACCGCACGCATGGAATCCCCGGATGGCGGCGCCCCGCGCTGGGTGATTGGCGTAACGCAGGTCGCACCGGAAGCCGCCACCCAGCATTACGGCCCGCTCAAGGCGCTGATCGAATCGTTCAACCTTACCTGGCAACGCACGACAGACACCTTCAGCATGGTGGGTAAGATGCTGACTGGTCAGGCATCCACCAAGAACATGATCGGTGTCATCGGCATCGCCCAAGCTGCCAACATGTCGGCCCAGGCGGGGTTGGACCGCTTCCTGGAATTCCTCGGGCTGGTATCGCTCAGCTTGGCTATTATCAACCTGCTACCCATTCCAATCTTGGACGGCGGCCACTTGCTGTATTACCTTATTGAGCTGATCAAAGGCAGCCCGGTCAGCGAACGGACCATGATCGCGGGCCAGTATGTGGGCATCGCTCTGTTGTTCACGCTGATGGGGTTGGCGTTCTACAACGACATCCATCGCATCATCTTGCCATCGTGAGAAGGATGCGTGCCGCTGACAACCTGCGGCTGGATGCTGATCGCGGCCTCCTTGTTGCATGACAAATCATCCGCAACGCACGGCACCCGGAGGTCTTCTGCCGGTCCCTCCCAGCGCGGGTGCAGTAGAAAAAAGAAGGCTGGGGTAACTCCTGGCCTTGGAAAAAATACAGCGAGGCGGTCGCAATACCGCCTCGTCCGAATAACACAATGGAATCGACGATGAAGCGTATCGCCGCCCTGATCCTGCTCGCCTCCCTTTCTACGAGCGTACTCGCTCTCGAACCTTTCATCGTTTCCGATATCCGCATCGAAGGCCTTAGCCGCATCTCTGCCGGCACGGTCTTCAACTACTTGCAGATCAACAAGGGCGATCGCTTCACCAACGAGGAAGCCCAGCAGGCCATCCGTGCACTGTATGGCACCAAGTTCTTCAGCGATGTGGAGCTGGAGCGCGATGGCAACATCCTGGTAGTGAAGGTGGTCGAACGCCCATCCATCGCCAAGCTGACCATCCGTGGCAACAGCGACATCAAGACGGACGACCTGAAGAAGGGTCTGAAGGACATCGGCCTGTTCGAGGGCGAAACCTTCGATCGCCTGGCGCTGGACCGTGTGCAGCAGGAGCTGATTCGCCAGTACTACAACCGCGGCAAGTACAACGTGTCGGTGTCCCCGCACGTAACCCAACTTGATCGCAACCGCGTCGCCATCGACATCGAAATCCGCGAAGGCAAAGTCGCCAAGCTCAAGGAAGTGAACATCGTCGGCAACACGACATTCACCACCGCCGAGATCGAGAAAGATTTCGAATCGGGCACCACCAACTGGTTGTCCTGGTATTCGAAGAACGATCAGTATTCGCAGGACAAACTCTCGGGCGACCTGAAGAAACTGCAGTCTTACTACATGGATCGCGGCTACGCCGACTTCGGCATCGATTCCACCCAGGTGACCATTGCGCCGGACAAGCGCGCGATGTACGTCGCAGCCGACGTCACCCAGGGCGACATCTACCATATCTCTGGCACGCACCTGCTCGGCCAGCTCATCCTGCCGGAAGACACGCTGCGCAAGCTGGTGTTCGTCAAGAATGGCGACCTATTCAACCGTCGTGCCATCGAAGCCACCTCGGATTCGATCAAGGCGCTGCTGGCCAACATCGGCTATGCCTTCGCCAAGGTGAACCCGGTTCCCAAGCTCGACAAAGACAAGAGGACCGTCGATGTGACCTGGTACATCCAGCCGGGTCCGCGCGTGTATGTGCGCCGAGTTATTTTCCAGGGCAATACCCGCACGGAAGACGACGTGCTGCGCCGTGAAATGCGTCAGCTCGAAGGCTCCTGGTATTCGCAGGCAGCCATCGATCGTTCGAAGATCCGCTTGCAACAGTTGGGCTTTTTCAAGACCGTCACCATCGACAAACAGACGGTGCCAGGTAGCGATGACGAAGTCGACCTGACCGTGAAGGTGGAAGAGCAATCCGCCGGCAGCCTCACGTTCGGCGTGGGCTATTCGCAGTACTCGGGCATCATCCTGTCAAGCTCGGTGTCACAAAACAACTTCCTCGGCACCGGCGACCGCTTCACCATCGGTGCGCAACGCAGCGACTACCTCACGCAGATCAATGCGGGCTACTACAACCCGTACCTGACCGACAACAACATCGGCATCGGTTATAACGCGACCTTCTCCAAGGCGGACTACAGCGACCTGGGCAGCCAGTACGCCAGCTACTCCAACAGCACCAAGTCGTTCTCCACCACGCTCGGCTTCCCGGTGACCGACTTCGACCGCCTGAGCGGCAGCCTTGGCATCGGCAGCACCAAGATCAATACCTACGCGGGCTATACCCCGCAACTCCTGATCGACTACATCAACGCATTGGGCAAGGACACCATCCATAGCTGGACCGGTTCGCTAAGCTGGATGCACGACACGCGCAACTCATACTGGGCGCCCACGCATGGTGGCCAGCTCACGGCGACCGTAACGGCCGCGCTGCCCGGCTCGACCGTGCAGTACTGGACCTTCAACGGCGAAGCCAATCACTACTGGCCGATCGGCGGCGGCTTCGTGCTGTACCTGGATGGCAAAGTCGGCTATGGCTCCACCTACGGTGGCAAGACCTTCGCCAACACCACGGACGACTACACCACCACCGATGGCCAGTACGGCTACAAGGCCGGCCAGCAAGTCACCTTCCCGTTCTGGATGAACTTCTACTCGGGCGGCGTGACCGATGTGCGCGGCTGGCAGGACAACACCCTCGGTCCGCGCGCTTGCGCAGGTACCGCTGCGAATGGCGGTCCGATCATCCCTACCGCGAACGGCTCCTGTTCCGGTAGCAGCTACGCTTACGCCCAGCCAATCGGTGGTGCATTCAAGGTGCTGGGTACGGCGGAAGTCTATCTACCGCTGCCGTTCCTGAAGGACGTCAACACAGCACGCGTTTCGCTATTCATGGACGTCGGCCAGGCCTACCAGAACCTGTCGAGCTTCAGCGCCAAGCAGCTCGATGCTTCGGCCGGTGTCTCGCTGCACTGGCAGGCACCGATCGGCCCGCTGATCATCAGCCTGGGCTTCCCGCTCCGTTCGCAGCCAGGTGACAGCCAATACCAGGAACGCATCCAGTTCACCTTCGGCAGCCAGTTCTAATACGGGTTGTCCCGACCAGAACCGCAAGGATCTGACCTGAAGAAAGCGCGGCCATGCCGCGCTTTCTTTTGGAACCGCAAAATAATGCGCGCAGCAAGGGCACGCCCCTACAATGCGACGCATGCCGTGGAGGCCTGCATGAGTAAAATCCAATACAGCGTGGCCGAAATTGCCAAGCGCTTCGCCCTCGAATTCAAAGGCGATGGCTCACGCATCATCGACGGCGTTGGCACGCTTTCCAGCGCGGGCCCGAACCAGCTCAGCTTCCTGTCCAATAGCAAATACGCTGCACAACTGAGTACGACGCGCGCCGGTGTCGTGGTGCTGCACAGCGATGATGCGGAAAACTGTCCCGCCGCTGCGCTGATTGCACACGACCCCTACGTTGCCTACGCCCGTATCGCCACATTGTTCGAACGTCTGCCCGCGGCTCCACATGGCATTCATCCAAGTGCGGTCGTCGCAACGGGGGCACATGTAAGTCCCACGGCCAGCGTTGGTCCCTGCTGCGTCATCGAAGATGATGCCGTCGTCGAAGAAGGAGTGGTACTAGGGCCGCATTGCATCGTCGGCTCCGAATGCGTGGTAGGTGCGCAATCGCGGTTGGTCGCACGGGTCACCCTGGTTACGCGCGTAACCTTGGGCAAGCGCGTACTGGTGCACCCTGGCGCAGTGATCGGCTCCGACGGGTTTGGTCTTGCCTTCGATCGCGACCACTGGGTGAAGTTGCCGCAACTAGGCGGCGTACGGATTGGCGATGATTGCGAGATCGGCACCAATACCACCATTGACCGCGGGGCGCTGGACGATACCGTGCTGGAAGAAGACGTGCGGCTGGACAACCAGATCCAGATCGCCCATAACGTTTATGTTGGCGCACACACCGCGATGGCAGGATGTGCGGCTGTGGCCGGGAGTGCGAAAATCGGCCGCTATTGCATGATCGGCGGCAATGCCGGGGTGCTAGGCCATCTGGAAGTGGCCGACCGAGTTACCATTACCGCCAAGAGCCTGGTGACGCATTCCATTCGGGAAGCTGGTGAGTATTCCTCCGGAGTGCCTCTGCAAGAAAACCGTCAGTGGCGCCGCAATGCTGCACGATTCAAGCACCTGGATGAGTACGCGCGCCGCGTGTCGGCGCTGGAAAAGGATAAGAACGATGATTAATAGCCTGTGTTCGTATTCCAAGTGCCTCGCATTGCACCGGAGTAGCCGCCATGCAGCCACGTGCGGCTTGACCAGACAACCAGTCTGGCGCTGCGCCACGCACGACTACCTGACAACCACTCCGGCGCAATGCGAGGCACTTGGAATATGAACACAGGCCCTAACAACACTGCTCCGATCACATTACCGGTGAACGTGGAGCAGATTCAACAATTGCTGCCACATCGCTACCCATTTCTGCTGGTCGATCGCGTGATCGAGATCGTGCAGGACCAGAGCGTGGTGACGCTGAAGAACGTCACCATCAACGAACCTTTCTTCAACGGCCATTTCCCTGGTCACCCGGTGATGCCGGGCGTGCTGATCGTGGAAGCGATGGCCCAGTCAGCCGGCTTGCTCACGCAGCTCAGTGCACGCATGAAGGGCGGCTCACCCAGCTCGTTGTTCTACCTGGCCAAGGTCGACAACGCCCGTTTCAACGCCCCCGTGGTGCCGGGTGACCAACTGCGCATGGAAGTACACCTCAAGCGCCTGTTGCGCAGCATGGGTCTGTTTGAAGCCCACACTCTGGTCAACGGCAAGGAAGTGGCTAGCTGCGAGCTGATGTGCGCCGCGAGGTCCGAGAAATGATCCATCCGACCGCGCAGATCGATCCCACTGCCGTCATCGGCAAAGATGTACGCATGGGTGCCTACACCGTGATTGGCGCCGATGTACATATTGGCGACCGCACGGTGATCGGCCCGCATGTTGTGATCCAGGGCCCGACGCACATTGGTTGCGATAATCGCATCGCACAATTTGCTTCGCTCGGCGGCGATCCGCAAGACATGAAGTTCGCGGGCGAGCGCACCGAGCTGATCATCGGCGACCGCAACATGATCCGCGAATTCGTCACCATCAATCGCGGCACCGGCGATGGTGGCGGCGCTACGCGCGTAGGCAATGACAACCTACTGCTTGCCTACGTGCATATTGCGCACGACTGCACCGTCGGCAACAACACCATCTTCTCCAACTATTCGGCGCTAGCCGGCCATGTTGAAGTCGGCGACTGGACGGTGTTTGCTGGTTATTCCGGCGCGCACCAATTCTGCAAGGTCGGCGAGCACGCCTTTATCGCCATGGGTTGCCTGCTCGGTGCCGACGTGCCCCCATTTCTGATGATGGCCAATGACCAGGCTGGACGTCCGCGCGGACTTAACACTACCGGGCTGAAGCGTCGCGGCTTCGAGCCAGAGCGCATCACCGCCATCAAGCGTGCGTATCGCACGCTCTACACCTCCGGTCTGCCATTGACCGAAGCTCGCGATCAACTGGCGGAACAAGCCAAGGAAAGCGAAGACGTGCGCCACATGCTTGAGTTTCTCGATCGTAGCGAGCGAGGGTTGGCACGTTGATACGCGTCCCGCGTATCAACAAATCAAACACGGGCTTTTGCTCTAGATGCAGCCATGTCCGCTGATGCCAACGAACTAACGATCGCCATCATCGCCGGCGAAGACTCCGGCGACCAGCTCGGCGCCGATCTTATTGTGGCACTGCGCCGGCAATACCCCGATGCGCGTTTCATCGGCATCGGCGACCGCCGCATGCAGGAACACGGTTTCGAATCCTGGTACGACATCCGCGAACTGTCATTATTCGGCTTCACCGAGGTGATCAGCCACCTGCCGCGCCTGCTCAAGCTGCGCAAGGAACTCATCGCGCGCCTGCTTAGAGAAAAGCCAGCCATCGTCGTCGGCATCGATGCGCCCGATTTCAATCTTGGCCTCGAACGCCGCCTGAAACAGGCGGGCCTGCGCACCGTGCACTACGTCAGCCCATCGATCTGGGCATGGCGTGAAAAGCGTGCCGACAAGATGGGGCAGAGCGCCAGCCGTGTCCTGTGTCTGTTTCCGATGGAGCCACCGATCTATGCCAGACATGGCATTGATGCGCGCTTCGTGGGTCATCCGCTGGCTGACCGCTTCCCGCTCGTCTCCGATCGCATCCCGTCACGGCGTGCCTTGCAACTGCCGCTGGATGTCCCGGTGCTTGCTGTACTGCCTGGCAGTCGGCACGCGGAGATCGAGCGACTGGCTGCGCCGTTTCTGGATGCCGCGCGACGCGTCGCCGCCATCTTGCCTGGTCTGCGCATCGTTATTCCTGCTGCCAACTCCCGCGCACTCGCAACGTTGAAAACCCTGCTTGCACGCGGACCGCACGATGAGATGATGCCAGTGTTGCTGGAGGGCCGCGCGCACGATGCCATGCTGGCCGCGGACGTGGTGATGCTCGCGTCTGGCACCGCCACGCTGGAAGCCATGCTAGCCAAACGCCCGATGGTGGTGGGCTATCGCGTCTCCCCCATCAGTTACCGCATCGCACGCATGTTCAACATGCTCAAGACCGATGTCTATGCATTGCCGAATATTCTTGCCCGCACCTGTGGCATGGGCAAAAGCGCCATGCTCGTTCCCGAATTGATGCAGAACAATTGCACCGCGGCAAAACTGGCCGACGCCACGTTGTCGTTGTTCCAAGACAGTGAGCGGCGTGGCGCGATCGTCAACGCGTTCGAACAATTGCACGAAGCGTTGCGCGGCGATCTGCACGGCCATGCCGGCGATCACGCGGCGACGGCGATTGCTGAGTTGATCGAGCGATGAAAGCGTGCTTCGCTCGTAGCTCCACGCAAGCCTTTACCCCTCACCTCAATCCTCTCCCCAAAGGGGAGAGGAAGCGAACGCGAAAAACACATGATTGAATTTAGAGCGGGGGTCGATGAAGCAGGCCGAGGCCCACTGGCAGGACCTGTAGTAGTCGCAGCCGTAGTACTCGACCCGCGCAAGCCCATCGATGGACTGAACGACTCCAAGAAGCTGAGCGAAGCGCGCCGCGAAACGCTTTACCCGCTGATCATCGAACGTGCCTGGGCCTATTCCGTCGTGCTGATCGAGGCGGAAGAAATCGATCGACTGAACATCTTCCAGGCCACCATGGCCGGCATGAGCCGCGCCGTCGCCGGTCTGGCACCGGCCGCCACACTAGCGCTGATCGACGGCAACAAGCTACCCAAGAATCTACCCTGCCCTGGCCGCGCCATCGTCGGTGGCGATGCGCTGGAGCCGGCCATCAGCGCGGCCTCGATCCTGGCCAAGGTGAGCCGTGATCGGCTCATGATTGATCTGGACAAACAACACCCCGGCTATGGCTTTGCCGTGCACAAGGGCTACCCCACCCCAGCGCATCTTGCCGCCCTGCAACAGCTCGGCCCCTGCAGCGAACATCGGCGCAGCTTCGCACCAGTAAAACTCCTGTTGGATCAAGGCCAGCTTTTCTAAACCGACGCTGCTCAAAAGAAAAAGAAGTCACGGCATCAGACCCTACAAAACACGCGTACGCTTTCAGGAAGGATGGGCACGCCTAGCCTTAACGATTCGCGATTCCCTACTTACCGCCCTTGTCAATTCTTGCCCGCACCACATCACCCCGCTAGTCTGGGACATTGCGTTCGCGTGCGAGCCATGTCCCTTCGTTTCGCTCATCTGCATCTACACAGCGAGTATTCGCTGGTCGACTCCACCATCCGCATCAAGGCGCTGGTGGCGGCCAGTGTGCAGGCCGGTGCGCCCGCCGTAGCGCTCACCGACGAATGCAACATGTTCGCGCTGGTGAAGTTCTACAAGGCGTGCAGCGCGGCTGGCATCAAACCCATTGGCGGCTGCGATCTTTGGATCAGTTCGGCGGACGATCCGCGCCCCTGGCGCCTCACCATGCTGTGCCAGAACCGCGACGGCTACCTGAATCTTTCTCGCCTTGTCTCGCGCACCTGGCGCGAAGGCCAGCAAGGCGGGCGCGCATTGACCGATGCCATGTGGCTCACACCCGATGCGACAACGGGACTGATCATCTTGCTAGGCCGCGAAAGCGAAGTCGGTCGCATCGCAGTCAATCAGGGCAGCGACGCTGGCGCAGCACGCCTGCATTCGCTGATGCGGCTGTTTCCCGATCGTCTTTATCTGGAACTCACACGTTGCGGTCGCGAAGGCGAAGAGGCATGGAATAACGCCGCACTCACGCTGGCAACCGGATTGGATTTGCCGGTTATCGCCAGCAACGACGTACGCTTCCTCAAGCAGGATGACTTCGAAGCCCACGAAGCGCGCGTGTGCATTCACCAAGGCCGCGTGCTGGCCGATCCCAAGCGCCCGCGCGACTACAGCGACCAGCAATTCCTGAAAACGCCGCAAGCGATGGCGGAGCTGTTCGCCGATATTCCGGAAGCGCTCGAAAACACACTGGAGCTCGCCAAACGCTGCAATCTGGAAATGAGCTTCGGCACCTATTACCTGCCGAACTTCCCAGTACCGGAAGGTCATGACCTGGCCAGCTACATCCGCGAGATCGCGCGCGAAGGACTGAAGGAACGCCTTGCCGCCGCCCCGCTCGCCCCTGGCCATATCCTGGCCGATTACGAAACCCGCCTGGAACGCGAGCTGGACGTGATCATCAAAATGGGCTTCCCTGGCTACTTCCTGATCGTGGCGGACTTCATCAACTGGGGTAAGCAAAACGGCATTCCGGTCGGTCCCGGCCGTGGTTCGGGTGCAGGCTCGCTGGTCGCATGGGTGCTGAAAATCACCGACCTCGATCCCTTGCAATTCAACCTGCTGTTCGAGCGCTTCCTCAATCCCGAACGCGTATCGATGCCGGACTTCGACATCGACTTCTGCATGGATCGCCGCGACGAAGTAATCGACTACGTCGCGCGCAAATACGGTCGCGATCACGTCAGCCAGATCATCACCTACGGCTCGATGGCGGCCAAGGCCGTGCTACGCGACTCCGGCCGCGTGCTCGGCATGGGCTACAACGCGGTCGACAAGATCGCCAAATTGATCCCCCCGCGCCCGCTCGACCTCACGCTGTCGTGCGCACTCGGCCGCTCGGAGAAAGCACAGAAAGAACCCGACCGCGTGGTGAAGGAATTCTGCGCGCTATACGAGCAGGACGAAGAAGCCCGCACGCTAATCGATTTGGCGCTGAAGCTGGAAAGCCTCACACGTAACGCCGGCAAACACGCCGGTGGCGTGGTGATCGGTCCGCAACCACTGACCGAATTCGCACCACTATATTGCGAACCGGGCGGTGCCGGTGTCGTCACGCAATACGACAAAGATGACGTCGAAGCCGTTGGCTTGGTGAAGTTCGACTTCCTCGGGCTGCGCACGCTCACCATCATCGACTGGGCGGTGAAGGCGATCAATAGGCGGATTGCGGGATTCGGGGAAAAGCCAGAAGCTGAAACCCCGCCGAATCCTGCTTTTCCGAGTCCCGAGTCCCGGATCCCGAGTCCCGCAGACCCTCTGGACATCACCCAGCTCCCGCTCGATGACGTACCCACGTACGAGCTGCTGAAGCGCGCGCAAACCATCGCCGTCTTCCAGCTCGAATCCTCCGGCATGCAACGCATGTTGAAGGATGCAAAACCCGACCGCTTCGAAGACATCATCGCGCTGGTGGCCTTGTACCGCCCCGGCCCGATGGACCTGATCCCTAGCTTCGTCGCGCGTAAGCACGGCCGCGAAGAAGTGATCTATCCCGATCCACGCGTCGAACCCATCCTGAAAGAGACCTACGGCATCATGGTCTACCAGGAGCAGGTGATGCAGATGGCGCAGATCGTCGGCGGTTACTCGCTCGGCGGCGCCGACCTGCTGCGCCGCGCGATGGGTAAAAAGAAAGTCGAGGAAATGGCCAAGGAACGCGCCAAATTCCGCGAAGGCGCCGCCAAGGACGGACTCAGTGGCGAAAAATCCGACGCTATCTTCGACGACATGGAAAAATTCGCCGGCTACGGCTTCAACAAGTCGCACGCCGCCGCCTACGCACTGGTCTCTTACCAGACCGCGTGGCTGAAAGCGCACTATCCGGCCGAATTCATGGCCGCGACCATTTCGTCGGACATGGACAACACCGACAAGGCGGTGACGTTCCTGGACGAATCGCGCGCCATTGGCCTGAAGATTCTGCCGCCGGATGTGAATGCTTCGGAATTCATGTTCGTCGCCGTAGAATCGCGCGTCATCCGCTACGGCCTGGGCGCAATCAAAGGCGTCGGCCAGGGTGCCTGCGAAGCCATCGCCGACGAATGCAAAAAAAACGGCCTGTACAAGGATCTGGCCGACTTCTGCCGCCGCGTCGATCCCGGCAAGCTCAATCGGCGCGTGATGGAAGCATTGATTCTCTCCGGCGCACTCGACGCGCTAGCGCCCAACCGCGCCAGCCTGATGCTGCAATTGCCGGACGCCATGAAGGCCGCCGACCAGCATCTACGCGACCGGCAATCGGGCCAGAACGACATGTTCGGCGCAACCATGGGCAGCTCCGCGTCCGTCGTGCAGGTCGACCTGCCCACCGCACCGGAATGGCCGCTGGAGCAAAAACTGCACGGCGAACGCGAAACCCTCGGTCACTATCTGTCCGGTCATCCCACCGATCCCTGGCGCGAAGAACTCGCCCAACTCTCCACCTGCCCGTTAGGCGAGATCGCCGACCGCTATCAGCCGCCCCGCCCGCGCAAGAGCGACAACGACGACGGCAACCGCTTCCGCCGCGGCCCCGACACCCCATGGACTGTGGCCGGCATGGTCACCGCCGTGCGCAAGCGCGGCGACAGCGACGCCTTCGTCCGCCTGGAAGACGGCACCGGCATCATCGAAGTGAGCTTCTTCGGCGAACTGTTCCAGCAAGTGGCACCGCTGCTGACCCGCGACGAACTACTGGTGGTCGAAGGCGGCCTGCGCATCGACGAATTCTCCGGTGGCGGCTTCCAAGTACGCGCCCGCAGCGCCATGTCCCTCGCCGACGCCTGCCGACGCTACGCACGCCTGCTACGCGTCAAGGTCAACGGCATCGGCCCCGACTTTGTCCCACAACTGCGGCAAGCCCTTGCCGGGCATCGCGGTGGTGGCGCCAGCGTGATCCTCAACGGCTATCGCAACGCTACGGCGCAAGCCGATTTGGAGTTCGGACAAGAGTGGAAAGTACATGCCATTCCCGAGTTGCTGCACACGCTGCGCGGGATGCCGGGTGTGCTGGGGGCTGGCGTGAGAATCGTGAAGACGGGGAATGGGGAATAACCCATCCGATGACACACATCCAAAACGTCTGATGGGTACGCACCGCTACTCCGGACGGGTGCACCGTATTCTTATTTTTGAAGCTTTGTTACCGGTAAAGAAGATGGTGGCAAAGAAATCTGTTTTCTCTGGACACAGCTCCTGTATGCCTCCCCCAACGTCCCATTCATTGGTGTTGAGGAGGCATTGCTTTTGTGTAGAGCTCATTGTTTTGACTTCAATCCAGCTAACTGGACACTCAGTTGGCTTTGGCTTGGGAGAAAAAGCTTCATTAGGGAGTCTGGCTAGAATGGACTCTTTAGTCTCCCCGATCAAGAAAGCTCCAGCGTTGCCGTTAGTAATTTCAAAGACCTTCATTGGCTGATCGAAAGTATGAAAGAAATAACCAACGGCAATAACGCAAGCTAGTACCAGTACGCCAATAATTTTTAGTGATGCGGATAGCACTTTGTTCATTAGCATGCCTCAATTCAATCTTCCGTCGGCTAGTTATTGGGATAGTGCTGCTGCCAAGCCCCAGGTATGTCGGGCATTGTTCCACCAGCATTTTGAATGATTGAATTTGTTGCAGTATTTGAATTAGGACCATTTTTCGCGTCATAGGGTTGGCCCGAGTCATAAGAGTCCCCCGCCCCTGTTACAGCCCCATCGAACTGCGAGCTTGTCATACCTGGCGGCGGCGGTATGTTCCAGTCAGACACGCCATTGGCGCCACCATCGCCTTGGAAAAACGCATTCCGATCATCAACAGCAGTGGGAGCATTGCTCCCCTGAGGGAAGGGAGTTGTATTGCCTGCCAAACTATATTGGCGATCAATTACACGCTGCCCGTTGCAGTCTAGATACCAAACAAAAACAGCACAGTGAACGTATTGCGTCATCGTCACAACTCCCAACGCGGTCACTCTTCCGTCATTAATCGGCCTGCAAACCACCATAGTTTGCGGATTTCGGCGATCGTGACCGCGTATTTCGGTTGATCGTGACCGGTCAGCGCCAGTCATTGTGCGGTGCACTCGAGTGTAACTGGACCGGTCACGATGAGGTATCGGCGGCTGGCTTGGCGGAGGACTTTCGGCGCATCGATTCGCCCTTCAACACGATGCGATGAGAGCGGTGTACGAGACGGTCGAGGATGGCATCGGCGAGGGTGGGATCGTTGAGCCAGGCGTGCCAGTGTTCGATCGGTAGCTGGCTGGTGATGAGGGTCGATTTGCCGTTGCCGCGATCGTCGATGACCTCCAGCAGATCATGGCGCGCCGCCTGATCGAGCGGTGTCATGCCCCAATCGTCAAGGATTAGCACGTCGATGCGCGCCAACTGAGCAAGCACGCGACCGAAGCTGCCGTCGGCGTGGGCGATGCGTAGCATCTCGGCGAGGCGTGGCACACGCTGATACAGCACCGGGAAGCCTTGGCGGCAGGCATGTTGTCCAAGCGCACACGCCAGCCACGTTTTACCAACCCCGGTCGGACCGGTCAGCAACACACTTTGCCCCTGCCGGATCCAGTCGCCGCCGGACAAGGTGGCGATCAGGCGTTTGTCGATACCGCGGTCGGCGCTGTACTGCACATCTTCCAGGCAGGCCTGGGCGTGTTTGAGCTTGGCCACACGAAGTAATCGTTCCTGCCGTCGACCGTCACGCCAATGGCGTTCGCGATCGACCAGCATGCCGAGCCGATCTTCGAACGGCAGATCGTGACAGGCCGGCAACAGGCGCTGTTCTTCCAGCGCCTGTGCCATGCCGTCGAGCTTGAGGGCACGCAAGTGTTCAAGGGTGGGATGGATCAACAAGGTGGTCTCCTTTTCAGTGAGTGGTGGGTGGATCGCGGTAATAGGTGGGGCCACGCAGGTTGACGTGGTCGGGTGTGACCCAGTCGGTTTGGGCGATGGCGCTGGGCAAGGGGTGTTGATCGAGCTTGTTGTGCAGGATCGACTGCACGGATTTGCGCGTGCGCGAACCGATCGCCCACGCGCGTGCGCAGGCCGCTTCCAGGCGGTCGTCGCCGTACTGGCGCGCGAGCGCCAGCAGCCCCAGGCAACTGCGATAGCCCATCTCCGGATGCGGGCGCTCGGTCAGCAGGTGCTCGACCAACTGACGGGTTGCCGCGCCGATCGTGTCGGCCCAGTGCAGGAAGCGACCGGGTGACCATTCCCGATGCGCACGATGTGCGGCCGGCATGTGGTCGGCGACGGTGGTGTGGCGTCCGCGCGCCGGGGAGCGGACGTGGCTGGCGATGCGCTGGCCGGCATGCAGGATCTCGACGGTGGTGTCGGTGATGCGCGCCTCGACGGTCTTGCGTACCAGGCTATGCGGCACGCTGTAGTAATGGCCATCGACCTCGATGTGGTAATCGATGTTGACCTTGCACGGCTTGAAGCGCGCCGGCTCATAGGGTTGCGCCGGCAAGGGCATCAGGGCGGGACGGTCGATCGTCTCGAACCACGAACGGCGCGAGCCGTCGAGCTTCTTGAACGGCCGTGCATTCAAGTCCGTCAGCAGGTCGGCGATGGCGTGATTGAGAGCGCTGAAGGTAAAAAAGCACGGATGGCGCAAGCGCGCGAGGATCCAGCGCTCGACCACCTGCACGCCGACCTCGACCTTGGCCTTGTCCTGCGGGCGTCGTGGGCGGGCCGGCAGGATCGCCATGCCGTAATGCTCTGCACACACCTGCGTAGCACGGTTGAGCACGGGCTCGTAGCGATCCGGCTGGGTGATCAGCGCGCGCGGATTGTCAGGTACCACCAGCGCCGGCACGCCACCAAAAAATGCCAACGTCTGCGTCAAGCCGCGCAGCCAGTCGATCTGCGTTTCGCCCGGTGTGGCGCAGGCATAGGTGAAACTGGACGCACCCAGCACGGCCACGAAGATGTGCGCTCGCCGCAGCTCGCCGGTGTCGGGGTTGACGACGCCAAGGGTGGGGCCGGCGTAGTCGATAAACAGCTTTTCACCGGCAACGTGCAACTGACGCATCGAGCGGCGCAGCGAGGCCGTGTAGTCGTGGAGGTGCTGGCAAAACTGGGTGTATTGGTACGTGAGACGGCCAGCGTTCGCGTCGCAGTATTCCTGCCACAACAATTGTCGCGTGACGCCTTTGCGGCGCAACTCCCGATGCACCCATGGCAGATCGATGGGTGCCCGCTCGCCACGCACGGCGGGTGGTGACATACACAACTGGGCGGCAATCGCGTTGTCGTCCATGGCGGACAGGCCGGGCCAGTCCAGTCCGGCGGCCGTGGCACGTTTCACGTACTTGCTGACCACGCCCTTGGACAGACCCAAGGCCAAGGCGATGCGTTCGTGCGAGAGGTCGCACTCCAGCTTCAGTCGAAGACATTCTTTGATCTTGCGCATAGCTACTCGCGGGGTCGGCATCGCCACTCCAAAAAGCCGTGGAGGATGCCGTTGCGTTGAAGTTATGCACAACGAGGGGCGCGTTTCGGTAAGCCGTGACCGCTGATTTCGGTGACCGTCGAAAATCGGTCACGATCAACCGAAACGGGCGGTCACGGCTTACCGAAATGACCGGTCACGCCTTACCGAAATGGGCGGTCACGATGGGCCGAAATACGCATAGTTGAAAGCCCAAGGGGATCGATATTGCTCAGCGGACTATTTAAGCCGTAAGCGTAAGTGTTCGGTCCGGCTCTCAAACCAAGCGGATCGCTCTCGATATATCGGCCTGAACCAGAGTCGTAGTCACGGAAACCGTTATGGAACAACCCGGTTTCTTCATCAAAGTACTGCCCACTGAAACGAAAGTAAGTATCCCCCGGCAAAGCCGGGGGCTTTATTGGGTGAGCCCCTCAAAGGGGCGATAACAGCGTGAGCCGCCTGAAGGCGGCGGGCTACACGCCCAGCTTCATCTCGTCGTAACGTTCATCCTCTTGCTCTTGGTTTCGGATGTATGCCCTCACCATCGCTTCGTCCAAGCCCACCGTCGAGACGAAATAGCCTCGTGCCCAAAACGACTCCCCAGTGAAGTTTCGATTCCGTCCTCCGAACTTGCGCGCAATGGTGATGGCACTCTTACCCTTGAGGTAACCCACCACGTTCGACACTGCATACTTCGGCGGAATGCTGATGCACATGTGAATGTGGTCGCTCATCAGGTGGCCTTCCACAATCTGCGATTCCTTGTGCGAAGCCAACTCGTGGAAGACCTCGCCCAAGTGCTTGCGTAACTCTCCAAACACCTGCTTCTTTCTCCGCTTGGGAATGAACACCACGCGGTACTTACAGTCCCAACGGGCATGACTCAAGCTTTGATACTCTTTCATCGTGAACCTCGTCTCTTGGTCGAGATTTCAGGTTCACTACGACCGCCGTATAGGTCAAACCTTGGTGAGTCCCCCGGCAAAGCCGGGGGCTTACCTCATTCTGAGTTATACGTATAGCCATTGCTTGTGGGTGCTTGTTCAGCCCATGCATTCCCTTGATAGGCCCACGTCCACACCGCGTTGCCGCTGCTATCGGTGACGGCTCGCGGCGTGCCGAGCTGATCCGCCGTGACGTAGGCGACCGACGTGGTCGTTCCCTGCGTATCAAGGTTCGCCACCGGAATACCAGCAAGGTAGACGTAGTCACGGTTGGTCGTGCCGTATTCGCTTAAAAGCTGACTGTCCTCGTTGTAACTGTAACGTTCGGTCGTGCCTGTCGTCGTCTTTGCTACGCGCTCACCGTTGGCGTTATAGGCGTAATTCGCAACCGTGTGCGTATTCCGACGCAAATCGGCCACTGATTCCGAGCTAAATCGGCCACCCGTTCCGACGTAAATCGGCCCCCATTCCGAGCCAAATCGGCCACCCTGCCAACGTCATGCGTGGACCCCTGATCGGGCACGCTCGCCCGCTTTTCCCCAGCGAGCAGAGCGATGCCCAAAGCGAGGTTGTCCATGCGCAAGATTCGAGAAGTTCTCCGGCTCACCGCGGCCGGCCTATCCGCCCGCCAGGTGGCAGCCAGCGTCAAGCTGGCGCGCAGCACCGTGGCCGATTACCTGCGCCGCGCGCAAGCCGCTGGCGTCCATTGGCCGCTCCCCGAGGAGGTGGACGAAGACACGCTGTGGGATCGGCTCTATCCGCCGACCGTGTCGGCTGAGCAGGCTCACCAACCACTCCCCGACTGGCCTCGTATCCACTACGAACTGACGCGCAAAGGCGTCACGCTGATGCTGTTGTGGGAGGAGTACAAAGCCCATCACCCCGACGGTTATCAGTACAGCCGTTTTGCCGATTTGTACCGGCAATGGGCCAGCAAGCAGGACGTGGTGCTTCGCCACGTCCATGTGCCGGGCGACAAGCTGTTTGTCGACTACGCGGGACACACGCTGGACATCATCGACCGTCGCACCGGCGAGCTGCGTCCGGCACAAATCTTTGTGGCCGTGCTCGGGCATTCAAGCTACACCTATGCCGAGGCCACCTGGACCCAGAGCGTGCCTGACTGGCTGGCCTCGCACGTGCGGGCACTGGAATTCATCGGTGGTGTGCCGCGCGCGATCGTGCCCGATAACCTCAAGGCCGGCGTGACCAAAGCACATCGCTACGATCCGGATATCAATCCGTCGTATCAGGATCTGGCCGAGCACTACGCCACCACGGTGCTGCCGGCACGGGTGAGAAAGCCGCGCGACAAGGCCAAGGCCGAAGTGGGCGTGCAGGTGGTGGAACGGCGGATTCTGGCGCCGCTGCGCGAACAATCCTTGTTCTCGCTCAACGAGGCCAACGCAGCCATCCGCCCATTGTTGGATGAACTGAATCGGCAACCCTTTCAGAAGCGCGAGGGAAGCCGTCTGAGCGTATTCGAGGCGATCGAACGAGCAGCGCTGCAACGGCTGCCTGCCACGCGCTACGAATACGCCGAATGGAAGAAGGCCAAGGTGCACCTGGACTACCACGTCGAGGTGGATCGGCATTACTACTCGGTGCCGCATACCCTGACGGGCCGCGTGGTGGACGTGCGTTTGTGTGCCTCCACCGTGGAAATCTTTCTGCGCGGCACGCGCGTCGCCGCGCATACGCGCTCCACGATGCGCGGCGGTTTTACGACCTGCCCGGCGCATCGCCCGAAGAGCCATCGCGCGGTCACGGAGCTGACGATCGAGCAGTTGTTTGCACGTGCCGAAACCATCGGGCCGAACGTCGTCGGCGTGCTGAACATGCAAGTCAACATGCGCAAGCATCCCGAATATGCGTTGCGCGCATGCCTGGGCATTTTGCGCTTGGCCAACGACTTCTCGCCGCTGCAACTGGAGGCAGCCTGCAAGCAGGCGCTGGCGCACAACAGCACCAGTTACCGCGCCATTCGTGCGCTGATCAAGCACACCCTTCCGCAAACCGAATTGACACTTTCCCTGCCCGAGCACGACAACGTGCGCGGCGCGTCCTACTACCACTGACGGAGACCACGATGGTGCTACATCCCTTGATCGAACAACTGCAATCCTTGCGTTTGCGCGGCATGGCCGCCGCCCTGACGCAGCAACTGGCATCTACCCAAGCCGACCATTTGCCCTTCGAGGACCGCCTGGCCCTGTTGGTTCAGCACGAGATGGCCGACCGCGATACGCAGCGCCTGCATCAGCGTTTACGCTGGGCCAAACTCGGACAGAGCGCCACCCTGGAAGACCTCGATACACGCATCGCACGGGGGCTGGACAAGTGCTTGATCGCCAAACTCGCCACGCTGACGTGGATCAAAGAGCACCTGAACGTGCTGATCACCGGACCGACCGGTGTCGGCAAGAGTTATCTCGGGTGTGCGCTCGCTCAAGCGGCCTGTCGGGCAGATTACTCGGTGCGCTACTTCCGCCTGCCACGATTGATCGATGAACTGACCAAGGCACACGCCGAATCACGTCGTAGCGCTTACTTCCGCTCGCTCGCCAAGGTCGACGTGATCGTGCTCGATGACTTTGCCCTGGCACCGCTGACCGACCTCAATCGGCGCGACCTGCTGGAAATCCTCGACGATCGCTACGACAAGAAATCCACCCTCATCACCAGTCAGTTGCCGGTCGAGCAGTGGCATGCGTACCTGGGCGACCCCACCCTCGCCGACGCCATCCTCGATCGCCTCGTCCATAACAGCTACCGACTCGCCCTCACCGGCGAGTCCATGCGCAAGCGCGCTCCGGCCACGGTGGCCTCGACCCGCTCCGTCACCCCATAATCCACCCACCCCGCGCACGGCCTTTGCCGGGGTGGCCGATTAACCTCGGAAGACCCGGCCGATTTGGCTCGGATCAGGTGGCCGATTTGCGCTGGAATGAGTGGCCGATTTCGTCGGAATACGCACCCATCCAAGGCCACCACCGCACGCAGCACCAGCAGCAGCCCAAGTAGCCACGCACGCCGGACCATTCGCCAAGCCAAGAGGATCAACAAGCATCATCGGGCTGTTGTTCACATAGGCATACCAACTCCACTGCCCGCCCTCATACCCAAGCGGATCAGGCTGGCCATATCGCCCAATGGGTGGCTCGTAATACCGGTTGATGTTGTAGTTAAGTCCTGTTTCCTGGTCAAAGTATTGCCCCGGGAAGCGCAGGTTGTACGTATAACCGTTGCTTGTGGGTGCTTGCTCACCCCATGCATTCCCTTGATAGACCCATGTCCATATCGAGTTGCCGCTGCTATCCGTGACGGCTCGCGGCGTGCCGAGCTGATCCGCCGTGACGTAGGCGACCGACGTGGTCGTTCCCTGCGTATCGAGGTTCGCCACCGGAATACCAGCAAGGTAGACGTAGTCGCGGTTGGTCGAGCCGTATTCGCTTAAAAGCTGACTGTCCTCGTTGTAACTGTAACGTTCGGTCGTGCCTGTCGTCGTCTTTGCTACGCGCTCACCGTCGGCGTTATAGGCGTAATTCGCAACCGTGCTCTGGTTGAGTTGGGCGAGCGCCATCCGGTTACGCGCGTTGTAACCAAATCCATACGTGCTGCCAGCTTGGTTGATCGCGGTGGTGTTGCCGTTGGCATCCACCGTTCGCGCCGCATTCCCCGTGCCGATCAACTGATGCGTATTGGGGTTGTAGCTGTACGCCCCCGTCGCCAGGCCGCTGCCCGTCTTGCTCAACCGATCCCCGGTCGGGTTATACGTCACGCTCTCCAGCGTGCTGCCATCGGCTTCCGTGATGGCCGTGAGGCGATACAGCGGGTCGTAGCTGTACGTCTCGGTGGCCGGGTTGGCGCCGGGGCTGTTGCCGGTCGCGGTGATATGGCCCATCGCGTCCCGCGCCACGTGCAAGGTGAACGCCGGGCCGACGAGGTCCGTCAGCCGGTAATTGGCGTCGTAGCTGCGCGTGATCGTTTGCCCGTTGCCCAGCGTGTAGCCGCTGATCGGTCCGAACGGCAGATAGGTGACGTTGCTGACCAGGGTGGTGGTGCCGTTAGCGGTGATGGCGGTGACGCCGCTGACGTGGCCGTCCGCGTCGTAGCTGTAGCTCACCTGGTTACCGCTGGGATGCGTGATGCTCAGCAGCTTGCCGCCGGGGCTGCGGGTGTAGCTCGTGACATCCGTGTGGCCATCGACCGTCTGGCTCTTCTGGATCACATAGCCCTGGGCGTTATAGCAGTACACCGTGGTGACGGCGCTTTCGATCATCCGCGTCAGGTGGCCGATGGGATAGGAAGTCGTGCAGCCCGTGACGTTGTTGGCTTCGTCGTAGGCGTAGCTGATGTTCTGGGTGCTGTCGGCGTAGCTGGCGCTCAGGCGGCGGTCGTTGGCGTCGTAGGTGAAGGTGACGGTGTTGCCGTTGGCATCGGTGGCGGTCAGCACGTTGCCGGCGGCGTCATAGGTCTTGGCGGTGACGCCGGTGTCGGGGCTGGTGAGTGTCGTCTCGTCCGACAGGCCGTCGTAGTGATAGGTGGTGTTGAGGCCGCTGGGGTCGGTCACCTGGGTGAGGCGATCCAGCGCATCGTAGCTGTAGGTAGTCTTGGTGTTGGCGGTTTGCGCGGTCACCGGCGAAGTGCCGATGACCATGGCCAGGCCGAGCATGATGCCGGTCAGCGGCTTCCTCTTGCGTGCGGCCCCTTTTGCTACGGCAAACGAACGCACTGCAGTCTGTTCTTGATTCATGGTGAAGTCCCTGTCAGTTCGTGCCGTTGTAGTTGTCGAGGGTCTGCACCAGGCGGTTCAGGGCATCGCACCACAAAAGGGGTCGGCACATTTTTCGACCAAACGGCAGACCCAGAAAAGTGTTCTGACCCATTTGTTCTTACATTTGTTCTTAACTTTCCCAGCCACGAATTTTCTCTGCAATGCAAATCGGCACGGTTATCGTGAATTCATTTTCATGCAGCCTGGACAGTTACCCATCTTCCTTCAAACCATATAGCTCCTTCCGCAAGGTGGGCACGAGCAGCATTAAAGTTTGCCCTACCCATTCAGACGCTTTTGTCGCACCCATCTCTTGAAGACTCTGAAGCCTCAGGCGAATAGGAAACCTACTTTCAACACCATTCACAACTGTTCGAACGAGCAGCGATCTGTCCTCTACGTCGAACGTCACGCGAAAGTCGTTAGTCAAAATATCTTCTTTTGGCATATCCAAAGCACTCCATCTAAATTTCTGTTTCTACGCCGGTCAATGGCGGCCATTCGGATTCAGGCACTCCGCGTAAGCACAGTTTGTAGCGCTGGAACGCAGCTTTCATACAAATTGCTACGGCTTGCTTTGGATTTCCAGGGTAGCGAGGCCCCGCCATCAACTGACACAGCGTTTCCTCTCGCTCCAAACGAGCATCGCACTCGTCCTCATTCGAGCCGCACATTTTGCTACCAATCCAGCCCCCGAGCGCCCCGCCCGCGGCAGCACCAGCGGCCCCGCCCGCAGAGCTACCAGACGAAGCCCCGATAGCTCCGCATCCGACCGTGCCCACCCCCGGCGCGACAAGAGTACAAGCAGCTCCACCACCGACTCCGCCTCCTACGCCACCGCCAAGCCATCCCAGCGCACCACCGCATGCGGCGCCAGCCGCCGCCCATGCAGCTTGACATGCGGGTCCGGCAAGACCCAATGGATCACTTGCGTTCAATGGATTCCCACTCACATAGGCATACAGACTCCACTGCCCGCCTCCGTAACCCAACGGATCAACTTGCCAATATCTGCCCGTCGCCGAATCGTAATCACGGTTGACGTTGTAGTTCAGCCCGGTTTCCTGGTCAAAGTACTGCCCCGGGAATCGAGGGTTGTAGGTATATCCGTTACTGACGGGCTGCTGTTCACCCCATACGTTCCCCTGATACGCCCACGACCACAGCGTACTGCTGCCGCCTGAGATGGCTCGCGGCGCTCCTTGATGATCTGCTGTGACATAGGTGATGGACGTGGACGCGCCTTGCGTATCCACATTCGCCACCGGAATATCATCGAGATAGACATACTCCCGGTTGGTTGCTCCGTACTCGCTCAGGAGCTGACTATCTTCTCCGTAGTTGTAACGCTCCGTGACACCACCTGCTATCTTTGTCACACGCTCGTTATCGGCGTTGTACGTATAACTCCCCACCGTATTCCCAGCGAGCTGCGCCACCGCCATCCGATTGCGATCGTTATACCCAAACCCATACACACTCCCCGCCTGGCTGACCGCCGTGGTATTCCCATTGGCATCCACACTGCGCGCCGCATTCCCCGTCGCAATCAACTGATGCGTATTCGGGTTGTAGCTATAATTGCCAGTCGCCAGCCCACTGCCCGTCTTGCTCAGGCGGTCGCCGGTTTGGTTGTACGTCACGCTCTCCAACGTACTGCCATCGGCCTCCGTGATCTGGGTCAGGCGATACAGCGGATCGTAGCTATAGGTTTCCGTCGCCGGAGTCGCCCCCGGCGCATTGCCGATGGCGGTGATGTTGCCCATCGCATCCCGCGCCACGTGCAGGGTGAAGGCCGGGCTGGTCAGGTCCGTCAGCCGGTAGTTGGCGTCGTAGGCGCGCGTGATTTGCTGGCCGTTGCCCAGGGTGTAGCCGCTGACCGGGCCGAACGGCTGGTAGCTGACGTTGCTCACCACCGTGCTGGCGGTGCCGTTGGGTGGCGTGGCGGTGATGGCCTGGATGCGGCCGTTGCTATCCCTGGTGTAGCTGACCTGCGTGCCGCTGGGGTAGGTGATGCCGCTCAGGCGGTCGGCGTTGGTGTAGCGGTAGCCGGTGGTGTCGGTGCCGGCGGCGGTGATCTGCTGTTTCTGGATCACGTTGCCGTGGGCGTCATAGCAGTACACGGTGGTGACGGCGTGCTCGATGATGCGCGTGAGGCGACCGATCGGGTCACTGCTGCTGCAGCCGGTGATGCTGTTGGCCTCGTCGTAGGCGTAGGTGATGTTTTGCGTGCTGTCCGGGTAGCTGACGGTGAGCAGGCGGTTCAAGGCATCGTAGGTACTGGTGGCGGTGATGCCCTTGGCGTCGGTGCGGGTGAGCACGTTGCCGGCGGCGTCGAAGGTTCGGCTGGTGCTGCCGGTATCCGGGCTTTGTTGGGCGGTGGCGTTGCCCAGGCCGTCATAGCCATAGGTGGCTGCCAGGTTGCTGGGGTCGGTCAGCTGGGTGAGACGATCCAGGCTGTCGTAGCTGTATTGCGTGCGGGTGTTGGCCGTGGCGCTGTCGGTGCCGTTGTAGTTGTCCAGGGTTTGCACCAGGCGGTTGAGTGCGTCGTAGCTGGACTGGCGCTGGATGCCTAAACCATCGGCGCTTTGCACCAGCAGAAATGTAGCTGTGAGAAACCGAGATCAGAATGTATGTTCGCTTCGCCCGATGACGAAAGTGCACTCCGACCCCGGTTCTAACCCCTGTTTTACTTAGGAATAAATTGCAACCTGCTAGCAATGCCACCATTCAGGGCAAAATCAATGGCTTTTTTCCAATAGCCATCGATTGCCGGATCTGCGGTGCCGCCATCCGCCAATGTCGACATATCTCCAAGCAATGATGCCAGCGCCCCCTCTTTTAATGCCTGATACCGCTGATCAAGAAAGTAAAACATTGCTTCATAAGCCTGTTGCTCTGTCAAAGTAGTCATAAAAAACCTCACTGATTTGGGCGTGTTGGTGAAGATAGACCAGTTTGAGTATTGTAGTTTCGAGGAGCCTGGTTTAGCCCACCATTCTGGATTACACCATTCATTGTGGAGACCCATACTTGAGAGCCGTCTGGCTGTGTCTCCGCATACCACGTTAGGCCCCTGGAATCTGTACCAAGTTCGTTATCTGGATTATTTGCCACATCTTCGATTAGCTGCTGATTTTCCGGGGTATTTGGCAAATGCCCCTCGTTATTAGCATTGAAGATGTGACCGAGTTGAGAACCATTAGTTGGAAGGCTATTTCTGCGGCATATCCCTTCACGAGCTTCCCTCTGCGCCTCTGTCTCCAGCGGTTGGGAAGTCTGATTTGGGCCTAGCTTATATGCCCATGGCTCGACTTCCTCGTCACGCTCTTCTACAGGGTCATACTGTTGAAGACCAAAGGGATCCTTATAACGCAAGGGATTTCCACCTACATAGGCATATAAACTCCATTGCCCACCTGCATAACCAATCGGATCAACCTGCGTATAGTCACCGATACTCCCATCGAATGTCCGATGGACGTTGTCGCTTAGCCCTGTCTCCGCATCGTAATACTGTCCAGGAAAGTGCAAGTAAGTATCCCCCGGCAAAGCCGGGGGCTTTATTGGGTGAGCCCCTCAAAGGGGCGATAACAGCGTGAGCCGCCTGAAGGCGGCGGGCTACACGCCCAGCTTCATCTCGTCGTAACGTTCATCCTCTTGCTCTTGGTTTCGGATGTATGCCCTCACCATCGCTTCGTCCAAGCCCACCGTCGAGACGAAATAGCCTCGTGCCCAAAACGACTCCCCAGTGAAGTTTCGATTCCGTCCTCCGAACTTGCGCGCAATGGTGATGGCACTCTTACCCTTGAGGTAACCCACCACGTTCGACACTGCATACTTCGGCGGAATGCTGATGCACATGTGAATGTGGTCGCTCATCAGGTGGCCTTCCACAATCTGCGATTCCTTGTGCGAAGCCAACTCGTGGAAGACCTCGCCCAAGTGCTTGCGTAACTCTCCAAACACCTGCTTCTTTCTCCGCTTGGGAATGAACACCACGTGGTACTTACAGTCCCAACGGGCATGACTCAAGCTTTGATACTCTTTCATCGTGAACCTCGTCTCTTGGTCGAGATTTCAGGTTCACTACGACCGCCGTATAGGTCAAACCTTGGTGAGTCCCCCGGCAAAGCCGGGGGCTTACCTCATTCTGAGTTATAAACATAACCGTTGGACGTTGGTTGCATTTCGCCCCATGGATTACCGTGGTAAGCGAATTGCCAAAGGGTGCTTCCGGCGCTATCCGCAATCGCACGTGGCGTCCCCAATTGATCTGCCGTGACATAAGTGATCGAGCCGCTGCCGTTTGCGACATCCACATTCGCCACCGGAATCCCATCCATCCAGATGTAATCCCGATTGGTCGTGCCATATTCGGCGAGCATCTGACTGCCTTCGTTGTAATCGAAGCGCTGGCTTACGCCGTTCGCCACCTTCTGCACCCGCTGATTCAACGCGTTGTATGTGTAACTCCCAACCGTGCTTTGGTTGAGCTGCGCAACCGCCATCCGATTGCGATCGTTATACCCAAACCCATACGTATTTCCGGCTTGGCTCACCGCCGTGGTATTGCCATTGGCATCCACACTGCGCGCCGCATTCCCCGTCGCGATCAACTGATGCGTATTCGGGTTGTAGCCGTAATTTCCGGTCGCCAGCCCACTGCCCGTCTTGCTGAGCCGATCCCCGGTCGGGTTGTACGTCACGCTTTCCAACGTACTGCCATCCGCCTCCGTGATTTGGGTCAAGCGATACAGCGGATCGTAGCTATAGGTTTCCGTCGCCGGATTCGCCCCCGGTGCATTGCCCATCGCGGTGATGTTGCCCATCGCATCCCGCGCCACGTGCAGGGTGAAGGCCGGGCTGGTCAGGTCCGTCAGCCGGTAGTTGGCGTCGTAGGCGCGCGTGATTTGCTGGCCGTTGCCCAGGGTGTAGCCGCTGACCGGGCCGAACGGCTGGTAGCTGACGTTGCTCACCACCGTGCTGGCGGTGCCGTTGGGTGGCGTGGCGGTGATGGCCTGGATGCGGCCGTTGCTATCCCTGGTGTAGCTGACCTGCGTGCCGCTGGGGTAGGTGATGCCGCTCAGGCGGTCGGCGTTGGTGTAGCGGTAGCCGGTGGTGTCGGTGCCGGCGGCGGTGATCTGCTGTTTCTGGATCACGTTGCCGTGGGCGTCATAGCAGTACACGGTGGTGACGGCGTGCTCGATGATGCGCGTGAGGCGACCGATCGGGTCACTGCTGCTGCAGCCGGTGATGCTGTTGGCCTCGTCATAGGCGTAGGTGATGTTTTGCGTGCTGTCCGGGTAGCTGACGGTGAGCAGACGGTTCAAGGCATCGTAGGTGCGGGTTTCGGTGATGCCCTTGGCGTCGGTGCGGGTGAGCACGTTGCCGGCGGCGTCGAAGCTGCGGCTGGTACTGCCGGTATCCGGGCTTTGCTGGGCGGTGGCATTGCCCAGGCCGTCATAGCCATAGGTGGTGGCGAGGTTGCTGGGGTCGGTCAGCTGGGTGAGCCGATCCAGGCTGTCGTAGGTGTATTGCGTGCGGGTGTTCGCCGTGGCGCTGTCGGTGCCGTTGTAGTTGTCCAGGGTTTGCACCAGGCGGTTGAGGGCGTCGTAGCTGGACTGGCGCTGGATGCCTAAGCCATCGGCGCTTTGCACCAGGTTGCCGTTGGCGTCGTAGCTGTTGCTGGCGCTGGCGTCGAAGACGGTGTGGTTGAGGCCGTCCATCACCTGGGTGAGTTGGCCGAGGGTGTTGAAGCTGCGGGTGAGGCTTTTGTGCAGGGTGCCGCTGGTATCGAAGACCTGCTCGGCGGTTTTGTTGCCGGCGGCGTCCAGGGTGTATTGCACGTAGTTGCCTTGCGCATCGGTGACCTTCATCAGGCGGTGCGCCGCGTCGTAGTCGTAGGTGGTGACCACACCGTCCGCATCGGTGACGGTATGCACCGCACCGTAAGGCGTATACGTGAAGCTAGTGGTCGAGCCGCCCACTTTGCGCGAGGCGAGCCAGCCGCGCGGGGTATAAGTCATATCCGTGTTGACGCCGTTGGCATCGGTGACGCGAGTGATCCGTCCTGCGCCATCGTAGGAGGCGATGGTGGTCACGTGCCCTTGAGGATCGGTCACCGTATGAAGATCGCCGGCCTGGTAGCAGGCAGCACCGGGGGTGCCGCAGTTGGTGGCACTGCTAGCCAGGTAGTAGCCGTAGGTGGTGGCTTCTGGAGTGTCTGTGCGCGGACCGGTCGCCGTCAACATCAGACCCACGATAGGACATTGCGTGGTATCGACGGCGGTACAGTAGGTATACGTCCAGCGGCGTACACCCGCTGGAAGGGTACCGCTATTGCTGCAGGCATAGCCGGAGGTGGCGCTGTTGGCAGGATCGGTCTCGCAGCGGGCCAGCGTCTGATCGGTGCTGTTGTACACCCACTGCGCATTGCCCACAGTATTACCGTTTGCATCCAGAACAACGCGTGTCACCGGAACGCGGAACGTGGTGTTCCAGGTGAAATTGGTCGTGCGTTGATTGATCGTTCCCGACGCCTCAATTTGCTGATCGAGCAATCCGCTGGCGTCGTAGGTCGTCTTGGTGACGTTGCCGTTGAAATCCGTCGATGACGTGAGATAGCCGTTACTGTCATACGTATATTGGCGACTTACCGACGCGCACCCTGTACAGGAACGCGTAATCGTGGTCGGAACGGCGACACCAAAGAGATATTCGGTATTGGTCGTCTCGGTTTTCCCGAGCGCATCGGTAACCGTCTCGACCGCAGCCCCATTGTTGGTGGCATAGCTGAAGGACGTTTGGTTGATGCCGTTAGGACCGGTCGTTGAAGTGACCTGATCCGACGAGTTGTACGTCGTGGTGTCGATCCGGTTGTTACTTTCGTCAACGACGCCGGTGAGATCGTTGCCACCGGCACCGTTTTCCGCATAAACCAGCGTGAGCTTGCTTGAGTCGGGATAGGTAACGGTGAGCAAGTTGTTATTGCTGTCGTAGGCAAAGCTGTAGACCTGGCTGTCCGGCGTCATCATGCCTTCGATGCGACCGCTACCGTCGTAGGTAAAGACGAGCATGCGGCCTTGGGGATCGGTGACCGAGGCAAGCTGGCCGCTGGCGTTGTAGGTCAAGGTCTGCGTGAGCCCGCCACGCTGGATAAGCGCCGTGAGTTGCCCGGGGCTGCTGTAAGTTTCCTGGTCACCGTTGGCCGTGATGTACGTCCATCCGCTAATCGACCCGTCATTGGCATAGCTGGCGATGAGTGTGTCGCTGACGTCTTGGTCACCAATCCAACTGGTGCCGTTCTTGTCAAATCCCAGAACCTTCCCGTCGGGCCGCAGGACATAGGCGGTGGCCGATTGAGTATTACTCGCAACACGGACCGTTCGTAGATAACTATGCACGCGATGTGCGCCTAGTACCAGCTCGTTTTGAAGTTGCGACCCGCTATTACCCGATTGGCTGTTGTAGGAAATGGTGAAGTCGAGCGGAAAAGCACCGGCTCCATGATAGATTTCCAGTTCCTCGAACTTATTGCCCGTGGCTGGATTGACCGGATCGCCTGCCAATTGGCAGGGGCAGCGAGGCTTACCTCGATTCTTATCTCGGTTTGGGTTTGCAACAGGACAAAGGCTGTTTGGCCAAGCATCTGCAGAATAAGCACTGGAGTTGGGATCACCGCAATTGGCGAATCGACGTGCACCTGACGGATATTCGTAGGGTCCCCCTGATAGCGCACAGCTTGAATGGTCATGACCGTAATAGAACGCTTCGTAGAGGTCTCCATCTTCATAACCGCCCGAATGGACCATTTGTACGCCAGCCCAAGTCCATGCATCTTGCCCATTGGCACATTTTGGCACCTCTGATTCCCAGAGAGACATATATGCCGCCAAGGGTGTGGGATACCTAATTTGATCCCATCCGCCGTTGTACCAATTGGGCACGTTGTAAAAGATGATCGGTGCGTGTTGTGCTGACACCTTTGCAGCGAAGCCGCTTAGCACAAGACATACAAAAAAGATCAACGCTTGCCAGACATACTTTATCTCTTGGACGCGTTCTATATGTTTCATTCCTTTGCCTCTCGATTCTTTTTCGGATCTCACACGTTTCATGAAAGAACGCACTAACGCGACTCATTCGTGCCATTGTAGTTGTCGATGGCCTGCATTGGCCGATCCAGGGCGTCGTAACCCCGCTGTCGCTGGATGCCAGGCCAACGACGCTTTGCACCAGATTGTCGTTGGCAGCGCAGCTTTTGCTGGCGCTGGTGTCGAAGAACGTAAGGTTGAAGCCACTCATCGCCTTGATGAGTTGGCCTGAAGTGAAGACGCTGCGAGTCAAGCTGTGGTGCAGCGCACCTGTCCGTGCCATGCGGCAGCTCGGCAATTATGTTGCCGGTTACGCCCAGAGTGCTGGTGCATAAGACGCATTGATGATGGCGGTCTTCCATGCAAACCCCTTGTCTTCCCTTGGCAGGTATTTACCCAGATCGATGCAAGCACCGCAAGTACCCGCGATGACTCATCCCTGATTCCGTGAGCTCCCAACGCGCAGTGCGCATGGCCTCTGGGTTTGGGAGTGATCTTTGACTCACCCGGCGGGTGAGTGGACGTCTTCGATATGCCACTCCCATGGCATCCCGTGATCGATTACGCTGACGCACAACCCGT
Organism: Dyella sp. M7H15-1; assembly: GCF_004114615.1. Lineage (NCBI taxonomy): Bacteria > Pseudomonadati > Pseudomonadota > Gammaproteobacteria > Lysobacterales > Rhodanobacteraceae > Dyella > Dyella sp. M7H15-1. Next base: position 1,170,641 of record NZ_CP035300.1, read on the forward strand.
CGACACGATCGCTTTCATGCAGCCCACGTCCTTCGTTGTTCGCCAATCCCCCCGCGACCTAACCGCGATGTCGGGTCTGGCCTTTGTGGGCATCGCACTGCACCGCTTTGCCCAGATCGCGCAACACATCGATCCGAAGTTTCCCACGCGCCAGGGTTTGCCAAGCAGCCAGATTCTGGCCGGTTACATCGGCTTGCTGGCCGAAGGCAAAAGCGATTTCGAGGCGATCGAAGGCAAGCAGCGCTTGCCGAGCGGCAAATTCAACACCAACGCTCTGGTGCTGAGCTTGGCGGCAGTGGCTTACAACATCCTGCGCCTGATCGGCCAGCAAGCACTGCTGGGCAAGGATATCCCGCTGCGTCATCCGGTCAAACGTCGACGCTTGAAGACGGTGATGCAGGAGATGATGTGGGTCGCCGCGCAACTGACCCTGCACGCGCGACGGGTGACGCTCAACTTCGACCGGCACTGTCCCGTGTTCAAGGTGTGGCGGACGCTCTATGTCACCTGGACCGCCGACGACTGGCTGCCGCCTGTGGCGGCGCGCTGCACCTAGCCCGGGCCTGGCCAGCAACTCATCAATCATCCCTACGCGCGAACGATCGCGAGGTATGCGGTTGCACGCAAGCAGGAAAATGTTCCCGGCGGTGCCTGCAAGCGTCGGTGTAAAAGCCCGCGCGCCGCGGTGAGTGGTTCTTTTTCTGGCATCCGATAGCTGAGTGCGGCATCATCATCGCGCTGATCACCGCCTTGGACGGCAAAGCGGAATCGTGCCGAGGAGAGGTCACGGAATCAGGATCTAAAAAGATGTGTGTCATCGGATGGCATAAATAGGCAGACCCCGAAGAACAGCGATTCGTCTTGTTCTTCGGGGAACTTGCATCATGAATTGCCGCGTCTCGTGCACATCAAGTAGAACGCTACGGGAGATTTGCTACCCGTGTTTTGATTGAAATTCAGCGAATCAATAAGTATCGATCCACCATCTATTCTTAGAGCCTGTCGTCATGAGGTGTTGAAATATGGTTAACTACCCGCCATGGAATCTTGCTGGATGGAATCCTCTGTGACTGCAGCCTATCGACGCCATGACATTTCCGATGAAAAATGGGGTTTGCTTGAACCCCATTTGCCGGGTCAAGCGGGCCGATGGGGGCGTGTAGCCAAAGATAATCGGCAATTCATCAACGCAGTGTTCTGGATACTTCGCACCGGAGCGCCGTGGCGAGATTTACCACCCGAGTACGGCGATTGGAAGAATACCCATCGGCGCTTTTGTCGCTGGCGCGATAACGGCACATGGGAAGGTCTGTTGGAACGTGTGATGGATGAGCCGGACTTTGAGTGGCTGATGATCGATGCCAGTCACTGCAAGGTTCATCCTCATGCAGCGGGAGCTCGTGGCGGCAATCAGGGCATAGGTCTCACAAAAGGGGGCGCAACACCAAGATACATTTGGCCGTGGATGCGCATGGTATGCCAGTCCGAATTCTTGTTACAGAGGGTACCCGGGCAGATTGTTCGCAGGCCGCGGAACTGATCAAAGACATTCCTGCTGAGCATCTCATGGCCGACAAAGGTTATGACAGTGATGCCATTGTTGAGCAGGCTCATGAGCAAGGCATGCAGGCGCATATTCCGCCACGTAAAAACCGAAAAGAGCCGCGCGACTACGACACGTACCTGTATCGTCATCGCCACCTGGTTGAGAATGCGTTTTTGTACCTGAAACAGTGGCGTGGTGTGGCGACACGCTACGCGAAGAATCTGTCCTCTTTCCTTGCCGCTGTGCAAATTCGCTGCCTCGTCATGTGGCTCAGAATCTTATGACGACATGCTCTACAATGCCTATGAGCGGAATCGTTGTTGGCGGATTAGCCTGACCACCGGGCGTCGCAGTGCAAATCAGTTTATGCGGCACGTCGGGGTTCAATTGGATCGAAAATCGATTATTTCCAGAAATGCTTACAGAATGTACCCAGTCGTCTCCACCTAACGTAGTTCCTCCAGAGCTGACGTATACGCTATATACCCTATGATTTTCGTCCTGTGCGGAGGCGGATGAGAATGCGGTCATTGACAAAGCCGTACCGCATAAAGACAGTGCTAACCATTTCAAATATTTCACTCGTAGCGTCCTTAGCAGCCAGAAGCTGTAGTAAATGAAAATACCTTTCCGGCCTTAGCGCGCAGTTGACTTGCGTGGGCAAGAACTCCAATAGTCCCATGGACGGGCCGCGTACCTGGAGACATGTTTATTTATGCTGCGCTATCAGTGCAGCACGAAACATAGACGAGGAAACGTGAAGTACTGGTCAAATGGCGTAACGCTGCCAAACGCCAAAGGCATTCTGTGATGCAAACTAGTGTGGCGACGGCTGCCACCTCATGCACATCATGTGTTTATCGAACCGCGAAAAGCGCAGCATATTTGGAAAGGGAATATGTTCGGTTGATCACCGCCCTAGCTTGCATACCGAAGTTCTCTGTCAAGACATAACAGGCTTGCTGCCCGGCTAGCCATACGCCCCCGTTCCCGTGTTTTTGGTGGCCCCGGTATACTGCCCCGACTCTGTACCAGACCAAGACCGGAATGAACCCTAATTTCCTCGACTTCGAACAACCGATTGCCGATCTGGAAGCCAAAATCGAGGAATTGCGCTATGCCAGTAGCGGGCAGGCCGTCAACATTGATGACGAGATCCACCGCCTGCGCGAAAAGCTGAAGATCAAGACCGCCGACATCTTCCGCAACCTGGATTCCTGGCAGACCACCCAGCTTTCGCGCCATCCGGCTCGCCCCTACACGCTCGATTACATCAGCGTGATCTGCGAGGAGTTCCACGAACTGGCCGGTGATCGCGCCTTTGCGGACGACGGTGCTATCGTAGGTGGACTGGGCCGTATCAATGGCCGCCCGGTGATGATCATCGGCCATCAGAAAGCCCGCGATACCAAGGGCAAGCTCAAGCGCAATTTCGGCATGCCACGCCCGGAGGGCTATCGCAAGGCGTTGCGCCTGATGAAGATGGCGGAACGTTTCAAACTCCCGTTGTTTACCTTCATCGACACCATGGGCGCCTACCCCGGCATCGGCGCCGAGGAACGCGGCCAGAGCGAAGCCATTGCTCGCAACCTGCTGGAAATGGCCGAACTGAAAACCTCGATCATCTGCACGGTGATCGGCGAAGGCGGGTCCGGCGGTGCGCTGGCGATCGGCGTGGGCGACCGCACCCTGATGCTCCAATACGCCACCTATTCGGTGATTACCCCAGAAGGCTGCGCCTCGATCCTGTGGAAGAGCGGCGAGAAGGCCAAGGACGCTGCCGAAGCCCTCGGCATGACCGCTCCGCGCCTGCTGCAACTGGGCCTGATCGACAAGATGGTGCGCGAACCCCTGGGCGGCGCCCACCGCAATCCGCACTCGATGGCGGTGCGCCTGAAGGCCGTGCTGCTCAACGAGCTGGATCGGCTCGAAGCCATTCCCCTACCTGAGCTGATGGAACAGCGTTATCGCCGTCTGCGCGGTTACGGCGCATTCCAAGAGTAAGCACGTAGGTTGCCATGAAAGTCCCGCAATCATGGGACTTTCATGGCAACCTACGACATCACTAGCCGCCTGCCGACTTTTGCTGAACAATGGCCCAGCTTTTACCTGTGGGACGCTCTTATGCAGACACGCTCCTCGTTGCAACGCGTGATCCTTATGGCCACGCTAATCTGCGCGCCGCTGGTTTGCGCGCAAAAAGCGCCGACACCTAGTAGCGATGCCGAAGCCCGCACCGCCAAAGCCTTCGAAACCGCTCGTCAGCAGAGCCCACTCGCCCTGCACGCCTTTCTCGCCGACATGCCCAAAGGGGGCGATCTGCATGTCCACCTCGGCGGTGCGATCTACGCCGAATCGTTGATTGCCGAGGCCGCAGCCGATGGCCTGTGCGTAGATATCGCCACATCCGGCCTGCTCGACAAACATGATGCAACTGCCCCCAATTGCGGCAACGGCCGACGTCCCGCCGGCGATGCATTGAGCGATCAACACTTCTACGACACGTTGGTGGATGCGTTCTCCATGCGCAGCTTCGCACCTTCGAACGGCCACTCGGGCCACGACCAGTTCTTCGACACCTTCGGTCGCTTCGGCGCCGTCGGCTCTCAGCACAAGGGTGACTGGCTCAACGAAGTCAGCGCACGCGCCAGCGTGCAGAACGAGCAATACCTGGAACTGATGATCACCCCGCCATTCGCGCATGCCGCCGGACTCGCCCGCACGCTGGGCTGGCACGCCGACTTTGACCTGATGCGTCGCCAATTGCTAGCGCATGGTCTGAAAGACGAAATGGCCGACGACGAACAGCTGCTCACGCAAGCGTTGGCCCAACGCAAGCAGCAACAGCATTGTGACAGCAAGCAGGCCGATTCGGGCTGCACCGTGCAGATTCGATTCCTGTATCAGGTCTTACGCGGCGCAGCGCCCGAACGCGTGTTCGCGCAAACCCTTCTGGGCTTTGAACTCGCGTCGGTCGATCCACGCTGGGTAGGTATCAATTTCGTGATGCCCGAAGACGGCTATTTGTCGATGCGCGACTACAGTCTGCAAATGCACATGCTCGACTACCTGCATCGCCTATACCCGAAGGTGCATATCAGCCTGCACGCCGGCGAATTGGCACCGGGACTGGTGCCACCGGAAGGCCTGCGTTTCCACATCCGCGAGGCGGTGGAACTGGGCCATGCCGAACGCATCGGCCACGGTGTGGACGTGATGTACGAAGACCGCCCCGAAGCACTGCTCGACGAAATGGCCGCGCGCCATGTGATGGTGGAAATCAACCTCACCAGCAACGATGTGATTCTGGGCGTGCGCGGTGCCGAGCATCCGTTGCCGATCTACCTCAAGCACGGCGTTCCCGTGACGCTGTCCACCGACGACGAAGGTGTTTCACGCATCGACCTTACCCACGAGTACGTGCGCGCTGCGGAAGACTTTGGCCTGGACTATCCCATGCTGAAACAGATGGCACGCAACAGCCTCAGCTATAGCTTCCTGCCGGGCGAGAGTCTGTGGGCATCCAGCGCCTGCCAAGGCATCTCGCTGGGCGCCGGCCATCCCAACGCTGCTTGCCAGCGATTATTGGCAAGCAGCGAGAAAGCGACGGCGCAATGGGAGCTGGAGCGTCGTTTACGTGCATTTGAACAAGCGCACTAATGTATGCATCAATACTCCCAAGGCGGAAGCAGCGGCGGTGATATACCATCGTATAGATGCCAATTGGCATGCACGACCTGGCCATGGTGCAAGGTCACCACGGTGACACCCGGCTTTTCCATCAGCGCAATGATCTGATTGAAACCTGACCAGTTCGCCGCCGTATACGCCCAGTGCTCCAGGATATCGTCGTTCTGCGCAGTCAAAGGAGGTTTCTCCGGCACGGCGTACCCCGCCGGATAACACTCATGCAACACATACATATCATTGCCGGTCGGCGCAGAGGTAGGATCAAGTGGATTGCTCAGCTGCTGCCCTTTTTCGAGGCTGTAGGTTAGTCCGGCGCCTCCGTGGGTCGCCTCCCAGAACTGCGCGTGACTTGCCCATAAGGCATCAAATCCTGGGGAGCCGTCCGGCTGCGTACCCTCGTATTGCGTAGGTGTGATAACCACGATGGTAAGCGCCTCGTTTCCAATGTTGCCCGCACTGTTGTCGAAGCATGGATTGAAATATCGAGGGTTGGGGTTGAGGTCCGGCCACGCTGGCCGAGGATAGTTTTGTGCGTAAACATTGAATGCCCCAAAAACCGCTGCACAGGTGCATGTCACTCCAAGTACCGCCGAGCATGTGAATGAACTCAAACGCTTCATGGCTTTGTCTCCCATCGAGTTCCCCCTGGTCCCAAAGGTCTTCGCGATCGAAACACTGACTCCAGTCCGACAGACTCCTATACATGCCTGGGTTGCATCGGCATGCCGATAGGGTCACCATCCAGCCGCTGGCCAAACATGGCCGGCGAATCCGTCGTAAATGGAATACATGGCAAGGTACAGCCGGCCACTTCAAGCTGTGGCTTGATCGTGCGCAGCAAATCGGCCTTGGTGGGATAGAAATCGGCCACCTTGGTCCAGGCCATCAAGTTCAGCTTGGTACCCAGATCGGTGTAGTCGGACACAACCGCGCCTGACATCGCGTCCGGTTGCTGCAAAATCCGCGGATCGGCATTGATGATCTGTCGCAATACGCCCAGCGCATCCTCGATATCGTCGTGCCGCGCGATCAGCAATTGAATGCTGATCATGCGATAAGGCCGCGCCGAGAGATTCGTCACCGGATTGGACCACAGTTGGCTATTAGGCACGAACATCATCGTTCCATCGTTCTTGATGAGATGCGTTGTAAACAACGTGACATCCTGCACGGTGCCACTCACCGCCCCGATTCCCTCGATCGAATCGCCCACGCCAAAAGGACGCCACAGCAGCAGCATCAAACCTGCCGCAATATTCTGCAGCGTACCCTGCAAGGCCAGGCCGATCGCCAGCCCCGCCGTGCCCACCATGGTCAGCACGCTGGCCGTCGCCACGCCCATTTGCCCAAGTGCAAAGATGAAAGCGATCCCGCGCACCGCCCATTTGGCAAAGTTGCACACCACCGACGCAAAGGTCGCATCGGTGTGCATTTTTCCCAGCGCGCGCTGCAGAAATACCACGATGCGATTGGACGTCCAAACGCCTACCAACACGATCATCAACGCGATCAAAAATTCAAAGCCGATTCTTGCCGTGGCGTCAATGACATCATGTATTTCGGACTGCCAATTCGATAAGCCTAGCTGTAACGATGGGATAAGCATGAAGGCCTCCACAACGCTCAGGGTACGGAGTAAGACAACATAGGAAAGCATGAACCCAGGCAACCGCAAGAAGACGTGAATACACCCAAACCAGGCAGCCTGTCCCCGTTTTTTGTGTTTGACCACGTCTTGGGCGACACTCGTCAAACATCAAAAACCTCATGACCATGCGCGCACTTACCCTTCAAAGCGAAGCCTTGCCAGGTACCTTGTTTGCAGCGCTCCATGCGCATCCAGATGGCAAGCTTTGCGTCGCCTACAGCGGAGGGCCGGATTCCACCGCTTTGCTGCATGCCTTGGCACACCTCTCGCCGGCACGCACACGCGGCTTGCGTGCTCTGCATGTCGATCATGGGCTGCATGCGGAAAGCGCACGCTGGGCGGCGCACTGTCGCGCCTTCTGCGCAGCCCTGGGGATTGCTTGCGAAGTACACGTCGCCAAGGTTCAGCGCTCAACCGGCATAGGATTGGAGGCCTCCGCGCGAGAGGCTCGCTATGCCGTATTCGCCGAACACCTCGTTGAGGACGAGCGTCTGGTCTTCGCTCACCATCAGGACGACCAGGCCGAAACCGTACTGCTGAAACTGCTGCGCGGCGCCGGACCGGAAGGCCTGGGCGGCATGCGTGAAGAACGGCCGCTAGGCCGTGGTATCGCCTGGCGGCCGCTGCTCACGCTGCCACGCCAGGCGCTAGTCGACTATGTGAGCGCACACGACCTGCCCTGCATCCACGATCCCTCCAACGATGACCGGCAACTGGCGCGCAATCACCTGCGCCACAACGTCATCCCGTTGCTGAAAGCGTATTGGCCACAAGCCACCATCTCGATCACGCACAGTGCCGTGCTGTGCCGCGCTGCGGCCGATACGCTGCAACAGGATTGGCGGGTCGCCTATGAACACTTACGCGATGACACCAGCAACAGCCTCGATGCACGCGGCTGGCTTGCCTTACCTTCCGCATGGCGTGATCCGCTGCTGGCGCACTGGCTGCATGCCCAGGGCCTGACTGCGCCGACGACCGCACAACGCCGGCAGATCGAACGGCAGTGCAGTGCACAGGACGGGCAATTGCCTTGTATCCAATGGCCGGGGGCCCAGGTGCATGTATGGAGGCACCGGCTATGGGCGGTGCCGCCGCACAAGCGAATCGAGCCATCCGCGGAACTGCGCTGGCAAGGCGAGCCACTGACCTTGCCCGATAGCAGTGTGCTGAGTACGGACCCGAACGTGCGACTTCCCTTTGCGTTGCAGGTTCGTTGGCGACAAGGAGGCGAGCGGATCAAACCGGCTGGTGATCGCCACACGCGTGATCTTCGCGCGTTATTTCAGACGGGAGCGATTCCGCCTTGGCAACGCGATAACTGCCCGCTGTTATACGAAGGCGATCAACTGATCGCCGTGGCCGATCGCTGGCTGACTGAACGTGCTGAAGAGCTATTTCGCCTAAGCGGTGGGCGCGTGTGTTGGCAACCACGTAGGCATAGGTTGGGTTAGCGGAGCGTAACCCAACCTACGCGACCACCCGACCGACACGGCTCGATTACGGTTCCTGGCTCGCCGTCTGTTCCAATCCCACGCCTGCCAGCGCCGTCCTGCTGACTCGCCGATTGACGAAATACATCAGCACAAAGGACAGCAACGTCGTGCATATCACCACGTCGCCCAGCGCGTCGAAATGCAACAACTGACCGTCGATGGCTTCCTTGACCACCATGCCACCCAGCATGGCAGCGATCCCCCCCGACATCTGCTGCAACGACGAGCTGATCGACATGTACGCGCCACGATCGGCCGGTTTGGGCAAGGCCGACATCAATGCCGCCGACGCGATCATGCGCGAAAAAATACCCAGCTGAAGCATCGCGCTCACCGCAATCATCGTCCACAAACCCACGTGGGACATGCGTGTGTAGACCACCACCATCACGACGCTCACCGTGCAGCCAAAGGCAAACACACGGAACTTGCCGAACGCATCGCTAGCCCGGCCGATCAGCGGCCCCGTGATGATGGACACGGCGCCGGTGACCAGATACACCAGCGGCAGTTGCTCGATGGCAATGCCCACGTTGTGCACCAGAAACACCGTGGAATAGGGCATCAGCAGAAAGCCACCCATGGTCAGCATGGCTGTGGTAGCAAAACCGATCAGGTAGGAACGAGTCCGCAGCGTATGCAGCAGGTGGTGCAACGGATGGTGATCAGGCTGCAACGCGAGATGCGCAGTGACCGGACGCAAGCGACTGAAAATCGCTGCGCCAACCAGTGTGCATACCGCCACGACCAGAAAAAACGGCGCGTTCCACCCCCAACGACCGGACAGCGCCAAGCTGAGCGGCAAACCGATCACCGTACTGGCGCCGAAAGCCGTTTGAATAAGGCCCATCACGCGGCCGCGCATCGATAGCGGAAACAGATCGGTAACGATGGCCATCGACGCCGCACCCACCACGCCGGCAAACAGCCCCGTCACCATGCGCGCCAGCAACAGCGATAGGTAACTGTGCGCCAGCGCGCACAGCAAGGTGCCGAGCATGAAGCCGGTGTAGAACACCAGCAGCAGTTTTTTCCGGTCAAAGCGGTCGGCAAAGCCCGCCGCCAAAATACCCGACACGCCTGCGCTGAACGCATAGGCCGAGACCACGTCGCCGAACTGGCCCGGCGTGATCTTCAGCGCCGGAATGACGATGGCCCCCAACGGCGCCAACAGCATGAAATCCAGCACGATGGTGAACTGCAAAAACGCCAGCACGGCCACCACGAACTTTTGATAGCCGGAAAATCCCGTGCCGGCCGGCTGGGCCTTCGGCGAGGAAGAACGATGACTCACAAAAACTCCTTGGGTGGCGCGCTGCGCAGGCCACAACTATCCGGATGGGGAATATCGCAAAATATCGCCGCAGCGGACGAACCGGCAAGCCTTACTTTCCGGCTAGACGAGTGAAAAACCATCGCAGGCAATTGATTCCACGCCTGTGCTGCGCTAGCGTTGCCCGCCATGGCCAAGTCCTCCCCCGCCCCCGCAGAAACCACTCCGGTCGCCGATTTCGAGCGCTCACTGGACGAGCTCGAACAACTGGTGGCGCGCATGGAAGGGGGCGAAATGAGTCTGGACGAATCGCTACGTGCATTCGAGCGTGGCATCGGCGTGTACCGCCATTGCCAGCAGGCGCTGGACCAGGCCGAATTGCGCGTACGCCTACTGCTCGACCCCGACGCCCCAGACACCGCCGAACCCTTCGAACCCAAAGTTTGAGCGATAGCTCTCACCACAACAGGCTGCTCGCTCAGTCTGGTCGAACTGGAACACATGCACGCTGCAAGACCGGTGCGCTGACGCGTGCAGTGGTGCGTCTCGGCGCCCTTACCGCCCACACCGACGCACGAGCGCTGGAAACCCTTGATCGCTACGCTGCAACCGTGATCTTGCACCCGCTAGCCGATCACATCAGGTTGCGTCCATGAAATAGTTCTTCGATTTCTCGGCGCAGCAGTTGCTCGATCTTCTGCCGCTCCTTGAACGACAGATCGTCGGCGTGCGCTTCGAACAGGTAGGTGTCGAGGTCGAAGTCCTTGATGTGCATCTTGGTGTGGAAGATGTTTTCCTGATACACGTTCACGTCGAACATCTCGTACTTTTGGCGGATGTGGCGTGCTAGGTAGTCCTGCACCGAGTTGATCTTGTGATCGATGAAGTGCTTCTTGCCCCTCACATCGCGGGTGAAGCCGCGCACGCGATAGTCGCAAACCACGATGTCCGATTCGAAGCTGTCGATCAGGTAATTCAAGGCCTTCAGCGGGGAGATCACGCCGCAGGTGGCTACGTCGATGTCCGCGCGGAAGGTCGCGATGCCATTGTGCGGGTGCGTTTCCGGATAGGTATGGACGGTGATATGGCTCTTGTCCATGTGTGCCACCACGGCATCGGAAATCGTGTCACGGCCCAGTTTTTCCACCACGGGCTCTTCGGAGATGAGAATGGTTACCGAGGCGCCCTGTGGGTCATAGTCCTGGCGGGCCACGTTCAGAATATTCGCGCCGATGATCTCGGCCACGTCGGTCAGGATCTGGGTGAGGCGATCGGCGTCGTACTGCTCGTCGATGTACTCGATATAGCGCTGGCGCTGGTCTTCGGACACCGCATAGCAGATGTCATAAATGTTGAAGCTCAGAGCCTTGGTCAGGTTGTTGAAGCCCTGCAAGCGCAGGCGCGGGAGGGGTTTCACCACGGCGACACTCCATGGCCGGGTCACGGCCGACAAGTGAGGCGGGTTAGCTACAAGGGTCCCCGCTGAATTGAGAAGGCATGCTGGACCCTTATCCTGCACGCCCCTTGTGTACGGACGATGCCAAATGCCACCATCCGAGGAAGACTGCAAAGTATGCGGCAAAACGATGAAAAACAGAACCGCGGGCAGATCCACAGCCACGTGTCGTCTTTGCCATAATGCACACAGTCGCAAGGGATGCGTTCAGTCAGTACGGCCGCCGGTAAGGACGGCCCTCTTGGACTACTCAGCTTGGGGAAAACTTCTGTGGTGCAGCTGAAATATCAATTACAACAAGCTTTTGAAAAATCGCAGGCGCCACTAGGCTTTGCGCCGGACCCCGTCGCCATGGAGCGCTTTCTGGGGCTCTGCCATCGTCGCCGCTACCCCGGTAAGACCGCCATCATTCGCCCGGGCGACCCCGCCAACACCCTCTATTACGTGATCGAGGGTTCGCTGGCCGTCTGCACCGAGGATGAGCAAGGTCGGGAGCTGATTCTGGCCTATATCAACCGCGGCCAGTTCATCGGTGAAATGGGCATGTTCGTGGAGCAGGCGCAACGCGAATCAATGGTGCGCACGCGCAGCCCGTGCGAAATGGCGGAAATCAGCTACGAGCGCCTGTTCCAGCTTTTGGAAGGCCCGCTGCGCGACGAATGCCCGAAGATCCTGTTCGCCATTGGCGCCCAGCTTACATACCGCTTGCTGCGCACCTCGCGCCAGGTAAGCCGGATGGCGTTCATGGACGTGACCAACCGCATCTCGCGCACTCTGCTGGATCTCTGCCAGGAGCCGGATGCGATGAGCCATCCGGCCGGCACCCAGATCCGCATTTCCCGCCAGGAAGTCAGCCGCATCGTTGGCTGCTCGCGCGAGATGGTAGGCCGTGTACTCAAGCAGCTGGAAGAGCAAGGCATGATCGAGGTCTCTGGCAAGACCATCGTAGTGCGTGGCACCCGCTAAGCCGCCTTGCAACGCCCCTTAGCTCTTGCTGCCCTGCCAGGAGCGTTTTGTCTGCAAGTGCCGGCTTCTCTCTGGGTCAGGTAGGCAGGAAATCTGGAATCATCATCCGTGAGTGTCGAATAGCCGCTTCAATTCCTGGCCAGGATCGGCCGCGCGCATAAACGCTTCGCCCACCAGAAAAGCGTTGATACCCGCGTCGCGCAACCGCGCAACATCGTCGGGCGTGCGGATGCCCGACTCCGCGACCAAGATACGGTCGTATTCCATCAGTTGCTGCAGTTCAAGCGAGTTATCGAGTGAGGTGCGGAAAGTGCGCAGGTTGCGATTGTTCACGCCGATCAGCGGCACTGGCACGGCTTGGGCACGTTCCAATTCCTCAGCGTCGTGCACTTCGCACAGCACATCCAGATCCAGATCGGCGGCCAGCAGGGAAAGCTCCAGCAATTCGGCATCATCCAGCGCCGCCACGATCAGCAGGATGCAATCCGCACCGATCGCACGCGCCTCGTAGACCTGATAAGGGTCAATGATGAAATCCTTGCGCAACGCCGGCAACGAACACGCTGCACGCGCCTGCTGCAGAAAATCCTCGCTACCCTGAAAAAAATCCTTGTCGGTCAGCACGGAAAGGCAGGCCGCTCCACCCGCTTCGTAACTTCGCGCGATGGCGGCCGGATCGAATTCCGTCCGGATCACGCCCTTGCTGGGGCTGGCTTTCTTCACCTCGGCAATCACCGCGGGAAGCCCCTCGGCGATCTTGACCTCGATGGCTGCTGCGAAGCCGCGCGTGTCGGGCATGTCAGCCACGCGAGCGGACAGCTCTTTCAGCGGTAACTTGGTGCTGCGTTCGACGAGCTCTTCCGCCTTGCGGGCAAGAATGCGTTGAAGAATGTCGGTCATAGGCTTGTGATCGGCATGAGGAACCAGTGAAAGGGATGGGCTTGCACTCAGCGAGTAGTATCCGCAAGTCGCTGGGTGGTTGCCACGAATGCGTCCATTTTTGCACGGGCCGCGCCGCTGGCGGTGGTCGTCCGGGCCAACTCTATGCCACCAGCGATAGAGCTGACCAGGCCGGAGATATACAGCGCCGCGCCCGCATTCATACAGACGATGTCGTGCGGCACGCCGTGCCGGTCTTCCAGCGCGTCCAGCAGCATGGTTTTGGATTCCTGCACGTTCTCGACCCGCAGATTGCGGCTGGACGCCATGGCCAACCCGAAATCCTCTGGTTCGATCTCGTACTCCAGAACTTCGCCATGGCGCAGTTCGCCAACCAGGGTTGTAGCACCCAGTGAAATTTCGTCCATACCATCGCGCCCCCACACCACCATAGCGTTCCGCGCGCCGAGCGCCTGCAGCACGCGCACCTGGATACCGACAAGATCCGGATGGAAAACTCCCATCAAGATGTTCGGTGCACCAGCCGGATTGGTCAGCGGCCCCAAGATGTTGAACAGGGTGCGCACGCCTATTTCCTTGCGCACGGGCGCCACCACTTTCATCGCAGGATGATGATTGGGGGCGTACATGAAGCCGATATCGGTCTCGATCATGCACTGCGTCACCTGTGCGGGCGACAGCTCGATCTTCGCCCCCAGCGCTTCAAGCACGTCCGCGCTGCCCGACTTGGACGACACGCTGCGCCCACCGTGCTTGGCAATGCGTGCGCCCGCCGCCGCGGCCACAAACATCGAAGCGGTGGAAATATTAAAGCTTGACACACCATCACCACCGGTACCGACGATGTCGAGGAAATGTGAATGAGGCGGCACCTCCACCTTGGCCGACAGCTCACGCATCACGCGCGCCGCACCCGTGATTTCACCGATGGTTTCCTTCTTCACACGCAGGCCGGTGAGGATCGCCGCCGTCATCAGCGGACTCACCTCGCCATTCATGATCTGTCGCATCAGCGCAATCATCTCGTCATGAAAGATCTCACGATGTTCAATCGTGCGTTGCAACGCTTCTTGCGGCGTGATGGTGATGGTGCGCCCGGTCATGCGGCGAGCTTTTGCAACGGTTGCCGAAGGAAGTTACGTAGCAGGTCATGACCGTACTGGGTGAGAATCGACTCGGGATGGAATTGCACCCCCTCCACCGCCAGCGTCTTGTGGCGCAGGCCCATGATCTCGTCGATGGAGCCGTCGGGGTTTTCCGTCCAGGCGGTGACTTCCAGGCAATCGGGCAGCGAAGATTGCTCCACCACCAACGAGTGATAACGCGTGGCTTCGAACGAATCCGGCAATCCGGCGAACACGCCCTTGCCCAGATGGCGCACCGGCGAGGTCTTGCCATGCATGATGTGCTTGGCGCGAACCACCTTGCCGCCGAAGGCCTGTCCGATGGCCTGATGCCCAAGACAGACACCAAACACCGGGATCTCACCCACCAATTCGCGCAGCACATTCAGCGAAACGCCGGCATCATACGGTGTCCCCGGGCCAGGCGAAATCATGATATGTGACGGCTTCAACGCACGGATGCCGGCAACGTCCATCGCATCATTGCGCACCACCTTCACCTCCTGTCCCAACTCGCCGAGGTATTGCACGAGGTTGAAGGTGAAGCTGTCGTAATTGTCGATCATCAGCAACATATTGAGCCTAATTTTTTGATTTATATTGCATTATCTTAAAAATCTCGTCGTCCATAACCACATTTTCCCCGCCGACGACGAGCGTTGAGCGCCGCAGGACGGCACGTGAAGACACAGCATACCAACGCCGGCGGCCAGAGTTGCGCGCTGCATCACTTTAGCCTTGCGGCCGCCAAGGGCAAGGAACGGCGGAAATCATTCGATGACACGCACATTTTAATTTTATTAATCAATGATATACAGATCATCATCATGGATGGCATGTCGTTTTCGTAGCCACATGAATCGGGTATTTACACACACCTGCCGGCCCTGAAAAAACGATGTGTGTAATCGGATGTCCTATGCGAGGGAAAAGGTGTACTTTAATTACTAACATCTTCACCCAATGCAGTGTCGATGAGTTCGGGGACTCACAACGAAATTCACCCATAACGAACGACATTCGGGGGAGTGCTTTCGGCATATGAGCGTGATCCAGGTCAACAGCTTGCCGATGGTCAGTCCCGCACGAAGGACGGCGGCCGTTTTTCTTTTCCCCCCCGTCGAACTTTTCTTGCGCTGTCTTCTGTCATCGCGAAAGGAGGATATCGATCGTGGATAACGAACAGAGCAACGCTGCCACCAAGCCGCAAACAACGCTTGCCCGATTACGCGAGAAGCTGCTTGATCACACCATCCTGCTTCTGGCGCTGCTGGTAGCCAGCATCACGGGTGCGGCACTATGGTATTTACATAGTCAGCAACAACGCATTGTTTCTTCGCTTGCCGAACAAGGCGCAAAGCAAGAGCTAACCACAATGGAACAAGTGCGTGCCATGTACACCACGGAAGTGGTAGACAAGATGCGTGGCCACGACATCACCGTTACACATGATCATCTTGACCAACCCAATACCATTCCCTTACCGGCGACGCTGACCATCGAGCTTGGCAACCGTATCAACAGTCAGAATACCGGCCTGCAATTGCGTCTTTACAGCGATTATCCGTTTCCATGGCGCAAGGACGGCGGCCCACACGATACCTTCGAACGCGATGCGCTCGTCGCGCTGCGCAAAAATCCGAATCTTCAGTTCATTCGCCTAGAAGACGTGAACGGAAAACCGATGCTGCGTTACGCGGTGGCGGATGTGATGCTGCCCGCCTGCGTTACCTGCCACAACAACACCCCTGCAAGTCCGAAGAAAAACTGGAAGGTAGGTGACGTGCGTGGCGTGCTCGAAGCTCGTCGTGAAATCTCGCCACTCGCAATGACAATACAGACTGATCAACGACGCACATTTGGTCTGATCGGCAGCATGGCGACCCTTGGTCTTTTCGGTGTGGGCTTAGCATTCGTCAGGCAGCGTCGCGATGCCGGCAACTTGCGCCAGGTGGCCTCACGTTTGAGTGCCATGGATGCAGCCTCGCCATCGGGAACCTTCGTCACGGACGTAAATGGTTGCTGCGTGCATATGAATCAGGAATATCGCCGGATCACCGGCCATAAGGGCAGCGGGAGCGTCAACACCCTCTGGTACGCTAGCGTCCACCACGAAGACCGCGAACGCGTGCGCAAGCTATGGGATGAGGCCATACGAAACGGATACACATTTGCCACGGATTGTCGCTTCGTGGACGACAACGGATTGCACATATGGACGAGTTGCAAGGTCGCGCCGATGAAGGACGAGCATGGATTGATCGGCTATGCCGGCACGCTTGAAGACATCAGCGATCGCAAAAAAATAGAGCAGATGAAAAATGAGTTCGTCTCCACCGTTAGTCACGAACTGCGCACGCCGCTGACTTCCATCATGGGATCACTCGGTCTACTGGCTGGTGGTGTCAGTGGCGAACTGTCCGACAAGGCTAAGACCCTGGTGGAGATCGCCCACAATAACAGCGAACGACTAGTACGCCTCATCAACGACATTCTCGATATCGAAAAAATCGAATCGGGCCGCATGCGCTTCGAACTGGTGCCTGCCCCATTGCTGCCGCTGGTCGAACAGGCTATCGCCGCCAACAAAGCCTACGCGGCACAATTCGACGTCACCTTTAGTCTCGATGTACAAGACCCGATTGCATGCGCAAAGGTCGATGCCGACCGTCTGATTCAGGTGATGACCAATCTGATGGGCAATGCCGCCAAATTCGCGCCCGCCGGCACGACGGTAGAATTGTGCCTGACGAGCCACCAGGACAAGCTTCACTTTAGCGTCACGGATCATGGACCCGGCATTCCCAAGGATTTTCGCGACAAAATTTTCGCGAAATTTTCGCAGGCCGATTCATCCGATACACGCCAGAAAGGTGGGACCGGGCTTGGCCTGTCCATTTCCAAAGCGATTATCGAAGCGATGAATGGCGACATCGGATTCGAGACAACCGAAGGCCAGGGCACCACGTTCTATTTCGAACTACCTAAATGGTCCGAGTCACTCGAAGTGCGTGATCCATCCGCGGTCGAGTATAAGACCTTGCATCGCAGCAAGGTTCTTGTCGTCGAGGATGATCACGATGTCGCGACGCTGCTAGTAATGATGTTGGAACGTGCCGGCTACGAAGCCGTGCCTGCCTACGATGCAGCCTCGGCGCGGCGCATGCTGGCTGAAGGTTGTTACTCCGCCATGACATTGGATCTTAAATTGCCTGATGTCGATGGCCGTACATTCATGAAGGAACTACATGACGATCCTGCCACAAAAAATCTCGCGATCATCGTGGTATCCGGCCATCTTCGTCGACAGGTTCGACAGAGCAACGGCAACGGCAACGACCTTGGCGTCGTGGATTGGATCGCCAAGCCCATCAACGAATCGAACCTGTTACAAGCCATAAAAAAAACGACTCGCAATCAAGCTAATGGCAAGACGCGTGTACTGCATGTGGAAGACGATATCGATTTACGTCATATCGTCAGCTCCCTCTGCGAAGATGTGGCGGAATTCGATTCGGCGAGCAATTTCGCGGAAGCGGCAGACATGCTCGCCAAGCAACGCTACGGCCTTATCATTCTGGATCTGGAACTACCTGATCAGTCCGGATGGGACCTTTTGCCGATTATCGACAAACAGGTGCCTCATCCATCCGTACTAGTTTTTTCTGGCACCGAACTGTCGCACGAAGAATCGATCCGAGTCACGGCAGCCCTGGTGAAATCGCATGCCACCAATCCCGAACTGCTGGACACTGTCCGTCACCTTACCGATAGTGCCGGCACGAATGAAGCCTAGGAAGACCTCATGTCCAGGAGACTGTAATGCCTAACGAAACTCTGAAACGTATCTTGTGCGTGGAAGATGAAGCCGATATCCAGGCGATAGTGCGCATCGCGCTGGAAGCCGTCGGTGGCTTCGAATTGATGGTCTGCGGATCAGGACATGACGCGCTGCGCGATGCTCCTACGTACGAACCCGATCTCATTCTGCTCGACGTGATGATGCCCAAACTGGATGGACCGGCCACACTTGTGGAATTGCGGAAGCAGCCGAGTTTGAAGAATACACCCATCGTTTTCATGACCGCCAAGGTGCAAACGCATGAGGTGGAGCAGTACCGCAAGATGGGCGCGGCGGACGTGATTGCCAAACCCTTTGATCCCATGACGCTCTCGGATACCTTGCGCGGAATATGGAATAACGTGCCATGAGCGCTCCGGCGAACGTTTTGACGCAATTGCGACTTTTGCAGGAGCAATACGCCAAGCAACTTCCTGACAAGCTTGATGCTATGAAACAGGCCTTCGATGATGGCCAGAACTTGGAATCCCTGCGGCAATTACGTTTTATTGCCCATGGCCTGGCGGGTTCCGGTGCCACCTTCGGTATGCCGCGCATTTCGGAACTGGCGCGACAGATCGAAATGACCGTTGCCATGGCGATCGATGATGGACATTTCCTTGATGTGTCGGAACAAGAGTCCGTCGCTTTCCTATATGGCGCGCTGAAATCAGCAGCGCTGAGCACAACGGTGGAATCTACCTTTCCGGCTGTGCAGTCGTCTCCGATGATTCACCATGGCACACGAAAACTGGTGTACCTGGTAGATGACGATACGGTGGCGGCAGCAGAGCTGGCGCGACAACTCGGCCATTTCGGATATCACGTTAAAACCTTTGCCACTCCTCAGCAGTTTGCCCACGCCACGACTGACCCAGAGCTCGCCGCAGTGTTGATGGATGTCATGTTTTCCGACGGCGATTTGGCCGGGCCCGATACCATTGCCAAGCTGGTCTCGGCAAAGCAACTCAATGTGCCCGTACTGTTTATTTCAACGCGTGCGGATCTCGCTGCACGCCTGGCCGCTACGCGTGCAGGGTGTTCAGCTTACGTGGAGAAACCTGTCGATGTGCGCGAGATGGTGAGCACACTCGATCGCCTGCTACCGCATATCACGATGGGCCAGGACCGAGTGATGATCGTGGAGGATCTGCGAGAGCTTGCCGAACATTACGCCTACACCTTGCAATCGGCGGGCATAATCACCGACATCGTCACCAATCCGATGAGTATCCTGAGTCATCTGAACGACTTTCGTCCCGACCTGGTACTGATGGACATGTATTTACCCGATTGTACGGGCGTGGAACTGGCAAGCGTCATTCGTCAATTCGAAAACTACATGTCGGTGCCGATCGTCTTTCTCTCCTCCGAGCGGGATACCGCCAAACAGTTGGGGGCGATACGGCTTGGTGGCGATGATTTCCTTACCAAGCCAATCGAACCGGAACATCTGATCAGCGCAGTGCAGGCACGCCTTGAGCGTTATCGTGTGATGCGCTCCTACATGGCCAAGGATGGTTTGACCGGTTTGCTCAATCATTCCAACATCAAAGGGCGATTGGTCGTAGAAATCGCACGCGCGATACGTGATCGACAGCCGCTTTGTTTCGCCATCATCGACCTGGACCACTTTAAGGACGTTAACGACACCTACGGTCACCCCGCCGGCGATCGCGTTATCCGGACACTCGCCGATATGCTGCGACAGCGACTACGTAGGGCTGACGTTGCCGGCCGACTGGGTGGCGAAGAGTTCGGTGAAATCATGCCCAATACCGATGCCAAGGATGCTGTACACGTTCTTGACGAGGTGCGAGAGGCCTTTGCCGGTGTGCAACAATATGCTGACGGACGCGAGTTCAATGTGTCCTTCAGTTGTGGTGTTGTCCAATATCAACCTGGCGTCAGTGCCGACGATCTGCTCAAAGCTGCCGACGAGGCTTTGTACAAAGCGAAGACGGAGGGGCGCAATCGCGTAGTGCTGAATGGCTCAACAACCGATCTGCTGCCACGCACGCCATCACAGATTGCGGATATTCCAAGTGCAAATGATGCTCTCCAGCCAAACGGTCGACATCATTGATCCGGCATCCATATTCTTAAAGAAAAACGCAGTGTTTCAGGTTTTTTTGACGACTCTATCGCTCAAGATTATGGATGCCGACGCAATAATCGCATCATGGATGCGCCAGCACGTGGCCGGTGTAGCTTTCCACCACCAGGCTGAAGGGCTGATTGTCGGCGGTGTACAGCACCGCGCGATGCTGCAGTATATGGTCAGGAATCGTCAACGGCTTGTTGCTAGCTGGTGGCAAGGGTGCGCCAGCGTCCCATCCCGGTGGCAGCGGCGACCAAAGCAGGTCCGCCGAAAGCGTCTGGCGACGAAAATGCAGCGGCTGCACGACCTTGCCGAATGGCACGTCGGAATTATCGAGCTGTTGATTCATGGCTTCGGTCAAACGCGCGGGCACGTACCAGTTATCCGCATCGGACAACACGATATCGCCGCAACTAAGTGCCACGCGACGATAACGCACGGGCTCATGGGGACCCATGCCTAGCAAGGCGCGCGCATCCGCAGGCAACGGCTTGTCGGCACCGTGGACACGATGGGCAACGATATGCGCATCCGGCGCCAGATGATGTGCGCTACACCATCGCTCCAGTGTCAGCGTGGCGCTGGGATGACTCAGCAGTTCCGCGTTCAAGGTTTGCAATTCTGCCAGCGCCTGGGTGCGGCTTAGCACGGTATCGGGCCAGCTTTGCGATGGCTCCCGCGCAAATACCGGTAACGCACACGCTAGCGACAACACTGCAACCGAGCGAAAACAACGCGCTATCCACATCATGGTAAATCCTTATTGATTGACCGACATCAACACAAGCATCACAGGCCTTTGGCTGCTTGTGCCACGGCACGGAACAACGCACGCCCCTTGTTCATTGTCTCTTCCCATTCGGAAGCGGGATCGGAATCGTAGACAATGCCAGCGCCAGCCTGTACGTGCAAGCGGCCGCCCTGAATAACGGCTGTGCGAATGGCGATAGCGGTGTCCGCGTCGCCCCACCAGCCGATCCAGCCGATCGCGCCGGCATAGATGTTGCGCTTGTAGGGTTCCAGTTCCTGGATGATTTCCAGTGCGCGAATCTTGGGCGCGCCACTGACTGTCCCCGCCGGGAACGTAGCCTTGAGCACATCCATATAACTAAGGCCAGGTGTCACCTTGCCTTGCACCTGCGACACGATGTGCATGACGTGCGAATAGCGCTCGACCACGAAGGATTCGCTCACTTCAACGCTACCTGTCTCGCTGATGCGACCGATATCGTTACGGCCCAGATCGATCAACATGACGTGTTCAGCACGCTCCTTGGGATCAGCCAGCAATTCCGCTTCGAGTGCCTGATCCTCTTCCTCGGTGTCACCCCGCTTGCGCGTACCGGCAATCGGACGCACCACCACATGGCCGTTCTGCAGACGGGCAAGAATCTCGGGCGAGGAGCCCACGATCTGCGTATCGCCCACATCGACGAAATACATGTAAGGCGAGGGATTCATCGCACGCAAGGCACGATACACATCCACCGGACGTGCATGGAAACCCACGCTCAAGCGTTGTGATGGAACCACCTGAAAAATATCGCCCGCGCGAATGTATTCCTTCGCACGCTCTATCATCGCCTCGAATGCTTCGCGCGTGAAGGAGGATTTAAAATCGCCTTCGTCCAGCACAGTGGATTGCGTGAGCTGCGGATAAGGCGCACCACCCTGCCTCAGCCGATGCGTCAACGCATCCAGCCGGCGTTGCGCATGTACGTACGCCTGCGGTTGTGACGGATCGGCATGCACGATCAGGTAGAGACGACCCTTGAGGTTATCGAAGACAGCCACTTCCTCGGCCAGCATCAGCAACACATCGGGCGTACCCAGTTCATCCTCGCGATCCCACTGTGCCAGGCGCGGCTCGATATAGCCGATGGTTTCGAAACCGAAATAACCTACCAGTCCGCCGCTGAAAGCCGGCAATTGTGGTAGGCGCGGCACATCGTACTGCTTGCGCAGGTTTTCGATCTCGGCCAACGGATCATCCAGGTAACGACGCTCGACCATTTCACCGGCATCCTCCACCTCCAACTCGTGACCGCGAAGGCGATACACGCGCTTGGCCGGCAAACTGATGATCGAATAACGCCCCCACGTCGCACCACCCTCCACCGACTCGAACAAAAAGGTGTATGGGCCATCGGCCAGCTTAAGGTAGACCGACAAGGGCGTATCCAGGTCGGAGAACACTTCGCGTACCAGTGGGATGCGGGTGTGTCCTTGCACGGCAAGTGCTTCGAATTCGTCACGGGAAATCACGTAGGGAGTCCGATGGAACGAAGAAGGAATAGCCATTGTATAGAGAGGGAGGATCCATAGTTACGACGTGCTCGGCCTTATTGCACAACGAACTTTTGTGCATCGACCGGATAAGTCGACGCCGCGAGAGCGACTTCGACCCAAACCGCATAAACCTGTGATGTACACCATGCACTGGGCCTTCACAATGGACGTGCCGGCCATGAATGTCGACATCGTTAACCACGCTGCCGATGCATCGCATCCGGACTCATTGGAGTCCAAATGCGGGTGGTTTTTGGCGGGTGCTCCCGGAATGAAAAAAGGGCTTTCGCCCTTTTTTAAAGGATCCCGGACATCAGTGGATGTCCGTGGATCGACATTTGGAGCGGGAAACGAGACTCGAACTCGCGACCCCGACCTTGGCAAGGTCGTGCTCTACCAACTGAGCTATTCCCGCATCGGAGCAAGCAACTATAGCAGATCCGGTGCCGATGTGAATAGCCGGAACTGCGTTTTTCAGTAATTCAAGCTACTTGCCGCATATGTTTGAAGTACTGATACAACAAGGCCCCGGGCTTTGACCTAGGGCCTTGTCTGGAAACTGGAGCGGGAAACTGGACTAACATCCAGCCCGCGACACCATTGTTAACTCGGGTGTTTCATCTTGTCTCGCGTCAGACAACTGTTCAATCATGGACTGATTCTGCATTGCTGTCAACGAATTGAGTCCATCTCTTTCCACTCAACGTCAATACGTACCACTTGCGCCTGTTCGAACGTGACGATTCTGGCGTAGCACGCTTCGCCTACTCGCCCACGATGACGCATCGATGGCCCGCGCCCACGATGGAATCCATCCACTCTGCTATGCATTCCCCAGTTTGGGCGAGCACAGCGTATTCAATCTGAACCACGCGCACCACGACCTCGGTGAGGTCCATCATTTCAGGGGCAGATGAGTTGTTCCCGGAAGGCCGGACAATTCGTCTCCCGCATCAATGGCCCGATCTCGAAAATCGCAGCCCTGCGCACGTCCGATACGGAGCAAATTCGTTTGCCATCTCGAACATTCAAGTAGTAGCCCTGCGTGTTTGTCAAAGTTGAATCCCTACGTGATGGACGCGCCGTGATACAGGCCATCCCATGTTGGAGAAAATACAGCCGAGTCGGCTTTCCACAACTGACCGACGGTTACCCAGACAGGTCTTCCCAGTTGCTTTTCAAACTCCGGTGCCAGGTAATGACACCGTTTTAGACACTGACCCGCTGACTTCGCCGGATCGGTTACGCCGGCACGCCGCAGGGGAGGTTCAATGAAGCTACCCTCCGCATCAAGTGCATCACCGGACGTCCAGACTGGCTTGGGTACTTCAAAACCGCACCAAGACGTGAAATCAACCGCTTGTTCGAAGTTGAGTTTTTGTAGTCGCCCCTCCCGCAGAGGGGTGGTTGATACGGCCCAAAATAGAGGGGCGGCGGCGTCTCCATCAATCCACATCACCCTGTTTGTGTGTCACCAAGGCCGCCATTACGATGCCGTATCACTCACCATGATGTGGTTCGAAACGACGCCATCTCGCTCTTGAGCAACGTCAAGCGCGTCTTGCCATCCGGCAGGAAGTGCGTGCCGAACCGCACGAGGCCCGTCTGATGAAGATGGCAGGTCATCATGAAGCTCAGCAGCATGCCGTGCTCGACATCGACGATCTCGATATCGATGGCTTTGAGGCGCGGCTCGTATGTCAGCAGCGTGTGCTCCATGACGCGTTTGAGCCGCAACGTTGAAGCTGGCAGGTCCCGATACACCTCAGTCAGATCATCCAGGCCGTAATCGGGGATGTGCAACAGGCCGTTACGCCGGCTGTTCAAGATGCGCTGAATGTTGTCCTGGACGGAGAGGAACGTCTGCGTCGACGCATCAAAGTCCTCCACTGCCGCGCCGCTGGCGAAGTGTCCCGTCACCTTCTCGAACAACCCCGGCCCGCCACGATTCATGCCGCACGCTCCATGGCGGCCTCAAAATCAATCGTCACGCCCTCCTCGTCGGCATGGCCAAGCTGGATCACCGATGGCAACGGCCCTTGCGCACTGCGCACGAGCAACTCGCGCGAAAGTGCCGGCAGGATCTGCTGATCGAGCAGGCTGTCGATGTTGCGGGCGCCCGAATCGGGCAGCAGGCAAGCACGTACCAATTCGGCCACCAACGCATCGTCGCACGTGGCCGAGACGCCAAAGCGTTGCGCGATGCGCTGGGCGACGGTGTCCAGTTTCATGCGCAC
This sequence comes from Dyella sp. M7H15-1, assembly GCF_004114615.1. Classification (NCBI taxonomy): domain Bacteria; kingdom Pseudomonadati; phylum Pseudomonadota; class Gammaproteobacteria; order Lysobacterales; family Rhodanobacteraceae; genus Dyella; species Dyella sp. M7H15-1. Next base: position 1,195,208 of record NZ_CP035300.1, read on the forward strand.
AATGGTGGTCAGCGCATCGGTCGACAACGGCCGATACACGATGGCCTGAAAACGCGCCAACAACGCCGGCTGAAAGTGCTCCACCAGCAGCGGCCGGATCGTTTCCATCAGCATCGCCGTCGTCACCTCTCCGCCCGTGTCGCGCACCGCGTCCGTGGTCGCCATGATCTCCGCGCTGCCCAGATTGGACGTCATCAGGATGACGGTGTGGCGGAAATCGATCACGCGCCCTTCCCCGTCGCGCATGAAGCCGCGATCGAATACCTGGTAAAACAAATTCAGGACATCGCGGTGCGCCTTCTCGACCTCATCCAACAGGATGACGCTGTACGGACGCTGGCGCACCGCTTCGGTCAGCACACCGCCCTGGCCGTAACCGACGTAGCCCGGCGGCGAGCCCTTCAGTTGCGACACCGTGTGCGCTTCCTGGTACTCGGAAAGGTTGATCGTGACCAGCGCGCGTTCACCACCAAACATCAACTCGGCCAAGGCCCGCGCCGTCTCTGTCTTGCCGACGCCGGAGGGACCGACCAGCAGGAACACGCCGAGCGGCGCCTGATCCGAGGTCAGTCCCGCTTTCGCCGCACGCAGGCGCTTGCCCAATGCCGCGAGGGCATCATCCTGCCCCACCACAACCTTCCCTAGCCGTGTTTCGAGTTCGAGCAGGGTGGCCCGTTCGTCTTCCAGGAGACTGCCGACCGGTACGCCTGTCCAGTCGGCGATCACGCTTGCGACAGCCGCTTCATCGACTTCGGCGTGAACGAGACCATCGGCGCCTTGTTCGGTGAGCAATGCATGCAAGGTCTTGATCGATGCTTCAACCGCGGCACGAGCGTCGGCATGGTGCGCGTCCCGCCATTGCTCGCGCTGCGCCTGCAATTGCGCGACGGTCATACGCTGCGTGGCGCACAGCGCCTCCAGCCGCGCGTGTTCGACAGACAGCGCCGCCATCCGTTGATCGATGGCGACGAGCCGCTCGCCAACGTCGGCACCCATGATTCCCTGATCCTGCGTCAACGCCAGACGTTCGATCTCCAGCGCACGGGATTCCGCCAGACACGTAGCCAGCGGCACCGGTGTTGCATCCATGCTCATGCGCACGCGCGAAGCCGCCGTGTCTAGCAGATCGACGGCCTTGTCGGGCAACTGCCGGCCGGTCAGATAGCGGCGCGACAAACGCACCGCTGCTGCGACCGCTGCGTCGGTGATGTGGACATCGTGATGTCGCGCGTAACGGTCTTTCAAGCCACGCAGCATCAGACAGGCGCTGGCATCGTCCGGCTCGTCGACTTTGACCATCTGGAAGCGGCGTTCGAGCGCCGCATCGCGCTCGAAATACTGCTTGTATTCGGACCAGGTCGTCGCCGCGATGGTGCGCAACTCGCCCCGCGCAAGCGCGGGTTTCAGCAGGTTCGCCGCATCGGCACCACCTACTGCGTTGCCGGCACCGATCAAAGTGTGCGCCTCGTCGATGAACAGCAGAATGGGCGTCGTGGATGCCTGTACCTCATCGATCACATGCTTCAGGCGCTGCTCGAATTCGCCCTTTACACCCGCGCCGGCCTGCAGCAGACCGAGATCGAGCGTCAGCACGCTGACGTCGCGAATCGCCACGGGTACGTCGCCTTCGACGATCTTGAGCGCAAGCCCCTCGACCAAGGCCGTTTTGCCGACGCCTGGGTCGCCGACAAGGATCGGGTTGTTCTTCCGTCGGCGCACCAGGATGTCGATCATCTGGCGAATCTCGACGTCGCGGCCGAACACCGGATCGATGCGTCCTTCGCGCGCTTTCTGCGTGATGTCAATCGAAAAGCGGCTCAACGCACCCTGCGCTTGTGGCGCCGCGCTCGTCCGCAACAACGCGGAGCGCGGCGTAGCCCCCACATCTTCCGAGTGGTGATCCTCAGCGGTTGATCCCGGCTCCGTCGACTCCTCCGGCGAACGCACCTGAGCAGGGGCTTCAAGCGACACCGCATCAAGTTCCTGCATCAGTCGATCGACTTGCGTGGCCGATACCGTCAGCAGCGCCCATGCATCGTGTGCCTTGAGGAGTTGGGGGTTTTCTGCCAACGCGGCCAGCAGATGCGCGGAACGGATCGACGTCGCACCCCCCGTTGGATCGAGCGAGGCGCGCAGCCACGCCGCCTCCAGCCATGCCCCCACACGTGGCGACAAGCCAGGTTTGCCGCGCAGGTCGTGCGGCAGTCGGTCGATGGCACTGAGCAATCCATGCCAGATCCCGTCGAGGTCGAGTTCATACCGACGCAGGATCACGAGCAGATCGCCCTCGCCACGTTCGAGTAGTTTGATCAGCCAGTGTTCGACCTCGATGTCGCGGTGTGCGCGGGTTTCACACAGGCTCGCCGCGTCGGCAAGCGCCTGCGCGCAGATATCGTTGAGTCGTCGAAGGTAGGGAGTGTAGTCGCGGGAAGTCATGGGAGAAACACTTTCGGTATTTGTGCAAGACGGGCAGGCAGCAATTTGGATGGACTGGATCTACTTGTAATCCCATGTATCCACGACCTTGGTAATCTTCCAAAGTCCGTCCAGTTTTCTCATAAACACCAAAACATCGACTTTGTCTGTGGACCCAAATGTAACCGGGACAACAGCCACGCCATCCAACATGATTGCCGGATGCGTGGCAATGTGAGTAAGCCAGTCATGGCTATCGTAGTCCTGCACCTTTAAAAAGTAGTCGACACCGTTAGGCGGCCCACCGTGGGAGTAATCGTTCCTCAATCTTTTCACCGTGTCCGCAGCCACATATTCTTCTATGTCTTTTTCCCTCAACGGATAGCCTTGGTCGGAGTCGTTTTTTATAAACCACGTATAGAAAGCGCTCACCTTTGCTTCAGGTGTATCTGGGATACTTGCCGCCGTCGCTCCTTGCTGAGTGAAGGCACCCAAGGAAAAGATCACGATGGCTGCGGCGAAGAAAAGGAAACGTTTCATTTTTCCCTCAATCATGACGGTAGATTTCGTAGGAAGGTTGCGCATTTCGATAAGCCGGGTCAGGGTAGAAGCCGTGCCGCTGCTTAAAATCCGATATCCAATGCGCTCCATCATAGATGGCCATGTGACCGGCAGGATGGCCAGGTGCCGGCTGGATCACAATCACGTCACCCTTTCGTGGAGCGCCAAGTGCCGCACGAAAGCCCGCTGCTTTTAGGATTGGACCATAGTCCTTTGCGTAGCGGGTACGTGGAAGGGATATTCCTCCCCACTCGATAGCCCTGCGTACGTACTTAGCACATTCTCCGGTGCTATCAGGTTGGGCATGACTGTCTGCGTAGCTGGCAGCTGACGCTCCGTCGTAAGGCATGCATTTCCTCCAGTGAACGCTTTCATGATGAAAATCAAATCGCCTGATCTTGCCCCTCTTCCACGGACACCCGGTTAAGCGATTCAATTCGCTATCCCGTCCCATGCGGGATACTTGATCACGTGGACACCTGGACCAAAGCAATCCAGGCATCCGCGCACTTGCAACCTCGCCAGAAATGAACAACACGAACGAGCTAGGAGCGTTCGTTCCACGTATCGGCATGGACAATGTTGCCGTCCTCATAGACATGAGGATCTTGATTTGCATATAACTTGTGGTGCTCATAGCAAGTCAACTCGACAAGCTTGCTCGCACTACTTGTAGTCCCAGGTATCGTCGACCTTGGTGATTTTCCATTTCCCATCCAGTTTTCTCATAAACACCAACAGGAGCAAGCATGAATCCGTGGCACCCTGACTACAGTGAACCGCCGATTTTCCGCGCGACGACATAAACATCAACGCCGCTCATCGAGCATTCGCTGGAGGATGCTTCGCTATTCGTGATGACTTGAACCGTGACACCTGATTTCTCGTAAAAAGTAATGTCGTAGATCTGGCGATACAGGTCCGTTCCGACCTTCTCCGAGGCGAGCAGCATCGCCTTTGTTTTCGATTCGTCCAGTTTCGTCGGGTCGGTAATTCCTGCATTTTTCAGGCTCGCGATGGCGATGTTGGTCGGCCAGCTTGAACACGTGGGAGCTTTGGCAAAGCAGAGCATCGGACTCACGAGGAGCAGCGCGGCGAGCAGTCGTTTCATGGCACCACCTGAAGCCGGTGATCACTGCTTTCCCAGACTCGCTCACGGGCGGGAAAGGACATGATGATGCAACCATCTGACGCACGGCCAGGATGCGCTGCGCTATCGCCGTGCATCATGAACCCGGTACGACCGTAGGTGTTCGTCATCGGAGACGGAACGAGCCGCATTGTGTAGTTGCCTGCGTGAGGATGGCGGAAGGGCGCTTCAATCGACCCATTGCCGACAGGAATTGGTCCGACGTTTCTCGCACTTTGCATATGCGGATCATTCTTCCCGATGCCGTTACCAGAGTAACCTTGCCCGACGAGCTCCCCTCCGTCGCGCGTCAAGCGCCCAGTGCTTTGACTGTATTTCCAAGTCATTCGTTGACTCCATTTTGTAATTGAATCCGCTCGGCCTAAAATTCCACCAAGAAACTCTGTCGCCCTGGAAGGTGGCCAGCGCAGATGAGCTGCCCGCGCTGGCCTTAGCCAGATGCGCGCTCAGCGCTCGTTCCACGTATCGGCATGCACGATGTTGCCGTCCTTGTAAGCCCAGGTGATCTTCTCGTAGCGCAGTTCGACCTCTTCGAGATGGTTGTGTTTCTCGTAGTCGGGGTTCTTGATGTCGAGCATTTTGGGCTTGACCGCCACGATCTTCACGTTCTCGAGCTTGGTATTGAAGTACTCCTTTTCCTTGCCCGAATCATCGATCTTGTACCACTTGATCTCGGCCGATTTCAGGGTCTGGCCGCTGGTCACGGCCTTGTACAAATAGGGCGTCGACGCATCAGTTTCCTTGGTGAGCGTGATTGCCTGATGCACGCGGGTACCGGTCAGCTTGCCCGTATTTCCGTCGGTAGGAATATGCACGCCGTGATCGAAGGCCACGAGTTCGACACTGCCCTCGCGACCCTGGACCGTCACCGACCCCTTGATGTCGGCGCCGCCATCGTCCTTGAGCCACATGTATGCCGGAATTGCCATGGTACTTCTCTCCTATCAGGAACAGGCCGGACGGCCTTCGGTTGAACGACTGCTGCGGTCATCGCGGCAGTCGGGAATCAAGGTGATTGCAACGCGCCGGTTGGCAGCCCGCCCGGCGACAGTGTCATTGGAGGCTTTGGGCCGCGTGTCGCCGTAGCCCTGGATCGCGAAGTGCGTCGGTGACAGCCCTGAGGCGTCAGTCAACCAGTCGCGCACGGCGGCGGCGCGTGCTTCGGACAACTGCTGATTCGACGACGGGTTGCCCGTCGAGTCGGTATAGCCAGCCACCAGCACGCGCTTGCCGGGATGCGCCTTGATCATCTCCAGCGCCCCAACCAGCACGCGGTTGGAACCCGGATTGAGCACGGCGCTGCCGCTGTTGAACATTGCCATGCTGTCGAGCTCGATCATCGACGGCGGCGGTGCCGGTGGTTGATAGCTGGCGATCAACCGGTTAGCCACGGGCAACCACGGTGTGCCGCGATACAAACCGAAACTGAGGCGCATCGGCACGCCTGCATTCGCATACCGCTCGAGCTCGTCGCGATCGCGCTTGACCGCTGCAAGCGCATCGACGCGCGCTGCATCCTGTGACGCGGGGATGCTTTGATAACGCGCCACGTTATCAGCCACGCGTTGCATCAGGGCACGGTTCTGCCATGCGGAAGCGGCAGTGCCAGCGACAAAGAAAACCGCCAGCCCGATGAGAGCGTGCCCAAGCGCACGCGGCCAGGCGCGACGCACCGGCTGACGCGGCATGCCAGTCAGCACCGCGTCGGGTAACGGATAGCGCGACACCACAAGCCGATCCGCAGACGGAGGGATCAGACCGGTGATCTGCGTGACAAACTGACCAAACCGTGTGCGTGGCGCCGGAAGGCCCGGCACGGTGGCGACCGCGAAGGCCGTCACCCGCCAGGGCGTACGCCCTTCCATCCACATCGGCAGAAACGCCGTGCTCGCCCAGCGAACCCCTGCATTCAGCCACGCGGCGCGACGTGCACGCAGCTCCGGTTCGATGGGTATCGCCACGCGCACGTACTGCTGCAACCGTGGCGCGATCACGGCGGGCAGATCCTTGGCGTCCAGCGCTGCGGCACCGGATACCCCGAACCAGGGTGACGCCTCGGTGTCGTCCCGTGTGGACGCCGCATATACGGCCACGCCAACCGGCAGTGCATAACCTACGGTCCGGCACACCGCACTCAGGGCGGAACGCCAGGCTTTCCACGCGACGGTTGCGTCGGCGTCGCCATGATCTTGATCCGCCGCGACCAGCAGAACAACCGCATCCGGTCCCTGTCCGCCGCGCCAGCGTTTCAAGGCATCGGCCAAATGTATCAGGGTCGAGGGCGACTCACCGCGTACCCAGATCGCCGCGTCCGTGACACGAACGGTGTCCTCGCCCCAGACACATGCCATGGCCTGGGGATCGCCCACCGTGATGACCAGCGGAGTGTGCCGCTTCAGATCCGCCGGCAACGCCCGCAGCGAGCCATCGAGTGCGGCCAGCGTCTGCACCGTCGCGCGATACTGCGCACGCAAGCGACGAGTCACCCAAACGAAGGCAACGATGGCTGCTCCCGTTACCACCACGGCCAGCAACGCGTTCACACCGTTTGGCCAAGGCGAACAGAGACCAAGCCACGCAAGCGCAAGCAGCGTGATCCACAGCGCCTGCAGGCGGTACGGATATCTGGACACACTCGTCCCCGTCAGCGCAGCAGTTGTGCGGCCGCAGTGCCTAGCCACCGATCGAGCAGCACCCACGCGACGCCAGCAGCGACAATGGAGACCAGCACACAGGCCGGCAACGAAAGCGGTGCGAACCCGCGTCGCCGCGCGGAGGATCGCACGACGATGCCGCCCGGCGTTCCCTCGGATCCGCCGAGCCGCTCATCGAGTGCACTGACCATGGCCGCGCGCACGTCGGGCCCTTCCAGTGCAAGACGTCCTCTGAAACCCAGGGTCAGCACTGCATGAAAGATGGCGAGCAACGGGCGCGCCGGCTGTGGCTGGCGCAGCCGCTGCTGCATCCGATCGATCAAGGCATCGCCGGCATCGTGCGTGCCGAATTCTGCCACTTGCAGCGGTTCGCGCTCCCATGCGTCGCGTTCGCCGTCCTTAAGATGAATGAGCGCCGCTTCGTCCAACAACGCGCACTGCGCATAGACGGCGTCCTGGACGACATCCTCCGACAGACCAGCGGTGTTCAGTTCGACTCGCAAGCGCTGGATCTGCTCGCGGCAGCGCTGTCGCAGGGTCTCGAACGACGACGGGGCGAATTGCCAGCCAAGTGTCGTCACGGTCAGTGCCGTATCGCGAAACGCCACCGGCAGCCACATAGGATTCATGGAGAGAGAGGACGTCATGCAGGCAGTACCGCGTAGAGTTCCAGTGACGCATCCGGAATGGAGGTCGGCACATAAATCTGGCACGCGTGCGCCGCCGTCATTCGTTTGAACGCCGGATGCGCGCTGTCCAGCGCGAAATAGTGATTCTCGATGCGTACCGGAATCGCTGCCGGCAGGCGTGACGCCGGACGAAGCGGGATACCGGGCAAGGCCGAGTTCACGATGTGCTGCACGTCATCCGGCGCACCGATCTTACACAAGCGCGGGAATATCTCGAGCAACTCGTGCGCTGGCATGGACGCACGCACGGCGAGGTAATAGTCGGTGTTCTCGACGAGTCGTGGATCGTTGAACTGCCCGGCCCACGACGTGGCTCGCGGACGGTCCAGTGTGATCGGCACCACACTCGACGGAATCACCGTGTCGAGCAGCGTGCGAATCAAGGCTTCCAGCTTGGCGAACACGGTTTCCGGTGCACGATGGTCGTACGACGGAATCGACTGCAACGTGTCGGTCATCGAGAACGTCAGTAGCGAGCCGGCCAAGCTCGCAAGCACCGCATACAAGCGTTCCGGATGCTGATCGGGCGCCTGCGCCAGGCGGGCCAGCGCGGGCCACGTTGTGTTCACGCTGTGCAGAAGCCAGAACAACGACACGTCGGCCACCGCGTAATCGGCGATTTTGTCAGAGCGCTCCTTGCGGCGCTGCGCGAGACTCGCGCTCTTCGCCGCCAGAATCTCCGAAAGACGTTGCATGCGCGCAGTTAAGTGATCGTTCGCCGACAGCACCAGGCAGGGCGGAACAAACGCAGCATCTGCCTCGAAGCGTCCCTGCGTGTTGCGCACGAAGCGACCTACGGGACAGGTCACGTAATCGTCGTGCTGCTCGAAGTGGAACAGCAGTGCAAGCGCATGTCGCTCGACACTGATTTCGTCTTTGCCATCGCCGTGGAGATCGGCCACGTGCAGGTATTCACCCACGAATCGACGCGGTCGGGCCGGCTTCTGGCCGTCCTCGATGCAATTGCTGCCTTGCGGATCGATCAGCGGCAAACCGACCAGCACATCGACCGCGTCCACGTCTTTTGGCACATCGTGGAGGTTACGGGCTGGCGGCAGCCGATCGACGATATCCGTGTCGATCCATGTGCCATCCGGCAATCGCACCGTCAAGGCGCTCACTTGCACGCGCTCGACGGAAAGCGCCTGCTTGTCGAAAGCGACGCCTTGCACGCCCCAAGGATCGGGGCTAGCGATGCGCGCCACCTGCTCGTCGCAAAGGCTGTTCCATAAACCTTGCTGCTGGAAGTGCTGCGGCGACATGAAGATACCCTTCGCCCACAGCGGTCGTGTGATTTTCATTGTGATTGTACTGACGCGGGCGCACGCTCCATGCATTCGCCCGCTTTGAGGGACCCAGCGCCTGAGTGGCGCGCGTTAGCCGCGCCACCCAAGCGCCCACCAGTTACCGTGAGCAATGCTCCGGCGCGCTTACGTCTTGGCCTTGGGCATCTGCGACACCAGCGACAGGCCGATGTCCATGCCTTCCACCTGGAAGTGAGGCACTATGAACAGCTTGATGCGGAAGAAACCGGGGTTGTCCTCGATGTCTTCGACCACGACCTTCGCCTCGCGCAACGGATGCGACGCCTGCAGCTCGTCGCCCGGATCCTTCATCTCGGTGACGAGACCTTTGATCCAGTTGTTGAGCTCGTTTTCGAGGACGCGGCGGTCCTTCGTGGTGCCGATGTTTTCGCGCTGAATGAGTTTCAGGTAATGCGCGATGCGCGAGAGCAGGAAGATGTACGGCAGTCGCGCGTTGATGCGGCTGTTGGCGGTCGCTTCCTTGGTCTCGAATACAGTCGGCTTCTGGGTCGAGTTCGCGGAGAAGAAACACGCGAAATCACGGTTCTTGTAGTACGACAGCGGAATGAAGCCTAGATTGGCGAACTCGAATTCGCGCGTCTCCGGAATCAACACCTCGGTCGGAATCTTTGCCTGATTGCCAGTGCCAAGATCATAGAGATGGATCGGCAGGTCTTCCACCAGGCCACCGGCCTGCGGACCGCGCACCTGCACGCACCATCCGTTCTTCACGAAGCTCTGCACCATGTTCGCTGCGAATGCGAAGGCTGCGTTGGTCCACAGATAGCGGCTGTGGTCCGGGCCTTTCACACCTTCCGTGTAGTTGAACGCTCGCACAGGCGTCGTATCCGGGCCGTACGGAAGACGCGCCAACACACGCGGCATGATCAGGCCAACGTAACGCGCGTCGTCGGTCTCACGGAAATTCTTCCACTTCAGGTATTCGGCACGATCGAAATAGTTGCCGATGTCCTTGATGGCGGCCACCTCTTCCATCGTGTCTTTGCCGAAGAAGGCCGGACCCACGGACCCGATGAACGGCATGTGCGCGGAGGCCGCAACTTTCGATACGTTGCGCAGCAGTGCAATGTCCTGTGGAGAGCGATCGAATTCGTAGTTGGCGATTACCGCGCCGATCGGCTCGCCACCCGGCGTGTCGTATTCCTGGATATAGACATGATGAAACAGACCGCTCTGGATGATCTCCGGCGTATCCTCGAAGTCCTGACGCAGCGCATCCTTCGAGACATCCAGCACTTCGATCTTGACGTTCTTGCGGAAGTCCGTGCGATCGACGAGGAACTTGAGGCCGCGCCACGCCGATTCGATCTGCTGGATGGTTTCGTGATGCATGATCGCGTCGAGCTGTTCGCTGATCTGCGCATCGAGCTGCCCGATATGAAAATCCAGAAGACTCTTATCCAGTCGATCGACCTGCTGCGAGGAACCGTGCAGCATTTTGAGAAACACGCTTATCGCCTGGGTCACACGCTCGTCGGTCGAGGAATCCGACAGCGCATCCACGCTCTGGAAGCTCTCGACCGGACGGGTCGCTGTCACCGGCGTCAGGTTGATCTTCTCGCACAGTGATGCGTAAACGCTTTTGGCCGATGCATCTAGCACAATGGTCTCCGCCGAGGCTTCCTGGGAGCCCTGTTCGTTCTTTGCCATGATTGGGAATGCTCCGTGCTGGTATCAGTCGTGGGACAGCGCGCTGCCGCTGATGGTCTGAAGGTCGTTGCGCAAACGCTCCGAGAGCGTTGGATCCTTCAGGATTTTCTCCAGCTCGCGACGAAACGTCGCGTCATCGAGCAAGTTGGATTTGAGATCGCGCAACAGATTGCGTGCCGCCATCAGCGCGCGTAGTTGCGGCACCTTGCTCGCCATCACTTCCGGCTTGAAGTCGTCCATCGCGGCGAAGTCGACATCGACCGTCATGTCCGAGCCATCACGAGCGAGCTTGTTCTCGACCGTTATCCTCGCCTTCGGGTGGTAGTCGGCAAGCACCGCGTCGAAATTGGTTTTCGTGATATTGACCTTCTCGCGCTCAGCCACGGCACGCGCGTCCTGTCCGTTACTGAAGTCCCCCGCCACTAGCAGCTTGAGAGGAAGCTCCATCTTCTTCTGCGCACCTCCCGTATGGAGGTCTAGTTTCAAATTGATACGAGCCTTGGGAAGCTCGTTCTGATAACTCGTACTCATCAACAGTCCTTTTGATCGGTAAGAAACGATGTTGGCCACATGCACATGCATGCCCGGGTAGCGATTAGTACAACACTTTCGCAAAATTGTGAGTGGGATTTTTCTGATTCTAGTGTCAGAGATGATCGAATGATTGTTGAGTTGCTTGCTGCACGCAAAATCGCTTCACCTGTTCGCTAAAAGCGTTTATGTTCGGCACCCTGTAACAAGACGCATGCATGGCGATTCGCCATGCTGGACACATATCACAGTGCAAACTCTCGTCTGGAAGCAAGCCAACGCCGAATCGCTGCGCTACGTCAGGCGCACGCAGGTGAGCGCGGGGCCGTTGGATCTGTTGGCACTGCGCGGCTTCACACTGCCCGAGCGGATTTTCATTGTCGGCAAGAACGGCGCGACATCTCCTCTGCCGCAGGACATGCGATCACCATGAGCGGACCGACCCCACGGACCCGCCGTCGCGCCAATGCCATGCAACAACTGCATGCGCTGCAGCAGTTGGCGATCGCGCGGGGCGGGCGCTGCCTGTCGACCGACTATGTAAACAGCGCGACGCCGCTCCTATGGCAATGCGCCAACGGCCATCGCTGGAGCGCCATCCCGACCTCCGTCAAGAATAAAGGTAGCTGGTGTCGGCAGTGCTTTTGCGATAGACGTCGCGATACCCTGGAAGACATGCAACGCACCGCCACCGAACGTGGCGGCCGCTGCCTATCCACACGCTATGTGAACTCATCCTCTCCGCTCGAGTGGGAATGCGCCCAGGGGCACCGCTGGCAAGCCATACCCGAGCGGATCAATCGCGGCGATTGGTGCGCACAGTGCCATTTCGACCGCAAGCGCGACACCTTGGAAGCCATGCAGCAACTGGCCGCTGAACGCGGCGGGCGGTGCTTGTCCACGGCCTACATCAGTAGCCAGACGCCGCTGCAATGGGCCTGCGCCCAGGGCCACCGCTGGCAGGCCGTGCCGGCTTCCGTCAAACGCGGCACCTGGTGCCGCGCCTGTGCAGCCGCACGTCTGCGCGATACCCTGGCAACGATGCAGCAGCTCGCCGCCGAACATGGTGGGCGATGTTTGTCCAAGCGCTATAAGAATGAGCGCATACCGCTTCTATGGCAATGCGCCCAGGGCCATCGCTGGAAAGCGACGCCGATGGGCCTCAAGCAACTAGGTAGCTGGTGCCGCCAGTGTTTCTTTGAAAGTCGGCGCGACACGCTGGAAAACATGCAACAACTGGCCGCCCAACAGGGCGGTCGATGCCTGTCCTCGCACTATGTGAATAGCCAGACACCACTGCTGTGGCAGTGCGCCCAGGGCCATCAATGGCGATCCCAGCCAGCCAAAGTGAAACAGGGCTATTGGTGCGGCTTATGCGTGGATAACGCCGCCATGCAACAGTTGGCCGCCCGTCGTGGCGGACTCTGCCTATCCACGCACTATGTGGATAACGACACAGCGCTTCAGTGGCAGTGCAAGCAAGGCCATCGCTGGCGCGCCACGCCGGCGCAGATCAAGCAGGGGGTTTGGTGCTACCCGTGCCGAGTTGACCAACGCCAACGCGCCATGCTGGCACAACTCCAGGACATCGCCGCCGCGCGCGGCGGCAGCTGCCTGTCCGAGCACTACGTCGACATGAAAACCCATCTCCACTGGCAATGCCATCGGGGGCATACGTGGAGAACCATGCCGGCCGTGATCAAAAGCGGCAGCTGGTGCCCCCAGTGCGCGATCCTGGTACGCGCCAAGCATCAGCAAAAACGCCGTAAGTACCTCGCGGACCGTCCCCCGGCCGATGGCCGATAGCGCCGCGCACGCGGCGGGGGCGGCGAACGCGGAAAGGGCGCATGGCCGCCGTCCTTCGTCATACCCCGGATAACCACCACAGCCGTGGCGATGTATGCCTACGCATCGAGCCTGGCTTCGACGACATACCCAGCCACCCCATACGGCTACGTTGTGCCTTGCACCGCGCGCCAGCGCGCCGGTCAAGCAACCCGCAGGGAGCCAACATGCACGACCCGAACGATATCGTGGCGGCCATCGCGCCGCCGCTCCATCAGCGCTACTTCGTCGACGTCACCGGCTTTGCGCGCAACGAAGCGTCGTCCGTGCGCGAGTTCGAAGTACACGAACAGCTCGGCCATCACTACCGCATCACGCTCACGCTCACGCATCCCGAGGCGCTCACGCGCGCGGAGATGGTCGGCAAGGATGCAAGCTTCCGCATGCTGTCCGCCGACGGCACGCCGCGCCGCTTCGCCGGTTGCATCACCGCCTTCAGTCAACTGCGGCGCAGCCAGGACGAATACACCTATCGCATCATGATCGAACCGCACGTCGCGCGCCTGCGTCTCACGCGCGCCAGCCGCATCTTCCAGCATCAGACCGCGCCGCAGATCATCGAGGCGATCCTGCGCCGTCACGGCTTCAAGGGGCACCAGTTCATCTTCAAGCTGCGCCGCAAGTACCCGGAATATACTTTTAGATTTCAGTATCAGTGCAGCGACGCATGTTTCATGAAAATACTCATGGAACAGGAAGGCTTATTTTCCTACGTCGAAGAAGGCGAACACGGGGATCTTCTCGTGCTCGGGGACGACATCGACCATTATATATACCTCCCCACGCTGACCCTGCCTTTCCGTGAACCCGCTGGCCTGAATGCCGGCGGTGACGCCATCCTTGCACTCGAAACGCACGCGCGAACCGTGCCGCAGTCGTTCCGGGTGGCCGACTATAACCCGGATCTGGCGTGGGAGCGTATCCAGGCCGAAGCCAATGTCGCGAGTAAGGACACCACGACTTACGGCCAGCCGTATATCTACGGCACCGGTCATCTGGATCAGAAACAAGCCCAATGGGAAGCACAACTGCGCCACGAAGCCGCCATCAGCGGGCAGGTGCGCTATCAGGGCGAGACCACCCATCCCGGCCTGCGCTGCGCGCGCATCACCCACACCACCGAGCCTTTGCCCGATGCACCGAACGGCATGGTGATCACCGAGGTGATCCACCGCGGCGCGCGCGACCAGGCGTATCGCAACAGCTTCAAAGCGATACCGGCCGACCGGCGCTTCCGCCTGCCGCTCGACGAGGCGTCGTGGCCGAAGATCCACGGCACGCTATCCGCGCGCGTCACCTCGCCGAGCAAATACAAGTACGCCTACCTGACCAAGGCCGGCTACTACGTGGTGCGCTTCGATCTGGATTTCGATGCCTGGAATCCCGGTGGCGAAAGCGTGCCGTTGCGTCTTGCCAAACCCTTCGCCGGCAAGCGGCAGACCGGCATGCACTTCCCCGCGCTGGATGGCGACGAAGCCGTCATCGAGTTCCGCGACGGCGACCCGAACAAGCCCTATATCGCCGCCTTCCACCACCACAGCCAAGCCGTCGACCTGATCACCACCCAGGACCGCTGGCTGTCGCGCAATGTGATCCGCACGCAAAGCGACAACAAGCTGCAGATGGAAGACTGGAAGGACCAGGAGCACGTCAAGTTCAGCACGCAGCATTCGGGCAAGAGCCAACTCACGCTTGGCCATATGGTCAACGGCAACCGCGAGAAGCGCGGTGAGGGCTTTGAGCTGCGCACGTCGGCGCACGGCGCCGTGCGAGCGGGCCGTGGTTTGTTCGTTTCGTCCAACGACCGCCCCAACGCAAAGGGCAAGCAGCTCGATATGCGCGAAGCGTTGGAGCAGCTCAGCGCCGCGCAGTCGCAGATGGAACAGTTGGCGCAAACCGCCCAATCCGCCCAAGCCGATGCCGCCGATGCCAAGGCCATGAACGAGGTGCTGCAGAAGCAGATCAAGGACCTGCAGCAGGCGGTCATGCTGCTTTCCGCGAGTTCCTCCATCGCCCTCACCACGCCCGAAACCATCCAGCACAGCGCCGGGCGCAACCTCACGTTTACTGCGGGCGAAAACGCCGACATGGGTGTGCTGCGCAAATTCACGGTCGCCGCAGGCGAGAAGATCAGTCTGTTCGCGCAGACGCTCGGGATGAAACTCTTTGCCAACCAGGGCAAGGTGGAAATTCAAGCCCAGGGTGACGACATGGCGCTCGCCGCGCTCAAGGATCTCACCATCACCAGCACCAATGGTCGACTGGTGCTTGCCGCGTCCAAGGAAGTGTGGATCGGCGCTGGCGGCTCGTATATCCGCATCAACGGCAATCGCATCGAGAACGTGTCGCCCGGTGACATCCTGGAGAAGTGCGCGCTCTGGGACACCGTCGAACCGGCGTCCGAAAACATACCGCTGCCGCAATTCCCCCGAACCACTTGCAAGAGCTGCCTGATCGACGCCATGCGTCAAGGTGCTCCCGGCGTGTTCATCAGCTAGGTGCCTGCCATGTTCCGCTACATCCTTTTCGATTCCTGCCAGCATCCACGGTTTCATCAGAAATTGCAGCAAAGAAACATCTTGTATGGCTCACTGTTCGAGGGGCACGCCGAGGAATCACTCCCGGAAATAGCGCCACTACTGATCGACGTCACGGTCGAAAGCGAAGCGACCCAGAAGGTCATTGACGAGACGACTCGAATCGGCCAACTGAAACCGTGCGTCAGCGTGCTCGAATCAACGCTGCCGTTGTTCTTGTTGACCGACCATTTCGCTCAATTCCATCTGATTGAAAGACCAGATGGGCAATCCATGCTCATGCGATGGTATGACACGCGAATATTGCCCGTCTGGCTGGACGCTCTAACCGCGGAACAGCGCATGTTCTTCACACGCGGCATCGCGCAGTGGACAAGCATCGATCGGTTTGGCGACGAACAGAGACACCCTATCGCTGAGAGCGACATCGAAACGGCAAAACGCGCGAGCCTCCCTTTGCAACTTGACGCATCGCAAGCTGAGCGTTTGCAAACCGCATCAGAACCCGACGCACTGATCTACGAGCTGCGCAAAACCATCGCCAAGCAAATCGATAGCATTCCGCATCGCGTGCTCTATCCGTTTATACACACGCACTGGCAGATGGCACGACAGCATGGCCTGTGCGATCGACACGCGCAGACGCTATGGCTCACGCTGGCGCTGCGTACCTCTGGCAAGTTTGTGGAGCACCCCACGGTCGCAGAGCGATTTGCGTCGCCGTCTTCGCAACCCGAGCAACCGTTTGCGGACTGGTTCAATACGTTGCCGGACGACCTATGGGAGCTCGGCAAGCCTTTGTGGGAGCAGTGAATCCATGCCTCAGTCCCACCATCCAAGCCCAGAGCAACGTCCCGCAAATCATCGCGCTACGTCCTCAAAACGAAAAAAGCAGACCCACCGTGTGCGGAGCTTTTTCATATTCGTCAGCTCAACCTTCGCCAGCGGCTACCTGCTGCTCATATTGACCGCCATGTACTCATGGCTTACCGAAGGCGACAAATCATGCGGTGGCTACTTTTGCATATCACTCTCGGAACTCATCGCCGTCCTATCCTCCTTCCTTCTCGCTCCCTTGATCGGCGCTTGGATAACCGTCCAATTCAATGCGTGGATGCATTGTCGCGCGCACCGGGTCATGTCGGAGGAAGAACGACGATTTATGGAGCTTCCGTAATTTAAATACCCGGACTTAGATGCCCGCACAATCATGACGTAAATCCGCGTCCTATTCGATAACGCCGTTGATCATCCATAACATCCAAGGCAGTCAGGAGACTCGATGAAAAACTTCAAGAAACTTGGGCTTGGTTTCATGCTTGCGCTGCTGAGCATGATGCTTTCCAGTTGTTATACCAGTAATGACAGGATGGGACTCGATGTCGTTGGTTATAACCATACCGATCGCGATATTGGCTGGTTCACCGTCGGCAATGGCGGGGGCGGCATTCTAGGTAAACACAAAGGAGGCGGAGGTTTCGTTTGCTGCATTTCCATTCCAAGAAAATACAAGCCTGGCATGACCGTCACCGTTCGCTGGGGTGGAGTCGAAAGGGAAACGCAGGAACGCGCCGTACAAGCCCCCCCCATACACCCCCGAGGACGGCGGCCATTTTGCCATTCATTTCCTGCGCAATGGCGATATCAAAGTCTTCGTCACCATGTATTACCTCGAGCACCCCGACTACCCGCTCAAGGGCGACGAAGCCAAGATGTAAATGCATGTCTTATTCGATAACGCCGTTGATCATCCATAACACCCAAGGCAGTCAGGAGACTCGATGAAAAACTTCAAGAAACTTGGCTTTGGCTTCATGCTTGCTCTGCTGAGCATGATGCTTTCCAGTTGTTATGCCAGTAATGACAGGATGGGACTCGATGTCGTCGGTTATAACCATACTGATCGCGATATTGGCTGGTTCTCCGTCGGCAACGGTGGAGGAGGATACCTCGGCAAACACGAAGGAGGCGGAGGTTTCGTTTGCTGCATTTCCATTCCAAGAAAATACAAGCCCGGCATGACCATCACCGTTCGCTGGGGTGGAGTCGATAGGGAAACACAGGAACAAGTCGTGGAAGTCCCACCCTATACCTCAAAGGATACGGGTGTATTCGCCGTCCACTTTTTGCGAAATGGCAGCGTCAAAGTATTCGCCACCGACCTCGTCTTTTTAAGCAATCCTGATTACCCGATCAAGGGCGACGAAGCCAAGATGTAAATGCATGTCTTATTCGATAACGCCGTTGATCATCCATAACACCCAAGGCAGTCAGGAGACTCGATGAAAAACTTCAAGAAACTTGGGCTTGGTTTCATGCTTGCGCTGCTGAGCATGATGCTTTCCAGTTGTTATGCCAGTAACGACAAAATGGGACTCGATGTCGTCGGTTATAACCATACCGATCGCGATATTGGCTGGTTCACCGTCGGCAATGGCGGGGGCGGCATTCTAAGGAAACACAAACAAGGTGGCTCTGCTTGCTGCATTTCCATTCCAAGAAAATATAACCCCGGCATGACCGTAACCGTTCGCTGGGGTGGAGTCGAAAGGGAAACGCAGGAACGCGCCGTACAAGTCCCCCCATACACCCCCGAGGACGGCGGCCATTTTGCCATTCATTTCCTTCGCAATGGCGATATCAAAGTCTTCGTCACCATGTATTACCTCGAGCACCCCGACTACCCGCTCAAGGGCGACGAAGCCAAGATGTAAATGCATGTCTTATTCGATAACGCCGTTGATCATCCATAACACCCAAGGCAGTCAGGAGACTCGATGAAAAACTTCAAGAAACTTGGCCTTGGCTTCATGCTTGCTCTGCTGAGCATGATGCTTTCCAGTTGCTATAACAGAAACGAAAGCATCGGTCTCGATGTCGTCGGTTATAACCATACTGATCGCGATATTGGCTGGTTCTCCGTCGGCAATGGCGGTGGCGGCGTCCTATTGAAACACAAACAAGGTGGCTTCGCCTGCTGCGCTTCCATTCCACGCACTTACAAACCGGGCATGGCTGTTACTGTGCGATGGGGAGGAGTCGAGAGGGAAACACAGGAACAAGTCGTGGAAGTCCCACCCTATACCTCAAAGGATACGGGTGTATTCGCTGTCCACTTTTTGCGAAATGGCAGCGTCAAAGTATTCGCCACCGACCTCGTCATTTTAAGCAATCCTGATTATCCGCTTAAAGGCGAAGAAGCCAAGCTGTGACACCCCTAAAGCAAAAGAAGGAACGTTCCGTGTCAAACAAGCTAGTGATTCCCAATCCAATGCCCACTGATGGCTATCGCACACTCTCTCCACGAGAAATGGCACAAAGACAGAGCGCCTTGACCTGTATTCGGAGCAAAGAGTCTGCGCAATGCCAAGGCCAGGTTTACGCCACGGTGTTCTTTGACGGTACCGGTAACAATATGGATTGGAAGGAACCCGACACGCTGGGCAAACAGGAAGAACTAGACAAGCACAGCAACGTGGCCAGGCTATATCGTGCTGCCCTTGCCGAGCCCAATGACGGTTTCTTCCCCTACTATATCCCCGGCGTCGGAACGCCTTTCGAGCAAATCGGCGACCTGGATGGTGGCCGTTTCGCGAAAGGTCAGCGCAGGCTCGGCGAGACCGCTGGCTACATGGGCGCAGACCGCATCAATTGGGGTATCACGCGCATCTATAATGCCGTTCATCGCTACCTAACCGGCACAGATCTATTTGATGACAAGAAAGCCAAGACCATCGCCAACAATATGAGCTCGGCAATAGGCGCCCTCGGCTTCGAGAATAGCTACCGCCGAAGGGTATTGCGCAATTGGGAAGAAAAGCTCTCCGCCGTCGTAAGAGGAAGTCAGCGCAAAATCACACAGATCAACGTCGCGGTGTTTGGCTTTTCGCGCGGGGCCGCGGAGGCAAGGGTCTTCGCCAATTGGTTGAGCGAGCTTTTGCAGCAAGACGGTGGCGGATACGTGTTAGCAGGCGTACCGCTACGCATCTATTTCATGGGCCTGTTTG
Source organism: Dyella sp. M7H15-1 (assembly GCF_004114615.1). Classification (NCBI taxonomy): domain Bacteria; kingdom Pseudomonadati; phylum Pseudomonadota; class Gammaproteobacteria; order Lysobacterales; family Rhodanobacteraceae; genus Dyella; species Dyella sp. M7H15-1. The sequence continues at coordinate 1,214,572 of NZ_CP035300.1, forward strand.
ATACCGTCGCCTCCGTTGGCGGTTCTGACGCCATCCCGGGCGTTGAAGGCCACCTGGCATGGGCGGATGGCAATATGCGCATCCCTCCCACCGTGGAGCAGTGTGTGCACTACATCGCGTTGCACGAGCAGCGCGCCTCGTTCCCGCTGGAAACGGCTGCAATCGTACGACAGGTGGTCTATCCCGGCATGCATTCTGACGTGGGTGGCGGTTATTTGCCCACTGAGCAAGGCAAGCTTTCGCAGCTATCCCAAATCCCTCTGAACGACATGCACTTCGAGGCATTCAAGGCTGGCGTCCCCTTACTGTCCAGGGAAGAGATCGAGGGCAATCCTGACTACAAAAAGGACTTCTTCATACCGCCAGACCTTATCAAAGCCTATAACGCATTCTGGCAAGACTGTGACATCGGAAACGCCTCCGGCACAGAAGTCACCCGCGATTTTGTGCACCGACACACGCATCAGTACCTGCAATGGCGCGGTGGCCTGTTCGAGCGTTGGCAAGCGCTCAAAACCCGGGCGTTCTATCAACGGGCCAATGCCAAGGACAAAGCCGACCTGGACGCCAGCCAGAATGACCTCGCGCAACAGATTGCGGCAATACGCGGGCGTCTACGCGTAACCGGCGAAGGAACCCATGACGTTCTCGGCCATACGCCCATCGTGCTCATAGGCCGTCTGTTCTATGACGATCCGTTTCAGCCGGTGGACGCAACCACCCGCACGTTGCTCGCGGTCATGGATAGTCGCGTGGACCTGCCCGATGCCGTCCGCCGATTCCTGGACGACTACGTCCACGATTCACGTGCGGGGTTTAACGACATTCCAAAGTTCCGCCTGGAACCGTATCGGCTTACGGGTGGTTACCTCCGCTACCGAAACATTTTCCAGAACGAGCGCGAAACCGGAAAAACGGCATCCGCCGAGACGTCGCTTCCTGCTTCTGGTGCGGCACCCGCGTCAGACGCACGCAGGGAATTGGCCTAACGCATGGCGAGGGAGCAGCAAACATCATGAGCAAGTTCATTCGACTCGGCGACAGCACCGACCACGGCGGCAAGGTTATCAGCGCCTCGAACACGATGCGCATCCGCGGGCGTTTCGTCGCGCGTAAAGGGGATGAGGTGTGGTGCCCCAAGCACCCCGATGTCCGCCCTAACCGCATCACCGAAGGCGACTCCAAAACGACCGATGGCGGCATTCCCGTGGCACGCGAAGGGCATCGTGCAACGTGCGGCTGCCAACTTATTTCCAGCCTCCACTGACATCGATTTATGCCTGTAGAACTGCCAACCCCACAGTGGGACACCACGCCCCCCACACTTCCCAGACCCTTCGTGTGGCTGGGCTTGTTCGTTGCCATCATGCTGGCGGGTGTCATCTTGGCCCTGCTGACATGGCCCAAAGGCGAACCCACCGACACGGCCTGGTTCTGGATGCGTCTGCTCGCGTTCCCGGCACTCGCGTGGTGCCTGCTCTTTGGTTTGCGATGGCTCTATCACGAGCAGGAAAGCGCGCGCCTGCAAGCCGCGGACGACGTGCTGGCTGCCGACCGCGCCAAGGCACTTCTGTTCGCTCGGGAGCCACTGGCGGTGCTTAACGCGAGCTACCTCTGCGCGATAGGTCCGGGCGAAGCCGCAACGCAAATCGTCGATGGCGAAAGCAAGCTCGAATCCCGCGACTCGTTTTCCGACGGCACCTCGGTACGGCACACCGCGCTTGACGTCGAAGGTTTTAACCAGGAAGAACGTTTTCAGTCGTGCTTCACGGCGTTGATACGCCAACTCGCGACCTCCTTGACCGAGATTCCTCGTCGCGTGCCGCTTGCTGTCTATCTGCAACTTCCTGCAGACGCGCCGCACGAGCAAATATTCGCGCTCTGGCAATACTGCTGGGATGCCGCAGGATATCGTTCCGTAGAAACAACCCTGCTCCACGAGGAGCAGGGCATCATGGCGCTCGACGAATGGCTGGATATTCGTGGCGGCCCCGAACTCGAAAAAATTGCACTGTTCATTGCCGTGCAATTGCATGAAATGCCTAGCGCCAACAGCGCTGAAGCGGCGGTCGCATTGCTGCTGGGCTGGGCGCCACTCGTCGAACGAAAAGCACTCCCGTCGCTTGCACTGCTTCATCGCCCGGTGGAAGACAGCAAAGACAACGTGAACGAGACGATTTCGCGAGCACTCCTGTGGGGCAACGCAGAAGCAGCGAACGTCGAGCACCTCTGGCAGGCCGGCTTGACGCACGCAGACGCATCGTCATTGATGCAAGCGTCCTCCGACCTGTCACTGGGTCTTTCGTCCAAGCAAGCCGCGGACGGAATACATGATATCGATGCCGCCATCGGCGATGCAGGCGTTGTCGCCGCTTGGCTTGCCATGGCGCTTGCCATCGAACACGTATCGCAGACACACATGCCGCAACTTGTCGCGAGTCGGCAAAACACACTACGCGCGACGGTCGTTCAACCCGTCGCAACACATCAGGAATCAGGACTGCAGGGATGAATACTCGAAGATTGTCAGGCTTCTGGATGGTCGTGCTCACGATGACGGTCGGCGCCGCCATCACGGCATGGTACCAAGGTGCCGCATTGCACCCGTCCTCGGTTGTCCGCGTGCTGGTCGTGCTACTGATCGGCGCCTCCGCACTGTTGGCACACGGTCTTCTCATGGGCGCATGGCATTGGGTCGCACGACAGCATTGGGTCGCACGACAGGCGCCGCATCGCGACGAAGAGCGCTACACACGCGATGGCACCGCGCGAGTTGGCGCCCCACATGCGTCCACTGCTCCCATCCTCGCGCGACTGTGGCGAGACGAACTGGCTCTCGCGCTCCGGGAACGGCACGGCCTGCGCTGGCGCTATCGCCAACCCTGGCTACTGCTCACCGGCAACGACAAAACCATCGCACGTCTGCTGCCCGAGCTCGCCGAGCACGGTCACTTGATCACCGACGAGGCCGTGCTGCTGTGGCACGCCAACGACGACAACGGCCAACCCAACGACGCCTGGCTGCAACAGCTCTATCGCCTGCGTCGCCGTCGCCCGGTGGATGGTCTCGTGCTGGTGGTCAACGGTGTCGAAGACACGCTCGCGCCGACACGCGGCACCCCCGGCATCCACTTGGCCCGTGTCGCGCAAAGCTTGCATTGGTCAGCACCGGTCTACGTGCTCGATGCCGCCCAGGTCGATGAGGTGAACGACGGCACCACGCCGATCGCCGGTTGCGAATTCCCCCAAGGCCGCGTTGCGCCGTCGATGGACACCGAAGTGCGGACGCTGCGCGATCAGCTCGCCCATCTCGGCGTGCATCGCCTGGGCGCCAATCCGCGCGATATCTATATCGCTAAGCTGTCCGAACGCCTCGATGGGCGCGCCGCGCCCTTGTCAGCCTGGATGGCCAGCCTCGTGGCGCGCCGCTTGCCGGTGCGCGGCGTGTTTTTCACGCCGTTCCCCGCGAAGTCCGTCGAAAGCGGCGCCGCCTCGGGCACCGTCCTTCCTGCACTGTGGTCGCACCTTGGCGATCTGACCCGCCGCGATCGCGGCCGCCGCATCGGCTGGCATCCGATCACCGTGTGGTCGGTCATCGCACTGGCCCTGGTCGGCATTGGCACCGTCGGCACGCTGGTCTCGGCCTTCGCCAATGCGCATGAGCTTCAACGCTCGCAGGCCGTCGTGCGGTCACTCGATCAGGGCGATGACGCCACGCGCGTTCGCGCCTTGCTGGCCTTGCAACAACGCATCGGTGTGTATGAAGCACGCGTGCGACGCCGCGCCCCCGGCGTGCACGGCTTCGGCCTCAACCGCAACCGAGTCACGCTCGACACGCTCTGGATGCGTTATGCCGACGCCAGCCGCGCGTTGCTCACGATTCCCGTGCAGCGCAGTCTCGAAGCATCGCTCGCCGCCCTCGGCAAGGTGCGCGCCGATGCCTTGCAGGATCGCGACGCGCAGCAGCGCGACTACAACGTGCTGAAGACGTACTTGATGCTGGCCGATCCGGCGCACACCGATCCCGACTTCCTCGCGACACAACTCGCCACCGTCTGGCCGGTCATCCCGCGCATGCCGCCCGGCGAATGGCAGGACACCTCACAGCGTCTGGCCCGCTTTTTCGCGCAGCACCTGCACGCACACCCCGATTGGCGTATCCAGCCGTCGGCGCCGCTGATTGCCACGGCACGCTCGACGCTGGTCAATCAGATCGGTCTGGCGAACGCGGACGACACGGTCTACCAGTCGATCCTCGATGGCGTGCGCGGCAAGTATGCCGACCTGTCGTTGCCGGCATTGCTCAACGGCACGGATGCGCAAGGGCTGTTCGGGACGAGCGCGAGCGTGCCGGGCGTGTATTCCCGCGCCGCCTGGGACGGCATGATCGCCGCGGCGATCGACCAGGCGGGCGAACGCCAGGTGGAAAGCGATGGGGTGTTGACCGACGGCAAGACCATCGCCTTGCCCGAGCACGATGCGCAGCGGGCCGGCGATCTGAAGCAACGCCTGACCGCACGCTACTTCGCCGAGTACGCCGCCGCGTGGCAACGCCTGCTCAATAGCCTGCATTGGCAGCCGGCGACGAACCTCAGCGTGGCCGTCGATCAACTCACGCGGCTGACCGATGCGCAGACCTCGCCGCTGATCGCCCTGATGAAGTCCGTGCAGCATCAGGCCCAGGCGGGGCGTCCTTCGCAGGCGCTTGGCGACACGCTGGTGCGTCGTGCGCAGAGTCTGGTGGGCAAGGAGGACACCCCGGCGAGCGCGGTGACCAACCCGCTCGATCAGTCGTTCGGCCCGCTGCTCGCGCTGATGGGCGACAGCGGTGTGACGACTGGCAACGGTGCGAACGCCGCGAACGGCAACGCGCCCGCCACCCTGAGCGGCGTGAGTCTGCAAAGCTATATCACCGTGGCCACCACGATGCGGCTCAAGCTGCAGCAGATCGGCCATAGCCCCGATGCGCAGAGCATGGCCCGCGCGCTCGCGCAGGCGGTGTTTCAGGGCAAGCTCTCGGATCTGTCGCAAGTGCGCGAACAGGCGGCCTTGACCGCCGCGAGTCTGGGTTCCGCCTGGGCGGGTTTCGGCGATGCGCTGTTCCTGCGTCCGCTCGACGGCGCGTGGCAAACGATTCTGCAACCGGCCGCCGCCAGCCTCAACGAGCTCTGGCGCGCCAGCATCGCGGCGCCGTTCAACAGTGCGTTCGATGGCCGCTATCCGTTTTACGACACGAACGCCGACGCCTCGTTCGCGGAACTGGGCCGTTACGTGCGTCCCACCAGCGGCTTGATCAACCGCTTCCTCACCGTTGAACTGGCCGGTGTGCTCGCCCAGCAAGGGGATATGTGGGCACCCAACGGGCTGGCGCCGCAAACGCTGGCGTTCGACCCGGCCTTCCTTAAAGCCATCCAGCAGATGTCGCTACTCGGCACGCGCTTGTATCCGTCCGGCGACGCCAGTTATCGCTTCGAGATCATGCCGCAGCCCACGCCCAACGTGACGCGCTCGGAGCTGACCATCGACAAGCATGCCGTCATCTACTTCAACCAGCAGGAAACCTGGACGCCGATCGCCTGGCCCGGCGACGGCTTGAACGGCCATGCGGCGCTCACCTGGCAAACGCTCGATGCCGGCGTGCGGCAAGTCTTCGATGCCACCGGCGATTGGGCGTGGCTGCGCCTGCTCGCCACGGCCGAGGTCAAACCGCTCGACAGCACCCGCTATGAACTCACCTGGACGCACCCCGACGCCGAATCGCTGCGCTATGTCCTGCGCACGCAGGTGGGCGCGGGGCCGCTGGATCTGTTGGCACTGCGCGGCTTCACACTGCCCGAGCGGATTTTTATCGTCGGCAAGAACGGCGCGTCGCCCGTCATGCATCCCCTGCCGCCGGAGCTGCGTTCACCATGAAACCTTTCTTTCTCACAACGCTGCGTGCAGCCATGCTGCTCACGCTGACGATGCTGACCGGCTGCGGCGCGTGGCAAACCACCAAGGACACGTCCACCGACGTCAGCCGCGCGATCTTCGTCGCCAAGGTCAAACAGATGCATCTGGTGATCGAGGGCCGCGCCGAACTTAACCGCGATGAGCGTGGCGCGTCGCTGCCGGTGGCGATGCGCGTCTATCAACTGAAGGATGCCAAGGCGTTCGAGCAGGCGACTTACGCGCAGTTGTTGCACGATGCCGACCGCGTGCTCAAGGCGGACGCGTTGAGCCACACGGACATCGTGCTGGCACCCCAAGCCACGATCACGCTCAACACACCCATGGCCGACAACGCGCAGTACGTGGGCGTGGTGGCGTTTTTTCGCGATCCGTCGCACGCCGCATGGCGGCTCGTCATGCCCAAAGCGCAGTGGAAGAAGACCGATCCGGTCACGCTCAGCGTGATCGGTAACACGCTGGAACGGGAGGGTGATGCGCCATGAGCAAGCCTTTGTCTTCCGAACGCGCGCCCCGATCGCCCCGTGACCCGAAGGCGCTCTTCGATTGTTTGCACCGGACCGGCACGCGCAACGTGAACGCGCATCGCCGCAATCAGAAGGCTGGCGACACACAGCTCGCACCAAACCGCAAAGGCAACACCCTCCCATGTTGACGAACCTCCTCAAATCCCTTTTCGGTACGCGCAAGCCCTCGGATCTGGCGCGCTCCGCCATCGCCCGATGGCACGACTGGCTGCAACCGATCAGCGCTACCGCTCCCGTCGGCGCCGATCCGAATTACGACGACAACTTCCAGACCGTGCGCGATGAAGTGGGCAAATTCGCCGACGTCAACGACGCGCTCATCATTACCCACGCCGAAAAGCTGCTCAAACACACGGCGAAGGACACACGCGTCGCCGCGTACTACGTGTATGGCCGCATGCGCCGCGATGGCGCCGAAGGTGTCGCGGAAGGGTTCGAACTGCTCGCCGCGCTCGTCGATCGCTTTGGCGACACGCTGCTGCCGACCCGCCCCGAAAGCCGCAAAGCCGCGATCGAATGGCTCGCCGGCAGCACGTTCGCCAACCGGTTGGATCAGGTGCAAGGACTCAGCGGTCCGTTGCTCGAACGCACGCTCTCGGCCATCGCGCTGATGACGGAACGCACGACCGAATGGCCGGAACCTGGCCGCCCTGATCTGGCACCCCTGTTTCGCCGTTTCGAAAGCCGCATCGAGCTGACGGTGCCGGGCGACGGCACGACGTCGACGACGAGCACCACTCCCGCTCAGGCCACCGCGCCATCCGGCACACCCATCGCGTCATCGCACGAGCTGCTGGAGCGCGCGCGCCAGATGGCGAAGTTCCTGCGCGAACAATCCCATGGCTACCTTGCCGCCTGGCGCCTGATGCGCTGCATCCGCTGGGACACGCTCGATGAGGTGCCGCCGCACGAGGCCAGTGGCAAAACGCGATTGCCCGCACCGCGCGCGGAACTGCGCTCGAATCTCAAACGCTTGCTGCTGCAAAAACAGTGGCCGGAATTGCTCGAACGGGTGGAAGCGGCCTTTGCCGAAGGCGTGAATCACTTCTGGCTGGATTTGCAGTATTACGCCTTCGTCGCGCAGGAACATGCCGGCCATGAGTACGCCGCCGTGCGCGAGATGGCGGCGATGGATTGCGCGCTGCTGCTGCAACGCCTGCCGGGTTTGGAACACCTGTCGTTCAACGACGGCTCGCCGTTCGCCGACAGCACGACGCTCGAATGGATCGCCCGCCACGCGACGGTCTACGACGCAGGGCAGAACCCCGACACTCTGGTGGACACTGCCAACGAGAGCGAAAACCATTGGGCTAGCCTCGAAGCGCAGGCACTCACGATCACCACCCAACAAGGTCTCGACGACGCCCTGGCCTGGCTGCAAAAACTGCCGGGCCACGACACCGAACGCCAGCGCTTTCTGCGGCAACTCGTGATGGCCCGCGTCGCCGAGCGTGCCGATCGCGCGGATATCGCGATCCATCTGCTGACCTCGCTCGACACCAGCGCGCAACGCCATCGACTTGCGCAGTGGGAGCCCGCCCTCGCCTTCGACGTCAAACAACACCTGATACGCGCACTCAGAACACGTCTGCACCGCAAAGATGCCGACAAGGCGACGCTTACGCAGAAGATCGACGCACTGCTTGGCGAGCTCACAGCGATCAATCCGGCCAGGGCCGTGCTTGTTCACTCAAGCCGATGAAACGTAGCGCCAATCCAACACCACCAATCCCCATGAAATTCGACCTTGCGAACATGCGATCCATAAGAATCTTTGCCCTCGTGGCACTGTGTCTCGTGCTTGCAGGTTGTCCATCCGATAACGTGCCGCTGGAGGTGGTTGGGTATAACCATACCGATCGAAGCATCGGAGATTTTTACGTAAATGGAGGCTGGGGTGCGTTTTTGATGAAGCATAGTGGCGGAGGAACGTACACATGCTGCGTCGTCGTGCCACCCGTCTACAAACCTGGCATGAAGGCCACCATCACCTGGAGCGATGAAGCGGGTGAAAACCCTCGATCCCGCGAAATCGCCGTGCAACCCTACGGTCCAAATGACTTTGGACTTTTCGCAGTCCACTTTCTTCGCGATGGACAAATCAAAGTGTTTGTTACCCCGTACAACCTAGGCCATCCCGATTATCCCCTGAAAGGTGACGAAGCCAAGCTTTAACCGCAGCAACAAAAAAAGGAATATTCCATGGATTTCAAATTAACACCCGCTGCGCCCATGCCCGCCAACGGCATGCGCGAACTTACGCCGAAGGAACTGGCGCTGCGAGCGAGCGCCATGGCCTGCATCCAACAACTAGAATCCGCGCAATGCCAAGGGCAAGCCTTTGTCAGCCTGTTTTTCGACGGCACCGGCAATAACAAGGATTGGAAAGAATCCAAACTCAGCTGATCGCACCTACTGAAGTATTTCTCGCATGCTTGCGCTAACAGCACCAAGACAAGGAACTTCGCATGTCGTCCATCGCAACAGCATCGTCCGCCACGAACCGCCTTTCCGCATGGTTGCGCGCACTCCGCATGTTGCCGCTGCTTGCACTGAGCTTTCTGCTTGCCGGCTGCCATGCCCATTACGTGCCGCTGGAGGTGGTTGGGTATAACCATACCGATCGAGATATCGGAGATTTTTACGTAAATGGAGGCTGGGGTCCGTCTTTGATGAAGCATAGTGGCGGAGGAAAGTACACATGCTGCGTCGTCGTGCCACCCGTCTACAAACCTGGCATGAAGGCCACCATTACCTGGAGCGATGAAGCGGGTGAAAACCCGCGCTCCCGCGAAATCGCCGTGCCGCCCTACGGTCCTGACGACTTTGGAGCGTTTGCCGTGCACTTTCTGCGCGACGGGCAAATCAAGGTATTTGTCACGCGCTACGGACTCGGCCACCCCGATTACAACCTGAAGGGCGACGAAGCCAAGCTGTAAACACACATCAACAAGAAAGGGAATATTCCATGAGTTTCACATTGACATCTCCAGCACCGATGCCCGCCAACGGCATGCGCGAACTTACGCCGAAGGAACTGGCGCTGCGAGCGAGCGCCATGGCCTGCATCCAACAACTAGAATCCGCGCAATGCCAAGGGCAAGCCTTTGTCAGCCTGTTTTTCGACGGCACCGGCAATAACAAGGATTGGAAACAATCCAAATTCGGCTGACCGCACCTACTGAAGTATTTCGCGCGTACTTGAATCCGCGTGTCGCTAACAGCACCAAGACAAGGAACTTCGCATGTCGCCCATCGCAACAGCATCGTCCGCCACGAATCGCCTTTCCGCATGGTTGCGCACTCTCCGTCTGCTGCCGCTGCTTGCACTGAGCTTTCTGCTTGCCGGCTGCCCTGCCGATAACGTGCCGCTGGAGGTGGTTGGGTATAACCACACCGATCGGTCCATTGGGTACTTTTCCGTAAATGGCGGTGGTAGCACGTTCTTGATGAAACATAGTGGCGGTGGCGGATACACATGCTGCATCACCGTGCCACCCGTCTACAAACCTGGCATGAAGGCCACCATCACTTGGAGCGATGAAGCGGGTGAAAACCCGCGCTCCCGCGAAATCGCCGTGCCGCCCTACGGTCCTGACGACTTTGGAGCGTTTGCCGTGCACTTTCTGCGCGACGGGCAAATCAAGGTATTTGTCACGCGCTACGGACTCGGCCACCCCGATTACAACCTGAAGGGCGACGAAGCCAAGCTGTAAACACACATCAACAAGAAAGGGAATATTCCATGAGTTTCACATTGACATCTCCAGCACCGATGCCCGCCAACGGCATGCGCGAACTTACGCCGAAGGAACTGGCGCTGCGAGCGAGCGCCATGGCCTGCATCCAACAGCTAGAAGCCGCGCAATGCCAAGGGCAAGCCTTTGTCAGCCTGTTTTTCGACGGCACCGGCAATAACAAGGATTGGAAAGAATCCAAACTCGGCTGATCGCATCAACTGGAGTATTTCTCGCGTGTTTGCATCCGCGTAACGCTAACAGCACCAAGACAAGGAACTTCGCATGTCATCCATCGCAACAGCATCGTCCGCCACGAACCGCCTTTCCGCATGGTTGCGCACTCTCCGTCTGCTGCCGCTGCTTGCACTGAGCTTTCTGCTTGCCGGCTGCCCTGCCGATAACGTGCCACTGGAGATCGTCGGGTATAACCATACCGATCACGACATCGGCTTCTTCTCCATCAATGACTATGGTGGACCCTATATCGGTAAGCACGAAGGCGGTGGGAAATTCACGTGCTGTGTGTTGGTACCCACCCAATACAAACCGGGCATGGCTGTGTCCGTGCGATGGGGGGGGTTGGAAATGGGACAAACGAAAGAACAACGCGTGGAAGTGCAGCCCTATGGTCCTAACGACTTTGGACATTTCGCCGTGCACTTCTTGCGCGACGGAAGCATCAAGGTATTTGTCACGGCCTACTACCTCAAGCATCCGCAATACCCCCTAAAGGGCGACGAAGCCAAGCTGTAAGCACACATCAACAAGAAAGGGAATATTCCATGAGTTTCACATTGACATCTCCAGCGCCCATGCCCGCCAACGGCATGCGCGAACTTACGCCGAAGGAACTGGCGCTGCGAGCGAGCGCCATGGCCTGCATCCAACAACTAGAATCCGCGCAATGCCAAGGGCAAGCCTTTGTCAGCCTGTTTTTCGACGGCACCGGCAATAACAAGGATTGGAAAGAACCCGCACTCGGTGGCAAGCAAACCCAGACCGACCTGGGCAAGCACAGCAATGTGGCCAGGCTATACAACGTTGCGCTCGACCGGAGCGATGACGGCTTTTTCTCGCACTACATCCCCGGCGTTGGCACACCCTTTCCAGATATCGGCGATGGCGGCGGCAGCCTCGGCATGAGCACTGGGTATATGGGCGCGGATCGCATCAATTGGGGGATTACCCGTGTACTCAATTCCGCCGCCGTCTATCTGACCGGACACGATCTGTTCGACAAAAAGATGATCAGGGTAGAAATCCTGATCGCCAGCAGCAACTCGCTAGGCCCCGCTGCCAACAGAAGCTTCAGACCCGAGTTGAAGAAGCTGGCCGACGTCGTGGCCCGCAGCCAACGCAAGCTCACCAGCATCAACGTAGCCGCGTTCGGATTTTCGCGTGGTGCGGCCCAAGCGCGCGTGTTCGTGAACTGGCTGGCCGAGATGGCGAAACAGAACGACGGCAGCCTTGCCCTGGCGGGCGTTCCCCTGCGTTTCTACTTTTTGGGTCTGTTCGACACCGTGGCCTCGGTGGGCATTCCCGATGCCGTCCCCGGCTTCGAGGGCCATATGAGCTGGGCAAACGGGAAGTTGGGCATTCACCCCTCGGTGGAGCGATGCGCGCATTTCATCGCGCTGCACGAGCAGCGCGCCAGCTTTCCCCTGGAATTGGCGGAGCGGGCAACACAGGTGACCTACCCGGGCGTGCATTCGGATGTCGGCGGCGGTTACTTGCCCACGGAGCAAGGCAAGCTCTCACAGCTTTCGCAGATTCCCTTGATCGATATGCATTACGAGGCCATGAAGTCGGGGGTTCCGCTTCTTGACTCCAACGAAATAGGACGCCGCGATGACTTGTTGAAAGATTTCCATTGCCCGAAGCCGCTTATCGAAGCGTACAACGCCTATTTGGACACACACGGCAGCAGCAGCGTTTCCGGCAAAGATGCCGTTGTCGATGTCATCCACCAGCACACGCGCCAATACCTGCAATGGCGCGGCGATCTGCTCGAGTCCTGGCAAGGGCTGAAAACGCGCGACTTCTATCGCCGGGCGACATCCTCGGATCAGAAGCAGCTCCTGATGGCAAACACCGACCTGTCGAATCAGATGGCCGTACTGGACCAGCGGATACACATCGAGGATGGCTCCGCGCTCGACAAGGCCGCGGCGATTTCGCTGTACGCCAACACCGGAAAGTTCGATGAGATGCTTCAACCCGTCGACGCCTCCACCCGAGACATGCTGGCAACTTTGCGCCGGCATGCACCCTTGCCCCCTGCGGTGGTTCGTGTTCTGGATGACTATGTCCACGATTCGCGCGCAGGCTTCAGGCCGCTCAGCAACGCGGAGCCGTACAGCGTCACGGGCGGCTACCTTCGCTATCGCACGGTCTTCTCACAGCCATCCCGCAACGCAGCTTTGGCAGCGTCGGACGCTGCAGACGTTCAAGCCACCGAACCACCCACCAGTTCGTCCGCCGCATTGGCGTGACGCATCAACGGTATCCGCATCATGACCAACCCCACTAAAGACAACGACATCCTGCGCTACTACGACGCCGAAATGCGCTATCTGCGCGAAGCCGGCAAGGAGTTTTCGCGGGCATTCCCCGACCGCGCCCGTGCGCTCGGCCTCGATCGCCTGGGCGAACGCGATCCGCATGTGGAACGCCTGTTCGAAGGCTTCGCGTTCCTGATGGGTCGCCTGCGCCACAAGCTCGACGACGAACTGCCGGAACTGACCGAGGGACTGGTCAGCATGTTGTGGCCGCATTACCTGCGCATGATCCCGTCGCTGTCGATTCTCGAACTGCGGCCCTCCGCGGGTGTTCTGCAACGGCATGAACAGCTCGAAGCGGGCCTCGAAGCGGTGTCCGATCCGATTGCGCTGGGTACCGGTGCGGCGGACAGCGGCGCGACCGTCGAGTGCGTGTATCGCACCACGCAACCGGTCGATCTGTATCCATTGAGCCTGACCGAAGCACAGGCCACCACGCGCGACGACGGCCGCTCGGTGCTGCGCTTTCGTCTCGCGATCGAATCGCAGATCGAACGCCAGCAATTCTCGGTGCCGCGCCTGCGCCTTTATCTGCATGCCGACCGTCCCGTTGCGCTGGCCTTGTACGCCGCGCTGACGGCCGAACCGCTGGCGATGCAGGTCCGCGTACCCGGCTATCCGGAGGACCGGCCGGGCGCACCGCAAAGCATGCCGGGGCTGCGGCTTCAGGCGGCCGGCTTTGCCACCGACGAGCGTTTGTGGCCCAAGCCCGACAACGCCTTCGGCGGCTATCAGTTGCTGCTCGAATACTTCACCTTCCCCGAGAAGTTCATGTTCGTGGATCTCTTCGGCCTGGACATGCAGGCGATCCCGCAAGCTGCGCCGTACGTGGACGTGGAAGTGGTGCTGCACAAACCGTATCCCGACGACATGCGTTTTTCCGCCGACAACGTGCGCTTGTACTGCACGCCGATCATCAACCTGTTCGAGGTGGAAGCCGATCCGATCACGACCACGCAGTTCGACACCGACTACCGCGTGGTCGCCAACGAACGCCACGGCGCGCACGTGGATGTCTATGCGGTCGATGCCATCCAGGGTTTCGAGGTCGGCTCTGGCGAGCGCTTCGAATACGCGCCCTTCGCCGCGTTCCGTCACCGTGGCGGCATGCTGCGCCATGACATGCCGGAACGGTATTTCCACACGCGCATGCGCCGCGGCCTGTCAGGCCGCTTCGATTCCTGGGTGGTGCTCGGCGGCCACGCATGGGAACAGCAGACGACCTTGCCCAGCGAAACGCTCTCGCTGTCCGTGACCGGCACGAACGGCATGCTGCCACGCAAGGGCCTGCGCGAAGCCGGTATCACGCGCATGCGCGGCGGCTTCAACAATGTGGGGGCGGTGCGCAATCTCGTCGCGCCCACGCTGCCGGTGTATCCGCCTTCCAGCGACCGCTTTCACTGGCGCGTGCTGTCGCATCTGGCGCCGAATTATCTCTCGCTGCTCGATGCGCAACTGCTGCGCGGTGCGCTCGCGCTGTACGACTGGAGCGACGGCGAACTCAATCGCCGCCGCATCGATGCGATCACGGACGTGCGTCACCGGTCCGTGCAAAAGCTCGTCAAGGGCGGCTTGCTGCGCGGCGTGGAGATTGAAGTCACGCTCAACAGCCACGCGTTTGCGGGTGACGGGGACGTGGAGCTTTTTGGTGGGATGTTGAATCGCTTTCTCGGACTCTACGCGACACTCAACCTGTACACGCGCCTGGTGATCGTTGCGCTGCCGACCGGGCAGCGCATGGTCTGGCCGGATACCAAGGGCGAAGGAGCGCCGTTTTGAACGCGATCGAACCCCTGCGCACCGACATGCCGCCGCTGTGGCCCGCGCTGCTGACGCACGCCACCAGAATGCATTTTTTCCGATTCTGCGAACTGCTCGAACGCAGTGCGCCGGAGCGCCCACTGCTGGGCGCGACCGACACGCCTGCTGACGATCCGTTCCGTTTCCGCTCGAAGCTCCGGCTGGGCTTCCCGGGACGCGAAATCGATGCGGTCGAATACGATCCGGATGACGCGGCACAAGCGCCAACGATCCGCACCACGTTCCTCGGCCTGTACGGCGTGGACGCGCGCATGCCGACGTACTTCGTCGATACCATCGCGCAGAACCACGACGGCGCCGAACCGCTGGCGGCGTTTTTGGATCTGTTTCACCACCGCATCGTCACCCAGTACTACCGCATCTGGCGCAAATACCGCTATCCGGTCGGCTTCGAACGCGATGGTGGCGATCCGATCTCGACCTATCTGCTGAGCCTGGCCGGACTTGGACTCGGCGCGCCAGATATCGGTCAGACGATCGGTCCGCGCAAGCTGCTTTCGATGCTGGGCCTGGTAAATCAGAAAACCCGTACCACTGAAGGACTGGCCGGTGTTCTGCAGCACGCAGTGCCCGACGCGACGATCACGGTGGAGGAATTCCACCCGGTGTGGGTGGACGTCGACACCACCGAACCGATGCCGCTCGGCGAGCACTGCGTGCTGGGCGGCGGTTTCTTCGATCGCGGCAATTGCGTGCGCGTTGTCATCATGCCCACGACGGCAAGCACCGTGCGCAGCCTGATGCCGGGGCACGCGATGCACGATGATGTCTTGCATCTGCTGCGCTTTTATCTCGGCTACGAAGCACAGGCCGTGATCGACATGCACGTCGCCCCCGCCCTCATGCCCGCGCCCGTGCTCGAACCGAACACGGTGAGCCTGGGTTACACCACGCTGCTCGCTCACGATGACGCGCCGTCGCGCGACACGCCTATTCGTGTGCAGCTCGGCGCGTGGAACGTGCCGTCCCGATCGTAATGCGAACGACACGCTCGAAGGAATCCTGCGCATGAAGCCGCCACGCATCGTTCGCCACACGTTCCTCGTTCTTGCCACGCTGGGCGTCAGCGCCTGTGGCCTCGGTCAAGCGATTCACGATGGCGCCGTGAACGTGGCGAAACGGACGTTCACCACGCCGATTTCGACGATGAATCTCGATCTCATCAATCACGTCAGCGGCAACGATCCTGCAATCGTACGCATTTACCAGTTGAAATCGTCATCACGTATACCGCTCACGACCGGCAAGAAACCGAAGCTCGAACCACCCGGATTGTCTGGACTCATTTCTGGACTTAAATGAGCCGGCTGCAGGTGGATTTCGGTGATTGCTGCCAGAATGAAGAAAGGGGCTTTCGCCCCTTTTTTCAAGGATCTACGGACATCGATGGACATCGTGGATCGACATTTGGAGCGGGAAACGAGACTCGAACTCGCGACCCCGACCTTGGCAAGGTCGTGCTCTACCAACTGAGCTATTCCCGCATCGAAGCCGCGCATTTTAACGGCTGAAACGAAACCGTCAAGCGTTTCTGTCTTGTCCATGCGTGAGAGCGGGGTCGTCGCTGTGCAAAGCCGGCCAAGCCGCACGCAGATAATGTAAACCCGACCAAATGGTGAGCACACCGGCAATCATCAGCAACCCTTCGCCGATGTGGTACAGGCGCAAGGCTTCGGCATTTTTCTCGTGTTGCAGGATCAGCACAATCAGGGCAACCATCTGCATCGCTGTTTTCAGCTTGCCCAGGAAGGCTACTCGCACGGTGGCGCGCATGCCAATCTCGGCCATCCATTCACGCAGTGCGGAAATGCTGATCTCCCGGCCAACAATGATGGCGGAGGTGATCGCCATGACGATGCCCGGCCAGCCACCGCGATGGGTTTCCACCAGCATGAACAAGGTGACCGCCACCATCAGCTTGTCGGCCACCGGATCCAGGAAGGCGCCGAACTTGGAGGTCAAGTTGAGCCGGCGGGCAAGATAGCCGTCAAGCCAATCGGTGATGCCGGCCAAGGCGAACACGATGGCAGCGGTTAGGTTGTGCCCCCGGAATGGCCAGTAGAACACCATCACCATGACCGGCAGCAGCGCTACGCGGAACAGCGTGAGCCAGGTCGGTAAATTGATGCGCATGGGTCCTTTCCGTTTTTTGTCAGTGTCGCATGGTGAGAATGAAATTCGCTGGGGAAGTTTTCGCAAGAGTGGCCCCTTACCCACCACTCTTCCTCACTCCTCGAAGCAGGCCCATCCATGACCCTTCCCCGTGTCCCGGAGGGTTGAGAGAGTATCGGCGCTCAGACGTGAAGCGCGCCATAAATGCGTTCGGCAAGGCCGCGATCAATCCCCTTCACCTGCATCAGTTCTTCGACACCGGCCGCTTCTACTCCGGCCAAGCCACCGAAGGCCTTGAGCAGGGCAGTCCGGCGACGCGCCCCGACGCCCTGCACGTCTTCCAGCACGCTGCGCTCACGGGCTTTCTCACGACGCTTGCGATGGCCTCTGATGGCGAAGCGATGGGACTCATCCCGCACCGCAGCGACCAAATGCAGTGCCGGTGAGCTGGGGCCGGGGTGAATCTCTCGATGGGAGCTGGCCAGAATCAGGGTTTCCTCACCGGCCCGACGGCCCGGGCCCTTGGCGACGCCGACCACTTCGATGCCGGTAACGCCAAGTTCGCCAAGAACATCCAGCGCTTGAGCCACCTGCCCGCTACCGCCATCGATCAGCAGCACATCGGGCCGTGCGCCCTCGCCTTCTGCCACTTTGCGGAAACGCCGGGTGAGTGCCTGGTGCATGGCGGCGTAATCGTCGCCGGGTGTGATGCCGCTGATATTGAAGCGGCGGTAGTGCGACTTCTCCGGACCTTCCGGCCCGAACACCACGCAAGACGCCACGGTTGCTTCACCACGCGTATGGCTAATGTCGAAGCATTCAATGCGACGCGGCGGCTCATCCAAACCCAGCAGGTTTCGCAGATCTTCGAAACGCGTTCCCAGCGTTTGCCGACTGGCTATGCGCGAAGTCAGTGACGCCTGCGCGTTGCGCTCGGCCATCTGCAGGAACTGTGCGCGATCACCGCGCACGCGTGTTTTGATCTCCACCGCATGCCCACATTGCTGGGCGAGCATCTCGCTGAGCAGTTGGGCATCGGCGACGTCTTCGCCAAGGATGATTTCGCGCGGTACCAGGCGATCCAGATAGTACTGGGCAATGAATTGCGCCAGCACGTCAGCAGGTTCAGGATCCAGCGGCAGGCGTGGGTAAAAATCGCGAGTACCCAAGCTGAGGCCGTTGCGGAAGAACAACACGCTCACGCAGACAATGCCGGCCTCCATGCGGCACGCGATGACGTCCATATCGGCCGTGGCGCCCTGCACATGATTCTGCGCATGCAGCTTGCGCAGCGCTGCCACCTGGTCGCGCAATGCCGCGGCACGCTCGAAGTTCAGCGCTGCGCTGGCCTGCTCCATCGCATCAACGAGTTCATCGATCACCGCGCTGCTACGGCCGTCCAGAAACATTTCCGCGTGGCGCACGTCGCCGCGGTAATCCTCGACGCTGATCAAGCCCACGCAAGGACCGGTACAGCGTCCTATCTGGTATTGCAGGCAGGGGCGTGAACGATTGCGGAAATAGCTGTCCTCGCACTGGCGCACCTTGAACAGTTTCTGCATCAGGTTGAGGCTTTCACGCACAGCAAATGCGCTGGGGAATGGACCGAAGTAGCGTCCTGGCTGATTGCGTGCGCCGCGGTGGAAAGCCAGCCGAGGGTAATCCTCGCTGCCCGATAGATAGATATACGGATAGCTTTTGTCGTCACGCAGCAAAATGTTGTAGCGCGGCTTGAGCACCTTGATGAGCTGCGACTCCAACAACAAGGCTTCCGCCTCGGTGCGCGTGACGGTGGTTTCGGCGCGGGCGATCTGCGCCACCATGGCGGCGATGCGCGGCTCCATCCGCGGCTTCAGGAAGTAGCTGCCGACGCGCTTCTTGAGGTTGCTGGCCTTGCCCACGTAGAGCAACTCGCCATCTTCGTTGAAATAACGATAGACGCCGGGGGACGTGGTGAGCGTGCTGACGAAGGCCTTGCCGTCGAAGGCTTGGGAGGATGCGTGTTGCATGCGGACGATTTTAGCCCGTTTGGCGTGATTCCTCTGCTGTCTTGGCGAACCTTTTCAGGGCAAGCTTGACTCTTTTGGCATGTTACCCAAGCCAGCAAACAGGATGCGACTGACGGTCATGACTGACTACTCAACCATGCTTGGGCACGATGCAGATCCGCTTCGGTGTCAATGCCCGGCGGGAAGGGCTCCGGGGTCAGGCGCGCAGCAATCGGATAACCGTGTTCAAGCACTCGCAACTGCTCCAGTGATTCAGTCTGCTCCAGCGGCGTGCGCGACAAGTCTGCATAGTGCTGCAAAAAGCCGGCGCGATAAGCATAGATACCGATATGCCGCAGGAACGGCAGGTCTTTCGGCAACACGTCGCGATTTGCGGCGAAAGCATCACGCGCCCACGGCAGCGGTGCGCGGCTGAAGTACAGGGCGCGGCCATTGGCGGCGCATACCAGTTTCACCACATTCGGATCGAACAGTTCGTGAGCATCCATGATTGGCGTGGCCAGGGTCGCCATCGGCACGTCGTCTTCGGCCAGGGCTTTTGCTACTTCACGGATACCTGCGGCAGGGGCGAAGGGTTCGTCACCTTGCAGGTTCACCACGATGACGTCGGTGGACCAGCCATAACGGGCGGCGCACTCTGCCAACCGGTCACTGCCGGACGCATGCTCGCTGTGGGTCATGCATACATCTACGCCCTGCCCCGACAAAGCCTCGACAATGCGCTGATCGTCGGTGGCCACCACGACCTGCGAAGCCCCTGCTTGCAGGGCCCGCTGTGCTACGCGTACCACCATCGGTACGCCGTCAATAGGGCGAAGCGGCTTGCCTGGCAGACGGGTGGAGCCGTAGCGGGCAGGGATGGCGACGATGAAGGGAGGGTGGACTGCTGACATGCACGTTTCCCCCTCTCCTCTGTCCTTGATTAAGGATGGGGGAGAGGGCTGGGGTGAGGGGGCCATCTTGCGGCTACGGCCCCATTGAAACACAGAGCCTAAGTATCCAAATGCATTCGAGGTGGTTTTGTAGGTGCCGGGCAAGCGCGCCCCTCTCCCCAAGGGGGAAAGGGAGCCAAGCGTCAGCGCAGGGCAAACCCGCAGCTATTGGCCAGCCCCATAAATCCCGGAAACGAGGTGGCGACATTGGCACAATCGCGAATCATCACCTCGCCCCTGGCCAGCAGGCCCGCCACAGCAAAGCTCATCGCGATGCGGTGATCGCCATAGCTGTCGACCGCGCCAGCATCGATCGCGCCGCCATCAATGATCGCGCCATCGGGCGTTTCCTCGATGCGCACACCAAGCGTTCGCATGCCTGCCGCCATGGTGGTGATGCGGTCAGACTCCTTGACGCGCAGCTCGGCGGCGCCACGCATGACCGTGCGTCCTTGCGCCGCGGCAGCCGCAATAAATAGCACCGGGAATTCGTCGATCATGTCCGGCGCCAGCGCTTCCGGAAGCTCAACGCCATGCAGCGGCGCGTATCGGACAACCAGATCACCGATGGCTTCGCCGCCACTTTCGCCCTGGTTCTCGACGGTGATATTCGCGCCCATCAAACGTAGCGCTTCCAGCAACCCCGTGCGGCGGGGATTCAAGCCAACCCCTGGCAGACGCAGCACTGAATCGGGCACGATGCTCGCAGCCACCAGAAAAAACGCGGCCGAGGAAAAGTCCGCCGGCACCACTACATCCGTGGCGCGCAGGCAATGGCCGCCTTCCAGCTTGGCGTAACCCGGTGAAAATTCGATCGGCCAACCGAATGCTGACAGCATGCGCTCGGTGTAGTCGCGCGTGGGATGAGGCTCGATCACTTCCGTGCTGCCTTCGGCATACAAACCGGCAAGCAGCAAAGCGGACTTGACCTGCGCGCTAGCGACCGGCAACTCGTAGCGGATGCCATGCAGCGAACGACCACCGTGAACCTGCAACGGCGGCAGTCCATCCGGTGTGTCGATCTGCGCGTCCATGCGGGCGAGCGGATCGGTCACGCGGCGCATCGGACGCTTGGACAGCGATTCGTCGCCGATCAGGGTGCTGTCGAACGATTGCCCGGCCAGCAGACCCGCAAGCAGGCGCATGCCGGTGCCCGCATTGCCACAATCGAGCGGCTGGTCCGAACCACGCAAGCCATGCAAGCCAACACCACGCACGATGCGCTCACCGGCAGAAGGCGCCACGATCGATACGCCCAGTTGCGCAAGCACCGCCGCGGTGGCGCGGGTGTCTTCACCTTCGAGAAAGCCGCGAATATGCGACGTGCCTTCGGCAATGGCGGACAACATCATCGAACGGTGCGAGACCGACTTGTCACCCGGCACTACCACGTCGCCATGCAGGGACGTCGCGGGTCGGCTGACCCAATCCAGGCGTTGTGCCCTGCTCATGGCAGAGCTACCGGGTAGGAACCCAGTACACGCACCTGAGTCGCCATGGGGCCCATGTCTTTCAACGCCGCCTGCAGCGACTCATCATCGATATGACCGGAAACGTCGATGAAGAAGGCGTATTGCCACTTACCGGTATGCGCCGGACGCGATTCGATGCGGTTCATGCTTACATGGTGCTTGGCGAAGGGGCTCAGCACGTCATACAGCGCGCCGGGTTTGTCATTGACGGTAATCAACAGCGACGTGCGATCGTTGCCGGAGGCGGGAAACAGCGAGCGTCCGATGACCAGGAAGCGCGTGGTGTTGTCAGCACGATCCTCAATGGCCTTGGCCACCATGTTGAGGCCATAGATCTTGCCCGCCGTTTCGCCGGCAATGGCCGCGGCATCATCCGCATGACGTGCCAGGCGCGCACCTTCGGCATTGCTATGCACGGCCACGCATTCGGCATCCGGCAGGTTGACACGCAGCCAGGTCTTGCACTGCTGCAACGACTGCGCGTGTCCGTAAACACGCCGGATGCCTTCCAGCGATTCGCGCTGCGAAAGCAAGCACTGATGCACGCGCAGCTCGACTTCACCGCAGATGCGCGCCTCAGAGGTAAGAAACATATCCAGCGTAACCTGGATCATGCCCTGCCCGGAGTTTTCCACTGGCACGATGCCGAAATCGGCGTGGCCGGCAACCACTTCCTGAAATACTTCTTCAATACTGCCAAGCGGCAAGCCATACGCCGCGTGGCCGAAATGCTTGCGCACCGCTTGTTCGCTGAAAGTGCCCTCGGGACCGAGATAGCCGACCTTGAGCGGATCTTCCTGCGCAAGGCAGGACGACATGATCTCGCGGAACAACCGCACCATTTCCACATCCGAAAGCGGACCATGATTGCGATCCACCACCATGCGCAACACATGTGCTTCGCGCTCGGGACGATAATAGTCGATCGCGGAAAGCCCTTCGCCTTTCACACACGCCACTTCGCGTGCCCAGTTGGCGCGTTCGGAGATCAGTTCTTGGATCTGCCGATCAATGCTGTCGATGCGCTCGCGCACCTGCGACAGGGTTGGTTTGGGTTCGTTCATGCCATGCTATCCGTAGAAACGTCTAAAAGAGATAGTGGAGAGAAGCGAGAATAAAACATGCCCATGCTGTCAGTCGTAGGCTTTTCTCTCATTCCTCACTCTTCTTCACTCACTACTGGCTAATAGCCTATCAGCCATGCCGACTGGCGAAGTCTTGCATAAACGCAGCTAAAGCCTGTACCGCTTCCAGTGGCACCGCGTTGTAGAGCGAAGCACGCATGCCGCCTAATGCCTTGTGTCCTTTTAGTGCTAGCAAGCCTGCAGTTTCTGATTCCTGCAGGAAAAGCGCATCGAGCGTACTGTCGTGCAAGGTGAAGGGTACATTCATGCGCGAACGCATGGTCGGGGCGATCGGGTTGCGATAGAAGCCGCCTGAACCGTCGATGGTCGCATAGAGCAAAATCGCCTTCTGGCGATTGCGCTCCGCCATGGCCGTCAGACCACCGCCTTCCTTCAACCACTGAAAGGTCAGGCCAGCGAGATACCAGCCCCAGGTATTGGGGGTATTGAGCATGGAATCGTTGGCAGCATGCTCGGCGTAGCGAAAAATGCGCGCCATCGTGCGACCTTTCCGCTCCAGCAGATCGCGACGAATGATCATCAGCACCAAGCCGGAAGGCCCGATGTTCTTCTGCGCACCCGCGTAAATCAGGCCGAAACGGCTGACGTCGATGGGGCCGGAGAGAATGTCCGAAGACATGTCCGCAACCAGCGGCACATGGCCGACATCGGGAACATCCTGAAACTCCACGCCGTGGATCGTTTCGTTGGTGGCGATATGCACGTAGGCGGCGGCAGGATCGAGCTTCCACGTGCCGCGTGCTGGCATGCGCAGGTAATGGTCGGCTTTACTGGTCGCCGCCACATTCACACGAACATAGGGCGTGGCTTCGCTGGCGGCTTTTTCACTCCAGTGACCGGTGATGATGTAATCGGCACTGTCGCCCTCGCTGGCCAGATTCATTGGAATCTGCGCGAAATGCTGGGTCGCCCCACCCTGCTCGAATAGCACGGCATAGTCAGCCGGAATACCCATCAACTCGCGTAGATCCGCCTCGACCTGCTCGGTCATCGCGATAAAGTGCTTGCCGCGATGGGACTGCTCCATCACCGAGGCGCCACTGCCGTTCCAGTCCAGCAACTCGCGCTGCGCGCGTTCAAGTACCGGCAACGGCAACGCCGCCGGACCTGCACTGAAATTCCATACCCTGCTCACGCACTGGTTCCCGTCATGGATGATCGATGCATTATGCCGCGCCGCAGCAACACATCGTCAACGGGTGAAACACAGGCGCCCCTGATTTGTCAGAAACGCATCAGCAAAAGTAGGGCAATACCTAGCGCAAGCACGGCAGCCGTGACGATCAGCCACCAGACTTCGCCACGCGGGCCGGCGGTGTCTTCCGGCAGCGCTTCGGGTTCCGGCTCGGGAATCACGATTTCCGGCTCAGGCTCCAGTCCGGGCGCGTCGATCAGGAAACGGTGCATGCCAATGCCTATCTGGTCGCCCGGCAACAGTACGGTTTGCTCCACGATGGAGCCATTCACACGTACCGGATAGCGCGAATCAGCGGCCTGCCTGGTTTCCAGGCGCAATTGCCCATCGCGCCAGGCAATCACCAAACTGGCCACCTCACACTGTGGAAGATCGAGCGGAACCGGTCCTTGTGGCCCCAGCTCCAAGCGATTCGCCAACGGCAGCACCTGCCCCGAAAGCGGCCCCGCCACGGCTCGCAGCGCCACTGTGCAACGCTCCTGCGCTGGCATCTGGGGCGAGGTGCGCCCGCCTGGCGTGTGGTCCGCACACAGCAGCATGCGGCAATCGCCCACGCTCAGGATGTCACCCGGGCGCAAGATTGCACGCTCGCGTACAGGGCGGGCGTTGACGTAGATACGGGTGGTTTCAGGTAGTACCTCCAGCACCCAGCCCCGACGATCCAGGCTGATGGACAAGTGATAGGCCGCAGCCTGACTCGCGGTCAGGATTAGATCATTGCCGGGATCGCTGCCAATGCGCAGCAGTGCCTGGTTCCACTGGAAACCAGCCCGGTTGGAATGGGAAAACTCGATGCGCATGAAATGACCAACTGCGTGACTGCGCGACTCTATCAGAAGCGTAGGAATAGAAACGTAGGAGCTATTCGCAGAAATTAGGCTTTATCATGCGAGGTTCGTTTGATGAGATGAATCATGGCAAGCATCGATATCCGCCGTCCGCACCGCCTTTCCCAGTCCGAAGCTCATGCGGTGATCGACAAAGTCGCAGCACGCATGCGCGAAAAATTCGAGGTAAAGACGCAGTGGGAGAATGACACCGCCATGGCCTTCGAACGCCCCGGCATTAGCGGCCAAATTGCCATTAGCAGCAATGAAATCCACGTGAGCGCCCGGCTTGGCATGCTGTTTTTCCCACTCAAAGGCATGATCGAGCAGGAAATTCGTCGCAAGCTAGATGAGCACTTCGCGTAACTATTCAGCCCGTGATAGGCACGAGCAAAGGTTTCACGTCCGCACGTGGTGCAGCGACCACCTTCGCAGCGATACTCCGTCACGATCGGCCGGATCACGAGTAAGTCGAACACTTGATGGCAATACAGTTCGCCGTGTGGTTCGAGGGCGCCGCCACAGGCACAGTGGCTCGGCGGCGGGCACGTCACGATGTGATCAAGCGCTTCTTCGGGCACCGATTCGCGGAAATGCCCTTTATGTCCGAGCTGGCCACCCGGCTTACGATCCGTAACTATTCACTCCTCCTCCGCTGAAAAGCCTCCTACGTGAAATCTGGCATGTTCAATGAGTACGAAATGGTATTTGCGTGCCCTACGCAGGTTATTTTGGTCAACCTTTGACCAAAATTCTGTCGCCAAGGGGGAGGGGTGAATAGTTACTGCGATCCGAGGGCTTTTTAGGACGCTTACCCTTGCCCGAACCATCACTGGACGGTGGCTTGGAGGAGTTGCGCGAATTCAGGCGCAGTTGCTCTTCCAACGCATGAACTCGTACCAGCAACTGCTGATGGCTTTGCGTCAACGTGTCGATCAACCTCGACGTTCCCAGGATGCTGATTGTTGGGGCAACTTGCTAAGTTAGGCGTCCGCAAGGGGAGCTCAATACAACTCAGGTGTTTACCTTATGTAGAATCCTTCGGCTCTTTCCATACTTATAGTCTTGGCAGGTTAGGTCGGTAACCAATCCACGCATATCAGAGTGATCCACCGTCTTTAATCGCCACCCGTCTCCTGGATAGAGCTATGGAACCCCGTATATATAATGGCTACACCCCAACCACCTCTATTTCAACCAATTCGATTTCGAATGAGCCGAATGGACCCAACCTAAAGCATGCCAGCGATTACGTTAGTGGGATATTGACAAATCCGTTTAAAATCTACTACGAATCTGACCATCCTTTTGCGGTCTCGGAATTTATGAAGTCTATCCTTGCATCAAGCAAGGATTCAGTGATCCCCTTTTGGCTCGATGGGCGTAATTATTGTTTGTGGTCAAGTAACGGCGACATGTATGTTAGCCATTCGCGAGAGGAGGCCGCACAAGGGAAGGTGCTGTGCGTTGGACATTTTAATATTCATGACTTAATGATATCCCTCATAGCCGAACCTGGCGTAATGCGCATTTTTTGTTCTAGTGACGCTCCCAGCTTCTACGAAAAAGAGGCATTAGCGCCATTAGGTCGCGCGCTCGGACAAGAAGCCGCAGAGGGTGAAGAGTCGTCCTTACACGATGCGTGCAAAAACCAATCAACGCCGGTGAACATATGGGAAGGTGGTGACAAATTGAGGACAGCCATGGATATTTTTTGCGAATGGGAATCTTCCATAGTTGATAAAAATTTGTCGGAAGATGTTTCCTCTAGTAGGAGCCAAATACATCTTTTCCTTGACACATATCTAAGAAAAAATGGGGCAGATATCCATACAGCGATAGACTTTGCCAGATATGCCATGGATGAAAATTGTGAAACCTACGCGTTACTCATCAATCCTAATATTGATAGGGTCCTTTCACTTCCCAAGCCTTCCCGAGTCGAAGTCAGTGAGGCCATGCGTCAAGAATTCTCTCAGTCGGACCCTAGAGGATGGACAATTGAACAATTAAGCAGCGCCCTCGACGAGTGCATGCGCTCTCCTTTACGTGATAAAGGAACGGTAGCTTTTATATTTGCTACGGTGCTCATGCAGCGCCGTGAAAATTTTGCGCAAAGTCTTCCTAACTATCATGATATATGCTCCCTAAAATTTTCCAAGGACATTACTCCGCTGCACTTCAAGTCTAAAGATATAAGCTTTCATACCACACAAAATGGTAAAAAAATCAACCCGAAAGACTTGGAAACCATAGGGTGCTGTTTGCTAGGCGCCATCAATGCCGTGGATAGCACGACGCGGCCAGCGATTCGCATCAATATTCATGATGAACGCATAAAGAATTGTGCTTTTACATCACGAATAGGAGGCATTATTGAAGTAAATGTGAGTGCAGCCCAAATTCACCAGGGAATGGGCTCGATTATGAGTATGCTGGCACATGAATTGGGTGTTCATTCATTCAGTTACTCATTAAGTGGCGCAGAGAAAGATGCGGAAGAACTAGAGCCTCAAAACGTTTACGAAGCTACTATTGCAGATCACGATTTTACAATCCAACACATACCCGGGAATAAGCAGCAGCCGGATCATCTAACCATTGCCCTTGATGCATTTTTTATGTTAGGCAACAACTTCGAGACAGCCTTTGCTACTCGACGTGGCCAGATGTATAGAGCCACGGTCATAGGCATGATTCATGGGCTCGAGGCTAGTCCATCGTGGACTAGTAAAGAGGAGAAAGACAATGCCAAGAAGGAGATACTTGCCACGTATTGCCTCGATGTGGCTAGAAT
Organism: Dyella sp. M7H15-1; assembly: GCF_004114615.1. Lineage (NCBI taxonomy): Bacteria > Pseudomonadati > Pseudomonadota > Gammaproteobacteria > Lysobacterales > Rhodanobacteraceae > Dyella > Dyella sp. M7H15-1. Next base: position 1,241,656 of record NZ_CP035300.1, read on the forward strand.
TGTAGTTACCAACGATACGACTGATCTGTCGAACCTTCTGAATAACAGAGAAAACGCAATTAGCGTCGCCATGAAAGCATATCAATTGATGAAACAGATGTTTCCTGACGATCTTCATAATGTAGAAATAACCATGGAAGAAATGACTGAATATGCAATGAAAGGCTTGATCAGCGCGGCGAAAGATCTTGCCATGTCTGATTGGTTATTAGATCACACACTTTTTTGATTTCGGATAAACTGGACCCATCAGTTGAGTCAAAAATCACTCGCAAAGCGTAACTATTCAGCCCACCCCTACCCATTTTTGTGGTGCATGGACTATTAAACGCAGTGCCACAAAACTGCACGAACCTGTCGCAACGTGCTTAACCTCTGGCCGGCATGGTGATGCTTCGCCACCGACCCAGACGTCCCGCCCACCAACAACTTGGCCGAGCGTGCCCTAAGGGCCTTGGTGATACAGCGAAAATCTCCTTCGTGTCGCGCTCGGGTCGTGGCATGCGCTTTCTTGAGCGGGCCTACTCCGCCGTGCATACCTGCATCCAGCAGCAGCGCTCCGTGTTTGCGTTCTACTGCGACACGTTTCGCTATGACTTCGGCGGCACCGACGTGAAACCTTTGCTCGTACCTACCCCAGGCTGAATAGTCACCACTTCGCTTGATGCTTCTTTGATTGGGTCCCAATTCGTGGCATAATCGTTAGCTAACGCGGCCATTGTGGCCTACACGAACCCCGGAACGCATGGCCAAAGACGACGTCATTGAAATGGAAGGCACGGTGACCGAAACCCTGCCCAACACCATGTTTCGTGTGCAACTGGAAAACAACCACATTGTGATTGCCCATATTTCGGGCCGCATGCGCAAGCACTACATCCGCATCCTGACGGGCGACAAGGTCAAGGTGGAAATGACGCCGTATGACCTCACCAAAGGTCGCATCACGTATCGCATGAAGTAATCCCCGCCAGGCGCGTCACATCCCGTCTGCCCATGAAAAAGCCGCGCCATGCGCGGCTTTTTCGTTTCTTGCTGGTGTGGCCTCAGGACACCGTGGCGGGCACCGGCTCGGCCGTTTCCGTTTCGACGTGCAGCTCGCCCTCGCACACGCTCAACATCACCTTGCCCCCCTCGGCCAACTTGCCAAACAGCAGCTCGTCGGCCAGCACGCGCTTGACCTTCTCCTGGATCACGCGAGCCATCGGACGTGCGCCCATCTGCGGGTCGAAACCGTGCTCGGCCAGCCAGTGGCGGGCATCGGCGTCGACATCCAGACTGACGTGCTTTTCGCTGAGCTGCGATTCCAGTTCGATCAGGAACTTGTCGACCACGCGCAGGATGTGGTCGAAGTCCAGTGCGTTGAACTGGATGATCGCGTCCAGGCGATTGCGGAACTCCGGGGTGAAGGAACGGCGGATCACTTCCATCGCGTCCATCGAATGGTTCTGCTTCACAAAGCCGATGCCACGACGTGAGGCCTGCTGTGCACCGGCGTTGGTGGTCATCACCACAATCACGTTCTTGAAGTTGGCTTCACGGCCGTTGGTGTCGGTGAGCACACCGCGGTCCATCACCTGCAGCAGGATGTTGAACACATCCGGATGGGCCTTCTCGATTTCATCCAACAACAGCACCGCATGCGGATGCTTGGTGACCGCCTCAGTGAGCAGACCGCCCTGATCGAAGCCGATATAGCCCGGAGGTGCGCCGACCAAGCGTGAGACGGAGTGCGCTTCCATGTACTCGGACATGTCGAAGCGGATCATCTCGATGCCCAACTGCATCGCCAACTGCTTGGTGACCTCGGTCTTGCCCACGCCGGTAGGGCCGGCGAGCAGGAAGCAGCCGATCGGCTTGGATGGATCGGCCAAACCCGAACGGGCCATCTTGATCGAGGCGGCCAGCGCCTCGATCGCCGGATCCTGGCCAAACACCACCATCTTGAGATTGCGCTCCAGGTTTCGCAGCACATCGCGATCCGAGGCCGACACCTGCTTGGCCGGGATGCGCGCCATCTTGGCGACGATGTATTCCACCTCCGGCACATCGACTTTGCCCGTGCGCTGATCGACCGGCAGCAAGCGCTGACGCGCACCGGCCTCGTCGATCACGTCGATCGCCTTGTCCGGCAACAGGCGATCCGGAATGTGCTTCACGGACAAGTCCACCGCCGCCTTGAGGGCCTCAATGGTATAGGTAACGCTGTGGTGCTCCTCGAAGCGCGACTTCAGACCCTTGAGAATCTCGAAGCTGTCGGCCACGCTAGGCTCGACCACGTCGATCTTCTGGAAACGGCGGGCCAGCGCGCGGTCCTTTTCGAAGATGCCGCGGAATTCCTGGAAAGTAGTCGAGCCGATGCAGCGCAGTTCGCCCGACGCCAGCATCGGTTTGATCAGGTTGCTAGCATCCATCGTGCCGCCCGAGGCGGAACCCGCACCGATGATGGTGTGGATTTCGTCGATGAAGAGGATCGCACCCGGTTGCTTCTTGAGCTGGCCGATCACCGCCTTGAGGCGCTTCTCGAAATCACCACGGTACTTGGTGCCGGCCACCAGCGCGCCGAGGTCCAGCGCCCAGATGGTGGCACTTTCCAACACCTCCGGCACTTCGCCATCGACGATGCGCTTGGCCAGACCTTCGGCCAACGCCGTCTTGCCCACGCCGGCCTCGCCGACATAGAGCGGGTTGTTCTTGCGGCGGCGGCACAACACCTGGATAGTGCGCTCGATTTCGTCCTGCCGACCGATCAGCGGATCGATCTTGCCTTCCAACGCCAGCTCGTTGAGGTTGGAAGCGTATTCGCTGAGCGGATTACCCTTGCCCTCACCACCTTCCTCGGCATCACGGTCGGCATTGGACATGCCGGAGGACGGTTCGTCGCCGATCTTGGCGATGCCGTGGGAAATGTAGTTGACCACGTCCAGGCGAGTGATTTCCTGCTGGTGCAGGAAATACACGGCGTGCGAATCTTTCTCGCCGAAGATCGCCACCAGCACGTTGGCGCCAGTGACCTCCTTGCGGCCGGAAGACTGTACGTGATAGACCGCGCGTTGCAGCACGCGCTGGAATCCGAGGGTAGGCTGGGTATCGCGCTCATCGCCGTGCGGCAGCACCGGTACGGTTTCAGCGATGATTTTTTCCAGCTCATGGGTGAGTCGCGGAAGATCCGCGCCGCAGGCTCGCAGGGCGCCTAGCGCCGAATGGTTCTCGGTGAGGGCGAGCAACAGGTGCTCGACCGTCATGAACTCATGGCGTTGCTCGCGGGCCTGCTTGTAGCACTGGCCGATGGTAACTTCGAGATCCTTGCTGAACATCCGGACCTTCTCCATTGCGATGTTGGGGCGGCTTTACCGCGTTGGATGCAAGATGGGGGCCAAAAACACCTGATCAATATCTCCACATAACACCCGTCACGCTGAAATGTTGAACAGACTTCAAACCTTTTCCATCGTGCATAGCAGAGGATGCTGGTTAGCACGTGAATACTCATTCACCTGCGTGACCTTGGTTTCAGCCACCTCGCGGGTAAACACCCCACACACGCCCTTACCACGTGTATGTACGTGCAACATGATCTGTACGGCCTTCTCTTGATCCATCCCAAAGAAACTGCGCAATACCTCGACTACAAAATCCATCGGTGTGAAATCGTCGTTCAACAGCAACACCTGAAACAGCGGGGGACGCGCCACTTCAGGCTTGGATACTTCAACGGCAAGACCATGTCCACCGCTGTGTTGTTCTTGTTCGGGTTCGTTCGCCATTTGCTCTTTAGTGGATTCGCGTTTACTCAACGCCAGTATACGCCTAGGTCTTTCATGCTCCTCGGCGGCCGCACTTGAGGTAATGGCACAATAACGCCATTTCCAGTGCCTTCACGGGCCTCGTAGACCCTCAGATGACAGACCTTGACAGTTCCAGCAGTGTGATGTTGAGGAGCATCGACGAATGGCTAGCGGGCCAACGCCTGCCGTTGTCGGTGGTCGCCAACCTGATGCCGGATGGTGGCCGGTCATGAAAGTAATGCTGGGGGTCTCCGGTGGCGTCGATTCGTCAGTCGCCGGACTGCTGCTGCAACAGGCCGGCTATCAGGTCGAGGGCTTGTTCATGCAGAACTGGGAGGAAGATGACCGCAGCGGTCCCTGCACCACCGACACCGACCGCAAGGACGCCGTAGCCGTGTGCGGGCGGCTGGGCATCCCCTTCCATGCTCGGAATTTCGCCGCCGCGTACTGGGATGGTGTGTTCGAGCACTTCCTGGCCGAGTATCGGGCAGGGCGCACCCCCAACCCGGATGTACTCTGCAACCGCGAGATCAAGTTCAAGACGTTCCTGGACGAGGCCCGCGCACTGGGTGCGGACAAGATCGCTACCGGCCACTATGCCCGGGTTGACTGTCTAGACGGTCGCTACAGACTGTTACGCGCCGTCGACGCCAACAAGGATCAGACCTACTTCCTGCACGCTTTGGGGCAACAGCAACTTGCCACCACCCTGTTTCCGATAGGCGAGATCGAAAAATCCCGGGTCCGTGAGATGGCACGCAAGGCTGCCCTGCCTACCTATGCCAAGAAGGATTCCACCGGCATCTGCTTTATCGGGGAGCGCGATTTTCGTCAGTTTCTGACCCAATACATCCCTGCCCGCCCGGGTCACATGCGCACCCCCGACGGCGATCTCATCGGTGAGCATCAGGGCGTGATGTACTACACCTTAGGGCAGCGTAACGGGCTGGGTATCGGCGGCCGTCAAAATGCCAGCGGCAAACCCTGGTACGTAGTCGGCAAGGACGTCGCCAACAACGTGCTGTTCGTGGCCCAGGGGGGCGAGAATCAATGGCTGCATTCACAGCGACTGGTTGCTGAATCCCCCGCCTGGGTAGCCGGTGCTCCTCCCGCGCAGGCATTTCGCTGTACTGCAAAAACCCGCTATCGCCAACACGATCAGCATTGCGTGGTATCCGTACATCATGATCACGTAGAAGTACGTTTCAATGACCCGCAGCGCGCCGTGACGCCTGGCCAGTCGGTGGTGTTCTACGCCGGCGAGGAATGTTTAGGCGGTGCCGTGATCGGTGCGACCGATGCCGCCTATGGCGGCCTGCAAAAAGACGACATGACAAGAGAGACGCAGCGTGTTTGAAGCTTTTGCCATCAATGAGGAACGAGTGCTGGCCCTGGCCGGTTTGTTTCAGGCGTCGGCGCTTGCCCATCAACTGGCGAATGAAGGCCGCTGCGACGACCTGGCGCTAGATGCCAGTCTGGCCAGCGTGTTTCGCATCGACGCACCATCAGTAATCGGTGTGTACGGCAACGTTTCCGGGCTGCGCGTCGGGCTACATACTCTGATCGCGCAACTGGATGAAAGCAGCCGCGACATAGCGGTGACCCGCATGGTGGTGACAGTGATGCGACTCGAACGCAGCCTTGCCCATCACAAGAATCTACTTGACCCATTGCAGCAAGGCATCGTCTCGGCCAAGCGACAGGTCGAGCACTTCGGGCTCAATTCGCCGCAGGTTTTCAGCCGACTGGCCGAGCTTTATGCCGGCACACTTTCCACCTTGCGACCGCGCGTGATGGTAACCGGCAATCCGCAATGGTTGCAGCAACCAGCCATGGTGGAACGCGTGCGCGCAAGCTTGCTTGCCGCAGTGCGATCTGCAGTGCTGTGGCGGCAGATAGGGGGGCGACAGTGGCAACTGTTGTTTCATCGGCGGCAGTGCAGCATGCTGGCGCGCGGGTTGTTGACGGGTACAACCCTGGACAATCGCTAATCACACGTCCCTTCCATGCATCCGTCACCCTCGATCAGCTTGAGACTCGAGCGCTGTTTCGCCAATTTGCGCAGCAAGCCGGCGAAGACCTGCAGATCACTGATCCATGGCGACGCTTCACGCCAGTACAGCGCGATTTCACGCCCCTGCAATGACTGGCCTTTGATCTTGGCCACCACGATATTCGGCATCGATGCCAGGCGATCATGCGCAAGCGCCGGCATCAACGCGTGACCGCCGCGCAGAGTAACCAACGCGGCCAGACTCTCCAGGCTCACATCCTGCACATAGCCTTTGCCATCAGCGTGGCTTTCCGCCATCAGGATCGCTTCGCTGGCTTCCAGTTGATCGAGTGAAACCGTGCGCTTGCCCGCCAGCGGATGATCGGCACGCAACAACACCTCCCACGGTTCGAAGAAAAGCGGTTGCATGGTAATGCCACTGACAGCGGAAGCCGGCGGTGCCAACACGGCGTCGAGTTCCCCTTCATGCAGGCGACGCAACAATCCGCGCGGCTTGCCTTCCGAAAGGCTGAGCCGCGTACCTGGAAAATGCTGCGGAAACGGCGTGATCAAGTGCGGAAGCAGATACGGCCCCAGCGTTGCCAGCACGCCCAGACGCAACTCTCCGCCGAATGCGGTCTCGCCGGCGCGCGCAGTCTGCTGCAAATGCTCGGCAGCCAAGATCACCGCATCGATCTGTTCCAGCAGACGTTGTCCACCTGCCGTCGACACCACGCGCCGACCACCACGCTCGAATAGCGGCGTCCCCAGCGCCTGCTCCACTTTCTGCACCTGATGCGACAGACCAGAAGCGCTGATGTGCATCGTGCGCGCGGCACTATTGAAGCTGCCATGGCGATGCACGGCCTGCACCAGGATCAGGTCGCGTAATGAAACTGCGGATAGATGTGTAGAGATCATTCGTAGCACCTGCTCGCCGCTTGCCTGAAGCATGTCATTCCATAACAACCGCAGCGTGATGTTCCCCTCCAGTATGTAGGAACCTGGTTGGAATCGCCGCCCGCCACCGCGGCTCCGTGATGCTCCTTTACAAAAGCGAAGCCCGGCACATGCCGGGCTTCGCTTTTCATCCCCATTGAATCTCAAGCCTCGACCGTATCCGCCACTTGCTTGAAATCAGCGATCTGATCGAAGTTCATGTAGCGGTAAATCTTGTCGCCATTGGCGTTGATGACGCCGATATCTGCCATGTATTCCTGCTTGCTCGGGATGCGACCCAGACGCGAGCAGATCGCGGCCAGTTCGGCCGAACCCAGGTACACGTTGGTGTTCTTGCCCAGGCGGTTCGGGAAGTTGCGGGTGCTGGTGGACATCACCGTTGCGCCTTCGCGTACCTGCGCCTGGTTGCCCATGCATAGCGAGCAGCCCGGCATTTCCATGCGCGCACCGGCCGTACCGAGTACGCCGTAGTGACCTTCCTCGGTGAGCTGCTGCTGATCCATCTTGGTCGGCGGCGCGACCCACAGGCGGGTCGGGATATCGCGCTTGCCTTCCAGCAGTTTGGATGCCGCGCGGAAGTGGCCAATGTTGGTCATGCACGAACCGATGAACACTTCGTCGATCTTGGCGCCGGCCACGTCGGACAGCGTTTTCACGTCGTCCGGGTCGTTTGGACAGGCCACGATCGGCTCGTGCACGTCGGCCAGATCGATCTCGATCACGGCAGCGTAATCGGCATCGTTATCGCCTTCAAGCAATTGCGGATTGGCCAACCACGCTTCCATCGTCTTGATGCGGCGTTGCAGGCTGCGTGCATCCTGATAGCCTTGCGCAATCATGACTTTCAGCAACGTGATGTTGCTGTTCAAGTATTCAATGATCGGTTCCTGGTTGAGCTTGACCGTGCAGCCGGCAGCGGAACGTTCGGCGGAGGCATCGGAAAGCTCGAATGCCTGCTCCACCTTCAAATTCGGCAGACCTTCGATTTCCAGGATGCGGCCGGAGAAAATGTTTTTCTTGCCCTGCTTGGCCACCGTGAGCAAGCCCTGCTTGATCGCGTACAGCGGAATCGCATTGACCAGATCGCGCAGCGTCACGCCCGGCTGCAGTTCGCCCTTGAAGCGCACCAGCACGGATTCGGGCATATCCAGCGGCATCACGCCGGTGGCTGCCGCGAAGGCGACCAGGCCGGAACCGGCCGGGAAGGAAATGCCGATCGGGAAGCGCGTGTGGCTGTCACCGCCGGTGCCGACGGTGTCGGGCAGCAGCATGCGGTTGAGCCAGGAGTGGATCACGCCGTCGCCCGGACGCAGGCTGATACCGCCACGCGTGGAAATAAAGGCGGGCAGTTCGTGATGGGTCTTCACGTCCACCGGCTTGGGATAAGCGGCGGTGTGGCAGAACGACTGCATCACGAGATCGGCCGAGAAGCCCAGGCAGGCCAGGTCTTTCAGCTCATCGCGAGTCATTGGGCCGGTGGTGTCCTGCGAACCGACCGAGGTCATCTTCGGCTCGCAATACGTGCCCGGGCGCACGCCCTGGCCTTCCGCCAGACCGCAGGCGCGGCCGACCATTTTCTGCGCCAGCGTATAACCCTTGCCGGTATCGGCCGGGTTCTGCGGCAGGCGGAACAGGTTGGACGGCGGCAGGCCCAGCGCTTCGCGTGCCCTGGCGGTGAGACCGCGGCCGATGATCAGCGGAATGCGGCCACCGGCACGTACTTCGTCGAACAGCACGTCGGACTTCACCTGGAATTCGGCGATCACTTGACCGTTTTTCAACGCCTTGCCTTCATACGGGCGCAGTTCGACCACATCGCCCATCTCCATCTTGGAGACGTCGAGTTCGATCGGCAGCGCGCCGGCGTCTTCCATTGTGTTGTAGAAGATCGGCGCGATCTTGCTGCCCAGGCACACACCGCCGAAGCGCTTGTTGGGGATGAAGGGAATATCTTCGCCGGTCCACCACAGCACCGAGTTGGTGGCGGACTTGCGGCTGGAACCGGTGCCGACCACGTCGCCGACGTAGGCAACCAGATGACCCTTTTGCTTCAGATCCTGGATCAGCTGGATCGGACCGCGCTTGCCGTCTTCTTCCGACTGGAACGGCGCACCGTCGCGCTTGTTCTTCAGCATGGCCAGCGCATGCAACGGGATATCCGGACGCGTGGTGGCATCAGGTGCCGGTGACAGGTCGTCGGTATTGGTTTCGCCCGGCACCTTGAACACGGTGATGGTCATGCTCTCGGGCACGGCAGGACGGCTGGTGAACCATTCGGCGTCAGCCCAGCTTTGCAGCACCACCTTGGCGTTGGCGTTGCCCTTGTCGGCTTTTTCCTTGACGTCGTGGAAGGCATCGAACATCAGCAAGGTGTTCTTCAGCACCTTGGCGGCAATGCCACCCACTTGTGCATCATCCAGCAACTGGATCAGCGGATGGATGTTGTAGCCGCCCAGCATGGTGCCCAGCAGCTCCGTCGCCTTCTCGCGGCTAATCAGCGCGCACGCTTCAGTGCCGAACGCCACGGCGGCGAGATAAGACGCCTTGACCTTGGCTGCGTCGTCCACACCAGCCGGCACGCGGTTGGCGATCAGATCGACCAGAAAATTCCTTTCAAGAGCAGACTCTTCGCCAACAGACGGGTTCTTCAGCAGCTCGATCAGGTCGGCGGTCTGCTGGGCCGACAGTGGCAGCGCGGGAATACCCAGCGCAGCGCGCTCGGCGAGTTGTTGACGATAGGCAGTGAGCATGGGGATGGATCCTTTGGGGGATGTACCGTCATCAGACCCGCTCTCCGGCAGACCACCCGCAGGCAGTCCCAGGAGAGAGGGAAAGTAGTGAACTTGCTTATTTTGCCAGCCGGCCCCAAACCCCAGCAACGACAACGTGTTTCCGGCAGCGTTCGAAATCTTGCAATGCGACGGGCGTCAAACTGGCTTGCGCGAAGCCTGAATCGGTCCAAACTTCGCGACATCGGTCAGAAGTAAAACCAGCTCCCTTGCAATTCCCCTAACGTCTGCAGGTCTAGCATTCCCCTGCTATGCCCCCCGATTCCACACGACAGGAGTTCCCCATGCTGGATTCATTCGCCACCCGCGACACCCTCAACGTCAACGGCAGCCCCTACCAGATCGCCAGCCTGACCAAGCTGGGCAAGCAACTGGATATCAAGCGACTGCCCTATTCGATGAAGATCCTGCTGGAGAACCTGTTGCGCCACGAAGACGGCGTAAACGTCACCAAGAAGGAAATCGAAGCCGTCGCCAAATGGGATGCCAAGGCCGAGCCGGATACTGAAATTTCCTTTATGCCGGCGCGTGTGGTGTTGCAGGATTTTACCGGTGTGCCCTGCGTGGTCGATCTGGCCGCGATGCGCGACGCAGTGGTGAAGCTGGGCGGCGATGCCAAGCAGATCAATCCGCTGGCGCCGGCCGAACTGGTGATCGATCACTCGGTGCAGGTGGATGTGTATGGCTCCGCCTCGGCGCTGGAGCAGAACGTCGACATCGAATTCCAGCGCAATCAGGAACGCTATTCATTCCTGCGCTGGGGCCAAAAAGCCTTCAACAACTTCAAGGTCGTGCCACCGCGCACCGGCATCGTGCATCAGGTAAATCTGGAACATCTGGCACGCGTGGTATTCACCCACGAAAAGAACGGTGCGGCCTGGGCGTATCCGGATACGGTATTCGGCACCGATTCGCACACCACCATGATCAACGGTCTGGGCGTACTGGGCTGGGGCGTGGGCGGCATCGAAGCGGAAGCGGCGATGCTCGGCCAGCCTTCGTCGATGCTGATTCCACAAGTCGTTGGCTTCAAGCTCAGCGGCAAGTTATCCGAAGGCGTGACCGCTACCGATCTGGTGCTTACCGTCACGCAGATGCTGCGCAAGTTGGGCGTGGTGGGCAAATTCGTGGAATTTTTCGGTGACGGCTTGAAGCATTTGCCACTGGCCGACCGCGCGACGATCGCCAATATGGCGCCGGAATATGGCGCAACTTGCGGCATCTTCCCGATCGATCAGGAAGCCTTGAACTACCTGCACCTCTCCGGGCGCAGCAAGGCACAAATTCAACTGGTGGAAACCTATGCCAAGGCACAAGGCCTGTGGCATGACGAACACACACCGCCGGCCGAATTCAGCACCACGCTGGAATTGAACCTGGCCGAGGTAAAACCCTCGCTGGCCGGCCCGAAGCGTCCGCAAGATCGCGTCTTGCTGGAAGACGTCAAAAAGAGCTTCCATGCCAGCCTGGAAGGCCTGACCGCCAGCCGTAAGGCCGACCCCAGTCACCACGCGCGCTTCGCGGGTGAAGGTGGCGGCACCGCGGTCGGCCACGATGCCAGCGCGTGTGCCAAAGGACCGCGTGTGCAATGGAACGGCGAAGATTTCCACCTCGAAGATGGCTCGGTGGTGATCGCCGCCATCACCTCCTGCACCAACACCTCCAACCCTGCGGTCATGCTGGGCGCCGGCTTGTTGGCGAAAAAAGCCGCGGCCAAGGGCCTGAAGGCGAAGCCCTGGGTGAAGGCTTCCATCGGCCCCGGCTCCCTGGTGGTGACCGATTACCTGAAGAAAACCGGCCTGCTGCCCGAACTGGAAAAAACCGGCTTCTATGTGGTGGGCTATGGCTGCACCACCTGCATCGGCAACTCCGGCCCCCTGCCCCAGGAAATCAGCAAGGGCATTGCCGAAGGCGATCTGGCTGTCGCTTCAGTGCTGTCGGGCAACCGTAACTTCGAAGGACGCGTGCATCCGGAAGTAAAGATGAACTACCTGGCCTCACCGCCCTTGGTGGTGGCCTATGCCTTGGCCGGGTCGCTGGATGTGGATCTGTCGAAGGATGCGCTGGGCACTGGCAGCGATGGCGAGCCGGTATATCTGAAAGATATCTGGCCCAGCAACAAGGAGATTTCGGACCTGATGGCGAACGCCGTCAATCCGGAAATGTTCGCCCACAACTATGCCGATGTGTTCAAAGGCGACAGCCGCTGGAACGCTATCGATTCGCCGGAGGGTTCGGTCTATCGCTGGACCGATTCCACCTATATCAAGAACCCGCCGTACTTCGACGGCATGACCATGACGACCGGCAAGATCGAAGATATTCACGGCGCGCGCGCCCTGGGCGTATTCGGCGATTCGATCACCACCGACCATATTTCGCCAGCCGGTTCCATCAAAAAGGACAGCCCCGCCGGCCGCTTCCTGATCGGCAAAGGTGTGGAACCGAAGGACTTCAACTCCTACGGTTCGCGTCGCGGCAACGATGATGTGATGGTGCGCGGCACCTTCGCCAACATCCGCATCAAGAACCTGATGCTGGATGGCGTGGAAGGGGGTTACACCTTGCACGTGCCCAGCGGCGAGCAGATGGCCATTTACGACGCGGCGATGAAATACAAAGCCGACAACACCCCGCTAATCGTGATTGCCGGCAAGGAATATGGCACCGGCTCCTCCCGCGACTGGGCCGCCAAAGGCACCCTGCTGCTAGGCGTAAAAGCCGTCATTGCCGAAAGCTTCGAGCGCATCCATCGCTCCAACCTGGTGGGCATGGGCGTATTGCCGCTGCAATTCAAGGATGGCGAGAACGCAAAGTCGCTGGGGCTCACCGGCAAGGAAACCTTCGAGATCACCGGACTGAAAGACGGCGAGTCGAAGGAAGCCACCGTCGTCGTCAAAGGTGAGGGCGGCGAGAAGACTTTCACGGTGAAAGTGCTGTTGCTCACACCGAAAGAACGCGAATTCTTCCGCCATGGCGGCATTCTGCAATACGTACTGCGTCAACTCGCCAGCAAGAAGGCGGCCTGATCGTTGCGATAGCAAGGCCATAGGTAAACGCCACCCGCGGATGGCGTTTACTTTTCAAAGTCGAATCAGAACCACATCCGGCTCGTGATGAAGCCGGCCGGCGCGAGTATCAGGCACCCGAACCTGTGTGCTGGCCTCATCGTCCACCTGCCGAAAATCTCGCTGCGACGCCGCTTGCTGCTGTACGCGGGCGTATGCTCCAATGCCTCGCCCGCATGATGCCGATGCCAGTCTTCGCCACCATCGGCATGTCACTACTGGAGGTTGGGATCGAACATGAGCAACGAGCGTCCTTGGCTGGATCACTACCCCGCTGGCGTACCCGCAGAAATCGACCTTGATCAATACACGTCAGTCACTGCAGTGATCGAAGAAGCGTTCGAGCGCTTCAGCCAACGCCCAGCCTTCCACAGTTTCGGCAAGCGACTCAGCTACGGCGAAGTCGACAAGCTCAGCCGCCAATTTGCCAGTTATCTAACGGGTGAACTGAAACTAACCAAAGGCGATCGCTTCGCGATCATGATGCCCAACTGCCTGCAATACCCGATCGCGCTGCTCGGTGCGCTGCGTGCGGGCCTGACAGTGGTGAACACCAACCCGATGTACACCGCACGCGAACTCAAACACCAGCTTGAGGATTCCGGCGCTAAAGCCATCCTGGTACTCGACAACTTCGCAGCGACCTTGCAACAAGTGGTCGGCGAGACGGAAGCAAAGCACGTCATCACCACCGGCATCGGCGACCTGCTGGGCGCCAAGGGTGCGGTGATGAATCTGGTGGTGAAGCACATCAAAAAGATGGTGCCACCTGTCAACCTGCCACACGCTGTGCGTTTCAACGATGCGTTGAAACGCGGCGCGCGTTATCCGCTGACGCAACCGAAGGTCGGTCACGACGACATCGCCTTCCTGCAGTACACGGGGGGGACAACCGGTGTGGCCAAGGGTGCCATGCTTACGCACGGCAACATGATTGCGAACATGCTGCAAGCGGGTTCGTGGATTGGCGCCAATCTGAAGGAAGGCCAGGAAGTAGTGATTACAGCCCTGCCGCTGTATCACATCTTCTCGCTGACGGCGAACGGCCTGGTGTTCATGCGCCTGGGCGGCCTGAGCTGGCTGATTACCAATCCGCGCGACATGCCAGGCTTCGTCAAGGAGCTGCGCAAGTCCGGATTTACTGCGTTCACCGGCGTCAACACACTGTTCAACGGTTTGCTTAACACCCCCGGCTTCAGCGAGCTGGATTTCTCCAAACTGCGCCTTTGCCTGGGTGGCGGCATGGCCGTGCAGCGTGCCGTGGCGGATCGCTGGAAGAAGGTTACCGGCTGCACCCTGGCCGAAGCTTACGGCCTAACCGAAGCATCGCCGGCCGTGTGCATCAATCCGCTGGATCTGAAGGATTACAACGGCTCTATCGGCCTGCCGATTCCCTCCACCGACATCGAAATCTGGTCGGAAGACAACCAGCCACTGCCACAAGGTGATGTTGGTGAGCTGATGGTGCGCGGCCCGCAAGTGATGAAGGGTTACTGGCAGCACCCGGATGAAACAGCCAAAGTGCTCACGCCCGACGGTTGGCTGCACACGGGTGACATCGGCAAGGCCGATGAAAACGGCTACTTCTATATCGTCGATCGCAAGAAGGACATGATCCTGGTCTCCGGCTTCAACGTGTATCCGAATGAAATCGAAGACACCGTGATGAAGCATCCAGGCGTGGCGGAAGTCGCCGCGATCGGCATGACCGACGAACATTCCGGCGAAGCAGTGAAATTGTTCGTGGTGCGCAGGGACCCCAACCTGACAGTGGAACAACTCAAGGAGTTCTGCCGCGAGAATCTTACCGGCTACAAGCGCCCAAAGGTGATCGAATTCCGCGATTCGCTGCCCAAGAGCAATGTGGGCAAAATTCTACGGCGTGAATTGCGGGATGAGAAGAAACAGGCGGTTACGGGCTGATCGAAGGTTGGGATGCAAACCCTGAAGTATCCCCACGTTTTTACTCCTCCACAGCAGCGCGCATCCGCCATGGACACCGTGTGGCAGCCCGCCGCACAAACTTGTCCCGTAATCACGATCAAGGGTGTCAGGAGTTCTTTGAATTAGGTTTATGCGTTATTTCAGCGCCGGAAAAATTATTTCCTACCATACGGCTATCTCGAAAAGATACGTCATCAAGATGGGAGAACTTAAAGTTCGCGCCTTGCATATCGCAACGCGCGTATAGATTATAAGCCTAACTTACGCAAGTTTAAATCTTGTGACAATCGTGGATAACCTAGGAAAGCCTCCTGTAATATCAACTTCATTTTCTTTGCAATTATTCGCATCTGCATAATCTCTAATATATGCACTATCCATCATATCCAATATGTCATCTTCCTTCATTGGATCAATACCAAATGCAGAAAAAATCCTTTCCCCTTCGTTGTTTTTCCCGACATAGATGGCATGATGTCCAGAAAGTAAATAAGCAGGACCGATTGGGTAGTCTTCATGATTTTCGAAATACACAGCATCGCCTGGTATTAATAAATTATTGTTATTAACTATTAGATCTTCCGTGAAATCATTGAAGGTAACAAAGTCGTTTTGATCAATAGAAATTGACTCATTATAAACAGCAAATTTTTCACCCTTTTCCCTAACAGCATGCACATCCTGCGAGTTAACATATCCACTCATATATGACAACTGTTTAGCTAATGAACAATCCAAAGTATTTTTAGACCGATTACTTATTACGTCTTTCAACGCACAATCCACGTCTCCAGAATTCGTCCAGAATGCTAACCCATCTTTTGGTGCAACCGGGGCTTTCTTTTCGGTTTTTCTTCCTCTAGCTCGCACCTGTTTACCTATCTTTTTCTCTACCTGCTTACCTCCTTGTTCTTTGTTTCTTATATTATCAGTCTTCACGATCTTATTTGTTTCGTTATCAGTACACGTTTCAATAACCGCCCATCTGTTACCATGAAGCATGTATAAATCTGAATCTACGTTATAAGATGAATTATTATTTAGGATCGCCATAGTATGTAAAGAAATACACCTTGCATACATATTTTTAACGCTTAAATTTCCTGATGCAACAAGGCCAGACGCCATTTCCTCCAGATGAGAATCATCCATTCCATTAACGGCATCTACTGCTAACGGATTGGGCGAATGTCGCAATAAAATTGCTTTTAAGTCGCAGCCATTTGAATAAGTGTGACTTACATTTCCAATATTTATAGTGCTAGATTTATTTTCATAATTTTCTGTGGCGTAATTATTCATAAATTTCTGTTGCACATTACCTATCATGAGCTTTTCCTGTTTCTATGTGGACAATATTGTTGGCGGTTGTTTTTAGCTAACAATGCGACTTGGGTAAGTAAGAAAAATTGAACGGCGTACAATAACTAAACTTCACCATACTCAAAGATCAGACAAACACCTGAGTTTTGTAACTATTCAACCTGATTCCGTGAGCTCCTGGCTCGCACCCCACATGCCCGCTTGCTTTGCGTAGGATCACCCACTCACCCGCCGGGTGAGTCAAAGATCACTCGCAAACCCAGAGGCCATGCGCACTGCGCGTTAGGAGGTCACGGAATATGGTATTCAACCGCCCCTTAGTTGCCGCCGCTTGAAAAATTGATCTTGTCCCTGAATCACAGACACTCGGCTAAGCGACGTGTCGTAGCTCGAACTCAACTGGGCCGAGATAATACGATCACACACAACTCGAGCATCATGTCGTAAAGTGCTGATCTTTCGAAAGACGTGGGTCATCGATGGGCTGGGCAGCGGAAGAATTCGTGGATCTGTTGGCAATGTATCGCCCTAGACCCACGATTTTGGTAGCCGGACAAATCGCGGGTGCATAAGGACAAAAAGATCCACGCCGCAACACATGATGCGTACTGCATAGCCCCTGCTCCACCACGCCGCGCCTGGACAAAATCATCCTGCCGCCCTTCCTCCCACTGGCAAATAGCTCAACGAAAACACGGGTTTGATAACCAGCCCGCGGTGGCATCTGGTTTGCCTTGCTTATCCGGTGAACAGCGGACCGCCGTATCGAGCTGATCCCAACTTACGCTCTGTGCTGGCGTGTCTGGCGCGCTATTTGCGCGCTAATCCGCTTGCCGGAGATACCCAGGAAGGCATCACGCAGTGGTGGCTTGGTCTTGATCCGTCGTCAACGGAACAAGTGGCGCAAGCACTAGCTTGGTTGGAAGCGGAGGGTTTGCTGGAAGCAGTGCAACAGACGGATGGCCTCGTTCATTACCGGAGAACCGTGCAAGACGCCGCTACCGAAGCCAGGCTCGATCAATTGATTCGCGATACCACCGTTCCGTAACAGGCATCGATTTTCTACCTCGACAAGGTGCACGCGCATGGCCACGACCTACACCTATCCTGGCGTGTATATCCAGGAACTCCCCAGCACCTCGCACCCCATTGCCGGTGTTCCCACTTCCATCGCCGCCTTTGTCGGCTACACCGCTACCGGCATCGACAACCGCGCGCAACTGATCAACAAGTTCGGCGATTTCGAACAGCTCTATGGCGGTGTCGCCTCCAACAGTGAATTGAGCTATGCGGTGCAGCAGTTCTACGCCAATGGCGGTGGCCCGGCTTATGTGGTGCGTACGCCCGGCTTGTCGGTGGGTGCCGAAGCTGCCACGGTAACGTTTGGCGCCTTCACGTTCGGCGCACTCAGCAGCGGCACGGCGGCCAATGGCAACCTGCTGATCGATATCGACTACATCGGCCTGACACCCGGCGGCAGCAGCGGCGATCCCACCACCTTCAATCTCACCGTCACGGATCTGATCACCGGCAACTCGGAATATTTTCCGTCGGTCACCTTTCAGAACACGCTGAGTAACTTCGTCCAGGCGGTGGTGAACGATCCGGACAATGGCTCGCAGTTGATCAACCTTACCCTCATCAACGCTTCGATCTACTCGACGTATACGACATCGACGGCGATGCCCCAGACCGGTTTTGTCGGTAGTGCCGTGACGCCCTATGCGATTGCCGCGGCGATGTGCGGCACCACCACCATCAGCGGCACCGTGGATATCACCCGCGGCAGTGCAAACGTCACCGGCAGCAGCACCACGTTCTCCACGGCATTGAAATTCGGCATGTGGGTGACCTTCAGCGGCGACACCACCGGCCCCTACCAAATCCAGTCGATCGGTTCGAACACCAGCCTGACACTGACGACCAATTTCACCGGCACCACCGCCACCGGCGTCTCGCTCACCGTGCCTGGCAGCGTGCCTAGCGGCAGTACCCTGGCGCAGCCGCTGTCCAACGCGGATTACGGCCTGGTCATCAACACGACCGATCCAACGCCTCCTCCATCGGGCCTACCGATCACCGTCAAGATCATTTCGAAGAACACGGCCTCGAACACCAGCCTGGTGCCGATGACACTCAGCGGCCTGGCGATGCAGATCCAGCAGGCCATCAACGCCGTACTTGCCGTGCAAGTACCCGGTGCTACCGCCCTGGTCACCGTCACGTCCGTGCCGGGAGCGACGGGCGGACAGGCGCTGCGCCTGAGCGCCATGTTCCCTAACTATCCGGATGCTGTGCTGAGCTTTACCGATCCATCCTCGTCAAGCGGTCTGTCGGCCAGCACCAGCCTACTTGGCATTGGCGGTTCGACCGGAGCCAACGCTTCGCACTATGCGTTGGGCACGGGGCACGCCAACTACGGCGAGCAAACCACGTCCACTCTGGGCGAGTTTGGTGGCCTCCCTGCCAGTGCGGATTTGATCGGCGATCCTGGCGCGTTCACCGGCATTTACGCCCTGCAGAAAATCGACATCTTCAATCTGCTGTGCATTCCAGACGCCACGCGTGCGCAGCCAGGCGATCCTAGCGCCCTGGACACCACCGTCAATCCGAATGCCATCTACAGCGCGGCGATTGCGTTCTGCGATCAGCAACGGGCCTTCCTGCTGGTCGATCCGCCACCGGATGTCACCACGGTTGCCGGCGCGGTCGACTGGAAGAGCAGTCAGTTGTCGGTCGTCGATCCCAATGGCGCCGCGTTTTGGCCGCGTCTGCGCTTGCCCGATCAAAACAACAATTATCAGCTGCGTACCTTTGCACCCTGTGGGGTGGTCGCGGGTGTGTATGCAACCAACGATGCCCATTTCAACGTGGCAACCGCACCGGCCGGCACCGGCGCCTCGCTGAGTGGCGTGCAAAGCATGATCTATAAGATGACCGATCAGGAAAACGGCTCACTCAATCCGCTCGGCCTCAATTGTTTCCGCACCTTTCCCAACTATGGTCCCGTGCTGTGGGGCGCGCGCACTCTGGTCGGCGCCGATGCGCTGGGCAGCCAGTGGAAGTACGTACCCGTGCGCCGCACCGCCTTGTTTATCGAATCCAGTCTCTATCAGGGCACGCAATGGGTCTGCTTCCAGCCGAATGACGAACCTTTGTGGGCCGCGATCCGGCTCAACGTCGGTACCTTCATGCAGAACCTGTTCCTGAAAGGGTATTTCCAGGGCACCACGCCGGCGCAGGCGTACTTCGTCAAATGCGATAGCGAAACAACCACGCAGAACGATATCGATCTGGGCATCGTCAACATCCTGGTCGGCTTCGCGCCGCTGATGCCGGCGGAGTTCGTGGTCATCCAGATTCAGCAGATCACGGGACAGTCCTCGTAACGGCGACAACGCACCGGATAACGCCATCCATGCAGCGGAGATGACCCATGGCCGAGTTCACCGTCAATCCTCTACGTTTTGATCCGTACAAGAACTTCAAATTTCGCCTGAAATGGGACGGCCGGTATGTCGCCGGCATCAGCAAGGTATCCGCGCTCAAGCGCACCACCCAGGTGGTGAAGTTTCGCGAAGGCGGCGATCCCACCATCAGTCGCAAATCGCCAGGACTGAATGATTACGATGCCCTGGTACTCGAACGCGGCGTAACGCACGACCTGGCTTTCGAAGCCTGGGCGGCGAAGGTATGGCAGATCGGTGTCGCGCCGGGCAGCGAAATATCGCTGGCCGATTTTCGCAAGGACGTGATCCTGGACTTCTTCAATGAAGCCGGCCAACTGGCGATCAGCTACAAGATCTATCGCGCCTGGGTCTCCGAATACCAGGTGCTGCCGGATCTGGATGCCAACGCCAACGCCGTAGCGATCCAGCACATCAAGCTGGAAAACGAAGGCTGGGAGCGCGACACCAGCGTCAACGAGCCCACCGAACCGAGCTTCAATTCCACCAGCGCGTGACCGGTGCGTCATGCACCCGCGCCTTTTCCGTGACATGGAGTTGATCGATGCATGCATTGTCCGGCGAACGGTTGTTGCAAGCCTGGGAGCAGGCCGAACACCAGCATGGCTTGCAGCGTGCGCTGAGCATGCTCGCTATCGCCTTGCCGGAGGTTGAGCCTGTCAAGCTAGCCGAACTGCCCATCGCCGAACGGAACCGTCTGCTGCTGCAACTGCGACTGATCAGTTTCGGCCCTACCGTACAGGGCTACGCCAGCTGTTCGCATTGCGACAGCGCCATGGAGTTCAGCCTACCTGTCGAGCATTTGCTGAGCTGCATGGAAGCGCCGGTAACCTCCATCGCGTGGGAGGAGCTAGATCAGCGCTTCCAGCTTCGCGCCGCCAACACGCTCGACTTGCTGGCCACGGTGGACATCGCCGACGTAGCCGCCGCCGAACAAGTCCTGCTCACGCGCTGCCTGCTGACCCATGAAGGACAGGACGGACCAAGCACTGCCATCGCACTCGAAAAATTCGAACAACTGCATGCCGCTTCCGAATTGCGCTGCGCGCTGGCTTGCCCGCAGTGCGCGCAGGAAGCCTTTTGCGAGCTGGATATCGCGAGTTTCCTCTGGCTTGAGGTGCGCAACGCCGCCTTGCGGCTGTTCAGCGACATCCACACCCTCGCCCGGCAGTACGGCTGGAGCGAAAGCGCCATTGCCAGCATGAGTGCGCAACGGCGCGAAACCTATCTGGAGCTGACGAACGCATGAGCAACATTCTCCAGCGCATGGTCTTGCGGGCACGCGATCCCGCCATGCGTGGTGGCGCGCGGATCGAGCCGGTACTGGCCGTACGCCATGCACCCTCCGCACTTGTCGAGCGCGCGCAAGAGAACATTCCCGCCGCACCGCGTTCACCTGTTCCTTCTACTGCTCACGCCGTGCCATCGATCGACACCGCCGTCAACGCGACACTCGCGCAGACATGGCCCGTTTCCTTGGCTACAACAAGGCAAGCAACGACGTCCAGCGACGGGCATGAAACGACAGAGCCACCTCTGCATCGCATGCCGACGCAGCAGCTCGCCGCGCCGACTATCCAGCTCGCACCGCACGGAACGGTCGCGGAAGAACACCCGCTGGCAGACGAAAACTCAACGCCGCCACGCGCGTCCGTCGACACCAAAACCGTCTTCGTTCCGACGATCGCACCGATATCGACCACACCATCACGACCTGAAAACGCACCCATCACCGAGCGCAAAGTGACGCCAGTCGCGCCTCCACCCGCGCGCGTGGACCGAACATACTCACCCGAACCGCCTGCCGCAAACAGCGTGCAGGCCACCCCGGAGATCACCATCTCCATCGGCCATATCGACCTCCGCAGCGCCCCGGCGCCAAGCACTGCGAAACGCACCGAATTTCGACCACGTGTCAGTCTTAGTGAGTTCCTCGCGCGGGAGGGACGGCGATGAGCACGTATCTCGCCGTCGGCGGCGTCAGTGCGGTGCTGCGCTATCTGCTGACCAACGCGCTGACCGATGGCGGCCCCACCACCATCCTGACGTCGCCGCCCGGCATCACCGCCACCTCGCCGGACCTGGTTCCCACCGGCACCGGCGAACAGCCGCGCCTGAATCTTTTCATGTACTACGCCAGCCTCAACCCGTCCTTGCGCAATCTTGGGCTACCGTCGCGCAACGGCGCGGGTTCGCAGATCAGCCATCCGCCACTGGCCGTGAACCTGCACTATCTAGTCAGCGCCTATGGCAGCAATCAGTTCGATCCGGAGATCTTGCTTGCCTGGGCCATGAAGATCTTCCACGACACCCCCGTGGTGCCACACGTGACGATTGCGCAGGCGCTCGCCGCGTTGCCTTCCTCCGCGGAAGGCTCGCTGATCGCCGGCAGCATGCTGGCCAGCCAGATCGAGCACATCCGCATTACGCCCGAAACACTCACCACCGAAGAAATCTATCGCTTGTGGACGGCGTTCCAGACCAACTATCGCCCGACCACGTCGTATCAGATCTCGGTGGTGGTGATCCAGGACACCAGCAGCTATACCTCGAACCTACGACCCGCGCAGCGTACCGTCACCGCCCTACCCCTGCTGACGCCGGTTATCGACCATCTTTCGCCCTGCCAGGTGGCTGCCGGCGGCACGCTGACGTTGCAGGGCAGCAACTTCACCGGCAGCGCGCCCAACAGCACCCTGGTTTCGTTCAACTACACGCCTGGCATCGCGCCATCGGTGCTGCAACCCCATAGCCTGCAAGTCGTGGTGCCCAGCACCTTGCAGGCGGGCACTTGCACACTGCGGGTGCAGACCACCGTCACCTATCCGCTCACGTCGGCGCCGCATCCGGGTTTCAGTTCCAGCCCAATGCCGTTCCAGTTGATACCGACCATCACCACCGCAACGCCGATCACGATTGTGCAAGGCGCCACCCTGACGCTTTCGCTTTCGCCGGCCGTCGGCACCATGCAAAAGGCCGTCTTGCTTATCGGCGACAACGCGATCCCCATCGATCAACGCTCGCCGCTGGGGCCGCCATCGTCCGCCACGCTGGACTTCCCGATCCCCACCGATTTTCCAACCGGCACCTATCCGGTACGCGTTGAGATCGACGGTGCGCAGAGCAAGCTCACGCTCGACACCACCATCGGCAGCCCGACTTACGGGCAGTTTCTACCGCAAATCCTGGTGACGCCATGAGCGCCATGTCGCCTGAATCAACCCGTGACGAGATGCGCGAGGAACCCGCACCGGCCGAATCGCTCAGCACCGCGCTTGATCGCGTGTATCGCTGCCTGATGACAGCTACGGGCCAAAGCATGCCAGATACCGCTACCGCCCCTGCCGGAGAACGGGTGATGGCGGAACAACCCAGCATCGCCTTGCAGCGACTGCGACACATGTTCGATCTCAGCGAGTTCGAACGCGACGTGCTGCTGCTTTGTGCCGGCGCGGCGGCTGAATCGCGCTTTCTCGCCGCCTGCTCAGCCGCCCAACATGAGCGTAGCGCGACCTGGCCCAGCTTCGGCCTTGCGCTGAGCGTGTTGCATCGTCCGCATTGGAGTGCGATCAGCCGCGCACGTCCTTTGCGGTACTGGAATCTGATCGAGGTGACCAGCAGCCAAGCCGGCACGTCGCTGATGTACGCGCCACTGCGCATCGACGAACGCATTCTGTTGTACCTGCTTGGCGTGCCGGCCCAAGACGAACGTCTGGAAGCCTATATTCGCCCGATCCGCGACAGTCACTTCATCGTGGACGAACAGCGTGACACGCCACTCGAAGCCATGCTGGATGTCGCCGTCTCGCATTGGCAACATCCGGCTGAATACGGTGAGCCGATTCTGCTATGCGGCGACCATCCCGCTACGCGCAAGTCCGCATTCATGGGGCTTTGCCGCCGCGCCAGCTTGCAGCCCTATCAACTCGATACAGGCAGCCTTCCCGGCACACCGGTCGAACGCGAACAACTCGCACGCCTGTGGATGCGCGAGTCGGCCCTGCGTCCTTCGGCGCTCTATATCCGCTGCAAGGACGGTGACGACATCCCGCAACTCGCCGCATGGTTGGAAGGGATACAGGCCCCTATCGCCGTCGATACACCGGCCGGCTCGGCCGCCGAGCGTCTGCCTGGATGGCGCATCGACGTACCTGCCCTGTCCGCCGAACAGCGCAAGACCATCTGGATGGAACGGCTGGGTCCGGACGCTACCCGCCTGAATGGCTCGCTTGATCGCGTCGTCGAGTATTTCCATTTCGACGAATCGACCATCCGCCTGGCCGCGACCACCGCACGTGAAAGTGCGCTGGCCAGTCGCACCGATGCCGACCGCGTAACCTGGCATATCTGCCGCCAATACGCGTGCCGCTCGCTGGACCATTTGGCGCGACGGATCGAACCACGCGCCAACTGGTCCGAGCTGGTGCTGCCGCCGGAGCAGACCGAGATACTGCGGCAGATCGCCATCCACCTGCGCCAGCGTGCGGTGGTCAACGATCGCTGGGGATTTGCCCAGCGCTACAGCCGCGGCCTCGGCCTCAGCGCCCTGTTTGCCGGCGAAAGCGGCACCGGCAAAACCATGGCCGCGGAAATCCTTGCCGGCGAGCTGGATCTGGATCTGTACCAGATCGATCTTGCCTCACTGGTCAGCAAATACATCGGCGAAACCGAAAAGAACCTGCAGCGCGTCTTCGATGCGGCGGAAGAAAGCGGCGCGATCCTGCTGTTCGATGAAGCCGATGCGCTGTTCGGCAAGCGCAGCGATGTGCGCGACAGCCACGATCGCTATGCCAATCTGGAAGTGAGCTATTTGCTGCAACGCATGGACAGCTATCGTGGCGTGGCGATCCTCACCACCAATATGCGGCATGTGATGGATCCGGCGTTCGTACGGCGCATCCGTTTTATCGTCCAGTTTCCGTTCCCGGACACCGCTTCGCGCGAACGTATCTGGAAAAACATCTTTCCCGCCTCGGCGCCCCTGGACGCGCTCGACTACGCACGCCTGGCCCAACTGAACGTATCGGGCGGCGTCATCCGCAACATCGCCATGCACGCGGCCTTTCTTGCCGCCGAACAAAACAGTGCGATCGGCGCGCGACACATGCTGTCCGCCGCGCGCATCGAGTATTCCAAACTGGAGAAACCACTAACCGCATCGGAAACACGAGGATGGACATGACCCAGCCATCACCCATGCGTGCCCTAGCTGGCGGCCAAAGCCGTGCCATGCGCCCGGATTCCGTCGCTGCGCCGCCAAACACGCGGCTGCATATCGACATCCAGCGCCTGACCTTGTCCGGCTATACACCCGATCAGCAGCGGCGCTTTACCCAGACCTTGCACACCGAGCTCCATCGTCTAGCGCACCATCTTTCTTCCGGGAACGTTTCTTCCTGGAACGGCGCCGCGCACGCACGCATGGCGCAACTGGATGCAGGACAACTGCCGATCGGCGCTGCGCCGGAAGACGCGGCCAAACAACTGGCGGCGCGACTGTTCGATCGTCTGCGTTCGGCCAAGGGAGGCAACGCGCGTGTCTAATATTTCACCCCTGCTGAAGAAAGGCGCGATTCTCTCGCTCGATGCCAACCTCGGCATTTCGCTAAGCAGCATCATGCTGCAATACAACCCCGAAACGATCACGCGCTCGCTGAAACCGCAAAGCGTCGGCGACGAACCAGACCGCACCGAAATCCTACGCCTGAAAGGTCCGCCGATCGAAACGATCAAGTGCGACATCGTGATCGATGCGATCGACCAACTGGAAAACTCCGACCCCACCGCGATGAGCCTGGGGATACAGCCGCAACTGTCCGCGCTGGAATTGCTGATCTATCCGACCAGCGCCACGCTGATTTCCAACGAGCAACTGTCGCTGAGCGGCACGCTGGAAATCCTGCCGATGGAAACCAACCTGACGGTATTCGCCTGGAACAACCAGCGGATTACGCCGGTACGCATTACCGACATGGAAATCACCGAACAAGATTTCGACCCGCAGCTCAACCCGATCCGCGCCAAGGTATCGCTGGGCATGCGCGTGCTCAATATCAACGACGTGAGCTTCCAAACCCCTGCCGGGGCGCTGTATCTGACTTATCAGACCAGCAAGGAAGCCATGGCCCTGCTTGCATGAGGCGACGCATATCATGGACCAGGCACTTGCCAGCTTGATAACCGGCGCCGCGGGTACCGGCGCGCCGACCAACCACTCCAGCCGCTACTGCGGCGCGGCGACGCTGCCGTATACCTTGCCTGATGGCGCGCAAGTGATGTATCTGGCGCGGCGCATCGTGCCCAAGGCGAGCATCTATCCGTCGGTACAGAGCTACGCGATCGTCGACGGTGACCGGCTCGACAACCTGTCCGCGAAATGTCTCGGCGATCCACTGCTGTACTGGATGATCTGCGACGCCAACAGCGATACCGATCCGGATGCACTGACCGCGCAAGTCGGCTGCAGCATCCTCATTCCATACAGTGCCGGTATTCCACCAGGAGCGCGCAATGGCTAACGCGCTCTACCTCACGCTGCTGGTGGGTCCGGTGATGGCCGTGCCGGCGCCAAAGGCATTGGTCGATGCCTTGGTGTCGGCGGAGGTGACCGAATCGGCCACCGGCAAAAGCGGTTTTCAGCTCACCTTCACGCTGGCCGACCAATCGGTGCTGCAAACCTTTTTCCTGCTGATGGGTTCGTCGCCAATTCCGATCCTGCGCGTGATCCTGATGGCCAACTTCGGCGGTTTGCCGCAAATCATCGTGGACGGCATCGTCCTGCATCACGAAGTGCAGCCGGATGCGATGGAAGGCTCGGCGTCCAAACTGGTGGTGACCGGGCAGGACCTTTCCGCGCTGATGGATTTGATCGATCTGTCCGGCCTGCCCTATCCCGGCATGAGTCCGGACCTGCGCGTGTTGTTGATGCTGACCAAGTACATGCCCTTCGGCATCATTCCCGAAGTGATTCCCGTACTGATACCGGACATCGAAATCCCGATCGTGCAGTACGCGACGCAGAAGAAAACCGATCTCGGCTATATCCAGGAATT
This sequence comes from Dyella sp. M7H15-1, assembly GCF_004114615.1. NCBI lineage: Bacteria > Pseudomonadati > Pseudomonadota > Gammaproteobacteria > Lysobacterales > Rhodanobacteraceae > Dyella > Dyella sp. M7H15-1. Next base: position 1,268,040 of record NZ_CP035300.1, read on the forward strand.
GGCCAAGGATGTCGGTTACGTCTTTTACGTCACACCAGGCCCGACACCCGGCACGTCGCAAGCGTATTGGGGGCCGCAAGTGCGCTTCGGCACGCCGCAACAGTGCCTTAATGTCAACATGGATGCCTGGACCAATGTGGAAAGCATCAACTTCCGCTACGAACCGCAGAGTTCGGTGATACCGCTGGTGTTCTATCAGGAGCCCATTACCAAGCTGGTTTTTCCGATACCGATTCCACCGGTGACGCCGTTCAATCCGCCGCTGGGTTCGCTGGTGCCAGTGCCACTCAAAGTGGAACAGATGAACGAGACGGCCAAGTTGCCGATCGCGCAGGCGATCATGCAGGGCATGGCGCGCTCGGTGCAAACCGCCGATGTGATCACCGCCGAAGGCTCGCTGGATGTGCTGCGCTACGGCGACATCCTGCGCGCGCGCAGTCTGGTCGGCATGCGCGGCGCCGGCCTCACTTTCGACGGCGTGTACTACGTGGATAGCGCCACGCATCGGCTGAAACCTGGCGAATACAAGCAAAGCTTCGTGCTCAAGCGCAACGCATTGGTGACCAACGTGCCCGCCGTACCGGCGGCGGCCTATTGAAACAACGGGGAGCGAGTCGATGGAAGTGCGTCCTGGCAAATATCTAGGCAAGTACCGAGCCACGGTGATCGATAACGTCGACCTCATGAAGATTGGTCGGCTGATGGTGCAGATTCCGGCGGTCTCCAACATCCTGCCATCGACCTGGGCCATGCCGTGCATGCCGTTCGGCGGCATTCAATGCGGCATGTATGCGGTGCCGGCCATCGGCGCCGGCGTGTGGGTGGAGTTCGAGCAAGGCAATCCGGACTATCCGATCTGGGTCGGCAGTTATTGGGGTTCGGCAGCGGAAGTACCGGCGCTGGCGCTGGCCTCACCACCCGCCATACAAACCGTGGTGCTGCAAACCATGCTGCAAAACACCTTGATGATCAGCGACGTGCCGGGACCCACCGGCGGCATCCTGATCAAGTCCACCACCGGCGCGATGATCTCGGTGTCGGACACCGGCATCATCATCAGTAACGGCCAGGGTGCGACCATCGTGATGGCAGGGCCGTCGGTCACCGTTAACGCCGGCGCGCTGGTGGTGACGTAAGAGCCTCCCTACGATCCCGGCGTGGCCCGCGCCGAGATCTGTTTGCCTGACGGGCAAGGAGGAACGAAGGCGTGTATGTCGATACACCACTGAGTGAGGACGCAGTCCGGCGGGCACACAGACTCGGCGCGGGCTACGCCGGGATCGTAGGGAGGCTCTAATGCCCGGCTTCCTGCTCCAGCAAGGCGCTACAGTGACCTGCGTGCATGGCGGCCAGGGCATGCCGACGGTGCCCAATGCTGCGGTCACCATCATGGGCATGCCGACTGCATGGCTGTCGGCGCCATGGAGCATCGTCGGCTGCCCCGGCATTCCGGCAGTGCCGCTGCCGCCATGCGTCAGCGCGCAATTCACCACGGGCACTACCCGCGTCACCTCGTTCGGCCAACCGCTGCTGTGCATCAGCAGCACGGCCAATTGCCTTCCGAACGGCACGCCGGCGATAGCCAGCGTCGCCCAGACGCGCGTCACGGCGCTGTGAGGCGACGATGAACCTGGCCTTCCCCTACCACTTCGACGCGACCGGGCACACCGCGCAAACCGATCCGTTGACGCACATCAGCGACATGATCGAGCAGATTCTGTTCACCTCGCCCGGTGAGCGCGTCAACCGCCCCACTTTCGGCAGCGGCACCGCGCAACTGGTGTTTTCGCCCAATAGCGATGTGCTGGCGGCGGCACAGCAGAACGTGATCCAGGCCGGTTTGCAGATGTGGCTATCCGATCTGATCCGCGTGCAGGCGGTCAACGTAGTGGTGCAGGAATCGACCTTGCAGATCACCGTGGTCTACACCGTCATCCAGACCCAGCAGCAACAGACGCAGCAGTTCGTGTACGGCGGCGGGGGCGGCTCATGATCTACTTCTGCGCGCAAAAGAATCGCCGCGATCTGGTACTGGCCAGCAACTCGCTCAACGGCATCGATTATCTGGAGGTGCCAGGCATGTGCGGCTGCGGCACCCAGTTGGCGGTGACGTTTCTCAAGGATGCGCGCGCACTGGCGCTTGCCCCAGCCAATATCGTCATCACCGGCGACACGCCTTTGCAGGTCACCGCGATCACGCCGGCCAGCGATGAAGATCCGCGGGTCATCACGGTGCAGTTGAACGAAACCGGTGATTTCTCGCGCTATACGTTTTCGCTGGTGGCAGCGCCCGATGTCGTCGATCCGCCGGAAGGACTCGACCCGCAACTGTCCACGCTGAGCTTTTCCTTCAAGGCGGGTTGCCCCACGCCGGTCGATTGTCTGCCAGCCGAGAGTTGTCCGCCGCCTGCGCAGACACCGCCCGACATCAATTATCTCGCCAAGGACTACGGCGGCTTCCTGCAGGTGATGCAAGACCGCATGTCGGTGCTGGTGCCGGGTTGGACGGAAACGCATGCGGCGGACATGGGCGTGGCAATGATGGAAGCGCTCGCCTACGCCGCCGATCACCTGAGCTACCAGCAGGACGCTGTCAGCACCGAAGCCTATTTGAATACCGCGCGCAGCCGCATTTCGTTGCGCCGTCATGCGCGGCTGGTCGATGACATGATCGGCGAAGGCTGCAATGCGCGCGTGTGGATGTATCTTGAAACACTGGCCGACGGCGTGGTCATTCCCCAGGGCACCGAATTCTACGTGCGCACACCAGGTCTGCCTGCGGTCATCGATCCGAGCAATCTGCAACAGGTGCAGTTGCTTCAAGGCAGCACGCAACCCATCTTCGCCAGCCTGCAGGCAACACAACTATTTCTGGAGCAGAACCAGATCGACTTTTATACCTGGGGCGACGCCGATTGCTGTCTTCCGGCCGGCGCTACGCAGGCGACCCTGGTTGGCCATCTGAATTCACTCGCACCCGACTCGATGCTGATCTTCCAAGAGGCGCTTGGTCCACTTACCGGCAGCCCCGACGATGCCGATCCTACCCATCGCTGGGCGGTGCGCCTGACGAGTGTTACCACGACGAATTACCAAGGGCTGCCGCTCTGCGATCCGCTCAACGGCCAACCGATCACCCGCATTGCCTGGTCAAGCGACGATGCCTTGCCGTTCCCGTTATGCCTGTCATCCACGACCTCGGCAACGGCCGGCGGGCAACCGCTGTACAACGCGAGTGTTGCACTGGGCAATATCGTGCCCGCCGATCACGGCATCTGGATTGAAAACGAATCCCTCGGCAACGTGCCCGCCGCGCCACCGGCTCCGGATGCCGACACCCGTTGCCCATGCGGCGCCACATCCAGCAGCACACCCGCACCTATCGCGCCGCTGCCGCGCTTTTATCCTGAGCTATCGCAGGCGCCGCTCACTTTCACCATCGCCTACGATGCGACCGCGCCCGCTACGGCATTTCCGATCGGTGAAGCCAGCGGCGCACTCGCGCAAATCCATCTGTTGAGCGACGACGGCCAATCCTGGCAACCGGTGGAAGATCTGTTGGCCAGCGGCCCGGAAGATGCGTTGTTCATTCCGGAAATCGAATACACCGGCGCCGTGTTCCTGCGCTTCGGCGACGATCAATACGGACAGGCTCCCGCCAGCGGCCTGAGTTTCACCGCCCATTACCGCATCGGCAACGGCAGCGTCGGCAATGTGGGGCACGACGCCATCGCCCATGTGATTTTTGCGCCTCATACCTTGCGCAGCGTGCGCAATCCGCTGGCGGCGGCAGGCGGCACCGATGCGGAGAGCATGGAGCACATTTGCCAATACGCCCCGTATGCCTTCCAAACCCAGGAACGCTGCGTCACCGAAGCGGACTACGGCAGCATGGCGGCACAGATCAGTGGCGTCGAACAAGCGCGCGGCACCCTCCGCTGGACCGGTAGCTGGTATACCGCCTTCGTCTCGGTGGAGCCGGTCACCCGCCTGACCACGCCACTGATCCGCGGCACCACACAACGCTTGAACCTGCTGCGCATGATGGGCACCGACCTGGCGGTGGAAGGCGCGGTGATGGTTGGCCTGCAGATCACCCTGCAAATCTGCGTGGATCCGGCGTACTTCCAGGGCGATGTGTATGCCGCGCTGATGCGCGTGTTCATCACCGGCAATCAATGCAACGGGCAGACGGGCCTGCTCAATGCCAGCCAATTCACCTTCGGCGAAATGGTGTACGCCAGTCCGTTGATTGCCGCGGCGCAAGCCGTGGATGGCGTGCTCTCCGCATCCCTGACCACGTTTACCCGCATGGACAACCCTTGGGTCAACGGCGTTGCGCAAGGTTATCTCGGCCTGGGACCGCTGGAGATTGCCTGCTGCGATAACGATCCGGATCACCTCGACCACGGCTTGTTCACCTTGCAAATGGACGGCGGCAAATGAACGACTGCCAGACCACCATCGAACAGCTCTGCGGCTGCTGCACCGGCATCACGTTGGAAACGCCGGAAGCGATCAGCAATCCGCCAGCCTTGCCGGCCATCGCCTATCGCGTCGGCCGCTACGCCACGTTCAATGCCAGCATGCTCGCCGAATTGTCGGAATCGGCGTTTACGCCACTGCAACTGCTTAGCACGCGCGATAGCACCGACTTCTCCATCGCCTTGATCGACAGTTGGTCCGTGGTGCTGGACATCCTCACGTTTTACCAGGAGCGCTTCGCCAACGAAGCCTTCCTGCGCACGGCCGTCGATCAACGCTCGGTGTATGAACTGTCGGCACTGATCGGTTATGTACCTTCGCCGGGTGTGGCGGCCTCGGCCATCCTCTCCTTTACGCTGCTGAACGCACCGGGTGCGCCCGACCATGTGCCGATCCCGCAAGGCTCACGCGTGCAGAGCGTGCCTGGCCCTGGCCAGACGGCGCAGGTGTTCGAAACCTCGGCCGCCATCACCGCACTGATCGACTACAACGCCCTGCCCGCACAAGCCACCGTACCGTGGCAGTTGTATGGCAGCGATACCAGCACGTGGATCCAGGGCACGTCCAACAACATCAGCGTCGGCGACGTGCTGTTGTTTGTCAGCGCCAGCCACGGCGTTCCCAGCAATACCGGTCCTGGCGATGTGCACTACGTGGTGGAAGTGAATGTCGATTCGAATGCGAAGATGATGCAGATCGTCTGGGACAGCGAACTAGTCAGCAGCTTCACCGCCGGCATGACCGCGCAACAGGTCTGCATTTACGTATTTGGCAAGAAAGTCGCGCTGTATGGTGCGCAGGCACCGAATGCGGCCAGCCTGCCGGTATCGACCACGCAGTACATCACGGGATACAACGGTTCCGGCGCCGATTGGGATTTCGACCAGTACGTCATCGGTTCGCAGATGATCAACCTGGATGCTTCGTATCCAGGGCTCAATCCTTCGACTGATGTACCGCAGTGGATCGTGCTGACTTATACGCAAAATGGATACGCGATGACGTCGTTCTTTCCGATCACGGTAGCGGCGGAATCCAATCCCAATATGTACACGCTGACCACCAAGACCACCCAGCTCACCCTCGCCATGGGCGAAAACCTGGGCGACACCATCGGTACGCAGATCGACAACATCTTGTCGACCTACGTCAGTGCCACCCGCAACGTCACTGCCTATATACAGAGTACGCAGCTAACGCCGGCCAACCTGCCCTTGGCACAGTGGAACGACAACCCCGCTTATGCGATTCCCGCCGGCATGCAGGCGCCGGTGGCCGGCAGCAGTTTGACCACACCCGGCGCCGCGCCCATCGCAGCGGGACAGCCGGGCCTGCTGATAGCTGTCGCGGGGGCCAGCATTACGGTCAACGGCGGACAACAGATCGCGGTGGGCCAGCCGATTGGCGTTTCCGGACTGCGTGCGCGTCTGCAAGTGCTGCCCTCGGCGGGAGCCACTTTCACGCCCGCGCAATCCACCGCTTCGCTCACCGTGGCGGACAATCAGATCTTCCTGGTGAATGTGTATCCGCCCACCGTTCCCACCGGCGGCGGCACACCGAATTGGAGCGTGCAAACCTTGAGCGGCATTCAGGGTACGCTGCAAGTCGCCAACAGCTACGTGCAACTGCTGCCCGCATCAAGCAGCGACCCATCGGCAGGCGAAGCGGCCATGGTCAACGCCGTCACGGTGGACGGTGATCTCACCACCCTGGGCTTGCTGTCGCCGCTGAATGGTCTTTACGACGCCACCACCGTCAACGTGAACGCAAACGCGGTGATGGCGACCAACGGCCAGACCGTGCAGGAAATCCTCGGCTCCGGCAACGCAGCCAACAGCGCTTTGCAGTTCACGCTCAAGCAACCGCCGCTGACCTACGTCACCGCACCCACCGGCAATGGCACGCAATCGACGCTGCAAGTGTGGGTGAACAATCTGCAATGGCAGGAAGTGCCCAATCTGTTGTCGTCAGGTCCGGCCGATCGCGTCTACACCACCTCGATCAATGCCAGCGGCGCGACCGTGGTGCGATTCGGCAACGGTACCGAGGGCGCGTGCCCGCCAACCGGGCAGAACAATATCCGCGCCGTGTATCGCTCGGGCATCGGTAGTGGCGGCATGGTCGCAGCCGGCCAGCTTTCGCAACCGCTGGATCGTCCGCAAGGGCTGATGTCGGTCACCAATCCCAGCCCCGCTTCAGGTGCGGCTGATCCAGCAACCGCCCCTGAAGCACGCGCCAGCGCGCCGCTGCCAACCTTGACCATCGGCCGCATTGTGTCGCTGGAGGATTACCAGAACTTCGCACTCAATTTCGCCGGCATTGCCAAGGCCGTGGCGGCCTGGGCGTATTACAACGGCCGTTGCAGCATCTTCCTCACGGTGGTCGGCGCCAATGGCGCAACGTTCGCAGCGGACGATCCCGTCATCATCAGCCTGACTAAAGCGCTGCGCACGTATGGAAATCCCTATGTACCGCTGAACGTGGTGTCGTACGTGCCGATCCATTTCCAGATCGTCGCGAATATCGATATCGACGAGACCGACTACGATCCGAACCAGGTCATGGCGCAGGTGTGGCAAAACCTCGGCAACGCTTTTGCCTTTGATCAACTCGAATTAGCGCAAAACGTCGCCGCCAGCACGATTGTCCAGATCATTCAACAAACACCCGGCGTGATCGCCTTGCAATTGCAAGGCTTGTTCCCCAGCGGCAGCCCCAGCACGACGGTACCCGCACAACTTTGCGCCGCCGGCGCCATGCCGCCGCAGGGCGCGCAGATGCTGCTGCTTGATCCTGCTTCGCAAGGCAATCTCGGAATCTGGTCGCCATGAGCCTCGACGCTGCCCAGCTGTTCGCCTTGATGCCCGCGGTGTATCGCGACCGTGATGCCGCCAACGGCGGCCCGCTGCAGGCGCTGTTCGCGGTGCTGGCCTCGCAGTCTGCGATCGTTGAACACAATATCCAGCAGCTTTACGACGATCAATTCATCGAAACCTGTGCGCCATGGGTGATTCCGTATATCGGCGACCTGATCGGCTACAACTCGATCTACCAGACCCGCGCCAGCGTCGACAGCCGTGCCGAAGTCGCCAATACCATCGGCTATCGCCGCCGCAAAGGCACCCAGATCGCGCTGCAGCAAGTGGCCATGGATGTATCTGGCCGTGCGGCGGTGATCGTGGAGGCATTCAAGCGGCTGATCGTCAACGAGAGCATGCGCCATCCACGACCGCATCACGACGCCACGCTCAATCTCCGCCACGGGCTCGCGCTGTCGTATCTGGATACGGCGTTCGACACCAGCTCCCGTACCATCGACGTGCGGCGCATCGCGCCGAGAATCCGCACCGTCGCCGATCCCGATCCGGTCTCGCTGGATATCGATCTGCATGGCCCGGGCCGCTTCAACATTCCCGATATAGCCGTCTATCTGTGGCGCTGGAAAAACTGGCTGATCACGCGGGCGGCTGCCTACGTCGTCGATGCGCGGCGTTTCCACTTCCATGCGTTGGGCGTGGACACGCCCCTGTTCTCGCAACCGCCGGTGATGACGGCGCCATTCAGCCGCTTGAACACGCGCGTGGATGTGCCGCAGCCGATCGGCCGCGAAGAATTCGCGCGCCGCATGAGCGCCTTCTATGGCCCCAGCCTGATGCTGTATGCCGATGGCGTGCCGGTGGATATCGGCATGATCCGCTGCGCCAATCTTGCCGATCGCCCGGGCGGCGCATGGTGCACCGTCGCTGCGGGAAAGATCGCGATCGATCCGGAATTGGGCCGCATTCAATACGCTGCGGATCTGCAACCGCCGCAATCGCTGTGCGTGAGCTACAACTACGGTTTCCCCGCTGCGATCGGCGGCGGCCCCTACGATCGCAGCAGCAGCCTCGAGCAACAGTCATCCACCCAGGCGCCGGCACAGGCCGACTTCTTCGCTCAGGTCGGCACGGTGGCCACACCCACGCTGGAAGCCGCCGTGACGCTGTGGAATCTGCAACCCGCCGGCACCACCGGCATCATCGTGCTCGCCGGCTTCGCACGCTACGCCATCGATCTGACCGGCGCCAACGCGATCCAGATGCCATCGGGCAGCGGCCTGGCTATCGTCGCCGCCGAACCGGTGCCGGCCGGCGGCCCGCGCGAAGTGATCTGGAATCAAGCCTGCGTGACCCTGGATGGCAACCTACAAATCACCGGCACCCCCGGCGCGGGTCTGCCGGAAGGTGAAACACCGCCGCCAGGGCAACTGCTGATCAACGGCGTGTGGATAGCCGGACAGCTACGCATCGACGGCGCAGCGGTATCGGTGCAGATCGCCGATACCACCCTGGTACCCGGCTTGGATGCGGCCAGTCCCGGGCTATCCGCGGGTGAGCCGAGCATCACGCTACGCGGTGACAGCAGCGTGTGCCTGGCGCGCTGCATCAGCGGACCGATCTACGCGGATATCGCCGGCAGCGTGCGCATCTGCGGGAGCATTGTCGATGCCACCTCGCCCTGCTGCGTGGCTTACGCAGGCGCGGATGGCTGTTCGGCGGGCGCTGACCTGCACGTCGAAGACAGCACCGTGATCGGCAAGCTGCATACCCGCACCCTGCGGTTGGCCTCCAACACGATCTTCTTTGCCCGCACCGGTTGCCACGATCCCTGGCCAGCCGCCATCTGGTGCAGCCGTCGCCAGGTCGGTTGCGTGCGTTTCTGCTATCTGCCGTTCGATTCGATCACGCCACGTCGCTACGAATGCCTGCCACCGGACGCCGACCGTGGCCGCGCCTTCGATCCGACGTTCATCACGCTGCGCTTCGGCCATCCATCGTATGCCTTGCTCAGCGGCGATGTGCCGATGGCGATATGGACCGGTGCGGACAACGGTTCCCAAATCGGCGTGTACGACCAGATTCAGGAAACGCAGGCGGTGTCCAACGTGCGGATCCGCACGCCGGAATACCTGCCGGTTTCTTTGCAAAGCGGCATTTTCCTTAACCCATCGCGCAGCTTGCTGCGGCCACGTACACCACCGCTTGCTTACGGCTACGGTGTGCGCGCGGTGAAGTCCTGCTGCGATGGCGAGGATGGCGACGACGGCGTTTGGTTCGGCATCGGTGTTGGCCTGTTGTAGGCCACTTATCCACGACAACATCTGCGGACAAGGTGCGGGTTATGAAAGGTGACTTCAGCCGGATCCGATTCAACCGCGGCAGGCACTACACCGCCGTACTGCAACAGCAAGGCCGGGTCGAACTCGATGCGGACGCCAACGAGCAGCGCATGATTGACGGCTACCTGCGCCGCGCCGAAACCGTCGACGTGATCGGCGAGTACGGCACCCCCATGGACGACCCAGGCTTTGCGATCAGCGTGACCGCCCGTGGCGAAATCCGCATCGGCAAAGGCCGCTATTACGTCGCCGGCCTGCTATGCGACAACCTCCATCACCAGCATTACGACGACCAGCCCTATCTGCTCGACGCCAGCTACAGCAGCACGGAGTTGCTGGAAGCGCTGTCGCAAGCCGATAGCGATGCCTGTCTGTGTGTCTATCTGGAAGTATGGCAGCGACTGGTTACGGCGCTCGATGACCCCTGTCTCGGCGAGCCCGCATTGGGTCAGGCCGATACCACCGCACGCGTACAAACCGTATGGCGGGTGGTGGCGAGTCTGGATCAGCCCACTCAAGACAACAATGCCTTCAATGAGGCAAACAACGCCCTGGCACCCGGTGGGGTACTCAAGATCGAGCATGACCTCAAGCGCATGCCGATCGACAACGGCAATGTCGGTGTCGGGATCCAACGTGGCAGCGGCGATGCAGGCAGCACCTCGTCCTCATCTTCCTGCTCATGCAAAGCGATGTACGCCAAACCGCAACGGCTCGAACCAGGCACGATGAGCGCGCAAACCGCCCCAGCCACCGGCGATTGTGGTTGCCAGCCGATTCCCGCCGCCGGTTATGTCGGGCTGGAAAACCAGTTGTATCGCGTGGAGATTCACCAAGCGGGAGACCCGACATCGGCCACCTTCAAATGGTCACGCGAAAACGGTTCGGTGGTGGTTGCCATCCAGTCGGTGTCTGGCAGCAGTGTGGTCGTCAACAGCCTGGGACCGGATGCGAACCTCGGTTTCCAGCAAGGCCAATGGGTGGAAATCAGCGACGACACCTATCTGTTCGGCGACACGCCGAACCAGCCGGGACTGCTGTATCAAATCCAGCACATCGAACCGTCCACGCTCACCGTCACCATGACCACGACGGTGCAGCCGGTGAATACGTCGCGCAACGCGCGCATGCGGCGGTGGGACCAGGCCGGCCCTTCGGCCAGCGCCAGTGGCATCGCCCTTTCCAGTAACTGGATCGCCCTGGAAAACGGCATCCAAGTGTGTTTCGGCAGCGGCAACTTCACCCGTGGCGATGCCTGGACCATCCCCGCGCGCGCCGCTACCGGACAAATCGATTGGCCACCCTGCGGCGGTAACGGCAAGACCTATCAGCTGCCGCATATCGCTACGATCCATCGCGCGCCGCTGGCCTGTATTCACGCCAACACGCTGGATCAATATGCCAACACGGACAACAGCTCGCCCTTCACCATCGACGATTGCCGCCGGCAGTTCCCCAATCTGACCGATCTGACCGCCGATGCCAACGCCAAGGCGATTCACATCACCCAGATCAACTGGACCAACGACGACGCCATGACGCTGGATACGTTGATCAAGAACGGATTGGTCGTGACGTTCGACAGCGCATTGAATTGCCCGCTGACGCCCGCGAATTTCATCATCACGCTGGAAACAGCGATCATTCTGGAACGCGCCACCGATAACAACGTACATGCGTACTACGCCTTTAGCGAGCAGAACAGCAATAGTCCAACCACCCCCTCGAAGGCGAATCTCGCGGACGCAAAATTCGACGCTGTGGAACGCCCCACGCCGACCGCATTTCGCAGCCCGGACATCATCGATTCGAAACTGACGCAAAAGAAAGACGTGGTGTCCTGGACCCTGCCCTATAAAGACGTCAGCACATTGCAGGATCTGGATCTGATCGCCCTCAACGCCGCATTGGTGCCCGGTCTCGAATACAACTGGCCTGGGCGAGTACGCGTCAAACTTCCCGGACACAGCCTGTACGCAGCGGGGCGCGGCAATACCGGCACGCTGTATTTGGACGGACAGGCTTTTGGCCAGACCGCGCGCACGGCGGACAACTCACGCGATCGCATCGACCTGCAATTTCCCACCGGCAACAGCGACAAGGCCAGCGATTTCGAAAGCTGGTTCTATCTGTATCCGGTGCTCGCCGTGACCGAAGTAGACCTCACCTATTCGGCCATGACGGTTCAGGACAACGGCACGCCCACAGTGATATCGACCACACCTGCCGCGACCACCCAACCGATCGTGCAGCAGGCAACGATCTATCTGAACTATACGGCCATCGCGCCGGCCACCATCCATCTCTCGCTCAATGGCGACGCCACCGTTGCCAGCGTGCCGTCGACCGTGCAGGTGAAGGCTGGCGACGCTTCCGTCACGGTTACCGTCACTCTCAGCGGCGTACCCGCCGAAGGCGTGACCGACACGTTCGCCTTGAGTGCGGCCATCAACACCGCTCTGGGCACCGCAGCGGCGCAGACCGCGTCGTTCACGGTCACCGGCCAAATCGTCTTTACCTAAGGACCCTCTAATACCATGCCTATGCGCGCCGTCTGGTCATTCTGGAGCAAGCCATTCTTCGCCTTTAAAGGGCGCATCTGGCGCGAACCCGTGCATCATCTGCTTGCATGGGGTCTATCGCTGCGGCTGGCGCGCCAGCACTATCCGGATACGATGCTGGTCACCGATGAAGCCGGTGCGGATTTGCTGGTGGATCGCCTGGGCCTTTCCTTCGCGCAAGTATCCACCGAACTGGAAAACCTGCGCCGCGCCGACGTCGGCTGGTGGGCCTTGGGAAAGCTCTACGCCTACAGCATCCAGGACCGCCCGTTCGTCCACATCGACACCGATGTGTTTCTCTGGAAGGCTTTGCCAAGCCGACTGATTCAAACACCGGTGTTTGCGCAATGCCCCGAAGCGCATGCATTGGAGGAAGCCTGCGGTCCGCGCGATATGGAATGGGCGTTCGGCAAACATCAATTGGTGCTGCCGGCGGAATGGGAGTGGTACCGGTCGCAGCCTTATAACGGCTTTCGCGAGGAAAATTGCGGCATCCTGGGTGCGCAAAGGGTGGATTTCATCCGCTACTACGCGCAGCTTGCGCTGGATGTCGCCATGAATCCCCGCAACTTGCCAGCGTGGACCGAACTGCCGCACAAATCCGGCTACAACATGATGATCGAGCAATTCTTGCTCGCAGCCTGCCTGGACTATCACCGCTTTCATCCGGACTCGCCTTATCGCGGTGTGCACGCCCGCTATCTTTTTCCAAGCTGGAACGACGCGTTCGACCCGCAGAAAGCGGCCCGGGCCGGTTATACGCATTTGCTAGGTGATGCGAAGCACAACGTGCTGGTGACACAACGCCTGGAACAACGCATGAAAAGCGAAGATCCGGCGTTCTATCGGCATTGTGTAGAACTGGACCGACGCAGCATGAGCGCGTGACATGCGCAGAAGCCCGTTCCGTCCGTCGCGTGACCTGATTCGCCCAGCATCGACCCTGGCGAAAAAGCCAGGCACGATCAGCGCCGCGCCACGACCGGCCTTACATGAACCACACGTGGCAACGCTGGGAGGCACGGCGACGCCTTCGCGGCTTGGCAGCATTCCGCTATCGGCGCCCGGGGAACGCAGTATGGATACCGCCGAAGCGTCGCTGCCTGCACTGATCCGGCACGCCACCCGCACACCGGGCCAAGCACTGCCAAGCGGCGCGCGCCAGTCGTTCGGCCTGCGCCTGAATACGGACTTCAGCGATGTGCGCATCCACACCAGTGATAGCGCCGCCAGGGTCGCGCAAACCCTGCAGGCCCAGGCATTTACCGTCGGCCACGACATCGTGTTCGGCGCCGACCAGTATCGACCCGATTCGACCCAAGGCCAGCACCTGCTGGCGCACGAACTGGCACACGTGGCGCAACCCAAGCTGTCCGGCACACCGATGCTCAGCCACCCTGGCGACGCCAGCGAACGCGAGGCCGATCAGGCTGCGGATCAGGTGCTGCAGGGCGAACACGTCGCACCCAAGGCAACCGCCAGCGCGACCGTGCAACGCAGCCCGGCACCGGCGGCACAACACGCGACACAACCGCCACTCGGTGACCAGATGCTCAACAACGCCTCGCCCTTTATGGCAGCAGCGCTCGGTTCCACCACACTGAGCGATTTCGATACCGGCAAGGCGGTGTTGAAACCGGCACATCTGAAAGAGTTGGGCAAGACCGCACACAACATCGAGCAACTTCTGCGCCAATACCCGCAATCCACGCTGACCATCATTGGCCACACCGATACGGTCGGCACCGAGGAACACAACCTGCAACTCGGGCAACAGCGCGCCGACGCCACCGCCGATGCACTGAAGAGCCTGGGCGTGCCCGACGCCATCATGCACACCACCAGCGTTGGCGAAGGCGGAGCCCAAGCAGTCAAGACCAAGGACGAAATCCCCCATGCGCAGAACCGGCGGGTCGAGGTGCGCTTTGAACTCAAGGAAGGTTTCCATGCAAATTTGCTACCCAAACCAGAGGCCAGGGCGAAAGACAAACCGGTGGATTTTTTCGAGCACCCCAAGCCACGGATCGACCTCACATACCATCCGCCGCTAGGGCTGGAGAACAAACCTCCGCGCGTACTCGACGCCGCACTGAAGCCGCTACCGCCGGACCTGCGCAAACCGCAGGCGAACTCGGCGCTGGATATCGTCTGCAAGCATGTGGTCGATCCGGTCATCGATACCGTCGCGCATGCCCTGCCCAAAGACGTTCGCGACAAGCTCAAGAGCGCGGCGCGCGACGGCGTAAAAACCGGCGTGGCGAAGATGGCGCGCATGGCGGCGGAAGGCGCCGGCCTGAAAGACCCGCAAGGATTGGACGCGATCGAGAAGGCGACCGAGGCCGCCATCCAGGAAAAGGGGCGCACGCCATGATCAGTACGCAACACAAACAGTTCCCTCTCCCCGCGTGCCCCGGAGGGGAGAGGGAGTTATCGCAACGCGGGGAAACCTCAATATCTGGATTCGTGCCATTTCAGCACGATGTAGTCGCGTGACGACATGGGCGCACCATCCGCCACCGCGATCAAAGGCCCTGCCCCACCGACCCGACAAGCCGCGCATGCACAGACCAAGGCCACGCCCAAGCCACACGCTGTCGCACACCTGCTACCGGAAACAGCCGCTCCAGTCGTAGCACCGCCCTCGTGCTCGGCGATACCGGCCCTTGCACCGGGAGAAAGCACAGACCCAGGCAGCGATGACACACCGATCTTCCTGCAGCGCAAATGCGCGGCATGCGCGACGGAAGACGAGGAAGCGGTAAACGTCCAGCGCCAGATCTCCGTCATGCCGGAACCGCTCTGGCTACAGCGAAAATGCAGCCAATGCGAAAACGAGGAAGAACAGCAGACCGAGCTGCAGCGCAAGCCTTCCAACACTTCCATCACCCGCGCCTCGCAACATGAGCGACTGGTGCGCGAAGCGCTCGCTCGCAGCCAAGGCGAACCATTGTCGCCACCCATACGCCTGCTGATGGAAAGCGCTTATAGCGTACGCTTGGACAACGTCCGCATTCATCACGACGCGCTAGCGCAACAGGCCAGCGACGCCGTGGCGGCACACGCCTTCACCGTCGGGCAATCGATCTATTTCGCTGCGGGGCGCTATCAGCCCAACACGCGTAGCGGCCGTGAATTGCTCGCGCACGAACTGGCGCACGTGGTGCAAAACCGCAACCCTGCGGCACCCGCGTCGACGCACAAGCGCGCCTTGCAAGTGAGCCAAGCGCAGGCGCCGGCGGAGATCGAGGCCGATGCAGCGGCCAAGGCGGTGATCGCGGGACGTCCCTTCCACGTGCGTGGCAGCGCGCAAGCCAGCCTGCATCGCAAGGAGAAGGATGCACTTGGGCAACTCGTCGACTGGGGCAAGACCCGCATCGACGAGGCCGAATCGGCGGTGGCGACCGGTGTGGAGGACGTCGTCAAATACACCGGCGAGCAGGTGATGAAACTGCTGCGCAGCGTTGCACCCGAACTGGCGGCGATCATCGATGAAGGACCGGTGACCTTCGCCAAGCGCAAGGTTTCCGAGGCGCTGGATGCGCATCTTCCCGCTGCCATGGGCGGATTCAGTGTCAGCGACATGGCCAAGGGAGTGACATCGTGGTTCAGCGAAGCGGGCAGCTTTATCAAAAACCTGCTGAAAGGCGATTCCGATGCATGCAAGAGCTTCACTCACTTCATGCACACCTTGTCCGGTTACGTCGGCAAGCTGATTGATAATCCGGTGATCGATGCCATGACCGGTGCGCTCACCAAAGTCAACGATTTTGTCGTCAAACTGCTGAAGCTGATCGGCGAACCGCTATTCGATGGTTTGAAATCGGTTGTTTCCGGCGCATGGTCGGCGATCAAGAAAGTAGCCTCCACCCTTTCCGGCTGGTTCACCGCGGCGAAGAATGCATTGGGCGCGGCCTGGACCGAACTGATGAAACTGCTCGGCTTCGACGGCAGTAGCGAAGACGGCGTATGGAGCTGGATCAAGGAACAAGCCGGCAAGGTGTGGGACAGCATCAAGGCCGCCGTGGCGCCCGCACTGGAACCGCTGAAGAAAATCGCCTCGGTAGTGGCGCTGCTCACACCGATGGGTCAGATCCACGCCATCGTCAAGTACGGCCCGAAACTGGTGCAGGTGGTGCAATGGATCTGGAACAACGGATTGTCGCCAGAAAAAATCCGCGAAGCACCCGCCGAAATACGCGGCATGCTGGAAAGTCTGCACAGTGGCGTAAGTGGCTTCAAAAACATCCTGAAGACCGGCCTGGACTGGCTGTCCGAAAAACTGTCCGCCCTTGGCGATGCCGTGTTGAACACGGCCAGCACAGTCACGGGACTGCCCCTGCTCAGCTTTGCGCACAACCTGTTCAATGACGCGCGCAACGAATTGAACACCTTGGTCACCTATGTAAAGAAAGGCGCCGAGGATAGTTTCAAAGCCATTGTCGATGCGGAAGACAAGGCCGAGAAATTCATCGCACCCTACAAGGAAGTCATTTCCAGCCTGATCCTGGCGATAGCGTCGCCGCCGATGATTCCGGTGATCCTTGCCGGTTGGGGATGGCGTGCGTTGCCGCGCTGCGTGAAGGTACCGATCCTCGATTTCATTCTCGACATCGCGATCAAGGCGGTCGCCAAAATACCGGCGCTGCCTACGTTCGATTTGCTCTGGCCGCTGCTGAAACCGGCGGTGCTCGGCTTCCTGGAAACCTTGCGCGCTGCCTCGGATGAGGTGAAGGAAAAAGTCTCCAACAAGCTGGCCAAACTGATCAGCGGCGCCAGTCCCGCCTTCCTGATCGCGTTTGTGAAAGGTTTTGCAAAAGGTGTGTGGGACGGCATCACCGATCCGATCAAAGCGATCCTGATGGTGCTCAACGGCCTGGATGCGGCCACCCAGTATTTGTTGAGCCTGGCCGGCATGGAAGACAAAGAGAAGTACAGCCGCTTCGACACCAGCGATGAAGTCGAGCTGGAAAAACAGGAGCCCGTGGTAGCGCAAAAGAAGTCGCTGGTTGCGGAGAAACCGGCGACGCAAGCCACACCTATGGCAGGTGGCGATCTCGCCGAAGTCACCCGCATGGCCAAGGATGCCGCGCAGGAATTGCAACCCGACGTAGACGTGGTGAAATCCGGTTTTTGGGACGCCGTGCAGGAGTACTTCAACGGCGGCAGCATGAGTTTCACCGACATGACTCAGCGTCTGTCGGCGGCCTGGGACGCCGCCAAGGAAAAAATCCGCGCTGGCGGCGCGTGGCTGGCCTCGCAATTAATGCAATTCTTCGGCGGCAGCGGCGAAGGCGACGAAACCAAGGTCGGCGATCAGGTCGGCCAGCTCACCGGCAACCTTGTACTACAAGCGGTGCTCGACCTTGTCACTGCCGACACTTGGACGCTCGGCGGCCCCATCCTCAAGGCCATTGCCAAATTCATCAACTGGCCGATGGAGGCCATGGGCGAAGTCTTCAAACTCTTCAAGAGCCTCGGCAAGCTCCTGCTCGATGGCCTGAAGCGGTTGGGCTCGGCGATCAAGGAATCGGCCGGCGGCGCATTCCGCGCGGTATCCAAGGCCATCGGCCATATCGGCGAGAAGCTGATGGCCATGGGCGAACGCATCATCGGCAAGCTGGGCGGCAAGGCGGCGCGTGCTGAAAGCAAAGCGATTGGGGCATTGGAAAAACAAGCACTGGAAAAGGAAGGCGCGAAGCTGGGCGAGCACGAGGCCGCCAAGGTAACCGGCGCTGGCAAAGCCGTGGAAGGAAAACTTCCCGAAGCCAAGGCGCCGCATGAAGGTGAATTCAAACCTAAGCAATCCAGCGCAGGTGGTGAAGCCGCGACCAAGGCGGAGCGCGAAGCATCGGCCAAGGAAACCGGCCACATCGAAAGCAAAAAACTCTCCAAGCCCGAGCTGCACAACGAAACCGAAATGCTTTCCGAGCATCCCGGCATGCTGGAAGGCACGCCACCAAACCGTCGTGCCAAGGTCGGTGAGCACGAATGGATCGAACAACCCATGGAAAACGGCAAATGCAGGTTCTGCCGCCATTCCAGTCCGGTTTGCGTGGATACGCCGGAGTTGCGTACCGACGCCATGAAACACGCGGAAGAAGCTGCCGCGGATATGCGGAACAAGGCGCAACTCGCCGCCGACGAAGCTGCCGCCGCGCGTCAGAAAGCACTGGCACACCCTGATCTCAGCAAAGAAAACCGCGAACTGCTGGAGGCGCAGTTCAAGAACGCGAACGAACGCGCCAAGACAGCCCGTGAGGAGCTGTCTGCTGCCCAGAAGGAACGTGACAGTGTCAAGGGGATCTCCGGAAAGGCCGCGACCGAACAAAGGAAAGCAGCGAAGGCAAAAATCCAGCAGATGGAACGGGAGCTTGCTGCCGCCGAACATGATGCCGCTGCATCGCGCCGGCTTCTGGATGAACGCAAACAGATGTTCGCCAAGGCCGAAGAAGCCGAGGCACGCGCCGCGACCGCAGCGAACGAGGCCGGCAGAGTCGGCGCAGAGACTACCGAGCAGCGCACGCTGACCGACGCAGTAGAAAAAGCCGAGGAAAAGTTGCGGCAGTTGCACGAAAAAAACAAGCTCAGCAAATCATTCATGCGGCCAGTTTCCGGGGGAGAAATACTCCGTGCCGAGATGGAGCGCAATGCCGCCCTCAAAAAACTGCAGGATCGCGTCGAGAAATCGCTCGGACTTACCTCGGAGGTCGTTGACGATCTCCGCCGCAAGGCACCTTTTGGTGCTGCCGGTGGCGCCGAACGATTCCGCGACTTCCTGGACAGCATGGCCCCTGGAAGCAAGGGACCAGGCGGCAAGTATCGTGATTATGTGACCGGCCTGCTCCACGACACGAAAGATCTGCACATCGACCATATCGTGCCCTTCAACGATATCGTGCGCATGCCTGGCTTCGCCAAGCTCAATCCCGACAACCGCCATATTCTCTTGGACCTGAAAGAAAACTTGGCCTATCTGGAAGGTAAACTGAATTCGTCCAAGCAGGAAAAATCGTTGGCACAATGGTTCGCGGGCAGAGCCGATCTGGTGAAAGCCCAAGGAGCGGGGCGCATCGGCGAATTGGCAAAAGTCGAGACCGATGCCAGACAAGCCCTGGAAAAGAAACTGCAGGAGCTGCTTGAGAAACAAGGTCCTCCATGACACAGAGTATTGTGCTCGACCATCGGCGCCTTATCGCCCAGTGCGCGTCCGAATACGACACCATGGCGCATTCGCTGTTGTCGCGCCTTAAAGCCTTGCACGAGCAAGGCCCTGCATTGAACCCCGGATCGCTGATCGATTTCGGCTGGTCGCTGTTGCAGATCCAAGCCCATCCGCAGCACTGGGTCGTTTGCGAGCCCGCTTACGATAGCGACCCCATCACCTGGCGGCCCGAGGTGAATGAAACACTATGGGTGATGCAACAACAAGCCACCCTGCTCGCCGAGCTAAACCTGGTATCCGGCCAACGCACGCGTGGCGATCAATGGCTGTGGTTGCAACCGGATGCGCTGACTGCACCAGACGTCTATCTAAACCGCTCCGAACCTTCCCATGCACAAGATAGCGGTTGGTATATCCGTGCCGATACAACGACAAACCAAAAGGGCGACTCGCGCGCACGCGCCATCATGGCCGGCACTCTGGCGAGATACAAACCGGAATGGCTTGGCGTGCTGGCACTGCCGATCGGATGCCTGGCGCGCTTCGAACAAAATCACCTTACGGCGATCTTCGATGCGCGACAGCAGCGTATCTATTCAACCCAAGCTAAACCCATCCGATTACACACATCCGAAACATCAGATGAGTGACCCCCTCTCCCGGAGGGAGAGGGTGCCGGCAGGCGGGTGAGGATCCGGGCGAAGCGAGCGCTTTAGTTCCTGTGCATGTCGTTCTCGCACAAGTCTTTGTTTTCGCGCGCTGGCCGTACCCTCACCCCAGCCCCTCTCCCGGAAGGAGAGGGGTTCACGCCCTACTCACCCGGCCTGACATCGAAAAAAGATGTGTGTAATCGGATGAGCTAAGGATGTTCTGAACAATTCAGTTTTGGACGTCCAAAACTGAATTGTTCAGAGCATCCCTAACGAGGCAAAACAGGCATGTGAGGCAATACTCAATAAAATTCCGCATTCAAGACATTTGAATGCACATTGATGCCGGATCAATAAGTCCGCTTACCCGGACCACAAACATTCCAGTGCAATCGCATGCTTACGCATCAGCGCAAAGAACGCGCGGCGATTCCATGGGTGATGCAACAACAAACCACCCTGCTCGCCGAGCTAAACCTGACATCCAGCCGGTACACGCGTGGCGATCACGCTCAGTAGAAAATTCAGGTGTTTACCGGACAGTGACATTTCATGAGTCCATGCAACATAGTGGTGACAAAAAACGCACATCTTCTCGGACAGTGCATCCCTGTCCGACGCCTATAACAGGCGCCCCAGATCCATGAAGCACCTCGCTCGATATGGATCAGCCGTAATCATGTCCCTCATAAACCAGACAGTGAGAGGGAGATGGCTTTTTCCATGGTCCATTCCTGCATGAAGAGTGACGATCCGCCGAACACCCAAGAACCAACCGTGACATGAACATATGGAAGGCATAAATCCCTTTAAGGATGCTCTGATTTATTCCACGTTTCTGGCATGCTATCGCCATCGCCTTAGTTAGCCACGCCATGAAGCAAACCACGTTCGCCTCACTGAGCTACAGCACCAAAAAGCGGCAGACACGCCGAGAGAAGTTTCTGGCGCAGATGGAGCAGGTGGTGCCATGGAAAACGCTGGAGAAAGTGATTGAACCGCACTACCCGCGTGAAGGTCGCCGTTTTCCAGGAGCAATAGGTTCGTGGATGCAAAGGGAGACGGTATAGCTTCTGAGGAGAAGGCTTGGCAGCCAAGGCTTTTCTCCTGTCAGCAACCTGATTCCGTGAGCACCAACTGGCCAAGATGGATCTGCTCTACATCAACGACTTCGGCCTAGCACCACTCAGCGATCAGCACAAACGTGACTTGCTGGAAATCCTCGACGATCGTTACGACAAGAAATCCACGCTCATCACCAGTCAGTTGCCGATCGAGCAGTGGCACACTTACATTGATGAGCCCACGCTTGCCGACGCTGTCCTTGATCGATTCGTACACAACAGCCATCGCCTTGCGCTCAAGGGCGGTTCGATGCGTAAGCACAAGCACACCACCGTGACGGTCGCCGAGCAGACCTCGACCCTCCCGGGTTGACGCCTCGACCCTGATCCAGCACAGTCCCGCCATCCTGGCTCACGCCCTGGCAGACATGCGGCGGAATACTCGGCCGGCATGGCGCGGGATGGGCCGACATCGGCGGAATACGTGCGCCAACGACCCTGTGGTCCGCGAACAGACAGGGCTGGTGACGACGGCGATACTTATTCAGCGTTGCCTTAACACCTGCTTGGGCTACACTCCGCGCCGATCCACCACTCTCGCCATCACAAGCCAGCCAACATGATCCTTCCGCACTATCACGTGGACTATCGCCATCTGCTACCTCCTAGCCAGAAGGAAGACTTTATTGACACCGCCACGGGTGAGAGAATCATAAGCCTGCCCTGGTCCGAAAGTCTGATGACAACGACTCGCGCTCTGACCCATCTGCTCGATAGTGCAAGTCTCAGCGACTGATCCGAAATGATCGAGATTCCCACCCTGGAAACGACGCGCCTTCGCCTGACGGCGCTCACGGAACGTCACTTCAACGACTACGCCGCGATGCTTGCCGATCCGGAAAGCACGCGTTGGATCGGTGACGGTCTGCCACTGGACCGCACCAATGCGTGGCGCTCGCTGGCCATGCTGATCGGACACTGGCAACTGCGCGGCTACGGCATGTGGGCGCTGGAACTGAAAGCCACGGGCGAATTCATCGGCCGCGCCGGATTGCTGCATCCCGAAGGCTGGCCGGACATCGAACTGGGCTGGATGCTCAAGCCGGAACATCGCCATCACGGCTATGCCACCGAAGCCGGTTCCGCCGTGCTGGCGTTCGCCTGGGAACACTTGCATATACAACGCGTCATCAGCATGGTGCGTGTCGGCAACGATGCCTCCGACCGCGTTGCTGAACGCCTGGGCGGTGAACATATCGAAGACATCGATTTCTTCGGCAGCGACAACCACGTTTTCGCCTACTATCCCCCACACGTCGAATCCCACCGCGCCTGGGCATAAGCGCACTGCGGCGCGTACCTGCGAATGCGCTGCGCACACAGCCATGGGCCAATGGTGCCGGCACCATTACCGTCATCGCCAGCAAACCGGATGAAAGCAACTGGCAGTGGCGCTTGAGCATTGCCGACATTTCACAGGATGACGCGTTTTCGCCTTATCCCGGCACACGTATGCATCCAGCTCGCGAAAGACCCATAACCGCCGCTCGACACGCTCTTTACCGATATTCCGCCTGTACCCGCGCCGGCACTACCGTACGCGCAACTTCCGCCAAGGCAAATAACCGCGCCGTACGCATCCAACCCATCGTCAACACGATGAGCTGACTGAGCAGCAGCGCAAACAGGAAACCAACCACCCCGAACGTGGTGACATGAATACGCGCCATACCGAACAGCGTCGCCAGCACCACACCAGCCAGCGTTACCAGCACATAAAACGAAACCGTCTTCACAGGCCGCCGAATGCACTGTCTGATGCCACGCCACATCGCGCGCGTGGCCGAACGCAGTGTGATATCCGCGATAAAAGCGGCCCGCGCTGACTCAACCATCGATTGGACCAGCACAAATACGATCAGCACAAATACCTGTATCACGTGGGCATACAGATTTGCCTGCGATTCCAGCACCGCATTTTCGGCATGTTTGTCTGCGATATTCCCACCGACTTTCCATGCACCGATGACCAAGGCATAAGGCAGCAACGACCAGAGCATCACACGGAACATGCGCCCGTATTCGATCAGGCCGTTCTGCAACAAGGCACCGAAGCCCAAGGCGCGTCCCGCTCTGCCACTGCCGACAATCATGCCATTGAGGTAAGACGACAATAGCAAGGTCGCACCCACACCGATCATGGCCGAAGCACCCAACCATTCGGCATGGTCGCTCAGTGCGAGTACGATATCCGTAAACATCACGGCATTGAAATGCCGTGCCCACTCAGTGGCGTGGACCGAGTTGTCAAGCAAGCCACCCAGCATTTGCCATAGGGGCAGCACAACCGCCACTGTCGGCATCGCCATGATCAGCAACCACAGCAGTAACAAACGCCACTGCACGGCAGCTTGCATGGTCGACCACAGGACAGCAAAACCGACGGAACGGGGCATGTTATCGGCCATCACAGTGTCACCAGTATGGAGTAGAAGGTTTGCAGCAAGGTCGCAACATCGGCCGTCCAACGCCGGGAAGCCGCGCCATCCGCATGGATGGTCTGGCTGTTGTTGAGCCGGTTGGCATCCAGGAAGTTATGCGCATCCGGATCGAGCTCGGCCGATACCACCTTGCTGGACTTGGTGAAATCGAAACGCGCCCAGCGGCGATCGTCGTCCCAGATCACATCTTCGTGCGAACCATCTTCGTAGGTAACGCGCAGTAACTCGGGCGCAGCAATGCCGTTGCGTACCACGGTAACCGTGCTGTGCCATGGGAACGGCCCGGCATTGTCCGGCTTGGCATTCGGATGGGCTTTCTTCCAGTCCTCACGCTGCGTGTCGATCTGCTTGTCCAGCTCATCCGCAACGACCTCGCTTTGCTTGCTGTCTTTCCAAATCACCCCAGCCTGCGGCAATACCTCGTAGCTGCTGATGGAAGACACGCCATCGTCCAGCGTGCCCGTGCCGTAAACGTAGTTATGGAAGATCTGGTCCACCTCCTTTGCGTTGCCTGAACTGTCGATCAGCGCGGCACGAAAATCCGCTATGGACGGATGCCGGAAACGCCAGCGCTGGTAATACAGGCGAAAAGCTTTTTCCAGGGCCGGCGTGCCCAGTCGTTCTTCCAGATCGCGCATGGCCGTGGCAGTGCGCGAGTACACCGTGCCGTAACTGTCGCTTGATAGCCGATCCCAACTGTTTTGCGCGAGCGGATCGTACGGATGCCGCAACATGGCCGTGAGGCGTTCGAACTCGAAGCCTGTCATGCGCGGCGCGATGCCAAGCCATTGGGTGAACCGCGTTGCCAGCACGACATCTTCGTGACGCTCGCACAGCATGCGGTTGTCCCAGAATTCGTTCAGCCCTTCGTCGAGTATCGGTTCCTCGAATTCGTTGGAGGCCAGGATGCCGTAGAAATAGCCATGACCAAATTCGTGGATGTTCACGAAATCGCTGGTCATCTGGGTCCAGGTATTCGGTTTCACATACTTCAATCCCACGGACGTGAAGAAGGTGGGATATTCCATGCCGCCCGCTTCTTGCGCGTTGTAAGGCGGAATCACCACGGTCAGCGTGGAGTATGGATAGGGGGCGAGCGTGCGAGAAAAGTAGCCGATCGCGTCAATGCTCGATTTCAGGGTTGGTGCCGCACTGGCTTCGTAGTCCATCGGATAGATCACGCGCACCGCCACCTTCGGGCTGCCCGACCCCTGGTAGGTACCCTCCAGCGTCTTGAAACCCTTTGCGGCGACCCATGCAAAATCATGCACGTCGCCTTGCACGAAGTGGTAGGTGGTCCTGCCGTCCTTCTGTTCCAGTGCCCCTTGCAACTGGCCCACGGCACCCACCGTGTAATCGCTGGGCACGGTCAGGTAAACGTCGTACAAGCCGAAGTCGGCGAAAAACTCGCTATTAAAGTGGAATTCGTGCGCGTTCCAGCGCACCTGCGTAGCGCCGCGTTCGCCCGGCAATTCCAGCACGGCGATCTTGGGGAACCATTGTCCGACCAGATTGAAATCGCCCCACCAACCGGTACGTTCGACCACGCGCGGCAACTGGCTGAGGAAATCGATATCCAACGCCAGCGTGCCGCCGGCGGGCACCGGCTGAGCCAAATCGATGCGTACCACGGTCTGGTCTGTATCCGGCCCGCCATCCGGATGCACGAAGCTCCACTTCAAAGGTGCGCCCCCCTGCCGCACCTTCTGCAAGCGAATCCAGCCCCACTCCCCCCTTTTCAAGGTCGCCAGGCCGCGCCCGCTATGATCTCTGTCCAGCACGTTGCGCTCGGTGAAAAACGTACTGCCTTCGTTTTGGAAGGCATTGAGATAGAGATGGAAATAAACACTGTGTACATCACGATCGCCGCGATTGCGCCAGGTCATGTGTTCCTTGCCGGTGACGGCGTGTTTGGCCGCATCCAGGTCCGCATCGATGGTGTAGCTCACCACGCGATCGGACAGTGTCGGCTCGTTGCCGGTACGCTCTCCACCCCAGGCATCCGGCGAACTTTTTTGGGTAATCATGGTGTCGTGCGCGGGAGCAAACAGAATGTCTTGCGTTGCCGCCACGGCTGCCGGTGCCGCCGTCTGCGCACTGGCCTGGCATGACCACAACATCACCACCGCAACGAGCCACAGCCCACCCCCAACCGTTGCAAGTCTCATCAGTTCTCCCCGAGAGATGTGTCGAGCATGGTGCAAGCATAGCGGTAGAAACATCAGCCATACGTCATGAGCTTCGCCTCCGGTTGCTCTCCATCCCGCCTCGCGGTGACGCAGTTACCTTCTGCTTCAAGGCTCTTGACTTGCCCCAAAGCGGACTTGCACCGCTCTGATGTCGCACCCTCACGGGCGCACTCGTCCCGGCGCAGGCCGGACGTAGCGCGAAACGCGCAGAACATTCGAAAAATGGCCTCGAAGGGGTGAGCGAAGCGAATCACCCGGTGACTTGTGCTCAGAAGCAAGCCCCGCCCCCGCAGTCTGCAAAGCTGAAAGACACTGGATCCCGGCCTGCATTGGGACGACGAGGGGAGATTTGCTACCACCCCCGCCAGCAACTCGTTAATCTGCCCCCTAGCCGCCCTGTCCGCAGGATTCGCATCCCGATGACAGTAGGCATGCCACACTGTCATATCAGCGGGATTTCTCATGGCCATCTCCACTGTGACGCCAGTACCCAAGAAGAAGTATTCGTGGCTGGCTAACCTGCCTATTCGCTACAAAATGATCGTGGCGATCGGGCTGCTGCTGGGGCTGTTCCTGATCAACGGCCTCATCAATGTCGCCTCGCAGCACAGGCAGACGAACACCCGACACTGGGCCAACCATACCTATCAGGTACTGATGCAGATCCAGGAGCTGCAACGCTCGGCGCTGGCCGGGCAGATCGGCCTGCGCGGCTTCCTGATCAGCCACAAGACCATCGAACTCGACCGTCTCAGCAATAGTGACAAACAGTTTCAGCAACAGCTTGTGCAACTGCGCCAGCTCAGCGCAGACAATCCTCTCCAGCAACTTCGCATCGACCACATCCAGGCCATGGTTTCGCAGTGGAACAGCGAGATGCGGAGTCTGCTCATCGCTCCCCAACTGGCGGTAAAGGATCCAGCCTCGCCCGCCGGCCTGGAGCAACTCGCCCAGATCCAGGCCGACTACATCGCCAAGCGCGGCGTGAAGACCGAGGACTTCACCGCCGTGCTGGATGAGATGCGCGACACCGAGCAGCAATTGCTGGTCGAGCGCACCCTCAGCGTGGAACGGCTGGTACGCAACACTTTATATGTGAATGTAGCCAGTGCCCTGGTCGGACTGATCCTTGGCTTGATGGTGATCTCGCTTACTTCGCGCATGGTTACGCGCCCGATCCGCCGCCTCACCGACCTGATGACGCGCCTGGCCCATCACGACCACCACATCGAGATTCGCGGCGCCGAGCGGCGCGACGAAGTAGGGGAAATCGCGCAGGCACTGCTCGTATTCAAGCAGATGGTGATTGACTCCGAAGAACAGTCTTCGCTGAAGAACCACGCCACCTCGATTTCACACAGCTTGCAGCAAGCCACTCATCACCGCGATTTTGCCGAGCGCCTCACCAGCCTGCTGACACCTTTGCTGCACGCCGGCGTATCGCTGTTCTATGGCTATGATGAAGCACGCCAACGACTGGATTTGCTTGGCAGTTACGGCATGCGCCTGCAAAACCATGCCGGCGCATACATGCCGGGCGAAGGGTTGGTTGGCCAGTGCGCATTGTCACGCCAGCCGATCACGCTGGATGACGTGCCTGAAAACTATCTACATATCGACTCCGGCAGTGGCGCCGCCTTGCCACGCCACATCACCATCCGCCCACTGCTGCTGCGCGACGAGCTTATCGGAGTGCTGGAGTTCGGCAGCTTCGCTCCACCTTCGCCGAAGCACCAGCAACTGCTGGACGAACTGCTGCCCATGGCGGCATTGACGCTAGAAAACCTCAACCGCGCCGTGAACACGCAGGATCTGCTTGAACAGACCCGCGAACAGACCGACGAACTGCGCATTTCGGCACTTACGATGAAACAGCAGCAGCAAGCGCTGCGCGATACCAATGACACCCTGCAAAACAAGACTATCGAGCTGGAAGAACAGTCGCAACGCCTGCAGGCTTCCGAAGAAGAGCTACGCGTGCAGGCCGATGAGTTGCAGGCTTCCAACGAAGAACTGCGCCTGAAGAGCGACACTCTGCGCCAGCAAAAGCAGCAGGTGGAAGCGCTGCAACGCGAAACCGAACAGAAAGCGCAGGAACTGGCACGCGCGAGCCAGTACAAGAGCGAATTCCTCGCCAACATGTCGCACGAGCTGCGCACGCCCCTGAACAGCCTGCTGATCCTGTCACGCAACCTGGCTGACAACCGCGAAGGCAATCTGGACACCGAGCAAGTCGAATCGGCACGCATCATCCACGACGCTGGCTCCAACCTGCTGCACCTGATCAACGACATCCTGGATTTGTCAAAGATCGAAGCCGGCAAGATGGAATTGTCACGGGTGGATTACCCGCTGCAGAACCTTGCCCGCAGCCTGCGCCGCACCTTCGATCACGTGGCGCGCGAGAAGAAACTCGACTACGAAGTCAGCATGGAGGAAAACCTGCCGGTTGAGATCCATACCGATCCCAACCGGCTGGAGCAGATCATCAACAATCTGCTCGCCAACGCCTTCAAGTTCACCGCCAAGGGCAGCATCCGCGTGCACATCAGCCGCCCGGCCGGCGACCTGCCCGTGCCTGATGCGATGAAAGACCAGAGTCTGCTGGCCATCAGCGTGAAAGACAGCGGCATCGGCATACCGGCCGACAAGCTGGAGCGCATCTTCAACGCTTTCGAGCAAGCCGACAGCAGCACTAGCCGCCAGTTCGGCGGCACCGGACTGGGTTTGAGCATTTCGCGCCGCATGGCCGAACTGCTGGGCGGCGACATCGTGCTGCGCAGTGAAGTCGACCAGGGCAGCGAATTCGTATTGCTTTTGCCAGAACGTGCGCCAGAAGAAACCGCCGACACGTCCCTACCAGCCTCCATCACCCACGCACCGATAGCACGGCCCGTTACGCGCTCCTTGCTGCCTGCCGAAGGCGTGGCCGACGATCGCGAGCGCATCGAACCGGGCGACAGTGTCATCCTGATTGTGGAAGATGATCCCGCGTTTGCACGCATCCTGGCCGACATCGTGCGGCAGAAGGGTCATCGCATGCTGCATTCGCTGGATGGCGAGGAGGGTCTGGCGCTGGCGCGCCGTTATCACCCCGTTGGCATCCTGCTCGATGTGATGCTGCCAGGCATGGACGGCTGGACTGTGATCGAACGACTCAAGTCCGATCCCGCCACGCGGCATATCCCGGTGCATTTCCTTTCGGCGACCGATGATGCCTCGCGCGGCCGGGATCTGGGCGCGGTGGGCTTTCTCACCAAACCGGTCACACGTGAAGCCATCAACGATGCGTTTGAACGCCTGTTGCATTTCGCCAAGGGCCGCACACGGCATCTGTTGGTGGTCGACGACGATGCGAATGCACGCGCTGCCGTGCGCACCCTGCTCAACCAAGACGACGTGCGTATCGACGAAGCCAGTACCGGCGAGGAAGCCCTGCAAAAAATCAGCGAAACCGGCTACGACTGCATCGTGCTCGACCTCGGCCTGCCCGGCATATCCGGCCTGGAGTTGCTCGAAAAACTGGCACACAGCGGTAGCATTCCGCCGGTGGTGGTGTATTCCGGCCGCGAGCTGAGCCGCGAAGAAAATCTGCGCATCCGGCAATACACCGACAGCATTGTGATCAAAGGTGTGCGATCGCCGGAACGCTTGCTGGACGAAGTCAGCCTGTTCCTGCATAGCATACGTCAGACGTCTGGCCCAGCCTCTATCTCTCCAACACCACCCCATGATGGCCTGAGTGGTCATCACGTGATGCTGGTGGACGATGACATGCGCAACCTGTTCGCCCTGTCCAAGGTACTGCGCGGCTGGGGCTTGCAGGTTACGGTGGCGCAAGATGGCCAAAAGGCGCTGGAGCAACTTGCCGAGCATGGCAACGTGGAGCTGGTGCTGATGGATATCATGATGCCGGGCATGGATGGCTACGAGGTTACACGTGCGATCCGCGGGCAACCATCGCTCAACCACTTGCCGATCATCGCACTAACGGCCAAGGCCATGCGTGGTGACCGCGAGCAATGCCTGGAAGCCGGCGCCAACGATTACCTTTCCAAGCCGATCGATCTGGACAAGCTAGCCTCTATGATGCATGTGTGGTTGCGAAGCTGAGAATCTACAGGTACAGGACATGACCGTGGACACGCTAGAGCTCGATAGCATTGAAGTGGAACTGTTCGTGCAGGCGCTGCAGCGCCGCCACGGTTACGACTTCAGCCAGTACGCGCCTGCCTCCCTGAAACGACGGGTGCGGCAACTGACGGACCATTTGCAATGTAAGACGATCAGCGGATTGACCGAACGCGTGTTGCATGAACCAACCTTGCTTCCACGCGTACTCGACGGCCTCACCGTGCCGGCGTCGGATATGTTCCGGGATCCGGGCTTGTTCCGTGGTCTGCGCGAGCAGGTGCTGCCGATGCTGGCTTCGTACCCGCGGATCAATATCTGGCAAGCAGGGTGCGCACACGGACAGGAGGTGTATTCCCTGGCGATCCTGCTGGAAGAAGCCGGCCTTTACGAGCGCACGCAGATCTTCGCCACCGACCTTAGCGAGCAGGCCTTGCAACAGGCTGAGGAGGGTATTTATCCCATACGCAACGCGCAGCAATGGTCGCGCAATTATCAAGCCGCCGGCGGCAGGCATTCACTGGCCGACTACTACAGCGCGCGCTACAACCTACTGAAGATCGACCAGCATTTGCGCCGGAACGTCACTTTCGCCCAGCACAACCTGGTTTCGGATGGCGTGTTCTGCGAAGCGCATCTGATCCTGTGCCGCAATGTGCTGATCTACTTTTCCAACCCCTTGCAGGATCGCGTGCTGTCGTTGTTCCGCGACAGTCTGGTGCGCAGCGGCTTTCTCTGTCTTGGCCTGCGCGAAAGCCTCGAATACGCCACTGCTGCCGCAAGCTTCGCGCCGTTCGACGAACGCTTGCGCATCTATCGCATGAACAATCAGCCAGAGTGAGCTTTCGCATGAATATGCCGCAAGCTATTGCGATCGGTTGTTCGGCAGGTGGCGTGGATGCGCTCAAAGCCATCATCAGTGGCCTCGACGCCAGGTTGAATCTACCGATTTTGGTGTGCTGCCACACCGGCTCCGATACGGTGGAGCTGCTGTGCGAGATATTGGACCGCGCTTCGCCGTTAGCCGTGACCGAGGCACGCGAACGCCATCCTGTACAAGACGGGACTGTCCATCTGGCCCCAAGCGGCTACCATCTGCTGATCGAACACGATCGACACTTTGCCTTGTCGATCGATCCGCGTGTCAACTACGTGCGCCCATCCATTGACGTGATGTTTTGTTCTGCTGCGGAGGTCTGGCACGAAAAACTCATAGGTATCGTACTTACAGGGGGAAACGCCGATGGCGCCTCAGGCCTGCAACGGATACGGGAATTGGGTGGCACCGCTATCGTTCAATCACCGTCCAGCGCGGAAATGCCGACCATGCCACAGGCCGCATTGGATACCGCCGGTGCGGACTATTGCGTCGATCTTTCCGATATCGCTCCACTGATCAATCGATTGTGCCTGGTATGAGTCATCATCCTCCCAAAATTCTGGTCGTCGACGACACCCGCGCCAACCTGGTCGCGATGCGTCATCTGCTCGCCAACTGCGGCGCCGAACTGGTCGAAGCTGTCAGCGGCAACGAAGCCCTTTCCCGCTGCCTGGACGAGCAATTCGCGCTGATCCTGCTCGACGTGAACATGCCTGACATGGACGGTTTTGAAGTAGCCGCCCTGCTTGGCGAAGCCGAACAGTTGCACGATACGCCGGTGATCTTCGTGACCGCTGCGTATGCCGACGACCTCAATCGCCTCAAAGGCTATCGCTCCGGCGCGGTGGATTACATTTCCAAGCCGATCAACGACGTGATCCTGCAATCCAAAGTGCGCGTATTCCTGGAGCTGCATACAGCACGCATGCAACTGCAGCAGACGCTGGAAGAACTTTCGGCGCGCAACCAGCAATTACAGGTGGAAATTGCCGAACGCCAGCGCGTCGAAGCCAAAGTGCGCCACCAGGCCACGCACGACATGCTCACGGGCCTGCCCAACCGTGTACTGTTCCACGATCGCCTGCGTCTGTCCATGCAACATGCAGGGAAAGATCATAGCTTTGCGTTGGCGTTGGTAGACATCGATGGTTTCAAGGCGGTGAATGACACCTATGGCCATCCTGCCGGCGATGCGCTGCTGCAGGCGATTTCCTCGCGCCTCAACAACCGTGTGCGCGCCGATGATACCGTGGCCCGGCTGGGCGGCGATGAATTCGCCATGATCCTGGAGAACGTCAGTGACGTGCATGCCGTACTGCAACGCTGTCAGGACCTTTGCGACATACTGGCCAAACCCTATCCGCTGACGGGAACGCACGGCGCGTTCACTGCGCATGTCAGCGCTAGTATTGGCATCGCGATGTGGCAGGAGCGACTCGAGTCGGACGAAACGCTGATCCAGGCGGCAGACCGCGCGCTTTACCAGGTGAAGGAGAGCGGCAAGAACGGATGCGTGCTATCGGGCTCCTGACCGTTGAGCTTCGCGTGTCATCAAGCGCAAGATGCTAATGCCCGGCACTTCCAGCAAACGTCGAATGTGCCGATTGCGGCCTTCGTCGAGCGTGACTTCCAACCAGGTATTTTTTCGCCGGTACGCAATAGCGATACCCGCTTTGCAGTCAGGGGCTCACCCTTGTCGATGGCACCCTGGATCATTCGGTCCAGCGCAGCTTGGTCTGGATATGATCAGGTTAGTGGGCCGACCAAGAAAAAGCCCGGCCTGGGCCGGGCTTTTTCTTGGCGCTTTGCAGTCCGATTACTGCTGAACTTGCAATTCCGTACGACGGTTGCGTGCGCGACCGGCGGCGGTCTTGTTGGTGTCGATCGGATCGTTCAAGCCATGACCAATCGGCCCTTCCAGACGGCTTGCATCGATACCGTGCGAGGTCAGGTAGTCGTACACGATTTTCGCACGACGTTCCGACAGGCCCTGGTTGTAAGTGGCCGTGCCCACGCTGTCGGTGTAACCGGCAACGGTGACATGCACCTGCGGGTAACGCTTGAGCGTATCCACCGCCTGATCCAGGATCGCCATTGAATCGGATGCCGGCACGGCCAGCGTCGGCTCGATGTTGGTTTCGTGCTTCTTCGGACGGTCGAACTTGAAGTTCACGCCCTTCAAGTCGATCACGACCTTCTGCGGACAGCCATCCGGACCGACGATCGTGCCTTCCGGCAGATCCGGGCACTTGTTGTCGCACAGGTTCACGCCGTTGCGGAACTGCTTGGAGCAGTCCGGAGCAGCCGGGGGCGGCGGCGTAGCCGGCGCGGCAGCCGCTGGCACGGCACCGATCTTGGCCACCAGGCTGAAGCCCAGGTACCAGTCGCCGTAGCCATTCTTCGCCGGCTGGGTCTTGTCGTCCCAGTCGTAACGGTAGGCCGCTTCAACACGGAAGTCTGCGCTGTCGGTGATCGACTTGGAGATACCCGCGCCAGCCTGTACAGCCGGAGCCCAACCCTTGTTGAGCGGATTGCTGTGGTAGCTGCCCATCACGCCACCCATCAGGTACGGACGCCAGGCGTTTGCATCACCAAAGAAGTAGCGGGCGGACACACCATAGGCGTTATTCGCCCATCTGTTGCCCTGGCCGAACACATCGGTGTCACCATCACGCTTGGTACGGTCGATGAACAGTTCCACGGAAACATTCGGGGCGACGAACTTACCCACGGACAGGCCGTAGAAGATCTGGCGGCTGCGGGTATTGCGGTCAGTGTCGTTGTAGAAGCCGCCGATGGTTGGGGCAATGTACCAACGATCATCAAAACCATTCGACCATGCGGGTGCGGAAGTGCTGCTGCCCGCAGTCGCGGCCGTATTGTCCTGCGCGTGAACGGCACCTACGCCGCCCAGGGCAAGAGCAATAAGAAAATAAAGGCCCTTACGTTTCATCAGGTGTCTCCTCGATTATTGGTGTTCGCGTCCATTCCACCCCAGACGGAAATCGCGCGGCAGAACGTATAGGTATGCGGGGGACTTATTCGCTACCTTAGCTTGGTGTCCCTAACAGCAAGCCAGGCAAGTGTAGCAAAACTGTTAAGGCATCCGCACACCAGTCTTTCGTTTAACACGGATTTCCGGTGAAGCTTTGTTCAGCTACATCCTGAAGGGTCTCCACTACACCACGGTCGTTTGATGGGTGAGTTTGTCGGGGACGATGATCCTCCGCGAGGGCTTAAGCAGGCAGTTCCAGATCGAATTTGGCGAACAAGCGCCGATGCTCGTTTTCTGGTTGGGTGTAGCGTGCAAAAACCAGCCACTGCCCTTCCGTCGTGGGAAACCAGACATCCACAGACGCTACACTTGGCACATGCTGAAAATCGACACCCACGCCCACATCCTCCCCCGCGACTGGCCCAATCTGGCCGCCAAGTACGGTAACGAAGCCTTCCCAGTGATGAACCACACCGACGGTCGCTATCGCATCTATAAGGACGGCAAGTTCTTCCGCGAAGTATGGGAGTCCTCGTTCGATCCGCAGCATCGCATCAAGGACTATGCCCGCTTCGGTGTAAGCGTGCAGGTGATTTCCACTGTGCCGGTGCTGTTCTCGTACTGGGCACCGGGTTACCAGGCACTGGAGCTGCACCGACATCTGAACGACCACATGGCTGAAATTTGCCGGGATTACCCCCGGCATTACGCCGCTATCGGCACGGTGCCGCTGCAAGCGCCGGACTTGGCGATCCGCGAACTGGAACGTTGCATCGACGAACTGGGTCTGTACGGCGTGCAAATCGGCTCACATTGCAATGAGTGGAATCTCGACGCCCCGGAGCTATTCCCGTTCTTCGAGGCGGCGTCCGACCTGGACGCGGCCATTATGGTGCACCCCTGGGACATGATGGGCACGGCCACCATGCCCAAGTACTGGATGCCCTGGCTGGTAGGCATGCCTGCCGAGCAGTCCCGTGCGGCCTGCTGCCTGGCCTTTGGCGGCGTGCTGGAACGCCTGCCTCGGCTACGCGTAATGCTGGCGCATGGCGGCGGCAGCTTCCCCTGGACCATCGGACGCATCGAACATGGCTTCCGCATGCGCCCGGACCTGGTCGCCACGGATAACCCGCGCAACCCGCGCGAATACCTCAAGCGCCTGTTTTTCGATTCCTGCGTGCACGATCCGCAGGCCCTGCGTTATCTGCTGGATGTAACCGGTGTCGAGCGCGTGATGCTCGGTACCGACTATCCTTTCCCGCTGGGGGAGCAGGAACCGGGCAGCGGCATCGAGTCGCTGCAACTGGATGATCCGACCCGTGCCCGCCTGTTTCACGGTACCGCACTGGAGTGGCTGGGACTACCGCAACAACGCTTCTCTGCCCAAAATTGATCAGCGCATCCCAAACAGGAGCACGCATGAATGTCAGGCGTTACATAATGGTGATCGCCGTACTGCTGCTGGGCAGCATAGCGGTAGCACAGGCTGACGATGTCCATATGGCGTCCGGCAGCGTGCATTTCAGCACACCCTCGAACTGGGTCGGCATCATGCAGGTGGATGGCGATCCGGAAGTCCGCGTGTTCCAGGTGCCGGATCCTTCGCCCAGCGCGCGCAGCACGCTCGCGCGTGTCAGCGTAACGGTGAAGCAGATGGTCAATCCTCAGGACTTCAACAGCTACGTCAGTGGCGCGGTTACCAAAGCGAAGCAACTGAAGAATTACCAGCCCGGTCAACGTGCGGCAGGTGACGAGAACAGTTTCATCTACACCGCCAGCGAAAACGGTACGGCGTACACCTATGTCGAGCGCTACTGGTTCCGCGACGGTCACGCGATCCAGTTGCGTTGCGCGCGCCCGTCAACAAGTCAGGCGGGACAAGCATGGACGGTCACGTTCGATAAAGGCTGTAGTTCGATTGCTTCGACGCTTGGCACTTAAGGCAACACCGAAACGCGCTGCTTGAAGCACAAGCAACAACATGCCCAATGAGTGCTTTACACACCAAGTTGGAATGTCTAGATGTCCACACCTTACAAAGCCACCCTCGCCTGGGCTCAAACTCACGACGCTGCCGATCCTCTGCGTGCGTTCCGCGACGAGTTCCTGATTCCTCCGCATGAAGGCGGCGAGACACACTACTTTTGCGGCAACTCGCTGGGCTTGCAAGCACGCGCGATACGCGAAGCGGTGAATGCGGAGTTGAACTATTGGGGTGAACTGGGCGTGGAAGGCCACTTCAAAGGCCGTCTGCCGTGGATGGACTATCACGAGTTCGTGCGCGATCACCTTGCCGAAGTCGTGGGGGCCCAGCCCGACGAAGTCGTTGCGATGAATACGCTGGGCGTGAATCTGCACCTGATGATGGTGAGTTTCTATCGCCCCTCGCCGGATCGCCACGCCATCCTGATCGAAGCGGGTGCATTTCCCACCGATCGCTATGCGGTGGAATCGCAGATCCGCTATCACGGGTTCAGTCCCAAGCTGTCGCTGATCGAGCTGCAAGGCGACGAGCCGAACGGCAGCCTTTCGATGGCGGCGATCGAACGCGCATTGGCCGCACACGGCTCACGCATCGCGCTGGTGATGCTGCCCGGCGTGCAATATCGCACTGGGCAGGCTTTCGATCTGAAAGCCATCACCGAACTGGCGCACAAGCACGGTTGCATCGTGGGTTTCGATCTTGCCCATGCAATCGGCAACTTGCCGCTACAACTGCACGACAGCGGCGCCGACTTCGCGATCTGGTGCAGTTACAAATACCTGAACTCTGGCCCCGGAGCGGTGGGTGGCGCCTTTGTACACGCACGTCACGCCCATGCTGCACTACCCCGCTTTGCCGGCTGGTGGGGACACGACAAGACCACGCGCTTCCAGATGGAGCCGGAATTCGTACCCACGCCCGGTGCGGACGGCTGGCAGCTTTCCAATCCGCCAATTCTTGCGCTGGTACCGTTGCGCATCTCACTGGAAATCTTCCATCGCGCTGGCATGAAGCGCCTGCGCGAGAAATCGCTGCAACTCACCGGCTACCTGGAATGGCTAGTGCAAAGCCAGTTATCGGATGTGTTGGACATCGTCACGCCCAAGGAAACCGAACGGCGCGGCTCGCAA
The DNA here is from genome assembly GCF_004114615.1 of Dyella sp. M7H15-1. Taxonomy (NCBI): domain Bacteria; kingdom Pseudomonadati; phylum Pseudomonadota; class Gammaproteobacteria; order Lysobacterales; family Rhodanobacteraceae; genus Dyella; species Dyella sp. M7H15-1. The sequence continues at coordinate 1,304,930 of NZ_CP035300.1, forward strand.
CTTTCTCTTCGCGTACTGGGTGGTCGCGAACAAGGGCGCGCACTGTTCGACTATTTGATCGAACAAGGCGTCATCGGTGACTGGCGCGAACCCGATGTGATTCGCATCTCCCCAGCACCGCTGTACAACCGCTTTGCGGATTGCCTGGCGTTTGCGCAGGCGGTGCGCAAGTGGAAACATGGCTGATTCGGCAGGTGCGTCAGCCAAGCTACGCCAGCAGCCCTACTACAGGAAGCTGATGGGTTGGCGTGTTCATAAGAGCCTGTTTGTAATCTTTTCGTTATCCCGATGGTAGAGCGATGACGAGAAATCACTACGCCAGAGGGGCATCCGATGGCACACATCTCACAAGAAACCCTTGCAGCCCCATTCAAAGCTTGCTTCTAATTTGAAGTGGTTTCAGCATCCCTGCACCGTCGATTGTCAATAAATGTTTTAAATCATGTTTTTCGAGCAACATATTGATCGAACTCGCTGGAATACCTCCGCGGGTATCGGTTCGATGCTGCACGATGTCATCGAGAAATGCCGAGCGAACAGCAGGATCCGTTATCCCCCAGGACTGCAAATGTTTATCGATGAGTGCCCTGTAATCTATCGACGCATTAACCGATGGATAATAGACGCCTGAGTTGGAAAAATGGCTGGCTCTGATCGTGCTCCATGCCAAGGGCATGGAGCCAGGGCCGACATCGGGTGGAATATTCTCCGATGTCACGACCTCCTCCATGATATTCGCCGACTTTGCGCCTAGCGTTCCGGCTGTCAACGCCGCGCCATGGAATTGAATATCCGGGTGTCCTTTCAATGTCCCATACAAAGGCACATTCATTTCTTTATCTCTAACCATATCAATGGTATTTGCTGAGATATCGATGCCATCGAATATTTGTTCTATACCTCGATTTTCCTGCCCAAGGCTATACACGAGTTGATCGACTTCAACAACCTCCCTTTCTCGTATGCACGCGAGCTCCACCCCTTCGATCTTGCGCATGATCACCGTTTTAGGATCAGCTGATGTCTCCGCAGGCCTATAGCGATCAATAGTTATTTGTAGTTTCCCATTCGCCAGGGACTTGATTGCAACAAGTTCACAATTTGGCCATAGATTTCCCGTTTGGCCCAAGGTTGATTTGGCATCCACGGCTAACGTACCATCACGCAATGTGTCGAAGCCGTTTCTCGCTATCCATATGACATCATTTTTCCTATGCTGATAGGTTTCTGGCGTCATTTTAATATCGGGTGTATCTTGCAAGAACAAGCCTCGCCGTGTTGCTGCGGCAGCAGTGCCTCCTCCACCCCAAACCATTATGCGACGCCCCTCTCCCAGCGATGAGCATTCTTTATCAGATAAAATGAATGCATTACCGTCAACAATTGGCGTAAATCCTTTTTTTTGATCGAACGTAGACAATCGTTTGTAATCGGACTGATTCAACAGCGACCCTAATGAGCGACCTGCATTGACGCTTTCAATAAGCTTTGCAATTGTCGAAATTTGATCCTTCTCGCAGCTATTTTTTAACAGATCATTCAAATCCAATAGGTTTGGTTGTTTATTGGTCGTTCTACCAGAATCGTGGAAATACCCTCCTTTGACAAGCAAGCGGTAAACTTCTTCGGATCGATCTCCTACAATCGTTTTAAAATCTTCCCTATAGAATTGACCATGCTGCGAAAAAATATTCTTTGCATCTGACAACCCAGTTCCGACAACAATTTGATTGGCGTGAACCGTCTTAACATGATTCTGCCCATTCAAGCGATAGGCAACTTGAATCAAGTAGCCATCGCCATTGGCTTTCCTCACATTCATGACTTCCCCTGGAATGCCAGGAAAATTATGAATGACTTGCGAATGGATCATGCCTTTATAAAGATGACGGGCATTGACTTGAGAAACACCAAAGGATTCAGAAATAGCAGGATTATAGTTCGATGCAGCGGTGTCAGCATCGAATTCGAGAACACCCGAGGTTTGAGCCAGTTGATAATTCCCCTGCCAAATACCATTATTTTGACCGACAAAGAGCGCATTCTGTTCATGTTTATTAGGCATGTATTCCCAATATCGGCTCTGGTTATTTCCACGACCAATTCCAAGCACATCCACGTGAGGTGATGGATCGGAGTGAAACATCATCAGGCGATTTTTATTAGCTGCATTTAACTGTAAAATATCATTCTCGAATTCGGTTTTCATGCGCTTATTTTTAGCGCGCATAAAATCCATGTCCGAATGAAGTTGATCTTTGCTTTCCAATTGAGGATAAATAGATCGAACATGAAATGGTCGCTGATCTATCACGCGAACGTCACCAAGATTCAGGTCACGAATAATATCGGCGTCAATTTCGTTCATCAACTTCTCGATTTGATCGATTGACAATCCAGCTTTATTCATTACATGATCAAGCAAAGGATTTTGTAGATTCTCCTGAATTGAGATAAAAATTTTTGCTTTGAATGTATCAAAGTTTCGAATAATATTATTTGTCCTTTCCGCATGAGATGATCCATATGTAAAGATATCAACGACTCCTAAATCGATTAAGTTACTTAACACATTTAGTGCTAAATTATTAGATGAATCGCCTTCCAAGTGATAATGAGCAATTTCTATCGAATCAGATGATGAGCTTTTAACTGCCGACTTTTGCTCGTCAACTTCCATGATTTCCGCATGTAACTTCATACCAAAACTTAATATATTCATAATTCGTGACAGTCCATCTAAAATTACGCCAATCATTTAACTCAGCATGAGGTAAGCCCCGGCTTTGCCGGGGGCTACTTACATGAAAAATAATCAACGATCACCAAATTTTCAGACCTAACTTTCTAAAAGATACAAAATTAGGAACTCTATTTAAAATACCTGATTCCGTGAGCTTCTGACTCGCATGCCCGCTGCCCGCTTGCTTTGCGTGAAAGCACCCACTCACCCGCCGGGTGAGTCAAAGATCACTCGCAAACCCATAGGCCATGCGCACTGCGCGTTAGGAGGTCACGGAATCAGGAAATAGTAACAGTTAGGTTGAACCTCTTTCTCTAAGGTATTTACCTTATTACGATTAATTATCGATCACAGGGTTTAAGAGCCTGTTTGCAATTTTTTCGTTATCTTCGATCATTAGGCGAAGCAGACGTGCTTACGATCTCCACGGTTGGAGGCTTCGTGCGACTCTGCACGCTGCATAGCAGTGGCTCGATCTGCGCAAATTTTTCTCGGCTAATGTCACTGGCGTCGTGGTTTCTCGTCATCGCCCCATCATCGGGGATAACGAAAAGATTGCAAACAGATTCTAAGTGGATGGATTCGGTCAGGTAGTCAAGTTGGCGAGACGTTGCCGTAATGCATCCAGGTGCAGATCGTTGCCGGCACCAGGTGATGTACGCGCAGCCAGGCTCGCTTCGGGTGTGCGCCCCTGCCCGGCAGCCGTGACGGCTTCCGCGGCTGCACGATAAGCGTCACGGAAAGGCACGCCTGCGGCGGCCTGCTCGATGGCCACGTCGGTGGCATACATGGCCGGTTCGATGGCGGCGCGCATGGCGGTTTCGTTCCATTGCATGCGTGCAAGCAGGTCTGGCAGTAGTTCGAGCGCTGCAAGACCATGTGTCACGCCATGAAACAGCGAGCCCTTGGAAAATTGCAGGTCGCGTTGATAACCCGAAGGCAACGAAAGCAGTTGTTCAATTTCGCAGCGTGCGGCGGCGACGGTTGCATACGAAGCACGCAGCAGCTCCACCACGTCGGGGTTGCGCTTGTTGGGCATGATGGAGCTACCGGTAGTGTATTCGGACGGCAGCGTGACGAAATTGAATTCCGCTGTGGTAAACAGCGAAAGATCCCAGGCCAGACGGCGCGCATCGAGCATGGCGCTGCCGATGCTTTCCATCACGGCCATTTCGAACTTGCCGCGCGAAAGCTGGGCATAGATCGGCGACACCTGCATCCGCGAAAAGCCAAGCGCCTGGGTGGTGTGGGCGCGATCGAGCGGAAGATTCACGCCGTAACCGGCTGCGGTGCCGAGCGGATTGGCATCAATCCAGACCTCGGTCTGACGCGCACGCCATGCGTTATCGACAAAACCCTCGGCAAAGCCGGCGAACCACATCGACGTCGATGAAACCACCGCACGCTGCAAGTGGGTGTAGCCCGGCAAGGGTAAGGCCGGTTGGGCTGCACGCTGCAAGCATACTTCGGCAATGGTGTGGCAATGCGTTTCCAGTTCGGCGAGCTTTTCCTTCAGCCACAAACGTGTGGCGACAAGAATCTGGTCGTTACGGCTACGGCCGGTGTGCACGCGACGACCGGCATCACCAAGTCGGTCGGTGAGACGCGCTTCGATGGCAGAATGGCCGTCTTCGTAACGATCGTCCAGTACAAAATGGCCGGCGCGGAAGTCCTCGACAAGGGCATCCAGTTCGCGTTTGAGATCCTGCATTTCTTGCGCGCTGACCACTCCGATATGGGCCAAGCCTTCGACATGCGCCTTGCTGGCAGTGATGTCATGCAGGAAGAATTCGCGATCCAGCAGCACATCGTCGCCGGCCAGGAACTTCATGATCTTAGCGTTGGTCTCGACACCGTTTTTTTGCCAAAGGAGGTCGGTCATGATGAGTCTCGTGCCATGGGTGTTTCGATCCTCGCCAATCTAAATGTGATCAAAAGACAGGCTGCACACAGGGAAGGGAGTCAATGTGTCGCTCAAATGGGAATGGAGGTGTACTCGTCCATGCCAATCGCCCGATTGATGTTTTGCATCGCCTGCGTAGCCGCACCTTTCAAAAGGTTATCCAGGGTAGCAACGATGACGACACGCTTGCCGTCTGCCGACACCGCAAAGCCACCCACCTCGGCATGATGCTTGCCGGCAACCTGGCTGACCCACGGCGATTCATCCTGCACGCGCACCAGCTTCTCGTCACCATAGGTTCGCTGGAACAACGCAAGAATATCTTCGTGCTTGTGTGATCGAGCAAGGTACAGATTGGTGGTGACGGTCAGGCCACGAAAATGCGGTGCGACATGCGGCATGAATTCCACCGGGATACCCAGGTGGCGGCTCGCTTCCTTCTCGTGCATGTGTCCGGTCAAGGAGTACGGCATCAGGTTGTCGCGCAGCTTCTCCGGATTGTTCTTGTCCGACGGAGTGGTGCCTGCGCCAGAATAACCGGAAACACCGAAACACACCGGCGGTGCTGCCAGCACGCCCTTGAGCGGCGCGATGGACAACTGGATCGCGGTGGCATAGCAGCCGGGATTGCTGATGCGTTTCTCGCCGCGCCATTGGTTGCGCGTGAGTTCCAACAGGCCGTAGTACCAGGTGTTATCGAAGCGGTAATCGGCAGAAAGGTCCACGATCACCGGATCCTTGCCGGCCTTGTCGAAGGCTTCGACGCATACCGACGCCTTGCCATTGGGCAAAGCCAGCACCACCACATCCGCATCAAGGCTAGGCAGATCTTCATGCGCCGGCGATGTGTAATGCAGATCGCCCTGGTATTCGGGAACGTGCTCATCCACGCGCTGACCATCCAGCTCACGTGACGACACGTACGCCAATTCCAGCGAAGGATGCGCAGCTACCAGCTTGATCAGTTCTGCGCCGGTGTGGCCACGAGCACCTACGATGCCGATGCGCTTGTTGGAAGCAGCCATGATCGTTAATCCACCAAAGTCGGTTGACGTACGGCGCAGTGAGCGACGCAACGCTCGATCGTGTCGAAGTCGTGCAGGCCGTACCAGAACACTTTCCAGCGTTCCTGCTTGTAGCAACCATCCGATTCGGCGTAATAAAAGTGATTCACCTGGTTGCCATGGCGTGACCGCCAGAACAAGCTCGGGTTTTCCTCGCGCATCACCAACCATACCGCGCGTCCCAGACCTTCGCCCTTGGCATCATCGAGCACTGCGAATTTATCCAGATAGATCAAGCCGTCCTCGTTGGTGAGGATCATCGCGGCGCGATAGTTTTCGCTGACGTAGATGCGATAAGGCGTAGTGCGTTCGAAATAATCGTCGACCACCTTGCAGCCGAAGCTGGATTCGATCAGCGTGCGCATGCGTGCATGATCCACGCCTTCCCAGCTTTCGAAGCAGAACACTTTCTCGCCCCGGCGCACCAGCGTGCCGGAACCTTTGTGCGTAAACAGCTCTTTCGCCAGCTCCGACGGACGCGTAATCGACACCGACGACGTCAGTGGCAGGCCTTGCAGCAAATCGGCGATCTGCTCGATCTTCACGCGCATGCCGCCATTGATCCAAGACTGGGCCATCAGGTGATCGTATTCGGTGCTCAGGTTGATCGAATCGATGACCTGTCCCCGGTCATCCAGCAGACCGCCGGTGCCGGTAAGGAAGATGATCTTGTACGGTTCCAGCACACGCACCAGTTCGTTAGCGGCGAAGTCGGCATTGATGTTGAGGAACTGGCCTTCGTCGGTTTCGCCAAGGCTGGCGATCACCGGGATGGAGCCTGCACGCAAACTGGCCTCAATCGGTGCAAGGTTGATGCTATCGACCTTGCCGACCATGCCGTAGACGTCTTTGTCCAGGAAGCTGGACATGAAGACGCCGGAGGGCACCGAGGTGGCGCGCGTATTCATCGCTTGCAAGGCTTCCACCAGTCGCAGGTTCTGCTGCTGGAACACGCGGCGCACAATGCCCAGCGCCTTGGGCGAGGTAACACGTAACCCGTTGACGGTCTGCTTGGTGATGCCGGCCGCCTGCAGTTCTTCATCCAGCTGAGGGCCGGCACCGTGCAACACGATCGGTGTCAAGCCGACCTGCTGCAGGAAGGTCAGCGATGACGTGAGGTCGGCCAGCTCGTCGCGCAGTACGGCGCCGCCGACCTTGACCACAGCGAAGCGCTTGGCATCAAGCTGCGAAAAGCGCTTGAGGTATTGCTGGATTTCCTTGGCGCTGCCCATGGCGGAGAGCAGGCGCACAATGGTCTGGCGGGTGGTCTTATGCGCTTCCACGGTTCACGATCTCGTAGATGGTTTCGGCGTATTTTTGCAATTGATCGAGGGCAACCCATTCGTCGGCAGTGTGCGCTTGGGCGATATCGCCAGGGCCGTAGACGAAGGCGATGTAGCCGCCCGCAGAGAACAGCGCGGCTTCGGTCCAGAAGTTCACGGCATTGCCGACCGGAATGCCCAATTCATCGGCGATATCGCGTGCGGCAAGGCGCCTTGTTTCGGCGGTAGCGGTATCGCCAGCTGGCAGGGAATCGCCACGGAACAACTCGGTGTAGCTCAGCGGTTGCGGTTCGACCAGGGTGCGGAAGGTTTCCAGCAGGTGATCCGGTTTCATACTGGGCAGCGGACGGAAGCCAAAACGCACATCCGCCGTCGGCGCAATCATGTTGGCCTTGATGCCGCCTTCGACGCGACCGACGTTGAAGCGCAAACCGGTCAGGCCGCCGAAACGCTCGCGTGATTGACGCTCCACGTAATCCAGTGCCGCACTGCCCCAACGGATCGCCTGATGCAACGCGCTGTCGTTGGGGTGCTGCTCGCCGGAAGCATGGCCTGCCTGCCCAACAAAACGCATCTGCACGGAATGAATGCCTCGATGTGCCAGCACGGCTTCGCCGCAGGTCGGTTCAGCGACAATCACCGCGTCGTAAGGATGCCCCTCCTTGAGGAAGGCAGCGATACAGCGTGGGTCGTTGGCCTCTTCATCCGTGGACAACAGCAAGGCCATATCGCCAGATGTGGCCTTGGCCACCGCCAGCAACGCCGCGGCCGCACCTTTGATGTCGCTTGCGCCAAGGCCAATTGCGCGATCAGCCGTCACCGTGAGGACGTGCGGATCCTGGGTCCAGTGCGGCGAATCGGGCACGGTATCCAGATGCACATTGAACAGATATTTCGGCTTGCCGCGCACGGCATACAGCGTCACCGCGCCCGCGCCATGATCGGCAACGCTCATTTCAAAACCGGGCAGATGTTCGCGCAAATAATCGAAAATACCGCCGGTGTCGATTTCGCGCGGCGGATTGCGCGTATCGAACGACACCAAAGCACGCAAATGCGTCAGCGTCGCATCGAGCAATGCTGCTTCCCCGATTCCCGATTCCCGATTCCCGATTCCCACGCTCCCAGCACTCATCGGTTCACCTCAGCCCACAAGGTGCTGCTCATGCCGAACAGCTTGATGAAGCCTTCCGCCTCAGCCACGCCCCAGTCTGCCGCCTGCGCATAGGTAGCGCCCTTGGCATTGAGGATATGACGGGATTCGACGGCGATTGCATTGACGACGCCGCCGGTGGTTTCCAACGTGACATCGCCGTTGACGGTTGCCTGGCTGGACGCCAGAAAAGCTTCGAGGTCGGTCTTGAGCGGATCGTGGTAGAAGCCCTCGTACACCAGCTCCACCCACTTGCGTGCGACGTCCGGCTTGAAGCGATTCTGATGCTTGGTGAGCACGGCTTCTTCCAGTGCACGATGCGCGACCAACAATGCGGCAAGACCTGGCGCTTCGAAAATGATGCGACCCTTCAGGCCAATGGTGGTGTCGCCGGTATAGATACCGCGGCCCACACCGTATTGCGCCAGCAGTGTGTTGAGCTTGGCGAGCATCTTGTGGCCGGCGATCTTCTCGCCATCCAGCGCCACCGCCTCGCCGTTGACGAAACTGATCTTCAGGCGCAACGATTTGGACGGCCATTCGGCGCGCGGCTTGCACCAGCCCATCGCACCTTCGCCCGGCGCCTGCCAGCGGTCGATCTCGCCGCCAGACATGGTCAGGCCGAGCAGGTTTTCGTTGATGGTATACGCCTTCTGCTTGGCACGCACGCCAAAGCCGAGGTTTTCCAGATACTTCTGCTCGTAGGCACGAACTTCCGTGTGTTCTTTCTGGATTTCGCGGATCGGCGCGACGATCTCGTAATCGCCCTGCCCCTTCACTGCCAGGTCGAAACGCACCTGGTCATTGCCCATGCCGGTGCAGCCGTGCGCAATCGCCTTGGTACCCAGCTCGGCGCAGCGCTTCAATGCCGCGTCCACGATCAGGTAGCGGTCGGACACCAATAACGGATACTGCGACTGGTAACCCTCGCCAGCCCACACGAATGGTTTGACGAAGCCATTCCAGATCGCCGGGCCGCCGTCGATGGTCTGATGGCTGACCGCCTTCAGTTCCTTGGCGCGCGCTTCGATGTAAGCGCGCTCTTCATCGTCCACGCCACCGGTGTCGGCGAACACGGTATGCACGGCCCAGCCGCGTTCTTGCAGGTAGGGAATGCAGAAACTGGTGTCGAGGCCACCGGAAAAGGCGAGAACGATGTTTTTGTTGTGGCTGACGGGACTCGGGGTGGCATTCGACATAGCAATGACCTCAGTAAAGCTAAAAAGTATTAGTTAGAAAATAGACAAGAGAACAACCATCGAGCAATTAGGGGTGAGTAGGCCGACTGATGTTTCTCACCCATGACGACGCTCCTCGGCTTGTTGCATCAGGTCGGCAAGCTCGGCATCGCGCAGTCCTTCCCGCTCACCCAGTCCCCTGACCACACCGGCACGATTGGCATCAGGATGGTTCTGGCTCAACTTGAACTTGCCTTCGATCCGATCGATGCTGATTTCCAGCCCGACGATGGTCTTCAGCATTTTCTGGATGTAATCTTCCGGCGCATCGCTGACCTGCCAGGGCCTGGGTTGTGACGCTTCGTGACGGTCCGTCAGCCGCTCGAGAAAGCCACGCAGCCAGGCTTTGTCTTCGATCACTCGCAAACGGCCGTGCACATGCACCACGGCGTAATTCCAAGTCGGCACCTCGCGCCCGGTTTCATGCTTGCTCGGATACCAGTGGGGACTGATGTAGCCGTTGGCTGCCTGGAACATCACCAGCACTTGCGCGCCGTCAGCCTTGGTCAGTTCATTGCCGCGCGCAACGTGCCCCTGCAGCAAGCCGTCACCCGCCAGTTCCAGCGGCAGATGATTGGCTGTCAGCCCTCCGGCTCCATGCATGACCACGGTGCCGAGCGGATAGTCGCGAATCAGCGCATGCAGCACATCGATGCGCGTTTCGTGGAAGGATTTGGGCAGGTACATGACGTGTTCTGCGGCTCAATGTTGTGCGATCAGCGAGGCCATCACCGCCTTCTGCACGTGCAGGCGGTTCTCTGCTTCATCGACAGCGATGCATGCGGGCGAATCCATCACCGCGTCGGTCACCTTGATGTTTCGACGCAGCGGCAGGCAGTGGCTGAAAACGCCGTTGTGGGTCAGTGCCATCTTGGCTTCATCGACGATGAAATGCTTGTGCGCGTCGCGGATCGGCTTTTCCTGCTCCCAGCGGTCGAAGAACGGCAAAGCGCCCCAACTCTTGGCGTAGACCACGTCGGCGCCGCGATAGGCTTCCTCGATGTTATGGCTGACCTTGAGCGAACCGCCGTTTTCCCTGGCATTCTGCTCGCCGAAGGCCATGTAACGCTCGTCCAGCACGTAATCGGGTGTGGGGCACAGCAGGGTCACGTCCATGCCCATCTTGGTGGCGATCAGCAAGGCGGAATTGGCCACGGCGGTGTTGAGCGGCTTGGGATGATAGGTCCAGGTCAACACATACTTGCGGCCGCTGAGATCGCCAAAGCGCTCCTTCAGTGCCAGCGCGTGTGCCAGTTCCTGGCAGGGATGAGTGATCGTTTCCATGTTGATCACCGGCACCGTGGCGTACTGCGCGAAGGCCTTGATCACAGCATCTTCACGGTCCACCGACCAATCCTGGAATTTGGGGAAGGCGCGCACTGCAATCAGATCGACATAGCGGCTCAGCACACGCGCCACTTCAGCGATGTGTTCTTCGGCTTCGCCATCCATCACCACATTCGGACGAAACTCGATCGGCCATGCGTCCTTGCCGGGCGACAGCACGATGGCATGGCCGCCGAGATGGAAGGCACCCAGTTCGAAACTGGTGCGCGTACGCATCGAAGGATTGAAGAACAGCAATGCCATCGACTTGCCAGCAAGCTGCTGACCACATGGCGAGCGCTTGAAAACGGCAGCCTGTTCAAGCAACGCGTCGATTTCAGCGCGGTTGTAATCCTGGGTGGTTAGAAAATGGCGAAGCGACATCGTTGACTCCAGTCCGAAAAAGCAAAAAACCCGGCGCAAGGGCCGGGTTTTGTCGTCGTATTCACTTGCAACGTGGCGACAGCCTACCCGGCCGAATGTCGGTCCAGCGGTCGACGCGCACGCGAAGTCATGCCAGCGGCCATGCGGGCGCTGGTAAGCACGATAGCGGTATAGACGGCTGCGGACATGGGGATTCCGGGTAGTTGAATTTCAATCATGACTGGATTTGCGTTGCCATGCAACAAAAAACGCCGGCAAGCCGCCAAAACAAAAGGTGACCGTGCCAGGGCAGCGGTCGCCTTAGGAAACGGGACGCTTCGATCAGTCCGCAGGCGCCACGTTGACGCGTACGCGCAGGCGTTCACCCGGGTCATAACTCAGGCGCGACATATAAACGTCGCCGTGATAACGGTACTCGACGTCATAGCCAATAATCTGGCGCTGCTGCGTAACCTGGCTGTCAGGCTGACAGACGGTCTGGTCGGAGGTGTAGGTTTGGCCGCCGCTCGAGACAGAATTGCCGACCGCCCCACCCGCTACCGCGCCGCCCACGATAGCGGCGGTGTTGCCACGACCGTGGCCAATGGTACTGCCGAGCACACCACCCACCACCGCTCCCAGCACCGTGCCGATGCCCTTGTTGCTCGGCGTCTGCTGGGTGACTTGCTGGTCGTAACACTGCTGCGTCGGGGTGGTCGTCTGGACAACACTGTAAACCGGATCGACACGGAGCACATCGGCCCAGGCATAGTGTGCGTTGTCACCACCACCTGCACTGGGTGGCGGCGGTGCCGCGCCCTGCGGCGGCGGGGGATAGTTGCCGTAGCTGGTCTGCGCCGCCACCACGGCGGACACACTGACCAACACCAGCAACGGGATCAACAGCATATTCTTATTCATGGACAACCTCCACAAAGGGGTGGATGAAAGCGCCTTTTGCGCACAGCGAAATTGCAGCAAATTCACGCTGAATCCACGCTTAGAAGTACCGCAATTTAGCCCTTTGTTTTGTGTTGAGAATTGTAAATTTCAGAAGCATCTGATGTTGGGCTCCGACTGCCTTTCGGCGGGACCTTGATAAGATGTCTGATTCATTTGCCTGTACCAGCCAAGCTGCGGACCCTGCCCCATGCCGATCTCGCTCTATAACAGCCTCAGCCGCCGCATCGAGCCCTTTGCGCCGCTCGATCCGAATCGGGTGACGGTGTACCTATGCGGACCGACGGTCTACAGCTATGTGCATATCGGCAATGCGCGCGGCCCGGTCGTCTTCGACGTACTAGTCAAACTGCTGCGCCGCCATTACCCGCAGGTGATCTACGCCCGCAACATCACCGACGTGGACGACAAGATCAACCACGCCGCGATCGAACGAGGGGTGCCGATCGGCAGCATCACGGGACGCTTCACCAAGGCGTATCGCGAAGACATGGCCAAGCTCGGGATCGCGCAGCCAGACATCGAGCCGTTCGCCACCCAACATATCGACCAGATCATCCGCATGATCGAAATCCTGATCACTGGCGGACATGCCTACGTGGCGGAAGGCCATGTGCTGTTCGACGTAAGCTCTTACCCTAACTATGGCGCGCTTTCCGGTCGCGACATCGATGAGCTGATCGCCGGTGCTCGCGTCGAGGTCGCTCCCTACAAGAAAAACCCGACCGACTTCGTGCTGTGGAAACCCTCCACCCCCGAACTGCCCGGCTGGGACAGCCCCTGGGGACGTGGTCGCCCAGGTTGGCATATCGAATGCTCGGCCATGAGCGCAGCGCACCTGGGCGAGACCATCGACATCCACGCCGGTGGCGTGGACCTGCAGTTTCCGCATCACGAGAACGAGATCGCCCAGTCCACCTGCGCCCATGGCGGCAAGGTGTTTGCGCGCTGGTGGCTGCATAACGGCATGCTCACCTTCGATGGCCGCAAGATGTCCAAGTCGCTGGGCAATGTGCTGCACGTGCATGAGCTGCTCAAGATGCATCCACCGGAAGCCCTGCGCCTGCTGTTGCTGCGTGGCCACTATCGCCAGCCGCTGGATTGGTCCGATGCGGCCATTGCCCAATCAATCAGTACACTGGATGGCTGGTATCGCGTGCTGCGCGAACTCAGTGCGATTGAACTCGATCCTGCTCAACCGCTGCCCGTGCCCGCCCAGCTCGAAGAAACCCTGAGCGACGACCTCAACACCCCCAAGGCCCTGGCTGAGCTGTCGTTGCTGGCCGATGCCGCCCGCCAAGCACCTTCCGCTGCCACCAAGGCCGCCCTGCTCGGAGCGGGTACGATGTTGGGCCTGCTGCAGGACGATGTCGAAGTTTGGTTCAAACAGGCTGGCGGCCAGAACGTGGATGCCGAACACGTGGAGAGTCTGCTGGAAGCACGCCACGCCGCGCGTGCCGCCAAGGATTTTGCCCGTGCCGATGCTATCCGCAACGAGCTGATGGCCATGGGCGTGATGATCGAGGACGGGGCCCAAGGCACGCGCTGGAGCATCGTAAAGCACTGATTCGGCTCTAGGGATGCTCTGATCTATTCCACGCACCCGGCATGACGTCCTTTAAATTCAAGATGTGGTGGCCGCATTGTCTGCGCGTGTGGCTGCGGCCCAACGGTGAAGGCAGACTGACTGTCTGTCGAGACGTTGGGCCGCAGCCACACGCGCAGACAATGCGGTGACGGGTACGCGGAATAAATCAGAGCATCCCCAGCATGGCGATCCGCGCGATAATAGGCGCATGAACACGATTGCCAATGCCAGCGCCACCCAGGCTCAACAAGACATTGCCGAGGAATTTGCCTTTTTCGGTGACTGGACCGAGCGCTACCAATACCTGATCGACCTGGGCAAGCAGTTGCCGCCCTTCCCCGAAGAATGGAAGACCGAGGAATACCGCGTGCACGGCTGCCAGTCCATGGTGTGGTTGATACCCAGTGGCGACGCTTCACAGATGCACTTTGACGCCACCAGCGATTCGGCGATTGTTTCCGGGCTGATTGCGCTGGTGTTGCGGGTGTACTCCGACCGCTCCGCTGCCGAAATCGTCGCCACCGAACCGGAGTTTATCCGGCAGATCGGGCTGGCCAAGCATTTGTCACCCACCCGTTCGAACGGTTTGGCAGCCATGTTGGCGAAGTTGAAGGCGCATGCGGCGGCGCTGGAAGCTGCGTAGGGATGAAATCCCAGCCTCGTTAGGCTCAAAGAAAGTTGGGATTTCGTCCCAGCCTACAAAACTGGAAAAACAAGCATATGAGAGCGCCAAACCTCCCAAATTGAGCAATGGCCCACAAAAACAAAAAGCCCCGCTCTCGGCGGGGCTTTTTCGTGGAATCAATCACCCATCTGTTTCTGCAGATGCTCGCGACGTTCCTGTGCATCCAACGACAAGGTAGCAATGGGACGCGCATCAAGACGCTCCAAGCCGATTTCCTCATCAGTTTCTTCACAATAGCCATAGCGGCCTTCCTCGATTCGGCGTAGAGCCTTGTCGATCTTGGAAATCAGCTTGCGGTAGCGGTCGCGGGTACGCAGCTCCAGTGAGTTTTCGGTCTCGCGGGTGGCGCGTTCGGCTTCGTCGCCCACGTCGCGGACTTCGTCACGAAGGTTTTCCATGGTTTGGCGGGACTCTTCCACCAACTGCTCGCGCCATTCGCGCAACTTGTTGCGGAAGTAGGCCAGGTGACGAGGATTCATGTACTCCTCGTCCGCAGAGGGACGATAGCCAGAAGGCAGGTCGATGGTGGTGGTAAGGGGTAGCGCGTAACGGCCGTCTTCGCGGGTTACGCCATTATCGAGATTTGTAGCGGTGTTATTCATTGAGGACTGCGTGTTCTTCTGCTTCTTGGTAGTCGAGTGGTTCGCGGTGGCGTTGGCTACGCGCGGTGCCGTCGGACCGACAGCACTGGCCACTTTGCCCCCCATAGGGGCAGTAGCCTTGGATGATACGGATTGGCGTGTTGCAGTTTGTGCGACTGGCGCCGGATGCTTTGCCTCAATCGCGGGCTTGGCGGGCTTGGCCAGGACTGGCTTGGCGGCCGGCTTGGCGACAACCTTTTCTTCCACCATTTTCTTGGCCGGCGCCGGCTTGGGCGGCCCAGCGTGCCCGGGTTCCGGTTTACCCGCTACCTTCTTAGCCGGCACAGACGTGGGTGCGACCTTCTTCGGTTGCGGCTTGGCGACAGGCTTGGCGGCTTTCTTCTCAACGACTGTCTTGGCGGGCACCTTCTTGGCGGGCACCTTCTTGGCGACCACCTTCTTGGCGACCACCTTCTTGGCAGACACCTTCTTGGCGACCACCTTGGCCGGCACCTTCTTCGCCGCTGCCTTCTTGGCAGGTGCGTGCGTCTTCGCGGACTTGGTCGTAGCGACTTTGGCCTTGCTGACTTTGGTTTCGTTGCCCTTACCCGTCGCCTTTCCCTTCTGAGCAGTCTTGGCGGCGGTGGAGTTACGCGTGGTTTTCGCCATGTACCTTCACCATTTTGACTGTGGCGGCCGGCTGTTATAGCCCAATCCCCTCACACCGGCAACCTTCCTTCTGGAATACTTGCAGCAATTAAGTGCCGCAAGTGTTTCGGCAATGTGAATGCCGTGAGTCGATCAATCCTTTTCCTGATTAAACTCTATAAGCGCTTCATCAGCCCCCTTTTGGGACAGCGTTGTCGCTTTTACCCCAGTTGCTCCGATTATGCACGGATTGCCGTCTCCCGCTTTGGTCCCTGGCGGGGCAGCCTACTGGCTGGATGGCGCATATTACGTTGTCAGCCGCTGTGCACAGGAGGGCAGGACCCGGTCCCCGAGCACTTCCACTTCCCCCGTTGCCGCAACCATGGAGAACCGCATGTCCACTGACTGGCTGATCAAGAACGCCGAACTAGTCAACGAGGGCCGCCGCTTCTACGCCGACGTACGCGTGAAGCACGGCCACATCGAGACCATTGGCGAAAGCCTGGACACGCATGGGGGTGAACAGGTGATCGATGCCACCGGGCTGTGGCTGCTACCTGGGATGATTGACGATCAGGTGCACTTTCGCGAACCGGGCCTGACCCACAAGGCTGATATCGCCCACGAGTCGCGCGCCTGCGCTGCCGGTGGCATCACCAGCTTCATGGAAATGCCCAACACCAAGCCGCCAGCGCTGGATCGTGAGTCGCTGGAAACCAAGTACAGCCGCGCGGCCGAAACCTCGGCGGTGAATTACGCGTTCTACCTGGGTGCGAGCAACGACAACCTCCAAGCCATCCGCGCACTCGATCCGAAAGCCGCGCCGGGCATCAAGGTGTTCATGGGCGCGTCCACCGGCAACATGCTGGTCGATAATCCAGAAACACTGGATGGCATTTTTCGTGAGGCCCCCACGCCGATCATCACCCACTGCGAAGACACACCGATGATCGACGTACTACATACCAAGGCACTCCAGAAATACGGCGAGAACATTCCAGCGCGCGAACATCCGCTGATCCGTTCACGCGAAGCCTGTATCAAGTCGACACGACTGGCCATGTCGCTGGCGCAGAAGCACGGCACGCGCCTGCATGTGCTGCACATTTCCACGGCCGATGAGCTTGTACTGTTCCA
Organism: Dyella sp. M7H15-1; assembly: GCF_004114615.1. Lineage (NCBI taxonomy): Bacteria > Pseudomonadati > Pseudomonadota > Gammaproteobacteria > Lysobacterales > Rhodanobacteraceae > Dyella > Dyella sp. M7H15-1. The sequence continues at coordinate 1,321,602 of NZ_CP035300.1, forward strand.
GCCCGGCCCGATCAAGGGCAAGAAGATCACGGCCGAAACCTGTGTGCATTTCCTGCATTTCGACGACGCGGACTATGAGCGCCTGGGCTTCCTGATCAAGTGCAATCCGGCAATCAAAACGGCAGTGGACCGCGAAGCTATTACCAAGGCCGTGGCAGAAAGCCGCATCGATGTGCTGGCAACCGATCACGCACCGCATTTGCTGGAAGAAAAAGGCCAGCTTTACGACAAAGCGCCCTCCGGCCTGCCGTTGGTGCAGTTTGCCTTGCAGGCCGCTTTGCAGCGTGTTGCCGAAGGCAAGTTGACGCTAGAACGCGTAGTGGAGGCCGTCTGCCATGCACCGGCGACGTTGTTTGACGTGCACGAGCGCGGCTTCCTGCGCGAAGGCTATGCTGCCGATCTGGTGTTGGTGGATCCGCGCAAGCCGCATACGGTGAAGCGTGAGGAAGTGCTGTCCAAGTGTGGCTGGTCCCCGTTTGAAGGCTATACGTTCAGCAGCTCGATTGTGTCAACGTTCGTCAATGGACAGCGCGTGTGGGATGGCTTACGTGTGGACGATGCTGTGCGGGGCCAGCGGTTGGCGTTCCATCGATAGGAATGTTTTTACGGCCGTAGATAACGTCCTTCACGACGTCGCGCCTTGCGCAGCTTGTCCTTGAGCAAAGCACAGGTGAAGCGGCCTCAAGGCAATGCGCTATGTCACCGAATGCAGGAACGCCTCCAGCGCGGCACCGCGATACTTCTCGCGATGCAGAAGTATCGAAAGTCTTCTGCGCAAATCGAGGAACGGTGTTTTCAATGCTACCAATCGCCCCGTCGCCAGCGCATCGGTCACAGCCACCTGCGGCAGGCAGGCGATGCCGAGCCCTGCGGTGACGGCCTGCTTGATCGCTTCGATCTGATCCAGCTCCATCACCGTTTCACCCGGTGGCAATTGCGCCAGTGCGCGTTCGGTGGTGACGCGCGTGGCGGAGCCGGGTTCGCGCAGCACCCAGCGTGCGCCGGCGAAGTGTTCGGGTTTCAACACGCGCTTTTTGGCCAGCGGGTGATCGGGCGGCGCACACACCAGCAGCACGTCATCGCGCCAAGGATGCGTTTCCAATAAAGAGTGCGTAACCGGGCCCTCCACGCAGCCGATGTCGAGGCTGTGATCGAGCACTGCCACGGCGATGTCATCGGTGTTGGTTACGCGCAGGCGAATCGCCACCTGCGGATGCAGACGTACGAAATCGCCCAGCAGTTCGCCCACGCGGTAATTGCCGACCGTGTTGCTTGCCCCAATACGCAACTCGCCGGCCAGCGCATGCGTCATGCCAGCAGCGCGGCGCCCGAATTCTGCGTGGCGCTCCAGCAGCTCCTGCGCCAGCGGCAGCAGTTCACGCCCACGTGCGTTCAGCCGAAGCCGCCCACGCTCGCGATCGAACACGGGCGCGTCAAGCTGCCGCTCCATTTCCGCTAGCGCCATGCTGGCGGCCGGCTGGGTGAGGTGCAGCCGCTCAGCGGCGGCGCGCACGCTGCCGTGCAGGGCGATCTGTATGAAGACATCGAGCTGGCGCAGGCTGACATTTAGCATCAGCTTATTTTATGTATTTGATTAGATATTTCAAATTTTCCTAATACATGCCAAGTTGGACAATGCGCCTATCCCCAAGGACATTCCGCCATGAACGCCGCCTTCCTCTCCGCCACACCTCCCCTGCCAGTCCGCGCCGCCGGTCTGCTGTTGGCCATCGCCATCGCTCTGGCGGCGTGGTGGCTGGGACACTGGGTGCCGCTGATCGGCGGGCCGGTGTTCGGCATCGTGATCGGTATCGCCGTGCGCAACCTGTTCGCGCCGGGCGAACGTTTCAGTCCTGGCATCCAGTTCGCCAGCAAACAGATTCTGCAGTGGTCGATCGTCACGCTGGGTTTCGGGCTGAGCCTGACGCAGGTGGCCAAGACCGGGCTGGAATCGCTCTCCGTGACACTGGTGACGATGACTACCGCGTTCGTCACCGCACTGGTCTTGGGCCGCTTGATGAAGGTGCACAACAAGCTTCAGATCTTGATCGGCGTGGGCACGGCCATCTGCGGCGGATCGGCGATTGCCGCGGTGACGCCGATCATCAAGCCGGACGATCACGATACGGCTTTCGCGATCTCGACCATCTTCCTGTTCAACGTGGTGGCCGTGCTGCTGTTTCCGCTGCTGGGTCACGTGTTGCACCTGTCGGATCTCGGCTTCGGCATGTGGGCGGGCACAGCGATCAATGACACCTCTTCGGTGGTGGCGGCCGGGTACAGTTACAGCAAGGCGGCTGGCGATTTTGCCACCATCGTGAAGCTGACACGTGCCACGCTGATCATTCCGATCTGCCTGATCATGGCTATCGCCGTGGCGGTGCGTGAAAAGCATGCGGCCAAGCATTCGGGTGTCGCCAGCGACTTCAACCTGCGCAGCATCTTCCCATGGTTCATCCTGTGGTTCCTGGTGGCTTCAGCGGTGCGCACGGCCGGTTTCGTTCCGGTAACGATCCAGCCGGTGCTGCATATGGCGGCGGAGTTCATGATCATCGTGGCGCTGACGGCGATCGGCCTGTCTGCCAACCTGCGCAAGATGGCGTCGACCGGTGCGCGTCCAATCCTGCTGGGCTTGGGCGTGTGGGCCGCGGTGTCGATCAGCAGCTTGCTGGTGCAGTGGGTGATCGGGCAGCTTTGATATGCGCTTTACTCCTTAAGGCAACGCCCCTGCTCTACCAAGGTCAACGCAACCTTGTCGCGCAAATACACCGGCAACGCAAGTTCAGGAACCTTGGTCTTGCCCGCCTTGAATTCGCTTGCCGCCAGGGTGGCAACATGATGCGCCTGCGGATAACAGGCACCATCCGCTGAACGGGGCGCACTGCCCAGGCGCTTGGCAAGCATATCGGCATAAGTAGCCCATCCGGTACCCACCACATGCCATGCGGCGGCTTGCGGCAATACCAGCGCATCGGCAGTGCAGACACGCTCTTCATCCAGCGCGATCAGGTCGCCATTGTCGTCTCGTCGATAGCTCGCTGCATAAATCTCGCCCATGCGTGCATCGATCACTGCCAGAATAGCGGCATCGTCTTCCGGCGCTTCAAGCGCCAACGCCGCTAGTGAAGAGATGGTGACCACCGGCAGGTCCAGCGCCATCGCCATGCCTTGCGCCAGCGATACCGCCAGACGTACGCCGGTAAACGCACCGGGGCCACGCCCTACTGCAATCCCATCCAGCGCATGTTTGCCGATACCCGCTTCAGCCAGCAGCTCGTCGGCCATGGGCAACACACGTTCAGCGTGACGGCGTGGCGCCAACTCGCTGCGGGCAATCACAATCTCACCGTGCACCAGGGCGACGGAACAGGCTTCGGTGGCGGTTTCTATAGCTAGCAGGTTCATCAACACATTCTCGCATTTTTGGCAGCCCATGCCCTGGCCCGTACAATGGGCGTTTACCCGTTAAGGCAACGCGCGCCATCCGGCGCGTAAACGCGAGCCCCCGATGGAAAAGAGTTTCGAACCCCGTTCAATTGAATCGAAATGGTATGCACGCTGGGAAGCCAGTGATGTATTTCGTACTTTGGGGAAGGGAGATCCCTATTGCATCCTGCTGCCGCCACCGAACGTCACTGGCACGCTGCACATGGGTCACGCCTTCCAGCAGACCGTGATGGACATGCTGATCCGCTACCAGCGCATGCGCGGCATGAACACGCTGTGGCAGGTGGGCACCGACCATGCCGGCATCGCCACGCAGAAAATCGTGGAAAACCAGCTCGCCGCGGAAAGCAAGAGCCGCCACGACCTGGGCCGTGAACCGTTCGTCGAGCGCGTGTGGCAATGGAAGGAGGAGTCCGGCTCCACCATCACCCACCAGATGCGCCGCCTTGGTGTGGCTGCCGATTGGTCGCGCGAGCGCTTCACCATGGATGAAGGTTTGTCCGCCGCGGTGCGCAAGGTGTTCGTGGAATGGTATCGCGCGGGCCTGATCTATCGCGGCAACCGCTTGGTGAACTGGGATCCGGTGCTGGGTACGGCGGTGTCGGATCTGGAAGTGAACAATGTGGAACGCGATGGACACATGTGGTCGATCCGCTATCCGATTACCGACAGTGACGAAAGCGTTGTTGTCGCCACTACGCGCCCGGAAACCATGCTGGGTGACGTGGCCGTGGCCGTGCATCCAGACGATGAGCGCTACCAGCATCTGATCGGCAAGACCCTCACCTTGCCGCTGAGCGGCCGCCAAATTCCAGTGATTGCCGACAACTACGTCGACAAAGAATTCGGCACCGGCTGCGTGAAGATCACGCCCGCGCACGACTTCAACGACTACGCCGTCGGCCAGCGCCACAAGCTTGCACCGATCGAGATCTTCACGCTCGATGCGAAGGTCAACGGCAACACGCCTGCCAAGTATCAAGGCTTGGACCGCTACGATGCCCGCAAGCTGGTGCTCGCCGATCTTGAAGCCGCCGGCCTGCTGGTCGAAACCAAACCGCACAAGTTGCAGGTGCCGGTCAGCGACCGTTCCGATGCGGTGATCGAACCGATGCTCACCGATCAGTGGTTTGTTGATCTCACCAGCGACAAAGGTCGCAAGATGATCACCGCGCCTGCGCTGAATGCCGTGCGCTCGGGCGAAATCAAGTTCGTGCCAGAAAACTGGACCACAACCTACACGCAGTGGCTGGAAAATATCCAAGACTGGTGCATCAGCCGCCAGCTCTGGTGGGGCCATCGCATTCCGGCGTGGTACGACGAAGCCGGCCAGATCTTCGTCGGCGAAGACGAAACCGATGCGCGCAAGCATGCGTCCATCACGCCGGTTGGCGCATTGAAGCAGGACGAGGACGTGCTCGACACCTGGTTCAGTGCCGCACTGTGGCCGTTCTCCACGCTCGGCTGGCCAGCGAATGGCCCGGTAAAAAACGAACGCGGCGAAGTGATCGCCAACTGGGAAGCCGACAAGATTTACCTGCCCAGCGCCGTGCTGGTCACCGGTTTCGATATTATCTTTTTCTGGGTCGCGCGCATGGTGATGGCGACCAAGTACTTCACCGGCACGGTGCCGTTCCGCGAGGTGTACATCAACGCCATCGTGCGCGATGCGGAAGGCCAGAAGATGTCCAAGTCCAAGGGCAACACGCTCGATCCGTTGGACCTGATCGACGGCATCGAGCTGGAGCCGCTGGTGGAGAAATCCACCAAGTCGCTGCTGATCCCGCAAGTGCGCGAGAAAGTGGAAAAGCGCGTGCGCAAGGATTACCCAAACGGCATTTCCGCCATCGGTACCGACGCACTGCGCTTCACCTTCGCCGCACTGGCCAGCTACAGCCGCACCATCAACTTCGATATCAAGCGTGCGGAAGGCTACAAGGCGTTCTGCAACAAGCTCTGGAATGCGGCGCGCTTTGTGCTGATGAATGTAGGGGAAAACGGGACTGAGGACTGGGGACTCGGGACTCGGGCCGTGACCGAAGCCGAGCGGTGGATTTTTACGCGGCTGAAACAGACGCTTGCCGAAGTCGAACAGCACTTCGTTACGTACCGTTTCGACCTGCTGGCGCAGGCGCTGTACGAATTTGTGTGGAACGAATACTGCGACTGGTTCCTGGAGCTGTCCAAGCCCGCGCTCAATGGCGACGATGCAGTCGCGGCAGCATCCACGCGCCACACCTTGCTGGTGGTATTGGAAACCGTGCTGCGTGCGCTGCATCCGATCATTCCGTTCATCACCGAAGAAATCTGGCAATCGGTGGCGCCGAAGCTTGGCATCAAGGCAGACGGTATTCTGCAACGCCCGTGGCCCAAGGCCAGCGATATGCAGGCCGATGAAGCAGCCACAGCAGAAATCGAATGGTTCAAGAATGTGCTCAGCGGTATTCGCCGCATTCGTGCGGAAATGAATATCGCACCGGGCAAGATCATTCCGCTGCTACTGGCTGACGGTGACGTCAGCGATCGCGCGCGCGCCGCCAAGTTTGCTGCGCAGATCAGCTTCCTTGCGCGCGTCGAAGCACCACAATGGATTGCTTCCGGTGCTGATGAACCGGCTGCTGCGGCAGCCGTGGTCGGTTCGATGCGCGTATTGATTCCGCTCGCCGGCCTGATCGATCTTGGCGCCGAGAAGGCGCGGCTCGCCAAGGAGATTGGCAAGATCGAAAGCGAGATCAAGAAATGTGAGAACAAGCTGGGCAATGCCAATTTCGTGGCGAATGCGCCGGCCGAAGTGGTGACGCAGGAGCGCCAGCGCATTGCGGATTGGGGCACGCAGCTCACTACGTTGCGCGAGCAGTTGCAGAAGCTGGGTTGATGCTTTTGCACTCGACATCCCTTTCATGTGCTTCACACGCATGTTTTACTGAGATCCCGGCCTTCGCCGGGATGACGAGCTAAGAGCGTGGCAACTCAATACCCTCCTCCCATTGCCCTGACTATCGCCGGCTCCGACTCCGGCGGTGGTGCCGGCATCCAGGCTGACCTGAAAACCTTCCATGCACACCACGTGCATGGGCTTTCAGTCATCGCCGCCATCACTTCGCAGAACACGCAAGGCGTAAGCGCTGTGCATCCGGTACCCCTCGGCCATATCCGCAGCCAGATCAAAGCGGTGTTCGACGATTTCCCGATCGCCGCCGTCAAAACCGGCATGCTTGGCAACGCCAAGACCGTGCGACTGGTAGCCAGAGAATTGCGCAAGCGCAAACCCGCCTGGCTGGTAGTCGACCCGGTCATGATCTCGACCAGCGGTTCACGTCTGCTGGATGAGGATGCGGTGGAGGCGATGGTGAACGAACTCATCCCGTTAGCCGACGTACTCACCCCGAACCTGCCCGAAGCGGAAACCCTGCTTGACTACCCGCTTCGCACCGCCAAACAACTGACCGACGCCGGAGAAGCTCTGCTCGCCCTGGGTGCTGCCAGCGTGCTGCTGAAAGGCGGGCATGCACGCGGTCGTGAAATCGTGGATCGCTACTTCGATGATCGCGGCATCGTGGAAATCCGACACGCCCGCTTGCCGCGCGAGGGCCACGGCACTGGCTGCACGCTGGCCTCGGCCATCGCATCCGAACTTGCCTGTGGCCATACGCCACGCTCGGCGGTACGCCGGGCCACCGCCTATGTGCATCGCGCCTTGAAGAACAGCTATCAACCCGGCGGTGGCGCCAGTCATGTACTCAGGCACTAAGCCGGATTGGCTGTAAAATCCTTGACTTGCGACCATCCGACCACATACTCCGGCCTTGCCCAAGGCGTTATCCGAGCCATTTTCACGATGGATTTCATCAGTCCTCGCTTCATTGTTCTGTATGTGCTGCTGGCCTTCGTGCTGTGCGTGCTGCTGGTGCACCTGCGCGGCCGTGCACGCTTGCGCTTCGATCGTCAGCTTGTAGATCACTCAGCCGTGTTCGCGCCCTACAACCTGCTGATGTATGCCTTTTCGGCCGTACCGGCCAGGCCGATTCTCGATCGCCGCGGCTTTCCGCAACTGGATCTGCTGCAGTCCAACTGGCAGGTCATTCGCGACGAAGCCTTGCAATTGTTCGACGAAGGCCATATCCGCGCCGCGCAGAACAACGACGATGCCAGCTTCAACAGCTTCTTCAAGCAGGGCTGGAAACGTTTTTATCTGAAATGGTACGGCGAACCGCTGGCCTCGGCCGAAGCGCTGTGCCCACAAACCGTGGCCTTGCTCAAATCCATTCCCAGCGTGAAGGCGGCGATGTTCGCCACCCTGGCCCCGCACAGCAAACTCAATCCGCATCGCGATCCATTCGCCGGATCGCTGCGTTATCACCTTGGTTTGATCACCCCGAACTCGCGCGATTGCCGCATCTTCGTTGACGGCGAAGAACACGCCTGGGGTGACGGCAAGGATGTGGTGTTCGATGAAACCTATGTGCACTGGGTGGAAAACAATACCGACCAGACTCGCGTGATCCTGTTCGCCGATGTCGAGCGCCCGCTGCGCACGCGCCTGATGAATGCCATCAATCATCGCGTCGGTGCCTTTATGGGCAAGATCACGGCTTCGCCAAACACCGAGTCGCCGGAAGAGAAAACCGGCTTCATCAATCGGGTATTTGCGTTCAATCATCGCAACCGCGCGCGTAGCCGGGTGTTTAAACACAAATTCCCCAGACTGTTTCGGGTAGTGAAATACATCGGCATGCTGATCTTTATCTGGTTGGTGTTTCTGGCCCCCTGGCCGTTCGTGCGGTAAGAACCTGTCACGTTACGGACTGGACGATCCGGAAGCCTGCACCACACCGACTATTCAGAAGCCTTGAAGCCGCTGTGCGTGATGAAGGCGCATCACAGCAAGGCTTGCAGATATCCATGCCGAAAGAACAAAGCGAACGGCTCCGAACTCATCACCCATCCTGATCACCACGCGGAACGCGGCCAATTATCGGCAGCGGCATTGCCGATCGTCCGCAAACCATTGCAGATCGTCCACCGTAATTTCCAATAATTACGATTCATGCACTAAATAAGCCCTTTTAGGACTTTAACCATATGATCGACCATTACCCATCTATAGACTGCCCCCTTTTCAGAAACACGAAACCTTTAGCCAGCAGTGACATCGATGTCTACGCAGACATGGCGCATGTCCAGCTGAGCGAATACCTCTTCTCGTCAACGGCCTGAATATTCATGGGCTGGCTTGAGAACACACACCCGCTGAGCGCCCTATGACTCGTACCATTCGACCTTCGCTGAAGATTATCGTCGCAGCAATATTCGCGTCAGGCTCGTTAGCCGCACACGCAGACGGCATGCTGCCGGCCACCACGGTCGTATTGGTCAATGAAGCCGACAAGGAAGCAAGCATGCAGGTGCGCAACGATGACCCCGTTGCCGCCTTGCTTTACGTCAGTCTCGAAGACATACCCGAAGATAAAGAGCCGTTATTGATCGTGACGCCTCCCGTCACTCGCGTGGAGCCTGGTGCGTCGCAAACGGTACGCTTCATTCTGCAAAACCGTGAGCCGCTGAAAACCGAGCGTCTAAAGCGCGCCACGTTCGAAGGCATCCAGCCCAAGGATCCTAACGCCAAAGCCAAACTGGCCGTAACGGTACGGCAAAACCTGCCGGTGATCATTCATCCCAAGGGGCTTCCGCTCAACAAAGAACCGTGGAAGCTGCTGACCTGGTCGGCCAGCAAGGATTCGCTGACGGTACGCAACGATAGCCCGTACGTGGTGCGCATAGCGCAAGATCTGGTATTGCAGCCAGGCAATGCGTCCGCCGAGCTACCTAATCCCTACGTGTTGCCAGGCCAGGTCATTTCGGTGCCCATCAAGGGCACGGCCACGGCCGTCGAATTCACACCGGCCTCGCTGTATGGCTTTGCATTGCCCAAGCATCAAGCACCGGTAACTGCCGGGCAGTAATCGGCTGCATGGCATTTCGACACTATGCATCGCCGCACCCGCTCGGCCTGGATGGGAACGTCTCGAAAATACCTCGTCATAAAGGTTTCTGCCACCTTGGCGCAGGTTGCTCTGGGTTTGGACGTCTTGGCGGCCGAAACCAGTCCAGCTATCTCGTCAACGAGCAAGCCGCAATCGCTGGAATTCGACAGCGAAACCCTGAAGAGGCGCGGCATCGATCCAAAGCTTGCCGCTTATTTTCGCGACGCGCCGCGTTTTCCCGACGGCCCGCAACGGGTAACGCTCTTCGTCAACGGTCGTAAGCGCGGACAACTCGAGGTGCCATTTACTGGCGATGGCCAGTTGTGTTTCGATCGCGCCCTGCTCGACAAGGCACGCATGGTTTTACCTGAAGAAGTCGGGAAAAGCATCTCCACGAACGCAGCGGGCAGCACCCCAACCTGCGTCGATTTTCTCGCTGCCTGGCCGCAGGCGCATATCGATCTTCGACCCGACAAGGACGAGGTCGAATTGATTGTGCCTACCGACGCCTTGCGCGAACCAGAACAGAACGAACCGGAATATGCCACCGGCGGCATCGCCGGCTTGGCCAATTACGACATGACTGCCGTCCACAGCCGTTTCGGCACACAAACCAGTCAATCGGTATCGGCCAATACGGAATTGGGACTCAACGCCGGCGACTGGATCGTGCGCAGCCGACAGTCGCTCAATTCGCAAGATGGCCGGACGCAAACCCAGCAATTGCTTACCTACGCCCAGCACACTTTCACGCGGCAGCGTGTGGCGCTGCAGGTTGGACAGATCGACCTGAGCCAGCCCATCTTCCCCGGCACCTCGATCGAGGGTGCTCAGATCTTGCCGGAATCAGCCTTGCTGGCCAACGTGAACAATGGTGCCGGTGCCATCGTCGAAGGCATTGCCCATTCGCAAGCGCGGGTCGAAGTGCGCCAGAACGGCGCCTTGATCTACACGACGGTGATGCCGCCCGGCGCATTCGCGCTGCGCGATGTTCCACTCCTCAATAATTCCTCAGGGCTGGAAGTCACCGTCATCGAGGCCGACGGCAGCCCGCAGCGCTTTACCGTGCCTGCCGCCGCGTTATTACGACCTTCACTCGCACCTGAAGGGTATTCGCTTGCCGCCGGGCGGGTACGCCGCTTTACGTCGGGCGACGGCAACCTGCAGCCATCGCTGGTGAGCGCCACGCGCGGCTGGGCGCTGGGTCGCCAGACACGCCTCAGTACCGGAGCATTGGTCGCCACCCGTTACGAGGCACTGGGTTATGGCATTGACACCAAAACACCCCAGAATTGGAGTGTCAGTTACCGACAAATGATCGCTCAAACCGATCGTGAGCATGTCCGTGGCCTGCAGACCAGCGTGTCGATAAGCATGCCGCTGCCCAATAGCTTCGCCATCGGCGCATCCGCCCTGGTCCGCACCCCAGGCTATCGCGACCTGCAAGATACGTTGCATGAACGTGCGTCTCCATCCGGCGCATTGCCGGCTGACCAGTTTGCGCGATCTGACGCAAGCAATCGGCAATACAGCGCGCTAATGAGTTGGAATCATCCCGGCCTGGGTGCTTTCAACGTGAACTATTCGCGTTACTTGCTTCAACCGGGCAGCGCATATGGCCAACGCGCCGTGATGACGTGGAGCAAATCCTTTCGTCGCGCCAACCTGTCGATCACCGGTGAATGGAATATCAAATCGAATGCATCCAACGTCGAGCAACGCGCAAGCCATCTCAACGGCAATGCCATTTACGCCACGCTCACACTTCCATTGGGACGCGACAGCCTGCGCACCACGGCGGAACAACGTGACGGCCGGCAGCGTCTTGGCGTGAATTACAACAGCCGCGTCAACGATCAGTTCAACTACAACGCTTCGTTACAGCGCGATCAGACACGGGGAACCACCGACGTTTCCATCGGCGCAGGCGTACTGCCGCGCTATACGCAAACCAACGCGACGTACTCGCGCTACGGCTCTGGCAGTTCGTTGTATACCGCCGGCCTGCGTGGCGGCATCGTGGCACACTCCGAAGGCATTACGTTTTCGCCGTATACCGTCCAGGACACATTCGGTGTCGCCTCATTAGGCAGCAGGCAAGCCGGCGTAAAGCTAAACACACCCGCCGGCTCCGTTTGGACCGACGCATGGGGCCGCGCAGTCGTGCCACAACTGAGCGCGTATCAGCGCAGTCAGGTGGACATTGTCGCCAAGACACTGCCACGCGATGCCGATGTCAGCAATACATCCAATAGCGTGGAGGCTGCACGTGGATCAGTGCAAAAACTCAACTTCAATATGGTCCGCAGTCAACGAGTACTGATCCGTGTCATCACTGAAAGTGGCCGGCCACTCGCCAAGGGCAATACCGTTGTCAACGGCGCGGATCAATTCATCACGGCAGTGGGAAACAACGGCGAGGTATTTCTGAGCGGCGTTCGGCTCGACGAAACCTTTAAATCGGTGGATGACCAAGACAGGCCTTGTCGCCTGACCTTCGCCCTGCCGGACAAGCCCACTGGCGACAACTACTTCGAACGCATTGATGCGCAATGCAAACCGCTATGACACCGCCAACCATCCTCCTTCAAACATACCGCACGTGCGTGCTTGCCGTGCTGACGCTTGGCTTGGCCTTGCAAGCAGCCTCCACGCATGCGGCTGACTGCACTGTGCAACTGAGCCAGAGCGAACTCGATTACGGTCGCATCACACGCGGCGAACTGGCTGCCCCCACACACATGCAGACCGATCTTCCGCTGCATGAACGGCATGTGACGCTCACCGCGATCTGCGCGTCACCCTCCGCCATGGCGCTGTTCTTCCGTGCAACCGCTGTCGATGCCTCCCGTTTTCGCCTTGCCGATGGCGGCAGCTTTTCCATAAACATCGATCACGCCTTACTCGACGGCAAGCCGGTATCGTTGGGAAGCGTTCGCTATCTCGGTGAGCCACCTTCGCAAATCGCCAACAGCCTTCCCCTCCGCCCTCACTTCGGGGTACAGCCCCTGATCGACGGACAAGCCGCCCAAGGCACGCAACTTTCTGTGCAACTGACCGTAAAACCACAGATCACCGCTGCGACATCACTGCGCCGGGACGAAACCGACCTGCATCAACAAGGGACGTTCGACATGGTGACGCCATGATTCGCCGCACCTCAAGGACCGTTTTTTGCATCGCATGCGTTTGCACATTCACCGCTAACGCAGCGAATTACCACGCCGACTTTTCCATCAAGGCCACCCTTGTTCCGTCGGCGTGCAAACCGACACTGTCGGATGCCGGTGTGGTCGACTACGGCACCATCCAGGCATCCCGTTTGCAGCGCACGACACCAACCCTGCTGGATGCCAAAAGCTTGCAATTGACAGTAGAGTGCGATGCGCCGACCTATTTCGCGCTGAAACTGCACGACAATCGCGCTGGAACGGGCGGAGCGGCCACCGATAGTTTCGGACTTGGCCGTAGTGCAGGACACGATATCGGATCGTACAGCGTGCGTGTGAGCCACGCCTTCGCAGGCAACGCATCGCTGATGCTGCTACGGAGCGACGACGATGGCATACGCTGGCAAAGCGATGCGGAGCCGCTGGTCACCGACGCACTCTACGCTTTCGCCGCACCGGAATCGGTCGTGCCACATGCCTATCAACATCTTTCTGCCGACATGTGGATACAAGCGAAGATTCTTCCTACGCAAGAATTATCTCTATCGGAAGTGATCATGCTTGATGGCTCCGCTACGGTAGAAGTCACTTATCTCTAGCCGTAATCGTCTAATGAAGACCGGGCTTTTGAGGGTCCCGGGGTATAGATGTAACCATTGCATGCTTTGTTACGAATATGCCGAGACAACCCTCGCACAATCCAAGGACTACACGTGAACAAGATTTCAAAAACACTACTGGCCTCAGCCCTTGCGCTTACTGCATCCACCGTATTCGCCGAAAGCGTCGACTTCACTGTGTCGGGCACCATCTCTCCATCGGCGTGCGTTCCAACCCTTTCGGGAAGCTTCGATTTTGGAGTCATCAACTCCACCGAGCTTAAAGATGTTGAAGGAGGTGTCAAACGCGCCCCAACGAAGACGGTAGACTTTCGCATCGATTGCACGGCACCCACGTCATTCATGATGGTTGCCACAGATAACAAGGCCGGCACGGTGAGTGACAGCGTTACCGCCCTATCCCCCTACTTCTTTGGCTTGGGTCAGGCCAATGGCAAGAACATCGGCGGTTACAAGGCGGAGCTTGGTCATGCCTTCGGGGACGGCACCCTTGCCAACGTTTATCTTGCCACGGACAGTTCAGCCTCGAGCTGGGTGCAGAGCCTCGCCGTGAATCCGAACGATTATTATCGCTTCGGCACCAGTGAGAACAGCTATAACAGTTACAGCACGGTCATGGCCACCTTGACCGTCCTCCCTTACCTTGACGCAAGCCTTGATTTCGGCGACGAAATTACCATGGATGGCTCGGCAACGATTGAAATCAAGTATCTGTAACGGCGTAACGGCCGGCGCAGGGAGATCACTTTTCCCAACGTTGGTCGACCGGTTTACGCGCCTAGGCATTTCCGACTTCTCGCGAAGTAACTGCAAGCGCGTTGACGTCACCGTTGTCGTTGAACCATTCGCTGCGAGCAGCCTCCCACTGAACAAGAACCTCGTGCTTGGCAGCTCGACCACCATCGAATTGCACTAGCTGCAAACCAAAAACCGTCCCACTCTTCTGATTCAAACTGGAATGTTCATGAAAAACCTTTCGAAACTCGTTCTGGCTTCGAGCTTGGTGCTCGCCGCATCCACCGCATTCGCCGAAAGCGTCGATTTCACTGTATCGGGCACCATCTCTCCCTCGGCGTGCGTACCGACTCTTTCGGGAAACTTCGAATTTGGAACCATCAACTCAACGACACTTAAGCTCGATACATCCTATGAAGGCATCAAAACCGTGGCCGCCAAGGATCTATATTTGAACGTAGCCTGCTCAGCAGCCACATCATTTGCGCTTTCTGCCACGGACAACAAGGCGGGAACCGTGAGCAACAACGTCGCCGGCCAACTCCCCGAAGCATTTGGCCTAGGTCAAGCCAATGGCAAGAACATAGGCGGCTACCTGGTAGGCTTGCGGTCCGCCGTTGGAGACAGCGGACCGGTCAAGACTTTCAAAGCCACGGACGACACGGCGACAACCTGGGCCGTAAGTTATAACCTCGATGCGCGCGGAAACTACACTCGTTTCGGCTTGAGCGCGGACACGTATAACAGCTACAGCAGTATCCTTGCCGCACTCTCTGTCCAGCCACTCTTTGACGCAGACATTGATTTAAGCAACGAGATCACCCTGGATGGCTCGGCAACGATTGAAATTAAGTATCTGTAACCACGTGATCACCGACGCAGCCGTCCCAGGCATGCAGGGATAGCGGCGCCAGATCATGATCATCGGATAGGAGGCCGGTTTTCCGGTCACCGAGTCGCCGGAGGCGGCCGCCCGCCTCCGGCTCCCACAGAACGTAGCGTGCGGTTTTCCCGCACTACGCTCTTCGGAGGTTGCTTCACAGCACTGCGAGTGCTTGCAGCTCCCGATAAGAGAGGTACAGGCGTGGCCGCGATGAATGAGAGATTGCGTGAGATAGTGTGAAGCTTGGTGAGTCTGGATGTGCTTCGCGAGGCAACGGCACATGCGGGTCGGGAGAATGACGAGTCTCGCGTTGATGTTCGATCATGCATGGGATTCAGTCCGGCTTAGCCGGACGCGGGCGGCATTTATGTGATTCATTAACCGGCTAGCCGTTGCCTAGGCATTCCGTGCAAGCGCAGGCTGAAAGCGACTCCGCTGCCGTCCTCCAGATTCCGTGCCGAGGCAACCCCACTGTGCCGCTCGACCACCAACCGCACCACATAAAGGCCCAACCCGAGATGCGGCGCATCGCCTGGGGTGGCTTTGTCGCGCAGACTGACCAGTGAATCGAATAGTCGCCCCTGCATGGCGGCTGGTAAGAGGGGACCCTGGTTCGCCAATTCGATCTCGGTGCCGCCATCGAAGGGCCGCAGACTCAACCGTAACCAACCGTCGACGGGAGTGAATGACAAGGCGTTGTCGAACAGCTTGTCCAACGCCTGGGCGATCAATTCCGGGGCGCCATGCAAATGCATGGGCTGATCAGGCAACACGCATTCCAGCAGACGCGCGCCGGCCAGGGGTCGATAGGCATCGGCACAGCCTCGCACCACGTCGACCAGATCGACATCTTCGGGCTCGGCGGCGGCAATCGCCCGCTCCATCCTGTTGGCCTCGCTCATTGCGCGCACGAGTGTGCCCAATCGTGCTACGCCGTCGCGTGCCCGTGCCAGATAGGGCTGGGCCTCATCGGACAATTCGGCATGTTCAAGGTTGTCCAGCGACGACTTCACAATCGCCAGCGGCGTGTTGAGTTCGTGCGACAGTTTCGAGGCCAGTGTGCGCAGGTAATCGGTATAGCCGCCAACCGCTTCGAACAATTTCTGGAAGCTGCGGGCCAGATCGCCGATCTCGTCGTTGGACTCCACCATCGGGAAATAGCCTTGAATCATCTGGCCGTCCAAACGCCCATCGTTGAGCTGGGCACGCTCGACCGCATCGCGCAACCGGCCAAGACGAAGACTGAGGCTCGTCGCAAACAGCAACAGAATCGCGCCTGCTACCAGCATCACACCAAAACTGGTCAACAGCAGGCTCAGGAATGCGCGATTGGCCAACAGTGGCACCGCGCGACTGGCCTGCTCCAGCAGCAACACGCCAACCACCGTGCGATCACGTTCAACCGGCACAGTCGTTGCAAGCACAACGCTGTCGCGTTCCTCACCTTGACGCCAGACGATAGTCGCCTGACCGGTACGAGCACTTTGTACTTCCGGCAAATCCAGGCGCGGCACATCGGCCGTCCAAAGCTCGGCTTCCTCGAGTGGGTTGGCTAACAACGAACGGTAGATGATCGAAGACAACCAACCCGGCTGCGGACCAGAGGTCGTCAGGCGCCCGCTCTGCGCCAACAGCCAGCCGGACGGTGCTATGAGACGCGCACGCGTGTCCTCCGGCGCCATGCGTGACAATTCCTGTGCGAGATCCGGTGAATAACGCCAGAGCGGACGCACGTCGGCGGCAAGGGAGTCACCGCCATCCACCGCGGTGTAGACGCCTACGCCTAGCGCGCTGAGTCCGAGACCGCGCGGCAAACGCCATTCGACGCGGTAACCGCTGCCATCTTCCTGCCATTGGCCAACGATCCTGTCAGGCAGATCGCCGGCGGGTGGATCAAGGGTCAATGCCGTGAAGCCGCCCGGCGCGGCACTCGCGATCAGATAACGGCGATGTTGCGAGCCTTGCGCCAGATCCAGAATCAGATGATCAGCCGAAAGCGCGTTGGGGTCGCCCGCATCGGCGCGTGTGCGATGCACTGCACGTACGTCGACGTAGACATAAAAACCATTGTCGTCCTCCGCCAGCAGCAACTTGCCGCGTTTGCCCAGCGGCTGGCTCCACGGCGTCATCAGTGCCCAGTCATCGCCGTAGCCGTCGATGGTGATGGGACTTATCGCCTGTTGCACATACCAGCCATTGCCAGGCTGTGGTAGCGGCACATCGGTCACGGCAAGACTGCGCGCCACGGCTGTCGCCGTCGCTGTCAGCGCCTGTTCCTGCCCCTGGCGCAGCAGGGTTTCCATCTGGCGCACGTACAGCCAGCCGGCCACCGGCAATGCGAGCGTACATAGGGCAACCAGCAGCAGTTTTTGGCGGAGGCTCATTGATAATAAAGCACATAGTTCACACCGATAGCACTGGCGTAGGTGCAGCAATCCCTGGTCCAGCCGACGGGCGCCGTCGTAGCAATGCTCCACGCAGGCGCGGCACCGTCGGCCGGACCATGCGTTTCGACCGCCATGTCAGGCTGCGCTGCCAGGGTGACGCCTGCACATAGCGACCGACTTGCAAGCACCCAACGCAGTCGCATCATGGACGCCACCGGTAGCCAACGCCATGTACGGTTTCGATGGCATCGAATTCCGGGGCCACCGCAATGAATTTCTTGCGGATGCGTTTGATGTGCGAAGTGATAGTGGCATCATCCACCACCAGCTCCGCTTCGCGCATAAGTTGATCGCGATTTTTCACGTGGCCTGGGAAGCGCACCAGCGTGTGCACCATCCAGAATTCGGTCACGGTGAGCGGCACTTCTACCTCGTTCCAGGTGATGCGCATACGCTCGGATTCGAGCTTGAGCGGGCCGTGGCCAATCACCGTTTCGCTGGAAGTGGGTGTTTTCAGTGATTCGATCCGGCGGAACAAGGCGGCAATGCGGGCAGCCAACTGATGCAGGCTGGTGTCCTTGCTGAGGTAATCGTCCGCGCCCAAACGCAGGCCGGAAATCACGTCGAAGTCTGAATCGCGAGCCGTGAGGAAGATGATGGGCAGCGTGGCCGATTTGGCGCGCAGTTCACGACAGAGATCGAAACCACCTTCCGGCTCATCGCCCAAACCGATATCGATGATCACCAACTCCGGTAGCCGGATGGTGAAGGCGTTGGACGCCTCTTGCCGCGAGCCGTAACCGCGGGTGTCGTAGCCAAAGCGGTTGAGCGCCTCGACGTAGTTGGCACGGATCAGGGGTTCGTCTTCGACGATGGCGATGCTGCGGCCCATGTGGATTCCTCGTGAGTGGCACGCAGGTTGCTATGCGAGCCCCGTGCCGCGCAAGCCCGGGAGCGTGCTTTGCCCGCGTTCTGCCAGATTCGGTCGCCCGATCGCCCTTGTCTTGGCGGTGAGGCCGCCCTGGCCCGGTTTTTGATATCTCCACGCCACACTGCAGCATGCATGGTTCCAGAGACGCACGAGCCGCGAAAAAATTTCACCCGATGCGGGAACCAATCCCGGCAAGCCCGGTCTGACTACTCGGCAGACGCTTATTTCCATGCCGTGGAAGTTGCCAACGCTGTTTGACGGTCGAGCCTCCCGTCCTTCAGCCCGCACGAAGCCTCTGCCAATGGTGTCTCCTCTAGCGTCTTTCCGACGCCCCTCCAGCCCGGTGCAGATTTCCCTCCGCACCGGGTTTTTCTTTTAAGGCAACGCTGAATAAGTATCGCCGTCGAGGGCAGCACGCATCTTGTGGATCACGGCCTGGTAATTGGCTGCGCCGAAGATGGCCGATCCGGCCACGAAGGTGTCGGCGCCTGCTGCCGCGATCTCACCGATGTTGTCGGCCGTGACACCGCCATCCACTTCGAGGCGGATCGGTAGACCGCTTTGATCGATGCGCTGGCGTACCGCGCGCAGTTTGTTGAGCGCTTCGTGGATGAATGTCTGCCCGCCGAAGCCCGGGTTCACCGACATGATCAGCACCAAATCAAGCTTGTCGAGTACGTGATCGAGCCAGTTCAGTGGCGTGGCGGGATTGAAGACCAACCCTGCTTCGCAACCGGAATCCTTGATCAGGGCAAGGGTGCGGTCGACGTGCTCGGTGGCTTCTGGGTGGAAGCTGATGCGGGTTGCGCCGGCCTTGGCGAAATCCGGCACGATGCGATCCACTGGTTTCACCATCAAGTGCACATCGATCGGTGCGGTAATGCCGTAATCGCGCAATGCCTTCAGCACCATGGGCCCCATGGTGAGGTTGGGTACGTAATGATTGTCCATCACATCGTAGTGCACCCAGTCACCGCCGGCGGCCAACACCTTGGCGGTGTCCTCGCCCAGTCGCGCGAAATCGGCGGAAAGAATGGAAGGGGCGATGACAGGGGATTGCTTGCTCATGGCGGGCCTATAAAACGGGAATGGCAAAAGGTCGGAAACGCTTCAACAAAGGCGCGAAACCGCCATTTTACAAGGACTGGCACTCCCCGCTCCCCCCTTACTTGAACCCACGCTCCGCCTTGATCCGCTCGTACGCCGCATTGATTTCGCTGGCACGGGCCTCGGCGCGCTTGCGCATCTCTTCGGGCAGGTCGCCGAGGCGGTCGGGGTGATGCTCGGAGATCAGCTTTCGATAGGCGCGCTTGATGGCACGGTCATCCGCGTCGCGTGCAACGCCAAGCACCGCGTAAGGATCTGGCCCCTGCGGATTGCGTTGCGGTGGCACGTAGCCGCCCGGTCCATGACCATAACCGCGTGCACCGGCCGTGCCCTGCCAGACATAACCCTTCATCGCCATCAGGGCCATCAGCTCCATATCGCTGACCCGCAAGGCGGAAGCAAGCTGGCGGAGAATCGCCATTTTTTCGGGTGGCGGATGGCCTCCGGCCAGCACCGTTTCAATCACCACATCCAGCACGGGGAAGGCGTGATCGCGACGCAGGCCGACCCATTGGCGCAGTGCATTGATCGGTCCGGTGACATCGAACTCGGGTTGCTTGCCCACATTGAACGCACTGATGGCCTGCTGACGCGCGTTCCCGTCCAGCCCCATGCGCGCCATCACGCTCTCGGCGATGGCTATTTCCGCTTCGGAAACGCGGCCATCGGATTTGGCGATCGCCCCCAGCAGCGCAAAGAGCGGGGACACATAGCCGCCAGATTCGGGAGTCGCAGTTCGACGCTGGCTGAAGCGCAGGTTGTCGAGCACGAAGCCGACAATCGCTCCCACGCCAGCCCCTACCAGGTCGTGGCCAAACAACAGGCCCGCCATGGCGAACCAGAAGGTGTACATGTAGCTCATGGCGTCGTGGCGGCCTGTGGTTGGGGTGGCTGTGCGCTGTACCAGCGTACGAGCTGATCCAGATCGGCATCACTCACCGGACCGATCGCCGCACGCATCAGTGGTACATCGCGACTGCCGTCGCGGTAATCCTTCAATGCCTTGCGCAGGTAATCCAGCCGTTGACCGGCCAAATTCGGCGCGCCGGGAATCTGCGCCATGCCGGTTTCACCGTGGCAGGCCGCGCACAAACCCAAGCGCATCGGCTTGGGTGGCATATCGGTGGCAAGCACTGACAAGGCACCGGTCAGACCAAGTGCCGCGAGGAGTACGGTTCGCATCGGCAACAGATGGATATAAAGACGCCGATTCTAGCAGCGTCTCAGGCGTAGGCCGTTACAATAGCCCGCTTGTCGATCTACCGGAGCGCACCGTGCCCACGACCCTGCTGCAATCGAACTTGCCCGGCCTGGAACTGATCCATCGCGGCAAGGTGCGTGACGTCCATGCCCTGCCCGGCCAGCGATTGCTGATCGTCGCCACCGACCGACTGTCCGCCTTCGACGTGGTGCTGCCCGATCCGATTCCAGGCAAGGGCGAAATGCTTACCCAGATTTCCAATTTCTGGTTCGGCAAGACCGCACACATCATGC
The DNA here is from genome assembly GCF_004114615.1 of Dyella sp. M7H15-1. Taxonomy (NCBI): domain Bacteria; kingdom Pseudomonadati; phylum Pseudomonadota; class Gammaproteobacteria; order Lysobacterales; family Rhodanobacteraceae; genus Dyella; species Dyella sp. M7H15-1. The sequence goes on from NZ_CP035300.1 coordinate 1,342,360, forward strand.
CCAACCATCTCATGCATGCCCCACTGGATGAAGTCCTGCCAAAGGATTCGGACCTTGCGCTGTATAGCAAGCGTTCCGTGGTCACCAAGCGACTGAAACCGGTGCCGGTGGAAGCGATTGCACGCGGATATCTCATCGGCTCGGGCTGGAAGGATTACCAGGCCACCGGATTGCTGTGCGGCATCAAGCTACCAGCGGGCCTGCATCAGGCCGAGCAGTTGCCGGAACCGATCTTTACACCATCGACCAAGGCTGCCGTAGGTGACCACGACGAGAATGTGAGCTTCGACACCGTCGTGACTGCCGTCGGCAAGGAGCTGGCCGAACAAATTCGCGACGCCACACTGGCCATCTACAAATGGGCCGCTGTTTATGCTGCTGAACGCGGCATCATCATCGCTGACACCAAGTTTGAATTCGGCACGGATGAAAACGGCAAGCTGTATGTGATGGACGAAATGCTGACACCCGATTCCTCGCGCTTCTGGCCAGCGGATCAGTACCAGGTCGGCATCAGCCCACCGAGCTACGACAAGCAGTTTGTGCGCGACTATCTGGAAACGCTGGACTGGAACAAGAAGGCACCCGGCCCGCATGTGCCGGCGGACGTGATTGCCGGCACGGCCGCCAAATACACCGAGGCGTTGCAGCGTCTCGCTGGCATCACCCTGGATTGAGTTGATGAATGCCTGGCTTACCCTTGGCCTCGCCATCCTCGACATCGCATTGACCGTTGTAGACGTACTAGTATTGAGTCTCTTCTCCAAACGTAGCGCGCACTGATGGCAACGTTCGAACCAGGCACCCGCAACATGCGCGACTGGCTCGACAGCTACAGCCGCGATCACCAGCATCCCATCAACCGGCTACTGCACTGGATCTGCGTCCCACTGATCGTGTGGAGTGCCATCGCGATGATGTGGACGATTCCCGTGCCGGAGGCATGGTTTCGCCCCGGCTCCTGGGCGGTATTGGCGATCGTGCTGTCCTTCACCTGGTACTGGAAACATTCGCATCGGCTCGGCGCCGCATTGCTCATGGTGCTGGCGATCTTTGCCTTGAGCTGCTTCTGGGCGTTTCAGCACTACGGCCCGTCGACGCTGCTGCGAATTGGCATCGGCGTATTCGTCGTGGCGTGGATCGGCCAGTTCATTGGCCATCTGATCGAAGGGCGTCGGCCAAGCTTTCTTACCGACCTTGCTTACCTGCTTGTCGGCCCGGCTTGGTTGATGGATAAACTGATGCGTCGCTTTGGCTTCAAGGAAACCCCATGACGGTTGTGCTTGCGCTGCTCAGCAGCGTTATCTGGTGGGTGATCATCAGCAGCGTGGGTGCGGTTGTGCCTAGCTTGATTGCCTGGGTCGTATTACGCTGGAACGAAGGCACGACCGTGGTGTTCAACCGCACCTATCTGGCCTGCCTGATCTGGGGCCTTTTCGTTATGTTGGTTTGCGGGGTGGTTGCCGCACATCTCGGCATACAACATGGGCCGTTCAGCCCATTGATCCACAACAACGGATTTCGCGTAGCCCAGGCGCTTTCGATGGTAGTCGGCGTCTTGGCACTCTGGCGCTTGGTTCCGCGCATTGACGCGCGACGTATTCGCCTTGGCAGTGCATGCATGGCGATGGCTGCGGTCATGGCAGTCAGCTTTGGTATCGCCACAACGCTCGCCAGTCTTTGAGCTAGCGCGCAGATTGGGGTAACGCAGGATAGCCCCGCCCTCCGAAGAGAGCGGGGCATTTCGATCAACCGATGACGCGCTTCACCGCATCCACCACGTGGCCAACGGTGAAACCAAAGTGCTCGAACAAGGCCGGCGCCGGCGCAGATCCGCCAAAGGTGGTCATGCCAACCACTTCACCATCTAGGCCAACGTACTTGAACCAGTAGTCCACGCTAGCGGCTTCCACCGCCACGCGTGCACGACACCAGCCTGGCAGCACGCCTTCGCGGTATTCCAGCGGTTGGGCATCGAACGCTTCCGTGCACGGCATCGACACCACGCGCACCGGCACGTTCTGCTGTGCCAGCGTGCGGGCCGCTTCCATCGCCAATTCCACTTCGGAACCTGTAGCGATCAGGATCGCCTTGAACTGGGTATCGGCCGGATCGGAAAGCACGTACGCACCACGCAAGATGTCGGATACCTGCCGCGGCGTACGCTGCTGATGCTTGAGCGTCTGGCGCGAGAAGATCAGGCAGGATGGATTATTCTTGCGCTCGATCGCGGCCTTCCAGGACACCACCGATTCCACCACGTCGCACGGACGCCACACGCGGTTGTTCGGGATCAGACGCAACGAGCCGAGGTGTTCGATCGGCTGGTGGGTCGGACCATCCTCGCCCAAACCGATCGAATCGTGCGTGTAGACGTGAATAACATGTGCCGGAATCAGGCAGCTCATGCGCACAGCGTTGCGGGCGTAATCGGAGAACACCAGAAAGGTGCCGTCGTACGGCAGGAAGCCGCCGTGCAATGCGAAACCATTGGCAATCGCACTCATGCCGAACTCGCGCACGCCGTAATGAACGTAATTACCATCAGGGCCAGTGATGTTTTTGCTGCCCTTCCACATGGTGAGGTTGGAACCTGCCAGGTCTGCCGAACCGCCGACCAGCTCCGGCAGCAGCGGACCGAAGGCATCCAGTGTCATCTGCGAAGCCTTGCGCGAAGCCACGTCCGGACCTTCGGTCTGCATTTTTTCGATATACGCCTGCGACTTTTCCGCCCAATCGGCCGGCAGTTCACCAGCGATGCGGCGGCTGAATTCCGCAGCGAGTTCCGGATGCTCCGCTTTGTATTTCGCAAAGACATCGTTCCACTGCTGTTCGCGCTCTGCGCCGACGACTTTTTTGTCCCAACCAGCGTAGATGTCGGTAGGAATTTCGAACGGCGCATAGCGCCAGTCGAGCATGTCGCGGGCAGCGGCCACTTCGGCCTTGCCAAGCGCGGCGCCATGGCTTTCTTCCTTGCCCTGCTTGTTCGGGGCACCGAAGCCGATGATGGTCTTGCAAATGATCAACGTGGGTTTTTCGCTCTGCGAAGTCGCTTGCTCCAGCGCCCTCTTCACCGCGTCAGCGTTGTGGCCATCCACCACGCCGATGACATTCCAACCGTAGGCTTCGAAACGCTTGGCGGTATCGTCGGTGAACCAGCCTTCCACTTCACCGTCGATGGAAATGTTGTTGTCGTCGTAGATGGCGATCAGTTTGCCCAGCTTCCAGGTACCTGCCAGCGAGGCGACTTCGTGCGAAACGCCTTCCATCAGGCAGCCATCGCCCAGGAATACGTAGGTGTGGTGATCGACGATGGCGTGGCCCGGGCGGTTGAAATGCGCCGCCAGGACTTTTTCTGCCAGCGCAAAACCGACCGAATTGGCCAAGCCCTGGCCTAGCGGTCCGGTGGTGGTTTCCACGCCTGGGGTTTCGCTGGCTTCCGGATGGCCGGCGGTCTTGGAATGAAGCTGGCGGAAACGCTTGAGCTCAGCCATGGGCAGGTCGTAGCCGGTGAGATGCAACAGGGCGTACTGCAGCATCGAACCGTGGCCGTTGGACAGCACAAAACGGTCGCGATTGGGCCACCTCGGGTTGCCGGGGTTGAACTTCAGGAAGTCGTTCCACAGCACTTCGGCGATGTCGGCCATGCCCATCGGCATGCCGGGGTGGCCGGAATTGGCTGCCTCCACAGCATCCATGGCCAGGGCGCGGACGGCGTTGGCGAGTTCGCGACGGGAAGTCATCAGGTCTATCTCCGGGGCAGGCGCAAAAGGACTTATTGTCGCCGATCGTTGGCTATCTGTCGTCCAGTTGTCGTTATAGGCGTCCGTTGTGATTTGTTTATTGTGTGCCGTTGCAGATCCATGCCGTCATGGTCGCTGGCGAATACCGCTTCTGATCGCCGTCGCGTAACCAAAGCCAGAGAAACAAGAAAGGGCGCCCGACGAGGCCCTTTCTGTTGGCCCTTCAAGCGGCGGCTGAAACGATGATCAGCCCTTCCACTGGCCCAGTGCGGCAAGGCCGTTGTCCTTGGCGCGGGCAGCCACGGTCTTCTGGGCTTCGGCGTAGTTGACCTTCATGTCCTTCGACCACAGCTTGAGCGCGGCCTGTTGCATGGCGCGGCCGTAGGAGAAGGACAGTGGCCACGGATGCGGCCCCATGCGATTCATCGCATTGAGGTGGGCGGTGGACTGCTCGTCAGTCTGGCCGCCAGAGAGGAATACGACGCCTGGCAGGGTAGCCGGCACAGTGGTCTTCAATACACGTACGGTCGCTTCGGCCACTTCCTCTACGCTAGCCTGCTCTCCCGCATCCTTGCCCGAGATGACCATGCTGACTTTCAGGATAGTGCCTTCCAGCAGCACGTTTTGCTCGTACAAAGCATTGAACAGGCTGCGCAGCACGGCTTCGTGCACTTCGTAGCTCACTTCGATGCTGTGGTCGCCGTCCATGATCACTTCCGGCTCGACCATCGGCACCAGGCCAGCTTCTTGGCACAGCGCGGCGTAGCGGGCCAGCGCATGGCAGTTAGCTTCGATGGTGGAGGAACTGGGGTTGTCTTCGCTGATGTTGATGACGGCACGCCACTTGGCGAACTGGGCACCGAGCTTGACGTACTCGGCCAGGCGATCGCGCAGGCCGTCGAGACCTTCGGTGACCACGTCACCGGGGAAGCCTGCGAGCGGCACCGGGCCCTTGTCGACCTTGATGCCTGGGATGATGCCGTTCTTCTTCATCACCTGAGTGAACGGCACACCGTCCTTGGTGGACTGGCGGATGGTTTCGTCGTACAGGATCGCTCCGGAGATGTGATCGGAGAGGTTCGGCGCGGTCAGCAGCAGCTCGCGGTAGGCGCGACGGTTCTCTTCGGTGTTCTCAATGCCGACCGCCTCGAAGCGCTTCTTGATGGTGTTGGTCGACTCATCGATGGCGATGATGCCCTTGCCAGGCGCGACCATCGCCAGGGCGATGCTCTCAAGATCTTCAATGCTCATTGGACGACTCCGTAAAACTTTGGCGGCATACGGCCGCAAGAGAAGGGTGCCACCCATGCGGGTGGTCAGGTTGAAAACGCGGGATTATAGCCCCAACCGGTCGGCCGGCGTCCGTGACCGGCCGAATCGAGGGCAGAGCCAGTTTACGATCAGCTCTAGCCGTAGCCTGGCAGCTTGCAGGGAGCCATCATGGCGGCCTGCCGGGTTTTGTCGCCTGGGGAGTTGAACGGGACGATGTAATACGTGGAGACCGGGTCTTCGTGCTTATTGGTCAGCGATGGACCGTATCGGAATTTGGACACTGCGCTGATCGCTGCCTTGCCGAGATCGCTCCGCGGCGTCACCTTGGCAACCTGGATATTCATGGGGATGCCATCGGAACCGATGGTATAGGTCACCGCCACACAGCCGGGCTTGTAGAGGTTCACACCGCTGTTGGGTACGTCAACCTGGATACCTTCCTTGCGGTTGTTGATGAGAATCCAGTCGTTGGAGAGCTGCTCCGGTGCTACACGACGCGCTTTCTGGGCCATGGCGGGCATGCTGGCGGCAAGGACAGCGGCCACCAGTAAGGATTGGCCGAAACGAGTCAAGGCCTGCATGACATACCTCCGATGTATCGCGGTTGGGGACGGCCCTAAGTCTAGCTAACCCGCGGCACACCTGCGCAGCGGGTTAAGAGGGGGCTTAGAGATCACGCAAACTTTCCACCACGCCGTCGGCACCTACCGAAAGCAACTTCAACGTATTGGTGCCACCGCCGCGACCGATATGATCGCCATGTGTGAGCACGACGCGATCGCCTTCGGCCAGCTTGCCTGCTGCAAACAACTGCAACACTGCCTCGCGTGCCGACACCCCTGGATTCAGGGTGTCATGGGTAAATTTCACCGGCTGCACATCACGCAGCATGAGCATGCGCCGACGCGCATCTTCGAACGGCGAAAGCGCATAAATCGGCACCGCGCTGCGATAACGCGAAAGCCATTGCGCCGTTGCACCTGATTCGGTCAAAGCGACAATGGCACGCGCCTTCACTTCGCTGGCCAGCAGCATGGCCGCCAGTGCGATGGCCTGATCGGTGCGATCCAGGCGATGACCGGCCGTGGTCAAGTCTTCCTTCGACTCGAACTGGCTTTCCGCTCCCAGGCAAATGCGACGCAAGGCAGCCACGGCTTTGTCCGGATGTGCACCGGCCGCCGATTCTTCCGACAACATCACCGCATCGGTGCCGTCGATCACGGCATTGGCCACATCGAGCACTTCGGCACGCGTGGGGATGGGAGAGCGCACCATCGACTGCAACATCTGCGTCGCCGTAATCACCGCACGGTTGCGCTGCACGGCTTCGCGAATGATCTTCTTCTGCAAGCCAGGCAGTTCGGCGTCACCAATCTCCACGCCCAAATCACCGCGCGCCACCATCACCACATCGGACGCGTCGATGATTTCACCGAGCACCGAAATCGCATCGGCACGCTCGATCTTCGCCACCAGCGACGCCTTGCCGCCGGCCTCCTCCAACAAGTGCCGCGCCAGCTCCATATCCGCCGCGGAGCGTACAAACGATACCGCGAGGAAGTCCGCGCCGATCTCGGCGGCCAGCTTGATATCGGCCTTGTCCTTTTCCGACAGCGCCGACACCGACAAACCACCGCCCTGACGATTCAAACCCTTGCGATCGGAAAGGCGACCGCCGATCAATACCCGGCAGTGCACCTCGCAGCCGACAACCTCAAGCACGGTCAGCGCCACCAGGCCATCGTCCAGCAACAACACGTCGCCGGCTTTCACATCCTGCGGCAATCCAAGATAGCTGACGCCCACGCGGCTCGCATCGCCCGGCGGAGCATCTACCCGGCAATCGAGCACGAAGGCATCTCCGTCGCGCAATTCCACTGGGCCATTGGCGAAACGCTCAACGCGAATCTTCGGCCCCTGCAGATCAGCCAGCACACCTACCTCACACCCGACCTTCTCAGCCGCCTTGCGTACGGCCACGGCTCTGGCCCGATGATCATCGGACTGACCATGGGAGAGGTTGAGTCGGACCACATTCACGCCTTCGACGATGATTTTTTCCAGCATGCCCGGCGCATCGGTAGCGGGACCCAGGGTGGCAACGATCTTGGTACGACGGCATTGTGTTTCGGTAGCCATGATGCAGATTTCAAATTTTGTCGTACCAGACTAGCAGAACTGCATGAACGCGATAGGACGCATCCCGCGCAACGCTTACATCACCTCAGAAAAGCACTACGGATTCGCTGACTTACATAAACAAAACGTAGCCATACGATGCGTTGCCGTGGTACATCACGGCATCATTGCCCATCGAGAGAGATCGAGCATGACATCAAAGCATTCATGGCAAAACGGGAAGATACGCAGCCGCCTCACAATCATCGCAAGCGTCGGACTCAGCGCGATTTGCGCAGCAAGCCTCAGCATCGCGGCAAAGGCACAGAACGCACCGAGCGATTATATGGAGAGCCCCGTTCAACAAAACCCCGATGAACTCATCCACTTTTGGCATCATTTGGGAAGCGGCGGATCGAGCTGCGTTACGCCCGTAACCTATCACCCATTCTGCAACGCCAGATTCAAAACCTCCGCCAAACGCCGGCCCGCTTCACGCAAGCGGGCTTCGGCTACCGGTAGTTTGGCATTGATGTAGGCCTGGTCGATCACGTGGCCGCTCGGATAGATATCGTGGCTGATGCGGCAGGATTCTTCCGCCCATTGCGCCGCGGCATTATCGTACGGTGCCATCGGCGGAGGCAGTTGCATGGCGCCTTGCGCATCCAGCCTATTGACGTACGCCTTCCAACCGAGCTGACGCGTACTCAGCAAACCCGAATCCCACACCCGGTGCAAATTCGTACCCTGTCCCTGGAACTGCACCTGATACTTGTTGCCGCCCAGATCGTCCTTGTAACCCCCATGCAGCGGCTGATGAATATCTCCAATAAAGTGCACCACGAACTTCAACGCCTGCAACCTGGCCTGATCCGTCTGACTGCGATCACTCAGAATGGCGATGTAGTGCGAAATGGCTTCAACGACACATTGACCATCCTTGCAATCGCGCGGCGGGGTATAGATGCAATCACCGCTGCGGAAATCGATGAAATGCAGAGGGCGGGTTTTGTTCCATAGATCCTGCTGCTTGGGATCGTTGCGGATTTCGTCCGCCCAGCTGGCAATGTCGGCCAGCGACTTGGTGTGATCGAGTGCGCGCAGGTGTTCCACTTCCGCCTCGGCCGCAGGGCTGAGATGGCGCTGGGCCAGTTCGGCTACTACGCTATGCCCCAGCGGCCCCCATGCCTGCGCAGCCGGCACGATGGCGAGGGTCGTGAACAAGGCAGCAGCAAGACGGCAGATGGAACGCATGACGACCCCCTTGGTGGCAAGCCGAGAATCTTGCCATAGCCTTTATGACATCGGATGAGGGATCGCCCCGGTTCGGGCTAAAATGCGCGTTTCGGCGGCCCTACTAGACCGTCGCTTTGCTGCCTGTCATCACTTCAGAGGACGCTGTCTCATGACCATCAAGGTCGCCATCAACGGTTACGGTCGTATCGGCCGCAATGTTCTGCGCGCGCTGTACGAATCAGGTCGCACGAACGAATTTCAGATCGTCGCGATCAATGACCTCGGCAATGCCGAGACCAACGCGCACCTCACCCAGTACGACACCGCCCATGGCAAGTTCCCGGGCGAGGTCTCGGTGGACGGCGGCGACCTGATCGTCAACGACGACCGTATCAAGGTCTGCGCGGAACGCGACCCGTCCAAGCTACCATGGGGCGAGCTGGGCGTTGAGGTCGTGCTGGAATGCACCGGCCTGTTCACTTCCAAGGCCAAGGCCGGTGCGCACCTCGCCGCTGGCGCCAAGAAGGTGATCATTTCCGCCCCCGGCGACAAGGACGTGGACGGCACCTTCGTGTTCGGCGTGAACGACGACAAGATCACCGCCAGCCACCAGGTGATCTCCAACGCCTCCTGCACCACCAACTGCCTGGCACCACTGGCGAAGGTGCTGCACGAAAAGATTGGCATCGTGCACGGCCTGATGACCACCATCCACGCCTACACCAACGATCAGGTACTGACCGACGTCTATCACTTGGACCTGCGCCGCGCCCGTTCAGCCACCCATTCGCAGATCCCGACCAAGACTGGCGCCGCCGCCGCGGTGGGCCTGGTGCTGCCGGAACTCAACGGCAAGCTGGACGGCTTCGCCATGCGTGTACCGACCATCAACGTGTCGGTGGTCGACCTCTCCTTCGTCGCTGCCCGCAACACCACCAAGGAAGAAATCGATGCGGCCATCAACGACGCTGCCCATGGCCCGCTGAAGGGCATCCTGTCGGTGAATACCAAGCCACTGGTGTCGATCGACTTCAACCACAACGCTCACTCCTCCATCTACGACGCCACTCAAACGCGCGTGATGGGCGGCACGCTGGTGAAGGTGCTGAGCTGGTACGACAACGAGTGGGGTTTTTCCAATCGTATGCTGGACATGACCAAGGCGCTGGTCGCGGCCAAGTAAACGCATTGTGTCCGCACCGAAAAAAGCCGGGCCAAGCCTGGCTTTTTTCTTGGCTGCACTCGCGTCATATCGTCTCGACCATTCAAGTCCGACAGGCTCCTAGCGAATCAAATCCGCCTCCCATCACACACTGAAGCTTTGTGTTTACCTGAACCTTAAGGCAGCGCTGCCTTAACGCCGGTAGCGTACGTAAGCACGCTTGGCCAGGTACAACAGATGCCCGGTCAGCCCACGATCCTGCGCCTCGCGCAACGCCGTGTTTTCCGTATAGAGCATGCGGATATGGCCATCGCGCTGTTCCAGCAGATGCTTGATTTCCGCGAGATCCCTGCGCGACAGCACTCGCCCCTCCGCGAAGTGCTCGGGCAACTGACGATTGACGTAATAAGTGGTATGCCTGGGCGCCGTTTGCTCCGTAGGCCGGTCCTTGGTGTAGAAATACAAGGCTACCGAGCGCCGCGTCAGCTCTTCGCGTCCGGGCGGAAGGCAAATGGGATCGAAGGCATGCCAGGAGACTTCCGACGTTTCAAAAATCACGCAGCGATTGAAGAGCGGGTCGATCGAGCGCGAAGGCCGGCTGTCAACATGCGGATCGCGGAACAATTCCAGACAACCACCCCAGCCCTCTTCCCAGACCGGATTGAGGTACACAATAAGGTTGAGCCGGCGATGCCAGCGCTCACTCGGGTGATAGTTGAAGTCGACGTGTGCATCCAGCGCCATGCCGTTGCGATTCTCGTGCGTTCCACCACCGAGATACCAAGGGTCATAGATCAAGTCGTCGATACCGGTGATATCGCCAATCGCCTTGAGGAACTCCGGGCTCTTGATTGCGTCATCCAGCCGCTGATAGGCAGGTCCAAGGCTACGCACCTTGTCCAGGGTGGATTTGCCGCCAAGCTCCCCACTATCAGCTATCGCGTTGCCTCGCTCGAACGCGGGAAAGCTGCCCAGCAGCGCCTGCGCAAAATTCAGGGTCAGAAAATCGTCGATGACGACATGCGGAAAAGGCGGCGCCGACGCGAACTCCTGACGGTAATCGGCCAGGTTGGCCATCACGGCCGGATTGATAATCGACGTCCCTGCGCAACCCTGCATTGGCACACCCTTAACCATATAGTCGTCGTTGATACGATCACTGGCCAATAGGATGCCAGCACCAAACAAAGCAATCTAGCATAAGGTCAACACGCCCCATGACATCCTGAAATGGCCTTGCTCCGGTGCGTCGGAGCCGAATGAAGTCGTGTCAGGCGTCTGATCCGGTAATATCCGCGTTCTCTCACGTCATGATGATGTGCGTTCGCGGACCTGATATATGTCAGCGATCATATCGTCAACGGAACAGGCCCATGGAAGCATCGCCGCGAAACCAAGTCACTGGCAGACAGGTTTTTGCCATCTTGTTCCTGGGGTACTTGCTGTTCGTGCTTTACCCCCTGCTGCGCGCCGATCGCCCGTACAACGATGACCTCGTTCGTGCGCTCAATGGTGCTTACGGCTGGAACGCCAATGGCCGTCCACTGACCACACTGTTGATGCGGGCACTGGAATTGAACCTGCCTTCGCTCGTCGACATAGCTCCGTTGACGCAGATCCTGGCCATTGCATTGCTGGCTTTGTCTGGCGTACTGATCGCCCGGCGTTACAAGCTTTCATCACCCTTGCTCGCTGCCTTGCTCACGCTGCCACTGGGCGCCCAGCCCTTTTTCCTTGAAAACCTGTCGTTTCGCTTCGATGCACCAGGCATGGCTTTGGCGATCTTGTTGGCGCTGATCCCGATCACGACGTTACGGCAAAAGCGATCCGGCTTCTATTTGGGCGCACTTTCCTTGCTGGGAAGCTTGTGCAGCTATCAGCCGGCTTTCAATGTATTTCTCATTTTCGCTCTGCTGGATCTGCTCGCAGCACAAACCGAGCGGTCCGAACCAAGACAGATCTTCTGGCTGACATGCCGCTATGTCACCCAGACACTGCTTGCCGCGGCTGTCTATACCTGGAAAGTCGCCCCATCCATCAAGGACTGGGTGCAAGAACATAGCCGAACCATCCATAGCATCCGCGACATCAACGTGGTCGTGCACAACACCAAAACCATGGGCACTTATCTGCTCAGTGCGATGCCATATCGCTGGACACTGATGTTTCTGCCCTTGATGTTGCTCATGGCAGTCACACCGTTGGTGATCACCTTGCACTACACGTTTACGCCATCCACACAACATGCGCATCCGCTGTGGGTCAAGTCTGCACTGATCATCCTTGCCCTGCTCGCACCTGCTGCAGCCCTCGTCTCCCTCGCTGGACCGATGCTTTTGCTGGTATCGCCCATCGTCGCCGCCCGCGTATTCCCCAGCGTTGGCGCACTGATCAGTGCCGGCTTGATCGCCCTATACCTTGCCAGTCATGCAACAACGCGTCGCTGGGCTGTTTATCTCACCAACACAGTGGCAAGCATCTGGGTCGCGGGCATGCTGGTATTTGCCGGTGCCTATAGCAACGCCCAATCCGCCCAGAAGCACTACGAAGATCGCATCGCATCGCAATTGTCGAATGACCTGGCTGAGTTGAAAGCCAACGACGGCATCCAGCAGTTCCTGCTGGATGGTTCGGCCGGACTCTCACCATTAACAGCCCACGCAGCGAGCCGCTTTCCTTTGCTCAATACGGTGGTGCCCACTTATTTGCAGGGACGTGACTTCATGTCACGCTACTTCATGAAGCACTACGTCACGGGACTCCATGAAGCCCGCGAGGATGACACGAACAATGCAGCAGCCGATGCCGTGCTAGGCCGCGCGTGTACCGCGCCAGTGGTCTATACCAGAAGCCGTTACACCTTGCGGCTAGTAGGTGATACGGCCGTTGTTACGCTCCCCGGCGGTCTTCCAACGGGTTGCCCGAACCCACCTTGAGCATCTGCGACAAAAAGCCAGTCCCCGGCAAAGCCGGGAACTGGCCTACCCAATTAGTTGAGCATCTTCAGAACGACATCATAATCATTAGTGAAGTGCTTTCAGTGCCGCGTCGTAATTAGGTTCTTCAGCAATCTCGCCCACCAATTCGGTGTGCAGCACCTTGTCGTGTTCGTCCAGCACCACCACGGCACGCGCGGCCAAACCGGTCAGCGGACCGGAAGCGATGGCCACGCCGTAGTGCTTGAGAAAATCCTGACCGCGCATGGTCGACAGCGTGACCACGTTACTCAGGCCTTCGGCACCGCAGAAACGCGCCTGTGCAAACGGCAGGTCGGCGGAGATACACAACACAACGGTATCGCCCAATTGCGAAGCTTTTTCATTGAACTTGCGCACCGACGTGGCACACGTCGGCGTGTCCACACTGGGGAAGATGTTAAGCACCTTGCGCTTGCCGTTGAAACTGGCGAGCGTGGCGTCGGAAAGATCCTTGGCAACCAGGCTGAAACCTGGTGCCTGCTGGCCGACGGCCGGCAACTGGCCGGCAACGTTGACCGGATTGCCTTTGAGCGTAACTTGAGACATGTGGGACTCCTTGGTCGGTGAGAGAGTGACTACAGAAAGATAGCGCCGATATTTCGGTGCGTCATCTGTTGTCACCGAAGTCCCGTGAAGTTTTTTCACTTCAAGGGTGTAACCACTTGCTCGATCGCACCGAAGATGGACACGCCATGACGGTCGATGACCTCGATCCGCAGTGTGTCACCGAACTTCAGGAAAGGCGTTATTGCCTTGCCGTCACGCAGCGTTTCCACCGTGCGTTGCTCGGCCAGGCAAGAAGCACCCTTGCTGGTGTCTTCATTGGCGATGGTGCCCGAGCCGACGATGGTCCCCGCAGTCAGCGGACGGGTCTTGGCCGCATGCGCAACCAGTTGCGCAAAATTGAACTGCATATCGACGCCGCATTCCGCTTCACCGAACCACTTGCCGTTGAGCCAGGTGCGCATGGGCAGATGCAGCTTGTCGTCGTGCCAGGCATCGCCTAGTTCATCGGGCGTAACGAACACCGGTGACAAAGCCGAACGTGGCTTGGATTGCAAGAAACCGAAACCCTTGGCCAGTTCCGCAGGAATCAAGCAGCGCAGACTGACGTCGTTGACCAGACCCACCAGTTGGATATGCGCTGCAGCTTGCTCCGGCGTCACCGCCATCGGCACGTCATCGGTGATCACCACCACTTCGGCTTCGAGGTCGATGCCGTAATCTTCGCTCGGCACCACCACCGGATCGCGCGGCCCGAGAAAACCAGCGCTGGTGGCCTGATACATCAGTGGATCGACATAGAACGATTCGGGCACCTCGGCACCACGTGCACGACGCACACGTTCCACGTGCGGCAGGTACGCGCTGCCGTCCACGAATTCGTAGGCACGCGGCAGGGGCGAAGCCAGCGCTGCTGCATCCAGTGCGAACGCACCTGTTGCCTTGCCGGCGTTGAGTTCATCGGACAAGGCGTTCAGGCGTGGCGCCGCATTCGACCAATCGTCGAGTGCCGCCTGCAAGGTCGGTGCGATGCCGGTGGCTTTCACCGCACGCTGCAAATCGCGACTCACCACGATCAGCGTACCGTCGCGACCGCCTTCTTTCAGACTGCCCAGTTTCATGCATTCACTCCGTCGGCTGCATCGTCGGGCAGCCTTTCACATCGTTGTCAGGTAACGGCCAAGCGCGCGATGGATCACGCGCTCGCCGGATCGAAATGCTTGGCAATGCCTTGCCAGCACTGATAGTAATCGCGCTGCAATTGCGGCGCTTCCAGCGCCTGTTTGGTCGGGCGGATCACTTTGCGCGTTTCGAACATGAAAGCCATGGTGCCAGTGAGGTGATCGGGCTTGCTCACATCGGCAGCACTCGCTTTCTCGAAGCTCGCCGCATCCGGACCGTGGCCACTCATGCAATTGTGCAGACTGGCACCGCCCGGCGCGAAACCACCGGCCTTGGCGTCGTACACACCTTCGATCAGCCCCATGAATTCGCTGGCGATATTGCGATGGAAATACGGCGGACGGAAGGTGTGCTCGGCCACCAACCAGCGCGGCGGGAAGATCACGAAATCCACGTTCGCCGTACCATGCGTATCGCTGGGTGAGGTCAGCACGGTGAAAATCGAGGGATCGGGATGATCGACGCTAATCGAACCAACCGTATTGAAGTGCGTCAGGTCGTATTTGTAGGGCGCGTAGTTGCCGTGCCAAGCCACCACGTCCAGGGGCGAGTGATCCATGCGCGCTGACCACAGGTTGCCTTGGAACTTGGCGATCAGCTCGAAATCGCCTTCGACGTCTTCGTACGCCGCATGCGGGGTAAGGAAATCACGTGGCAGCGCCATCGAGTTGGCGCCGATCGGCCCCAGGTCCGGCAGACGTAGCATGCCGCCGAAATTCTCGGCGACGTAACCGCGCGCTTCCTTGTCCAGCAACTCCACCCGGAAACGGATGCCGCGTGGCATCACGGCAATTTCCAGTGGCTTTATGTCCAGCACGCCCAGTTCGGTGGCAAGACGCAGGCGTCCGGACTGCGGCACGATCAGCAGTTCGCCATCCGCGTCGTAGAAAAAACGACCTTCCATCGAGCGGTTGGCCGCGTAGAGATGAATGCCGCAACCCGACTGCTCTGCCGCACTACCGTTGCCGGCTAGCGTGACCAGGCCATCGACGAAATCGGTGGGCTTGGCCGGCATCGGCCACGGGTCCCAGCGCAACTGATTCGGCGTGGCAGGCGCTTCGTCGAAGCGATTATGAAAACTGCCATGCACCAGTGCTTCGAACGGCCGATGCATGGCGGCAGGCCGGATGCGATACAACCAACTGCGGCGGTTGGTATGCCGTGGCGCGGTGAAGGCAGTGCCGGATAGCTGTTCGGCATACAGACCATGCGCAACGCGCTGCGGTGAGTTCTGCCCCGTAGGCAGCACACCGGGAATCGCTTCGCTGGCGAATTCATTCGAGAAGCCCGATTGGTAACCGTTCGATTGCATCATGTTGTCACTCTATGCCGTATCCGAGCGCCCCTCTCCCTCTGGGAGAGGGGCTGGGGGTGAGGGTCCGGGCGAAGCGCGCCAACCACTGCTTGCAGCAGCATTTGTCATCGCGCACTGATCGCACCTTCACCCAAACCAACCTCCGAGGGAGAAGAACTCAAGTTTCGAGGGCTTACAAGATTGCTTCAAGCACTGCTTCGGTTTGTTGTAGCACTTCGTTGTCCCAAAACCGCAAGATTTTCATGCCTTGCGATTGCAGGTACAACGTTCGACCTCTGTCCACTTCGAGGTTGTGTTGCGAGCCATCCAACTCAATCACCAGATGTTTCGCGTCACAGTAAAAATCGACAACGTAAGGTGGGATGGAGTGCTGCCGCCTAAACTTGTAGCCATTCAAGCGACCGCCGCGAAGGTAGTACCAGATTTTCTGCTCCGCTTCGGTTGCCGATTTTCGCAATTGCCGCGCGTTGTCTCGCGTTCTTGTCGGTAACGGTGGTTTGATGCGTTCTGGCACTATCGGACCCTCATCCCAACCCCTCTCCCGAAGGGAGAGGGGCTTTCAGGCTTTAAAGCACGCCACGCTTCATTTGATCGCGCTCGATCGACTCAAACAGCGCCTGGAAGTTGCCTTCGCCGAAACCTTCGTTGCCCTTGCGCTGGATGATCTCGAAGAAGATCGGGCCGATATTGTTCTGGGTGAAGATTTGCAGCAGCTTGCGTTGTTTGGTTTCCGGATCGGCGTCCATCAGGATCTTGTTCTTGGCCAGGCGCGGCACATCCTCGCCGTGGTTGGGGATGCGCTGATCGATCACGTCGAAATAGGTATCGGGCGTATCCAGGAATTGCACGCCGCTTGCGCGCATCGCTTCGACCGTCTCGTAGATATTGTCGGTAAAGCAGGCGATGTGCTGGATGCCTTCGCCGTGATACGCGTCGAGGTATTCGTTGATCTGGCTCTTCGGATCGTTCGATTCATTCAGCGGAATGCGCACGATGCCATCCGGCGCAGTCATCGCCTTGGATACCAGGCCGGTCTTGACGCCCTTGATATCGAAATAGCGTATCTCTCGGAAATTGAACAAGCGCTCGTAGTAATCGGACCACTTCTGCATATTGCCGAAGTAGAGGTTGTGCGTGAGGTGGTCGATGAAGGTCAGACCGAAGCCGGTTGGGTGCTGATCGACGCCTGCTATCGGTGCGAAGTCGCCGTCGTAGATACTGCCCGCGTCGCCGTAGCGATCCACCAGATAAAGCATGCAGTCGCCGATGCCTTTGACTACCGGCGCATTCACGGCCTTGGTCTGGGCCTTGTCAGTGGATGCCTCGCCGCCCTGGGCCAGCACGGTCTTCAACACCTCATCCGCCGGCTTCTTGAAGCGGATCGCAAAACCACAGGCGCTGGGGCCATGCTTGGCAGCAAAGTCGGCGGCGAAGGAGTGGAGGTCTTCATTGACCAGGAAGTTCACACCACCCTGACGGTAGACCGTGATAGGACGCTGCTTGTGCTTGAGCACGGCGGTGAAACCCATGCTTTGGAAAAGCTTGTGCAGTTCGCCACTGCGACCGGCGGGTGCGGCAAATTCGACGAATTCAAAACCATCGATGCCCATGGGGTTTTCGAAGGTGGTGACGTGCATGCCGAGATTGGGCTGGGCGTTCATGACGCTCTCCTGACGTGAGTCCGATGCGCGACGGCGACCACGGCAGCGTGCCACCATCGGGATAAGGCCATCGTTATAGTTACATGTGAAACTAATTGCAAGGAACACTGCCGCAATGTCAAATCCGCGTAAGCCGACTCCTGCTGGAGCCGAGCATGCCCCCCTAGAGCTGGAACATTTCCTGCCCTATCGGCTGTCGATCCTTTCCAACACGGTAAGCCAGGCGATTGCGGACGACTACCAACGAAAGTACGACCTCAGCGTGACCGAGTGGCGTGTGATGGCCGTATTAGCACGTTTCCACGGGCTATCCGCCCGGGAAGTTGCAGAACGCACGGCCATGGACAAGGTGGCGGTCAGCCGCGCCCTAGCCCGGCTGGTGGAGGCCAGACGCGTGCACCGCGATACGCACGACGGCGACAAACGCCGCTCCGTGCTGAGCCTTACCGAGGCTGGCTGGCTGATCCACGACGATGTGGCGCCGATGGCCCGCGCCCGCGAGCGCGAGGTGCTGGAGAAACTGGACCAGGAAGAGCAGCACTGGCTGACCCGGATTCTGGACAAGCTCCAGCCAGTCTCAAAGAAGTGATCCGAGATAAGCGTGGACAACGCGATGCCGTCGCCCACGTGCTGGTTTTTACTTCACACCATGCATCAAGCGATTCACCAACGGTGAAATCAACAGCAGCAATACGCCTGAGCCAGCCAGGACATAGAAGCAGAAGGTGAAGCCGTTGAGCGCGGAAGCAGCGGTCATGCCCGTGGCGCCACTGATATGCGAAGCCAGCATGCCGGACAAATTGCCACCGAGCGCCATGGACAGGAACCAGCCGCCAAGACCCAGGCCAACCAGACGCGGCGGCGCCAGCTTGGTCACCATCGACAGGCCGATCGGTGACAGGCACAGTTCGCCCACCGACTGGAACAGATAGCACGTCGCCAATGGCCAGAACGGAATCAAGCCACGCGGGTCGAGCAGATACGACAGCGCATAAATCAAGCTCACAAAGCCGATGCCGTTGAACACCAGGCCCAGGCCAAACTTGCGTGGGATGGAAGGCTCCTTGTGGCGCTTCGCCAGCCACCCCCAGACCAGCGCCGTCACCGGCGCAAAGACCACCACCCCGAGCGGCTCCATCGACTGGAACCAGCCCACTGGGAATACCCAGCCACCGAACATCTGCCGATTCACCATGTTCTCGGCCAGGAAGTTGAAGGTGGTGCCGAACAGGTAATAGAAGATCCAGAACAGTACGTTGAAGGCAAAAATGATCAGCATCGCAATCACGCGATCGAGCTGCACGCGATCGTGCCGTACGGCTTCGCCGATCAGCACCATCACCATGCCAACGAACAGCACGCCCATCACCCATTGCAAGCCGACGGCGCCGAGCTTGGCGAGCAGCAGATAGGTCACCGGCACGGCAACCACCACACCCGCGACCACCTGCAGCATGCGCATGCGGCTCTCGCTGTCGGGCGTCGGACGCCCTACCCCGTGCAAGCCACGCCGCCCGAACCAGAACCACAGCAAGCTGAGCACCATGCCGATGCCTGCCGCCGCAAAGACGATGTGGAAGTTCTGCTGCAGCGGTGTATCGGTGAAATAACTGGCCAGCCAGCCGGTCAGCAGCGGTGCCACTAACGCGCCGCAGTTGATGCCCATGTAGAACAACGTGAAGCCGCGATCGCGACGCTCGTCATCGCGCGCATACAGTTGTCCCACCATCGAGGAAATGTTCGGCTTGAACAACGAATCGCCCACGATCACCATCGCCAGACCGAACAACAAGGCTTCACGGCTTGGAATCATCAGCACGAACAAGCCCGCCGCCATCACCACGGCGCCGAGCAGGATCGAGCGCTGGCAGCCGATCAGCTTGTCAGCCACATAACCGCCGAAGACGCCGAAAGCAAACGCCAGCGCAACGTAAGCACCGAAGATGCTGCTGGCCCAGCCCTGTCCAGCGGGATCGCCATGGTAAAACTGCGCCACCGCGTACAAGGTCAGTGACCAACTCAGGCTGTAATACGCGAAACGTTCCCAGAACTCCGTCATGAACAGCATCCACAACGGACGCGGATGACCGAACAGTTGCGGAAAGTCCGGCGTGGCCTGAACGCCGGCTTCGGAATACTTGTTCACAGACATACCCCAGGGATTGAACTGGGAAGATGTAACGGCCAAGTGCATGTAAGTCAAACACATTACAGCATCTTTACTCATGCGCAAACGTGTTTGTGCCAGATTGACCGCCGACGTTGCGTAAAAGCACGTAGGTTGTTGGGATGCAAACCCCAACAATGCCCCACACACATCATGTTGGGTTTTGCACCCCAACCTACGCGGATCGCTTCGCAAGACTTGCCCGCTTCAGACATTCGACCTTTCCTGGATAGTCGTGCGCGAAAACGGGAATAACGGCGAGACAGGACTTTCCCAGGAACTTAAAGGGCGCTTAAGTAAGTATCCCCCGGCAAAGCCGGGGGCTTTATTGGGTGAGCCCCTCAAAGGGGCGATAACAGCGTGAGCCGCCTGAAGGCGGCGGGCTACACGCCCAGCTTCATCTCGTCGTAACGTTCATCCTCTTGCTCTTGGTTTCGGATGTATGCCCTCACCATCGCTTCGTCCAAGCCCACCGTCGAGACGAAATAGCCTCGTGCCCAAAACGACTCCCCAGTGAAGTTTCGATTCCGTCCTCCGAACTTGCGCGCAATGGTGATGGCACTCTTACCCTTGAGGTAACCCACCACGTTCGACACTGCATACTTCGGCGGAATGCTGATGCACATGTGAATGTGGTCGCTCATCAGGTGGCCTTCCACAATCTGCGATTCCTTGTGCGAAGCCAACTCGTGGAAGACCTCGTCCAAGTGCTTGCGTAACTCTCCAAACACCTGCTTCTTTCTCCGCTTGGGAATGAACACCACGCGGTACTTACAGTCCCAACGGGCATGACTCAAGCTTTGATACTCTTTCATCGTGAACCTCGTCTCTTGGTCGAGATTTCAGGTTCACTACGACCGCCGTATAGGTCAAACCTTGGTGAGTCCCCCGGCAAAGCCGGGGGCTTACCTCATTCTGAGTTAGTGCCATTGCGGTTAAGGCAACGCTGAATAAGGCTCCTCTTTATTCTTCTTCGGCCCAGCCTTACGAAGCAACTTTTCCACTGCTTCACTGGTGGCATCGGTCGAACTTTCCGGGCAGATAAATGGATACTCCCGATCGTCGATGATCGGCTCAATGCCGAAGAAATCGTTGAGCACCGATTCCGAGGTGCAGTAAGCACCTTCCACCCACGCTTGGTCGTTCGAATACGCCTCGCCGACGATGAAGATATCGGCATCCGCCCTTTCGATCAGTTGCGAGGGTTTGCGGATCTTGCGTTGCACATCGCCGATATCGAAATGCGGCGCCCATTCGTGATAGCCGGCATTGAACGGGGGCAGTGACCAATCCATGTAAGCGGCCTGCAACGGTTCGGGCACGGCGCTGAAGTCCGTATTGGGGCCGAAATGGAGTTCCGCCAGCATTTTGCGCAGCATCTTTACCATGCGCGCCGGTACCTTGCGTGGCCCCTCCAGGGGCTGCGTATCGGCCGAACTCGGTATCTCGCGCTGACGCTTGGGGCCCAGTTCCAATTCCCGCCAGAACTCGGTGTTGTCCTCGTCGTCATAACTGGCAAGGATGCCGTAGATGGGTTGTTTCTTCGGCTCGGTCGCGTTGTTGCCGAAATACACCACCATGCGAATGGGCGAGTTGCTCACGCTCGGTCCAATGGTGTTGTTGCGTGAGAGCGCGGCCAACTGCTTGGTCTGGGCAATCGTCAATGCCTGCTCGGTCATGCTCTCGATCGCCCCCACCATATCCGTCGCCGATGTGTAAGGCACGTCGACCAACGTCAGCATCGCCTTTAGTGTAGTGGCCGGAAATTTCTGCGCGCGGAGCTGGGCAATGGTGTCAGGCGTGATCGTGTAGCCGACGATCTGTGCGGGATAAGGAGCCGGATTGTCGATGTCGGGCGCCCACCATGGCTGATCGAAGAACATGCCTACCTTGTACGACGGCTGCATGATTGTCGATTCCAAATAAAGGTTCACCTTCTCGTGGTTGAGCACATCCACTTCGCCATGTGTCGGCAAGCGGAAACGCGTGGCTTGTGCCACCAGATCGATCGCCGCACGGGGCATCGCCATCCACGCCGCATCGGCCACGCCCGAGCCGGTGGCGATATTGGGGCTGTCGCGATGTGCGTAGGTAAACACTGCCTTGCCCAATTTCGCCAGGATCGAATGAAGACGTGTATCAGGGTGATAACGGAACTCGATGCCCTTGGCCTTGGCAAGCTTCACGACCTCATCGAATAAGGCATTGAACATCCCCGAGTAGCCTATCGATAGCGTGCGATACTGGCTTCCCGGTGTGAACTCGTTATTGATGTTGAACGACACGCCGGCATGCGTGTTGATGACATTGGAACTATAGCCGTTGCCATCGGCGGCGTAATCGTAGCCTTCTGCGCCCAATTGATCGTAGAGCAGATTCCAATAACCGATATCCTTCAGATAGTCGCCCTGCTGGAAGATGCTCGATGCCGGCAACTGCGCGGTGATCCTTCCATTCTGATAGAAGCGACACCAATCGCGACGGGTGAAATCCGCCCACGGCTTGGTCGTAGCCAGGTCTTGCACCGTAGTAAAACCCTGATCGGGCGTCGTGCTGGCGCCGAAATTGTTCACTGTGTAAGGCGCGGGTGTGTTGGAGCCAATGGCATCCAAATAAAAATTCCGCGAACGCAGGTAGAACAACTGATTATTGGTGACGTTGAACGGCACCGAATATTTTTCCAGCCCCAGCTTGGAGATCACCGTGCTGACCACGCGATGGCCTGGCGCGAGGCCATTGTTCGGTTCCGGAAAAGCCTTGCTCGGAGCGCTATCCCAGTAGGAGTAGCGCATACCGCCCAGCTCGACATACGAATCGGTCTTGTCGTTATTGTAGTGCCAGGTGCAGACACGAGCACCGGCCGCGCGGGTGCCTGGATGACGTTTGGAGAAGTCGTAGCGCCCCCAATCGTACAGCTCCAGCACGTCACCCTTCTTCAGTTGTTTCGAAGCGAATTTGGCTTTTTTGCATTGGCCTTCCAGCAAGCGCCACGCGGTGTACAGACCGGCCGCGCCGGCGCCAAAAATCGAATAGATTTTCTGTGCCATGGTCAGATCCTTCGATAATGGGAATGCACGCTTTATTCGCTGCCGAGGCGACGCATCTGGCCTGGCAGATCCTTTTCGGGGATAACAATTTCAACCAGAACGGGTTTGTTTTTGATTCCCGCAATGCGGGGCAACTCGGATTTGAGCTGATCTACCGTCTCCACCCGAATGCCTTCCGCGCCGAAAGCCTTCGCCAACGCCACGTAATCCCATTTGGGCAGGATGTCGAAGGTATCGAATGGATGCTTCGAACCAGGCTCGAAGGCAGCCATGTCCACGTATACCTGTTCAATGGCGTATACCTGATTGCTCATTACAAAAATGACGGCGTTTAGCTGATTGCGCGCCAGTGTGGACAACGATTGACAGACCATCATGAAGCCGCCGTCGCCGGCTACCGTCCACGCGCGTTTGCGGCTGCCCAACTGCGCACCAGAGGCGGCGCCGGTTTCGAAACCGATGCATTGCCATGCCGCCGAAGCGATGAAACTTCCCTGCGACAACCCATAACAGTTCGTGGCAGCATACATTGCCGAACTGACGCCATACGTCATCACGATGTCTTTCAGCAGGTTCGCATCCTGCAGAAATTTCATGGTGTGCTCGAAAAATCGGTTGTAGGTGATCACCTGTGGCTGGGTATCGTAGATCGGATCGGAATTGCTCGCCCACGGTTGTGGATATTTCGGTGGGAGTGGTGCTGTAGCCTTGATCGGATAGCCCTTGCTCGCCTTGAATTTGACCAGCAGGGCTTGCATGAAATCCTGCAAGGTCACATCGCCATATTTGAAATAGCCCGCACGGACCCCGGCAGTATCGGCCAACACCATGTCTGCGTATTTGGTTTCAATGAGCGCCAGATAGTCATCGGTGATGATAGTGCCAAGGGCCAATACGCAGTCGGACGCCTCCACGATGTTGCGCACCGATTCGATCGATGCCGCGTCGGAATAGGTGCCAATGAACTTGTCACCCTGCTCGTCCAGCACGGTTTTGCCGAGCGAAGTGGTGGTGTAGAGAAACCCGCTGGCGTCAATGATCGCCTGCAGCAATTCAGACAGGCCGAAGCGCAAGACTTCCACACCAGCGAGTATCAGCGGATTTTTGGCTACCGAAATCTGCGTCCAGGCCTGATCCACCGCGTTACGCAACGTTGCTTCCGGACTGCGAACGATGCGCGGTTTAAGCGGCGCCGCCGACGGGCGTGGACATGGCTGCCCCCATACTTCCTTGTAACAGGCGATATACACGGGGCGCCGGTCGGTAAGCGCATCGACCAGTAACTCGTCGATCTGCCCTGGGGCATCGACATTGCTGCGGAGCGTGATAGCTTTAACGGTGACGTTCTCGTAAACCTTCCGGTCCGCATCCAGATCGCCGGTGGAGTGGTGGAACAGCACGTCATACATGTCAGTGATGTCGCGCATATCCGCGCCCGGCGTGGCGCTGATCATTACTATCGGACTGCGCTCGACCCAGGCGCCGGCAATGGCATTGAGCGCACTGAAGGTGCTCACGCCAAATTGCAGCGATACCGCCGCGAGTCCTCGACAGCGCGCGTAAGCATCGGCGGCGTAAGCGGCATCCAATTCGTTGATCGCGCCAATCGTGTTGATGCCATCAAAATGCTCCAGGGCCTGGGTAAATTCCTTCACATAATCGCCAGGAATCTGGAAGATATCGGTAACGTCAAGCTGCTTGAGCCGGGTCAGCAGATAATCGGCAACCGTAAAATCGGCAATCGCGGACGGAGCCGAGGCGAACAGCTCCCTTTTCGAGATGATGCGCGTCATGGCGACTCCCATGATCCGCGTATGCCGCCAACGTCAAAACCGCGTGTATTGAACGCCATCGCATCACTCCTTTAATGAATGGATTTACTTGATAATTTGATAAGCGTTTCCAGATCCTTCCACGGCACCACCTTTTCCATCTGCTCAAGAAATATCTCTTCCGCGCCTGGCGTTTTTGCTTGAAGTTCGCTGCGGCAAAGCACCTAAGCACAAGAGCGATCGCTTCACGCACTTCTACTGTCTAAGCCAGTCACCATCCGGCCCCAGGCGCCAGTCCGCCTCCTGCACCTGCCGTCCATGAGAAGGACCATTCAAGCTTTCGTCGATCCGAATGATTTTATCAATAGATACAGTCGTATCCGCATTGTAAATGGTGTTGCGAAGTACGACGGTTCGACTCGTCCAATCGATGCTTTTCAACTGGCCTTGCTCAGCCGTTTCATTGTTGGAGCCTCCGAATTTCCCCCAGATCATAAGGTACTTACCTATGGCAATGCGCTTGAGTTGATCATCCATCGTTTCGGGTAACACGGACTCGTATTCCACATGACCCCAGCCTTCCTTAATGTCATCAATTTCATCAAGCGAATACAACTGCAACCCGCCACCGCCTGCGTCCAAAAACAAATCGTCAGAGTCGAAATTGATAAACCTACCCTGTACTACCGCCCCATCGGTCGTCCAAACCGTCAGGGAGTCACCCCTCTCAATGCTCTTCAATACTTCACGCTTGTCCATATCATGACTCCTTCGCTGAGGTAGTTGAAAACGCAACACGAGAAGTTGCCTTAAGTTTATTTCCTGAAATATCGAAAACCTACGTATACACCCTAAGCAGTGAAAGCCGTGTATGCACCCATGATTCCAAGGCATCAGTGATGTAAGCGCTAACTCAACGGCGTTATAGAAGCAGCCCCCTTCCACCACCACACTGTCCCCACATTCAGCACGGCGGAGGCGGCCATGGCCAAGCAGGGAAAAGGACGCCGATGGCTTACCGCTTACCGCGAGATTCCGCAAAAGGCTTACGATGAAGGCCATGGGCGATGGCCTCCGGATCGAAATGATCGAAGTCTACGTGGTGCATCCTCTCCAACTTCTGTTTAATTAATCCTAAAAACTCAGGATCATTGAGGGCATCCGCATATACGGTAATCTCTTTAAATACCGATGTCGCCCCTGAACAGTACACACTCTCATTATCCGAATAGAATTGGCTAATATCTGATTTTTCCACTACCGAACCGTCCATTAGCGGGTCAATCAGAAGTTCCTCGTCCACACCAGCTATTGTCATCTTTATAGAACCAACTACGTGATCACCACCCGCTCCATGATTATCTAATATAGTTATACGTATGTTTGCATCATCAATTTCATGTTTCGTGAAGCCATTATTCATAAGATGTTTCTCAAAAGCCAATCGAAACATGACAGTAGCCATCAAGGCCTTCTCGAAACAGTTTCCGGCGTTTGATTTCAATGAAAGCATAATGAGTTCAGCTAAATTTTTAATAAATTTATTTCTTGCAACTTCATACTCAGTCCGATCAATATGGTCGCTTCTTATTATCTTTCTCCATTCACTTGATTTGACAGGAGCAGCCTTGCGATTACGCCCTATTAACTCACCATGAACATCAAGTCGATCCACTATGACCCTCGTTTCTTCATCAGTTTTTTTTCTCACTTCTTCATATACATGACGCTTATCAAAACAACCATACGCAAAAATTTTATTAATATCAATAAACTCTCTTGTGGAAGATACTGGGATCATAAGATGAATCAATTCGGAGCACCCTTTAGCAAGATTGTTAACGGCGACTTTAATGGGTGAATTCACCTCCGTTTTGACGTTACTGTTTTCAACAGGATGAATTTTAGAAGAGTAGCCACCATAGGCGCCTAGAGATGCTATGGGTCTGCTATTATCCATTAAATAATCCTTAAATTAATTGACGATTAATCGATATCTACGCTTATCTGGCGCCTGATTCCGTGACCCCTCCTCGGCACGATTCCGCTTGGCCGTCCAAGGAGGCGAACAGCGCGATGATGATGCCGCACTCGGCAATCCGATGCCAGAAAAAGTTGAGCGCCATACATCGCGCGTGCAGGGTCAGTTGTGCTGCCACACGCAACATCTCCTGCATCACGGTCTTCAAACGCCGCCGCTTGGCCGGATGACGCAGTAGCGCCTCCTTGCCAAGCAGCGCTTGCTGGCCGATCAGGCGCAGGATGTTGTAGGCCACCGCCGCCAGGCCCAACACCAAGGTGTGGGTGTTGAATTTGCCGCTCGGCAGCCGCTCCAGGTCCAGATCGCTCTTGAACTCGCTGTGGAACTGCTCATGGGTGCCATGATCCTGGTACAGCGTGATCACTGTGTCGATCGGTTCGGTAAGAGTCGTTTCCCAACCGTCAATCACCACTTCGGGAAACAATGGCACGGTGCCGTCGGCTTTGATCGTGCGCTCGGTCAGGCGCAGAATGCGCCGCAGACGCACTTCACGGCCATCGGCCAAGGTGAGCGTGCGCCCCCGGGTTTCCCAGGTGGTGATGCGCTTGCCGTCGCGTGGCGATACCCACGCCCACACCCTCCTTCTTACTGTCGGAGTTGTCCAGGCAGAACACATCCAGATCGAGCGGCACGATGCAACGCAATACCCACGAAGGCCAAGCCAGACATCGCGGTCAGGTCGCGGGTGGATTGACGAACAACGAAGGGCGTGGAATGCATGAAAGCGATCGTGTCGATGGCGGGTGCGTCAGCGTAATCGATCGCGGGCTGCCATGGGTGCGGCGTATCGAAGACGTCCACTCACCCGCCGGGTGAGTCAAAGATCACTCGCAAACCCAGACGCCATGCGAACTATGCGTTAGGAGGTCACGGAATCAGGTGATACATAGCAGCGCTGGCTTACCGCTTACACACGCCGCTCGATGCAGTGGGCTGAACTTCGGAACGAATCAGGAAGAGCTAACGATGAAGGCCATGGGCGATGGCCTCCGGATCGAAATGATCGAAGTCTACGTGGTGCATCCTCTCCAACTTCTGTTTAATTAATCCTAAAAACTCAGGATCATTGAGGGCATCCGCATATACGGTAATCTCTTTAAATACCGATGTCGCCCCTGAACAGTACACACTCTCATTATCCGAATAGAATTGGCTAATATCTGATTTTTCCACTACCGAACCGTCCATTAGCGGGTCAATCAGAAGCTCCTCGTCCACACCAGCTATTGTCATCTTTACAGAACCAACTACGTGATCACCACCTATTTCATTATTGTATAATATATTTATACGTATGTTTGCATCATCAATTTCATGTTTTTGGAAGCCCTTATTCATGAGATATTTCTCAAAAGCCAATCGAAACATGACAGTAGCCACCAGGGCCTTCTCGGAACAGTTTCCGGCGTTTGATTTCAATGAAAGCATAATGAGCTCAGCCAACCAAGACCAATCAATAGCGAAAGGAGCAGCCTCGCGATTACGCTTTATTAATTCATTGTGAACAATATGTCGATCCAATATGACCATCGCTTCTTCACTAGTCATTTTTTTTGTTTTTATATCTCCATTTGAGCATTCCACAAATTGATCAAAATCAAAAAAAAATTTATTAATGTCAATTACCTCCCTTGTGGAAGATACCGGGATCATAAGGTGGGTCAATTCGGAACAATCTTTAGCAAGATTGTTAATGGCGACTTTAATGGGTGAATTCACCTTCGTTTTGACGCTTCTATTTTCAACAGGATGAATTGTAGAAGAGTAGCCACCATAGACGCCTAGAGATGCTATGGGTCTGTTATTATCCACTAAATAATCCTTAAATTAATTGACGACTAATCGATATCATACGAAATATTGTTAACTAGCTAAAATATACGGCATGGCGACAAAATAAAAATAAGGTGAACGCCTGATGTTCTCCGAACGTCTATCGCTATTCAATTGTGCCTACCGGTTTCAAGGCAGCGGCAACGTGGCGCACATAAGTTCCACCTGAAGACTCATCGCTTAACCATCACTCTGGCCAACCTACGCCAGTCGGCTCGAATCAGCCGATCCATCGGTATGAGTATCGCCACAAATCTGTTACTGCATGCCGGCGAAACACTGACCTATTCGACTCATTCAACTACAACTAGAAGAAGTACCTATGCGTTTGCAAATGTCGCGTCGTGATTTCCTGAGTAACACTGTCAAGGCCTTGGGTGTGGCCGCCACGATCGGCTTGCCGGCAAGCGCATCGCGAGTCCTTGCTGGCACGCCGCCCAACACTGCATCGAGCGTTGCATGGATGCAGAACAATCTTGCTCTACTCGGCTCGCGTACGTTGCGGGAAATATGCATACCCGGCACGCATGATGCCGGCATGAGCGCCTTCAATTCGGGCACCGCTTTTGCCCACCCCTGCAACACGATCACCCAAACCAACGCCATACTCAGCCAGTTGCAAAATGGTTCGCGTTACTTCGATATCCGCCCGGTGATCAGTGCTGGCAAGTACGTCACGGGCCATTACTCCTATATCGCGCAAATCAATTCCTGGCAAGGCGGCAACGGGCAGTCGATCCAGTCCATCATCGATGACATCAACGCGTTTACGGCTAGCAACAACGAGCTAGTTGTGCTTAACCTGTCACACGATCTCGATACTGATCTTGGCAACAGCTCCTACGCGCCCCTCACGCAGGCGCAGTGGGACAGCCTGCTGCAAATGCTGCAGCAGGGCCTGAATCACCTTTATACGGGTGCGCCCATCGGCGCCGACCTGACAGCGCTGACCCTCAACACCTATATTGGCAACAACTCACCAGCGGTCGTGGTGGTGGTCGATGCTTCCGCCAGCGGCTTCACTCTGGGCCGTTTTGCCGGGCAGGGCTTTTATCTGCCGCAGAACTTCCCTGTCTATAACCAGTATTCCGAAATCAATAACCTCGACAGCATGATCAGCGATCAGCTATCGAAAATGGTCACGCAACGTTCCAACCCGGAAGCATCGTATTTCGTGTTGTCATGGACACTCACCCAGGATGGTGGCCAAGCGATCTTCTGCGAAATAGGTGCCGATAGCATCCTTAAACTGGCCAATAAAGCCAACGCCCAACTGGCTGCGCAGCTCTTGCCCGCATGCAGCGCACAGACCTTTCCCAACATCATCTATATCGACAATCTCACTTCCAACCTGGATGTGGTGTCGCTGGCCATGCAGATCAACAACCTCTGAAATATTACGGCGCACCATTCACTGAAATCGCCGCCCGGCTCCGCGCCACCACCGAGATTTCCAATACCTTGCAGTTCGGCACACCGACCGGACTGACCGCCTGTCAGACGCGGAAAGTGCTACCTGTGGCGCTCTACCAACACTCGCGTCACATCCGTCAGTCCATAACCACGCGCCCGCAACAACACAGTGAGATGAAAAATCAAATCCGCCGCTTCGCCAAGTAACTCCTCTTCTCCCTGCGCCACGGCGGCGAGCGCTGTCTCCATGCCTTCTTCGCCTACCTTCTGCGCAATCCGACGAGTCCCTTCTTCGAACAAGCGTGTGGTGTAGCTGCCTTCGGGCAACAGCGTTTTGCGCTTTTCAACCAGCGTATCGAGCTCGGCAAGAAAACCCAGTGGCGGCTGCACCGTATCGCCGAAGCAACTGCGGGTGCCCAGGTGACAGGTAGGCCCTTGCGGATCGACTAGCACGAGCAAGGTGTCCGCATCACAATCCACACGGATCGCTTTCACCACCAGCACATGCCCGGAGCTTTCACCCTTCATCCACAAGCGCTGTTTGCTGCGGCTGTAGAACGTTACCTTGCCGGTTGCCTGGGTCTGCGTCAGCGCCTCGGCATTCATGTAGCCGAGCATCAGCACTTCGCCCGTCAGCCAGTGCTGCACGATCGCTGGCAACAGATCGTCCGGCTTGGACCAGCCCAATCGACTGAGGTCGGTCCGACTCACTTGTGTTGCTGCACTATTCATGATGGGAAATCTCCTGCAAGCGCACCACCACACCTTGCTGCCGGAGGTAATGCTTCAGATCAGGCACCGCGATGGCGCCACTGTGAAAGACGCTAGCGGCCAGTGCACCATCTACATCAGCCTGTGCGAAGGCGTCGCGAAAATGCTCCATGGCGCCGGCACCACCTGAAGCAATCAGCGGCACGCTGCATACAGCGCGCGCCATCGTGAGCTGATCCAGATCATAGCCTTTGCGCACGCCATCGCTATCCATGCCATTGAGCACGATTTCACCCGCACCACGCTTTTGCACCTCGATCATCCAGTCGATGGTACGCCGGGACAACGAACGTGTTTTCGATGGTTCGCCGGTGTACTGGCGCACGCGCCACTCGCCATCGGCATCACGCATCGAATCGATGCCGACCACCACGCATTGCACACCAAATGCTGCCGCCAGTTCATCGATCAGCTCCGGACACTCCAACGCCGGCGAGTTCACCGAAATTTTGTCGGCACCAGCGTGAAGCACCTCACGTGCTTCATCAACCGAGCGAATACCACCCGCGACGCAGAACGGAATATCGATCACCCGCGCGACACGCTCGACCCAGGTGCGGTCCACGCTGCGTCCTTCCGGACTGGCGGTGATGTCGTAGAACACCAGCTCATCGGCACCTTCGTCACGATAACGCAGAGCCAGGTCCATGATCTCGCCCATTACCACATGGTTACGAAAGCGCACGCCCTTCACCACTTTGCCTTCGCGCACGTCCAAGCAGGGAATGATGCGGCGACTCAACATGCCAGCGCATCCTGCAGCGTAAAACGTCCTTCCAGCAAGGCGCGACCAAGAATGACACCGCGTGCGCCAGCCACCGCCGCGGCGCGGATATCGTCCAGCGAACGCACGCCACCGGAAGCCTGCACGGCCAGTTGCGGCACCACTTGTGCAAGATGTCGGTACAAATCCAGATTGAAGCCGGCCAGCATGCCGTCGCGCTCGATATCCGTGCACAGCAAGTGACGCGCTCCGCGCTCGGCATACCAGGGAGCCAGTTCGTCCAATGTACGGGCCTCTTCCTCCATCCAGCCAGCGCTGGGCAAGGTCCAACGCTCGTCGCGCCGACGCGTGTCGAGTGCAATGGTGAAACGCTCGGCGCCGTGATTGCCCAGCCAATCAGCGACCCATTCCGGCTCGCGAATCGCCACACTACCAACCACCACGCGCGTCACGCCCGCCGAGAACAGTCGGCGCACATCATCTTCCGTACGCACACCGCCGCCAGCCTGGACTTGCATGCCGGCTTTCGCCAGGGTCTCGATCACGGCGAGGTTGGAAAGATCGCCAGCACGTGCGCCGTCGAGATCAACTACATGTAACCAGCGTGCACCCGCCGTTGCATAGCGTGCTGCCACCTCGCGCGGATCGCTGGCGTAGCGGGTTTCCTGCGCGTAGTCGCCCTGCTTGAGGCGAACCACCTGGCCGCCACGCAGGTCGATGGCAGGCATCACTTCAAAGCTCATGCTTGTTCATTCCAGCCGCATCGAAGGCACTGGATCCCCGCTTTCGCTGGGATGACGGCGAGGCTATGTCAAGCCGATAACCTTGCATCATGATCAGAGATCCAAAAAATTCTTCAGCAACTTCGCGCCAACCTGCGCCGAACGCTCCGGATGAAACTGCATGCCATGGAAATTACCGCGCGCAATGACGGCGGAAAATTCATCACCGTATTCGCTGCTCGCCAGCGTGTAATCACCCTTGGGCACGGCATAACTGTGCACGAAATACGCCCAGTCGCCATCTTCCAGCTCTTTCAGCAAGGGATGCCGCACGATGGACACAAGGCGGTTCCAGCCCATATGCGGCACGCATCGGCCAGGTGCTTCTTCAAAACGACGAACCTGCGCAGGAATCACGCCCAGGCAATCCGTATCGCCCTCGGCGGAATGCTCACATAACAATTGCATGCCCAGGCATACGCCCAGCACCGGTTGGGTGAGTGAGCGAATCACGTCCACCAGCCCCAACTCGCGCAGCCTCGCCATGCCGGGCGCGGCTGCGCCGACACCCGGCAAAATGACCTTGTCGGCCGCACGAATCTGTCCGGCGTCGGCGGTAAGCGCCGTATCGACACCCAGGCGCTGCAAGGCATAACGCACCGAGCCGATATTGGTGCCACCGGCATCGACCAGCACCACGCTCATTACAAGGCTCCTTTCGTGCTTGGCAGCTCATTGCCTTCGCGGCGAATGGCCTGACGCAACACCCGGGCGGTGACTTTGAAACAGGCTTCGACCATGTGATGCGCGTTTTCGCCCTTCACCGCAAGGTGCAAGTTGGCGCCCAGCGTGTCGCACAGCGAACGGAAGAAATGCGGCACTAGTTCCGTCGGGATATCACCGACACGCTCGCGCGGAAACTGGCCTTCGAACACGAAATAGGGTCGGCCGGAAAGATCCAACGCCGCGCTGGCCTGCGATTCGTCCATCGGTAAGGTAAAGCCATAACGGGCGATGCCACGCTTGTCACCCAAGGCTTGACGCAGGGCCTGACCCAGCGCCAGCGCGCAATCCTCGATGGTGTGGTGTTCATCGACCCGGGTATCGCCATCGCACTCGACGCGCAGCGCGAAACCACCATGCTTGCCAATCTGCTCCAGCATGTGATCGAAAAAACCCAGTCCGGTGTGTGCAACCGGATCGGCTACGCGATCCAGATCCACGCGAACGTTGATGCGCGTTTCCTTGGTATTGCGCACGACTTCGGCCACGCGCGGCCGATCCAGCAATTGATGGGCGATATCCTCCCAAGCGATACCGTCAGGACCGACGCGAAAACCGCGCACCCCCATATTGGCCGCAAATTGCAGGTCGGTCTCACGATCGCCCACCATGGCCGAATCGGCACGCATCCAGCCATCGTCCGCCAGGTACTGACGCATCATGCCAATGCCGGGCTTGCGCGTATCCAGTTCTTCATGCGGAAAGCTGCGATCGATCAGCACTTCGCGAAAGCGAATGCCTTGCGAGGACAGAATGCGCATCAGCAAATTGTGCGGGCCATCGAAATGCGCTTCCGGAAAGCGCTCCGTGCCCAAGCCATCCTGATTGGTGACCATCACCAGTTCATAACCCGCGCCGACGATGCGTTGCAGCGCGGCGATCACTCCGGGCAGCAGATCGAGCTTTTCGTAACTGTCGATCTGCTCGTCGACAGGTTCGTGGATAAGGCAACCGTCGCGGTCGACAAACAAAATCTTGCGGCTCATGCCCTGCCCTCGTTCAGCACGGCAAGCACCTGTGCATTTTCTTTCGGTGTTCCGATGGTGATGCGCAGCGCGTTCTGTAAATGGGGATAACGCCGAATGTCGCGCACCACAATTTCTGCTTGCAGCAAACGCTGATAAACCGTTCCCGCGTCATCAAAACGCACCGCGAGAAAGTTGGCATCCGATGGCAGCACTTCAAGCACACCCGGAAGCTGACCCAAAGCTGCCTGCATCAGTGCGCGCTGCTCGCGCACGATGGCGATATGTTCACGCGCCTCGGCTTGCCCCGAAGGCGATAACTCCGCCATGGCGGCTGCCACGCAAGGCAAGGGCAAGGGATACGGCGGCATGATCCGGCGGACCAGCGCAATCACCTGCGGATTCGCCAGCAAACTACCGATACGCGCACCGGCAAGCGCCCAGGCTTTGGACAAAGTGCGCAACACCGCCAGATGTTCATAACGATCGATCAGGTCCGCAACGCTACCCTGAGTGGAAAATTCCACATAGGCTTCATCCACCACCAGCAAAGCCTTGCCGGCCAGTGTCTGCGCTACTCGCTCGATCTCCTCGTGGGCAATCGATTGGCCGCTCGGATTGTTCGGCGTGCACAGGAACACCAGTTTGACAGCCGGCGTGACCGCCGCCAGCAAAGCAGGTGCGTCCAGGCTGAAATCTCCGGCTAGCGGCACTTCGATAATCGCTGCATTTTGAATGCGCGCACTGACCGCATACATGCCGAACGTCGGCGGCTGGATCAGGACGGCGTCTTCGCCGGCCTGACAGAACGCACGCACCAGCAAATCGATCGCTTCATCACTGCCACGGCCGACAAATAGCTGCTCTTCCCTCACGCCATAAAGTGCCGCCAACGTCTGCAGCAACGCCGCTGGCTGCGGCTCGGGATAACGATGGCAGCCAAGCCCACCGTCGCCATGGGGCGCCCACGCCGATTCATTGGCATTGAGCATGATCTGGCCACCGCCCGCTTCCATGCGTGCCGAAGAGTACGGTTGCAGTGTGCGGATTTCCGGCCGTGCAAGATCGAGCACGCTCATACGTGCATACCCAGCGAAGCCAGACGCAGCGTGACGGCACGACGATGTGCTTCAAGCTGCTCGGCGGCCGCCAGCGTGGCCGTACATGGGCCGATCGCGCGCAGGCCACTGGGATCCAGTTCCTGCACGGTGATCTGTTTCTGATAGCTAGCCACCGACACGCCGCTATAGCTGCGCGCATAACCATACGTCGGCAGCACGTGATTGCTGCCACTGCAGTAATCGCCCACCGATTCCGGTGTCCAGGCGCCCACAAAAACCGAGCCGGCGCTTTCAACATCACCGAGCAGTTCGCGCGCCGCATTCACCTGCAGGATCAGATGCTCCGGCGCATAGCGATTGCTGACTTCCACGGCCTGCGCCAAAGACTTCACCTCGATCAGGCGGCTTTGCGACAAGGCCTGTTCCGCGATGGCGCTGCGCGGCAGCTCCGCGCATTGCCGATCCACTTCAACCGCCACCTTGTCGAGCAGCGTCGCCGAGGGGCTGACCAGAATCACCTGCGAATCCGGCCCGTGTTCTGCCTGCGACAGCAGATCCGCCGCGACAAACACCGGATTGGCATTGGCATCCGCAATCACCAGCACTTCCGAGGGGCCGGCAGGCATATCGATCGCCGCTCCTTCCGGATCCGCCGATACCTGCAGCTTGGCCTCGGTCACCCAGGCATTACCCGGGCCGAACAACTTGTCGCAACGCGGCACGCTTTCCGTGCCATACGCCATGGCAGCAATCGCCTGTGCGCCGCCAAGCTTGAAGACGCGGCGCACGCCAACAGTACGCGCTGCAAACAGCACGGTTTCGTCACAGCTGCCATCGGCACGCGCGGGCGAGCACAACACTACGTCGCGGCAACCAGCGATGCGTGCGGGCACACCCAACATCAAGGCGGTCGAAGGCAGTGGCGCGCTACCCGCAGGCACATACAGCCCCACGCGATTGATCGGGCGCAACATGCGCTCGACGCGTACGCCGACAGCCGTGTTCACGCTAACAGGCTGCGGAGCTCCGGCACGGTGAAAGGCTTCAATACGGCCGGCCGCTTCACGGATGGCGGCTTTGAGCTCCGGCGCCAGCTTCGCTTCCGCGGCGGCAAACTCCGCCTCATCCACTTCGATGGCATCCAGCGCACAGCGATCGTAGCGTGCGGACAGTTCACGCAGGGCTGCATCGCCGTTGCCGCGTACGGCAGCGATGATCTGCTCCACGCCATGCCTCAATGCATCCGCACGCGCTTGCGTGGGACGTGCCAATGCGGCACTGCGTTCTGTTTCGACCAGGGTATTCCAGTGGATTCGTTTCATGCCCAATCACGCTCAAGCAAGCATTTTTTCGACCGGCAGTACGAACATTTCGCGTGCACCCGCCCTCTTGATTTCTTCCAGTTGGCGCCAGCTTACTTCGCCGGCACACAGCGCCTGCAACATCAACTGATCGGGTTGGCCCGCCACCGGCAGCAAGGTTGGCTGCGGGCCGCCCGGGAGCAGCCGCGTGACGGCATCGAGCGACGTTCGCGAGGTTTGCAGCAACAGCAGGCGCGATTCACGCACCTGGATCACACCATCCAGGCGCTTAAGCAGCAGCTCGATCATATCGCCGCGTTCGTCGATCGGCAGTGCATTCGGCCCCGTCAGCACGGCCTCGCTTTGCAGCAGCACATCGGTTTCGCGCAACTGGTTGGCGACCAAGGTGCCACCGCTTTGCACCAGATCGCAGATAGCGTCGGCCGTGCCCAGCTTGGGCGCAATTTCCACTGAACCGGCGAGCGTAACGACCGCGGCATCCACGCCCTGCTCTTTCAGCCATTGATGAAGCAACCCGGGATACGACGTGGCAATGCGCTGGCCAGCCAGGTCCTGTGGCGTGCGATAGTCCATATCCTGCGGCACGGCGATGGAGAGGCGGCAGCGTCCAAAACCCAGCGGGCGCCATTCGGTCAATGCAGCGGCCCCGTTGCCCGCGGCACCTTTGAATTCACTCAGCACATTGCGGCCGACGATCCCCAGGTCGCACACGCCCTGGGCGATCAGGCCTGGAATATCGTCATCGCGAACCAGCAGCAGATCTACCGGCTCGCCTTCGCCGAAACAGAAGAGCTTGTCGCGGCTTTGGCGGAAAGTCAGGCCGCAACGATTGAGCAGCTCCAGCGCGGGCTCGGTCAGCCGGCCGGATTTTTGCATAGCGATGCGCAAACGATCTCTGGGTTTCATACCTTGGCCCTTTTCGCCGCCGCGCGACTGCGCGAGGCACGCGCGGCCGCAGCCAGATAACCGCCGGCGCCCTGATTCAGATAGCGCGCCACGCGGCCGATGGTGGTGATGCTGACCGCTGTGCGCTCATGAATTTCGCGGTAAGACACACCTTCCAGCAGATACGGCACCACACGCCAGCGATCCACCAACACTTCCAGTTCGGCGGGCGTACACAGGTCATTGAGGAAGGCATCCATTTCTTCTACGTTTTTCAGCGAGAGCAAAGCCCGGCACAAGCTGTCCTTGGCGGACTC
Organism: Dyella sp. M7H15-1; assembly: GCF_004114615.1. Lineage (NCBI taxonomy): Bacteria > Pseudomonadati > Pseudomonadota > Gammaproteobacteria > Lysobacterales > Rhodanobacteraceae > Dyella > Dyella sp. M7H15-1. Next base: position 1,379,354 of record NZ_CP035300.1, read on the forward strand.
GTCCGGGGTCTCTGGGTCGATCGATCGGCGCTTCATAATGTACTAATGCATTAATATAATGGAACGAATCATACGCGACGCTAATAGCTTCGGCAAGTTGATGGCTGCCAAATAATACCCTGGTAAAATTATTTGTGGCTTTCATCCCAATCGGGTCGGGCGCTAGGTTGCCCTAGCCGCCTCGGTTAGAGAACCCCAGTACCCACCAATCGTATATTTTCAGGACCCGCGGTGAGTAAACTGCTGCGCCGGCCTGGGTATCGTGATTTAACTTGGCTTGCATACCTTGTAACTCTGTCGTCAGGAAAGTGGTGTATCACGTGTTTTTTCTAGTGGCCGCAACTCGCCACGCGTAACAGCCTCCGGCACCGAGAACGAGTAGCGCCCGAGCATGTTGATGTGCTCGTGGCCGAAGGGCGACAGCCGCACCTCGTCCTCGGGACGCATCGACCCCTTGCGCAGCCGATCCAGCCAGGACTGCCGGCTGCCCTCGGCAGGCTTGAGCAGGTCCTCGAGGCACTGCCGCTGTTCGGCCGTCACGCCGCGCACGAGCAGACACCACAGGCGCGACTCCATGCGCGAGCGCACCTCGGCAATGAAGCGCTCCAGTACCGTGACGCCGGGCAGCAGCACCTTGTGGCCGACCAGCCAACCGTTGGCGTAATCGAACAGCACACTCGGCCGGTCGGTGCCTGTCCAGCACAACGCGCACAGCCAGCGGCCAAGGCGAAACTGCACGACGCTATCAGCAAACTCGCGATAGCCGTAGCGGGCGCGAATCTCGATGGTGTGCCGCCAGCGCTGTTCGCTCTCGCGGTAGGCCAGCACGCAGTCGGGGTCGGCGATGCCAAGCTGGGACGACAGCGCATGCAGTACCGCGCCGGGCACGGCGGCCGGGTCTTCCTGGAAGGTGCCGAGAAAGTGGGCCGTGGTCAGTTGCAGGACCATAACCCAGCCGATGGCTGTCGCGCCGCTTGGTGGCGATCCACTCACGGTCATCGTCGTCCGGGTGGAAGTAGCGCGCCAGTTCTTCGCTGGAAAGCGTGTCTGGATAGCGGCCGTAGCGTTCCCGTTGCGTGGTGGACAGGAAATTGACCGGCATGGCTCAAAGCGCCTCGGCGCAGAAGATGGCCGGCGTGACGATGTGCGTACGCCCAATGCGGCCGCGTTGCAGCAGCCCGGCGCGGCGGTCGCCTGTCACCAGGTAGTCGGCCTCGCCGCCCAAGGCCATTGCCAGTAGGAAAGCGTCGTTCGGATCGTTCGCCTCGATGCCATCCGACAGCGGCGGTAGTTGCGCCAGCACGATGGCGCGCTGCATGTTGTTGACCATCGTGCCGACGCGGTGTGCGGGCAGGATGGCCTTGAGCTTGGGGTAGCGGTTCACTCGCCGCAGCTCATCAAGTTGCGCCGCCGATGTCACCAGCTCGAAGCGCGTCGCGCGCCAGGCGCGATAAATCGCATCGGGTGGCCCGTGTGGCGAAATCAGTGCGCCGAGCAGCACGTTGGTGTCGAGGACGACGCGCATCAGTGCTCACGCGCCCACTGCACAGCCTCGTCAATGAGATCGGTCAGTTCGGTTTCGCTCATGCCGGCGGCGGCAGTCTTGGCCTGATCGACGGCGCGCTCCAGTAGGTAGGCGCGCACGGCTTCCTCGATGAAACGCGACAGGTCACCCTTGCGGCCGCCGCCCTGCGCGGCGATGAACATGCGCACGGACTGATCCACGTCCGGCGACACAGCGATGTTCCAGCGAACGGTGTTCATGATGATCTTCAGTCCAGCATTTGGATGTATAGGTGTTTACACACCTTATTGGCGCTCTTCGCAATAGTTCGATAAAGCCTTCGTTTTGTAAGACTTTAGTGAAGCGCCCGACCGGGGTGTCCTCTGGTCGTAGCGTTCCGTGCAAGTTTTGGGCTTTGGCCTTTATGGCTGTCTCACCCCGCTACGCCGCCTCTATCCGCTTCCTGTTCGTCGAACCAGCATGTTGCCTGCAGCTTCCTTCAGACGCCTCCTCGCGGAGAATTCCCTTGCTGTTCGGCTAGACCCTTCCCCTTGCCGGGTGGGTTCCGGACTTTCACCGATTAGTCGTTTCTCTCGCCACCACAGCGAGACAGACAGCGCCAGGCACGGCGCTACGCGCCGTGCCTGGCGCACAATAAAAAGGCCGCCCACAAAGGACGGCCTTGTATGCACTAATAGGGATCACTCAGATCCGACTCTGCGTGGCCGGATCCCCAACCTTCGCCCCGGCATCGCCACGCGGTGGCGGCGGTGGCACGGACGAACCGGACGACGAGGAGGTCTTCGACCAGTCCGCCGGCGGACCCGGGACGCGGCCAGCCATGATATCGTCGATCTGGTGTGCATCGATGGTTTCGTACTGCAACAAGGCATCGGCCATCACGTGCAGTTTGTCGATGTTGTCGGTCAGGATCTGGGTGGTGCGGGCATAGGCGTGATCGAGAATGTCACGCACCACTTCATCGATTTTGCGTGCGGTTTCGTTGGAGACGTTCTTGTGCTGCGTGACCGAACGACCCAGGAAGACTTCGTCTTCCTCTTCGCCATAGGTCATCGGACCCAGCGCATCGGACAAACCCCACTTGGTGGCCATGTTGCGGGCCATTTTGGTAGCACGCTCGATGTCATTGGACGCACCGGTGGTGACCTTATCCGCGCCGAAGATCAGCTCTTCAGCCACACGACCACCGTACAGCGAGCAAAGCTGCGATTCGATCGCCACCTTGTTCATGCTGTACTTATCGCTTTCCGGCAGGTACATGGTGACGCCCAACGCGCGGCCACGCGGAATGATCGTGACCTTGTAGACCGGATCATGCTCGGGCACGACGCGACCGACAATGGCGTGGCCCGCTTCGTGATAGGCGGTGAGCTTCTTTTCGTCTTCGCTCATGGCCATCGAGCGGCGCTCAGTACCCATCAGGATCTTGTCGCGCGCCTTGTCCATGTGACTCATGCGCACTTCGCGAGCATTCTCGCGCGCGGCAAACAGCGCTGCTTCGTTGACGAGATTGGCGAGGTCCGCGCCGGAGAAGCCCGGTGTACCACGCGCGATCACCATCGCGTCCACGTCGCTGGCGGTGGGCACCTTGCGCAGGTGCACTTTGAGGATCTGCTCGCGGCCCTTCACGTCCGGCAGGCCAACCACCACCTGGCGGTCGAAACGGCCCGGACGCAGCAGCGCCGGATCCAGCACGTCAGGACGGTTGGTGGCCGCGATGACGATGATGCCCTCGGTACCTTCGAAACCATCCATCTCCACCAGCAATTGGTTGAGGGTCTGCTCGCGTTCGTCGTGACCACCGCCGAGACCGGCACCACGGTGACGGCCGACTGCGTCGATTTCATCGATGAAGATGATGCACGGTGCGTGTTTCTTCGCCTGATCGAACATGTCGCGTACACGCGATGCACCCACGCCGACGAACATTTCCACGAAGTCGGAACCGGAGATCGAGAAGAACGGCACCTTGGCCTCACCCGCAATCGCCTTGGCGAGCAGCGTTTTACCAGTACCGGGCGGGCCGACCATCAACACGCCACGCGGAATCTTGCCGCCCAGGCGCTGGAACTTGCCTGGGTCGCGCAAGAACTCGACCAGCTCGCCGACTTCTTCCTTTGCTTCGTCGCAGCCAGCGACGTCACTGAAATTAACCTTGACCTGATCCTCACCCTGCAGCTTGGCGCGCGAACGGCCGAAGCTCATCGCACCACGGCCACCGCCGCCCTGTTGCATCTGGCGCATGAACCAAATGAACACGCCGACGATCAGGATCACCGGCAGCCAGTTCACCAACAAGCCAATCAGAGAGAAGCCCGTGCCGGAATCCTGGGTGACGGTGACATTCTTATCCTGCATCTGCTTGATCACCGTATTGGTGGAAAAGCCGAGTACAGGGGCTACCGTGCGGTAGTTGCTGCCATCCTTCAGCTTGCCACTGATGGTGGCGGGGGTTTCGGCGCTGATCGTGGCGGTCGCGACATTGCCGCTATCCACGCTCTGCACGAAGCTGCTGTAAGCCAGATCCGAAGAGGCGCCACCGTGCGGGTTGAAACTCTGGAAGACGGTGATCAATACCACCGCAATCACCAGCCAGAGCAACAGGGTTTTCCATGTCTCGTTCATGCGTGGTTCTCGCCAGTTTGCCGCTCCGCCGGTTTGAACCCGGTAGCCAGCGCGTATACCTCACGCGAACGCGCGCGGGAGGCTTTAGGTTTACGCATACTTACGCGCGAAAAATCCGCGCGCAAGCTGCGCAGGTAATCATCAAAACCCGTTCCCTGGAACAGCTTGATTAGAAACGCTCCGCCCGGTTTGAGCCAGTGCCTGCTGAAATCAAGTGCCAGTTCGGCCAGATCCATGGCTCGGATCTGGTCGGCCAGTGCCACCCCACTCATATTGGGGGCCATGTCCGACAGCACAAGATCGAGCTTCTGCCCTTCCAGGTGGGACTCAAGTTCACGCAAGACACTTTCTTCACGAAAATCACCCTGCAGAAAATCCACCCCGGCAATCCCCTGCATAGGCAAGATATCCAGCGCCACCACGGCACCACTATCGCCCAAGCGCTGCCGGACTAGTTGCGACCAACCGCCGGGAGCTGCACCCAGATCAACCACCCGCATGCCTGACTTGAGCAGGTGATCGCGCTCGATCAGCTCTTCCAGTTTGAAAACGGCGCGCGAGCGCAGACCCTCAGCCTGGGCCTTCTTGACGTAGACATCGTCGAAATGCTCCCGCAGCCAGCGGGAACTACTCTTGCTGCGAGGCATGGTGGGGAATGGGCCGGGGACAGCGGGCGATCATGATACCCTGCGCGGTCATCCCGCCGCGAATCCCAAACTGAACACATGGCCATTTCCCCTTCACAGCGCCGCTACCTGCGCAGCTTTGCCCATGACCTCCATCCGGTGATCCTGCTGGGCGCCAAGGGTGCGACCGAAGCCGTGGTGAAAGAGCTCGATCTGGCGCTTTCGCACCATGAACTGGTCAAGGTGAAGTTGTCCGGCGGCGACAAAGAAGAGCGCGCGGCCCAGATCGATACGCTGATCCATGGCACCGGCGCGGAAAACGTGCAGCAAATTGGCCATATTGTGGTGCTGTTCCGGCGCAACGAAGACGATCCGCGTCTGGCCCTGCCCCGCTGAGGAATCACGATGGATCTGTCGCTGGATCGACCGGGCGATTTCCTGTTTGTACGTCGGGTCGCCCCTAACGCTATTACGGTGGTGGATCGCGAGCTCACCGCCAGCTTTCTGCTTGCACCGGAACGCGCCGTGGAACACTGGACTGTTACCAGCGCCCAAGCCCTGGACGAAAGCCATGTCGATGGCATCCTCGAACTGAAACCCGAAGTGGTGCTGCTCGGCACCGGCTTCCGCCAGCAGTTTCCGCCAGCCGCCTTCATGGCCGGCTTCCTGCGTCTGGGTATTGGTATCGAAGTGATGGACAACGCCGCCGCCGCGCGCACCTATGGCCTGCTCGCGGGCGAAGGGCGGCGAGTCGTCGCGGCCTTTATCTTGCCGTGACGGCCTGATTGGATCGCTCAAGCCCCTCCGGGGGGAGAGCCATCTTGCGAGAAGGCATGGATCATGTTGTTTGTGCGTGAACACGTCGCATGCGCCGCTGCCACGTCGCGGGTACCCCGTGAGGGCTGAATATTACGCAAGGGCACATGCGGGTTGCGTGTTAGGAGTTCTCTGAACCACCTGCCCGGCTTATTTCGGCACGCGTTCCAGCGTGCCGGCTGAATGCCTCTGCTCTCCCAAATACTCCAGCCAGCGAGCCAGGAAGCTGTTCATCTGCAAGCGGTGCTGGAACACGGTATGCGTAGGCGTGAACGGTCCCAGCACCTGCCACAAGTGACGCCCGGGATGGCAATGCAAGGCCTCTGCCACATGCGCGTCGGTGTAAACACGCAACTGGGCCGAGGGCGCGCGACGCCCGGTCTGGGCGTCGACAAATCCATAGGTAAGTTCCAGCTCCAGCGTGTACGGGTGGCATTCCTGCACCACCAGATGCACCGGCAAGCCATCGTCGACATCCGACACATAATCGCCCGGCTCCAGCTTCTGTGGCGCAAACAGGCGCGTCAGCCGATGGTAGTTTTCGGCATAGAGTCCCATCAGGAACTCGAAGCGTCCTGGCAGCAAGGCGGTACGGCGGTCGAGTACGACACTCATAAGGTTAAGGGTTTCTCCATCGCTCAGAACATGGTTTTTTCAATACCGAACTGATCGAAGATTTTGCTCGCAATCTCTTCGATCGATACATGTGTGGTATTGAGACAGGGAACCCCTGCCTGCCGCAACAGCCGGTCAGCCTGATCCAGCTCCCATTTGCATTGCTTCAGCGTGGCATAACGGCTGCCTGGGCGCCGTTGTTCGCGAATCTGCGCCAGGCGATTGGGCTCAATAGTCAGGCCGAACAAACGATTCTTGTACGCCCGCAGGCGGGACGGTAGTTCGAGCTTTTCCAGATCCTCGTCGGTCAGCGGGTAATTGGCGGCGCTCACCCCATAATGCAAAGCCATGTACAGGCAGGTGGGTGTCTTCCCCGAGCGTGACACCCCCACCAGGATCAAGTCGGCCTGGGCGTAATCCACGTCCATGCCATCGTCATGGCTCAAGGCGTAGTTGGTGGCGTTGATACGCGCTTCGTATTTGTCGAAATCCACCAGGCCGTGCGAACGGTTCACTGCACCGGAATGACGGGTGCCGAGCTCTTCTTCCAGCGGCCCGATAAACGGAGCGAACACGTCCAGCATCAACGCACCGCTGGTCGCGACGATGTCGCACAACGCTCGATCGGCCATGGTGTTGACCACGATCGGCCGATCTCCGCTCTGGGCATAGCGGGTCTTGATGCGCGTCGCTGCGGCTTCGGCTTTTTGCGAGTTATCGATAAACGGTAGGCGATGCTTTTCGAATTGCACCCCGTCGAACTGGGCAAGGATGCTGTTTCCGATCGTCTCGGCCGTAATACCAGTGGAATCGGAAATGAAAAAAACCGAACGTTGCATGCGTTTTCCATAGGCTGATGGGTTCCTGTCCTGCACCATATCGCAAGCAGTAATCCCTGTCTTTGCTTGACCAACGCCTGACTGGTATGCAGTTGGCGCGGCTACGGTTTGGAATGGTCTTCTTGTGCCACGCACCATCAGCAGCGGACAATACCAATCTTTCGCGGCACGGACTTCCCCCACACCGCCCCCAGCTTATTAATGACGAGCTCTTTGAGGAGACTCCCTTGAACGACCTGGTGCTTTGGCTCGACCAACTGCGCATGACTGATCTTGGCAAGGTCGGCGGCAAAAATGCGTCACTCGGCGAGATGATCGGTCATCTGGCCCAGCTCGGAGTCTCCGTGCCGGGCGGTTTTGCCACCACGGCAGACGCCTTCCAGCAGTATCTGGAAAAAAGCGGCCTATCCAAGCGCATCGCCGAACGGCTGGCCGCGCTGGATGTGGATGATGTGGACACCCTGGTCGCCGGCGGCAGGGAAATCCGTGGTTGGATCGTCGACACCGCCCTGCCCGTCGACCTCGAAAACGCCATCCGCGACGCCTATGTCAAGCTCTGCAAGGATACCGGCAGCGACAACATCGCCGTCGCCGTGCGCTCCTCCGCCACTGCTGAAGACCTGCCCGATGCTTCGTTCGCGGGCCAGCAGGAAACCTTCCTCAACGTGGTCGGCATCGACGAGGTGCTGCACAAGGTGAAGGAAGTATTCGCGTCGCTCTACAACGACCGCGCCATTGCCTATCGCGTGCACCAGGGTTTCAAGCACGAAGACGTGTTCCTCTCCGCCGGCGTGCAGTTGATGGTGCGCTCGGACGTGGGCGCTTCCGGCGTGTTGTTCACGCTCGATACCGAATCGGGCTTCCGCGATGTCGTGTTCGTCACCGGCAGCTATGGCCTGGGCGAAATGGTGGTGCAAGGCGCAGTGAACCCGGATGAGTTCTACGTATTCAAGCCCACGTTGAAAGAAGGCAAGCCAGCCGTACTGCGCCGCAGCCTCGGCGCCAAGCAGCAACGCATGGTTTATTCGAACAAACCGGACGAGCGCGTGCGCATCGAAGAAACGCCCACGGCTGACCGCAACCGTTTCTGCATCACCGATGCCGACGTGCAAGAACTGTCCAAGCAGGCGCTGGTGATCGAAAAGCATTATGGCCGCCCTATGGATGTCGAATGGGCGAAAGACGGCAACACCGGCAAGCTGTACATCGTGCAGGCCCGCCCGGAAACCGTGAAATCCCGCGCCCACGCCACCCAGTTGGAACGCTTCCATCTCAGCGAGCAAGGCAAGGTGCTGGCTGAAGGTCGCGCCATCGGCCAGAAAATCGGCGCCGGCAAGGCGCGCGTGATCCGCTCGCTCGCCGACATGAACAAGGTGCAGCCAGGCGATGTGCTCGTCGCTGACATGACCGACCCCGACTGGGAGCCGGTGATGAAGCGCGCCTCCGCCATCGTCACCAATCGCGGCGGCCGCACCTGCCACGCCGCGATCATCGCGCGCGAACTGGGCGTGCCCGCCGTAGTAGGCACGGGCAATGCGCTGGATACCATTCCGGATGGCCATGCGGTGACCGTGTCCTGTGCCGAGGGTGATACCGGCATGATCTACGAAGGCCAGCTCAAGTTCGATCGCGTCACGGCGGACCTCGGTGCCATGCCCGCAGCACCGCTGAAAATCATGATGAACGTAGCCAACCCGGAACGCGCCTTCGACTTCGGCATGCTGCCGAATGCCGGCATCGGTCTGGCCCGCCTGGAAATGATCATCGCCAGCCATATCGGCGTGCATCCGAAAGCACTGCTCGAATACAACAAGCAGGATGCCGAAATCAAAGCCAAGATCGACGCGCGCATCGCCGGCTATGCCGATCCGGTGAGCTTCTATGTCGATCGTCTGGTCGAAGGCATCGCCACTATTGCCGCTTCGGTGTATCCGAAACCGGTGATCGTGCGCCTGTCGGATTTTAAATCCAACGAGTACGCCAACCTGCTTGGCGGTTCGCGCTACGAGCCGCATGAAGAAAACCCGATGATCGGCTACCGTGGCGCCAGCCGCTACGTCGACGCCGGCTTTGCCGAATCCTTCGGCCTGGAATGCAAAGCCGTCAAGCACGTCCGCGAAGTGATGGGTCTCATCAATGTTTGGGTGATGATCCCGTTCGTGCGTACGCTGGACGAAGGCCGCAAGGTGGTCGAGGTGCTCGGCAAGAACGGTCTCAAGCAACGCGAGCACGACCTGAAGATCATCATGATGTGCGAGCTGCCGTCCAATGCTCTGCTGGCCGACGAATTCCTCGACATCTTCGACGGCTTCTCCATCGGCTCCAACGACCTCACCCAGCTCACCTTAGGGCTGGACCGCGATTCCAGCGTGGTCGCCCACCTGTTCGACGAACGCGATCCGGCGGTGAAGAAACTGCTGTCGTTGGCGATTCAAACCGCACGCAAGCGCGACAAATACGTCGGCATCTGCGGCCAGGGGCCCTCCGATCACCCGGATCTGGCCGAATGGCTGATGGACCAGGGCATCGAATCGGTGTCGCTGAATCCGGACACGGTGGTGGATACCTGGCTGCGGCTGGCCAAGAAAAAAGCCGGTTGATTCGCAAAGCGTTGATGACGGGGCGGTGGCAACACCGCCTCGTTGCGTATGTGATACTCGAACGATCAATTCCGTGTTTGCTTCATCTGGAAAGATGGCGCTGCTCACGACGTCGAAATCACCGACTACGATTGATGACCTTACAGTCAGATACAACAACGGCTGGCATACTCTTTGGCATACCAACCGTTACTGCCTGTTTAGAAGCCAAATGAAAACAGTGAATTGGCTCTATTTTTGTGGCGGAGAGGGTGGGATTCGAACCCACGGTACGCTTACACGTACGCCTGATTTCGAGTCAGGTACATTCGACCACTCTGCCACCTCTCCGGTAAGGTGCCCTTGGTTCGGCGCGAACCAAATATGGTACGTGCTTGTCGAGGGGCTGGCAACTGATTCGGCAAATCATAGCCGTTTGCCCGTCGCCCGGCGCGGGCCCACTGCTGTCTAGGGAAGATCACACTGATCAATGGAATGTCGCCTATACCAAACGTTTCGCAGCATCAGCGGATGCAGAGAATGGACCGGACAATCCCACCCATGCGAATTCACAGAATCTTTTGCGCCACGCATCCACATCCGGCATGCTGCGGCTATTCACGTAGCAGATTCACATGATCGAATTCGGACACGGAACCCACGTTGGATTGCGCCGTACGCGCAACGAAGACACCTATTACGCCGATGCCGCGCTAGGCCTCTTTTTGGTGGCCGACGGCATGGGTGGGCATCAACACGGCGAAGTAGCCTCTGCATTGGCGCGGGATGCCGTGGTGGAAGGTGTGCGGCATGGGCAATCGCTGGCCCAGGCCGTGCATAGCGCGGCCACGCAAGTGCTGGAACGCGCGCAGCGTTATGACGATGCGCTGCCGATGGGTAGCACCGTTGCAGCCATCCGTATTTCCGACCAGAGTTACGAAGTGGTCTGGGTGGGCGACAGCCGCATCTATCAATGGAAGAATGGGCTGCGTCAGATCAGCCACGACCACTCGCTGGTGCAGCGCCTGGTTGAGGCAGGGCTGATCGATGAATTGCAGGCCAGGCGGCATCCGCAACGCAATGTGCTAACCCAAGCGCTGGGCATTACCGCACTTGGACAACTACATATCAGCCTGGCGAAGGGCGAGCTTGCGCCCAGCATGAGCTTTCTGGTGTGCAGTGATGGGTTGACCGAGGAGGTGGACGACAACGCTATTGCTGGTGTGGTTGGGCGCCAGGACCTGGCCGCGCAGGAATGCATCGATCACTTGCTACTGGCCGCACTCGATCATGGCGGCAGCGACAACATCACGGCAATTCTGGCACGCGTTCGCTGACACGTGCCCGATCGTTCACGCTCCCATTTCCTGCTTGCGCCAAGCCGATTGCCCGCCTGCGCTCTTGTCCAATGCATCGAGACGCTGGGTATGCGCACCCAGCTCTTCTTCATTGGCTCGCAATACACGGGGACGCCGCGTCAGCACCAGCGGCGTAACGATCGCTTGTGCACCGGTTTCCTTGGTACTTTCGAATCCCAGGTCGAGCACGACTTGCCCAGACGTCATGGCCAGATAGACATCCGCCAGGAGCTGCACGTCGATCAAACCACCATGCAGGTCGCGTGCCGAGTTATCCACACCCAGTCGCTTACACAATGCATCGAGGCTGTTGCGCTGGCCGGGATAGCGTTCGCGCGCCATCGTCAGCGTATCCAGCACCGTACAATGATCCTTGATGCGGCCGTAGTGTTCGCCGGCACGCGCCAGCTCGGCATCGAGGAAGCCTACGTCGAAGGTGGCGTTATGGATGATCAGTTCGGCGCCATCGATAAACGCCAGGAACTCTTCCACAATGTCCGCAAAGCGCGGCTTGTCGAGCAAGAACTCGTCCGCAATACCTGTCACCTCACGCGCGGCTTCATCGATGGCGCGATCAGGATTGAGGTAAGTCTGGTAGTGATGACCCGAGAGCCTGCGCTCGATCATTTCAACGCAAGCAATTTCGATCAGGCGATGCCCCTGGCGTACTTCGAGGCCGGTGGTTTCGGTGTCGAGAACGATCTGCCTCATGTAAGGGGTGTTCCTATATCCTTGAATTGCTCTGCCTGCTCGCGCGCAGCCTGATCCACCCGTTCGTTTTCGACATGGCCAGTGTGTCCTTTCACCCATTGCCAGCGCACCTGATGCGGTGCCGCCGCTGCCGCAAGACGCTGCCAGAGATCCTGGTTCTTCACCGGCTTTTTGTCGGCGGTACGCCAGCCATTGCTGATCCAGCGCGGCACCCATTCTTCGATACCCTGCATGACGTAACGCGAGTCGGTGGTAACCGTGACCTGGCACGGGCGCTTGAGCGCTTCGAGTGCGCTGATCGCAGCAAGCAGTTCCATCCGGTTATTGGTGGTCTGCGCTTCACCACCGCTCAGTATCTTTTCTGTTCCCCTGGCTCTTAATAACGCAGCCCATCCACCCGGGCCGGGATTGCCAAGGCATGCGCCATCGGTAAACGCTTCCACATCCGCCACTCGTTCTGCTCCGACTTCTCTATGCGTGTATTTGTAGTGTTGCTCAACTGACCGAACTGCGCCGTGCACCCGGTGCAAGACCTGCCCGAACAGGTGTCGTCACTGGCTTGGGACGCAACCGTGTGGGCGTACTCATCGGCCCATTCTTGCGCGCAATCAGCACATACCCGCCACCCAGCAGCCTGGACGCTTCGCTACTCCCTTTCGACGCCAACGGCAGTGCACGCCCTACCCTTTGTACCCGCTCGACCTGCAGGTCGGCGCGACGCAGACGAGCGGCGATCTGAATGGGGGACATCGCATGCGAGGCGCTGCCCCGTGTCTGCCATAACCACCAGGGGATCCAGCCGCTGAGGGGATTCATCCCGGTCAGCACAAGCATCCCGCCCGGGGCCAGCACCCGGGAGATCTCTTCCAGAGACAGCGACGCAGGTTCCAACGCATGACGAACCAAGACCAGATCGAAGACCTGATCCAGAAAGGGCAGTGGCTCGGTTGCGCTAGCGTGAATGTCACCCTGAAACCGTCCTTGGGCCAGTCGCAGTGTCACCCACTGACCAAGGTAGGGAGGATTAGGTGGCCTGTCCTGGGAGGCCGCCGAAAGCAACAACGCCCGGCTGCCCGTACAACGGCGCAAGTCCGGGATGTAGGCCACTGCCTCGTCGGCGAGCAGACCAAGCATGGGCGCACTGGCATAAATATCTTGGGTGCGCTGTGGCATGTAAGATGGCCTGTCGCGGGGCGGGCTGGACCCAGAGTTTAGCGGGTGACCCCACAAAGACGAACCTGCACCCAGCCCTATTCGAAAGATATATCTATTAAGGATGCTCTGATCTATTCCACGTCATGCCGGCGACGTGGAATAGATCAGAGCATCCTTAACGCATATCTAACGCCCCCTCACGCCTGGGGTTTTATAGTCCCAAGCTGCGCGCATGCGGGAAGCCTGCGCCAGTCGATACGAAAACAGAGCGGAGAACGCCCTTGCACGTCGTACCGTTACCGGCGCTTGCCGACAACTACATCTGGCTGCTGCATGACAAGAGCAAGCAGGCCATCGTGGTCGACCCGGGCGCAGCCGCTCCAGTCGAGGCTGCGCTCGCTTCGCGCGGGTTGGTGTTGCGTGCCGTTCTGCTGACACATCACCATGCGGATCACATCGGCGGCGCGGGTCGTCTGCGCGACATCTACGACGTTCCCGTCTATGCGCCCGATGACGAGCGCATCGAGGTCGCGACGCACCACGTGAAGGATGGCGAAACCCTGTCGCTGCCACAACCCTCTGCGCGCTTCGACATCATCGCCGTACCAGGACATACGCTAAGCCACATCGTTTACGTCGGTGAAGGTGTGCTGCTGTGCGGAGATACCCTTTTCAGTCTTGGTTGTGGCCGCCTGTTTGAGGGTACGCCAATGCAGATGCTTGCTTCCTTGCAACGTCTTGCTTCGCTACCCGGCGACACCCTGATGTGCTGCGGACACGAATACACGGTTGCGAACGGTCGTTTTGCGCAAACCATAGATCCCGATAACGCTGCACTCCGGCAGCGGCTCGACGAAGTCGCGAAGCTGCGCGCCGATCATCGCCCCAGTGTGCCTGTAACACTGTCGAGCGAATTGGCCTGCAATCCTTTCCTGCGCATAAACAGCGAGAGCGTGATCGATTGGTGTCGCCGGCATGGTGCCGCCAATGATCCAGTGACTCGCTTCGCTGCGTTGCGTTCTGCCAAGGATGCATTCCGCGCATGAAACCGACGCCGCGATTTCTTCCTGCTGTACTTGCCTCGCTACTTGCAGCTTGCGCAACCCCGCCCACCACCGGCCCAACCCACGCACCTGCAACGGTGACACCCACACCGATGCCCTCACCCACACCATCACCGACGGCCGCAACACAGCCGGAAACTGCGCCGCCAGCATCGCAGGCAGACACGGCCAAAGTGTGGGACAGGCTGCGCAACAGCTTCGCGATGTCGGACTGCGATGCAGACCCGCAAATCATGGTCTGGGCGCATCGCTATACGCAGAGTCCACAGCGCTTTGAAACACAGATGAGCCAAGCACTGCCGCAGTTGATCTACGTGCAGCAGGTGGCCGAAAAATACGACGTCGCCGGCGAATTCGCCCTGCTACCTTGGGTGGAAAGTCAATATCGGTCAGTGCCTGGGCATCACAATCTGCCGGCGGGTATGTGGCAGATTGTGTCCAGTACAGCAAAAGTGATTGGCCTGCATGCCAATCACGGCTATGACGGCCGTCTGGACACCGCCGCTTCGACCGACAGCGTCATGCGTATGCTGCGCGACTATCACAACGATCTACACGATTGGCGCCTGGTCGATTACGCCTTCAATCGCGGCGAATTCGGCATGCAACGGCTGGTGCGGCAGCACGGTCTGCCGCCGGATGAACCGGCCATTCCAAAGATGCCGGTACCGCGCGTCACACGCGAGCATCTGACCAAGCTGTTAGCCATTTCTTGCATCGTGCGCGATCCGGAACGCTTCAATGTGGAACTGCCGACGCTTTCGGCTGACCAGCACCTGGAAACGGTTGAAGTCAATCACGGCATGACACTGTCCACCGCAGCCATCCATGCCGGCATGGATGCGGATTCGCTCAAACGACTGAACCCGGCACTGTTGAGCAATACGGTGGATGCCAATACACCCAGACATCGGCTGCTGATGCCACACCGCAATGCCGAACAATTGCGCACGGCAATGCAGATGGCGAACGACCAGGACATGACAGCCAGCCTGTCTGGCATCAACAACCCACCGCCACCTTCTCTCTTTGCGGATCAACCGACGATCACGGATGAGAGTACCCAGACCTTTTCCAACAAAACGCGCCACGCCCGCACCCACACGGTGCGCAATGGCGAAAATCTCTGGCAGATCGCGAAGAACTATTCCACCAGCGTCAGCAAGATCGAGCGCCTGAACCATCTGCACGGCAAACCGCTCAAGCTCGGACAGGTGCTCAAGCTCGATTCACCCTGAATCCCCTGCTCGCGCCCAGCTGCTAGACTGCTAAGACGACTCCTTGGGGACCGCCTTTTTATAGGCACGACCTCGCCAGTTACATACGATCCTTGGCGATCTGAATCTTGGTCTTGGTCTTCAGCATATCGACGAAGCCCTGGGTTTCCACACCACCATAAGCTTGCACCATCTGGCGATAGAGCTGACGCCGATCGTCATCAGTGAGCTTCGACAAGTCGCCACCTTCCACCTTGTCGAACGCAAGCACCGCGTAAGAGCCATGATCCAGCGCCACATCTGCGAACTGCGGCTTGCCATCAGTCATCGGATGTGGCATCACGAAAACCTTGTCGAGCAAGGCTTGCGGAACACCCTGCTGCACGCGCTGTGCCTGATTGACCGTTTGCACATTCGCATGTTCGGCCTGGGCCAGCGTCATGATGTCCTCACCCTTGCCCAATCGCTGGACCAGCACGTCGGCCTTCTCTTGCGCCGCGCTGGCAATGCGTTCGTCCAGAATTTTCCGCACGATCGCATCATGCACTTCGGCAATCGGCTTAGGGGATGCCGGTACGTGTTTGTCCACGCGCAGCACGACCGAATCCGTCTTGCCCAGGTCGACTAGGTTGGAGTTGTTGCCGGAATTCAACACGTCATTGGAAAACGCGGCCGCGATCACTTTCGGATTGGCAGCAATGCCCTCGCCACCCGTGCGGCTGAACAGCGATGTTTCCTTGACCTGCAACTGCAAAGCCTGCGCAGCTGACTCCAATGAGCCTGGATTCTGCGAGGTCAGGTCGGTCATCTTGCCCGCGGCGTCGTTGTAAGCACGGTCGTGATCGGCCGAGGTGGCTTCCTTCACAAGCTGGTCGCGCACTTCTTCAAATGGCTTGGTCTGACCACTTCGGACGTCACGCAGATAGATGATGTGATAGCCCTCGTCGGATAGCACCGGCTTGGAAATCTGGCCTTTCTGCAAGGCAAACATAGTCGATTCGAACACTGGGTTGGTTACACCCTTCTGCAGCCAGCCGAGATCGCCACCAGCGAGCTTCGAACCCACGTCGTCCGAATTCTGTTGCGCCAGCTTGGCGAAGTTTTCCGGGGTGGCCTGGGCGGCAATCTTTTCGGCCTTCTCCAGCGCGACCTTCTGCTGATCCGGCGTGGCGTTTTTCGGCACATTGATCAGAATGTGCGAAACCTCGCGCTGCTCTGGCAAGCCGAAACGGGCAATTTCATCCTGGTAGCGCTTCTTCAATTCTTCGTCGGTAGGTTGCGGAGCTTTCGACTTCAGGTCGGCTGCTTTCACCTCGATGTACTTCAGCGACACCCGTTCCGGATTCATGAAATCCGCCTGATGCGTCTTGTAGTAATCCTGCACTTGCGCGTCCGTTACCTGGCTGTCTGTCGGCGTCTGGCGCGGTAGCACGACATAGCGGAACGTTCGGCGCTGCAGTTTGATGTCCAGATAGCGATCGATATCGGCCTGGGTGACGATGGTGCTGCCGCTGATGGCATCCGGCAGCAGGCTGCTTTCCAACGAGGTGCGGATATTGTTCTGGAACATGTCCGGTGTCATGCCTGCAGCGGCAAGTTGCGCGCGGTACATGTCGGCACTGAACTGGCCATCGACCTGGAACGCCGGGTTCGAGGCGATGGTATCGCGCAGAGCCTGATCCGACACCCGCATGCCGAGGTCTTCATTGGCTTGCAGCAGCACTTGCTGGGCGATCAATTGATCCAGGATCTGCTGCTTGAATTCGGGCTTGTCGAAAACGCTCGCGTCGAACTGGTCACCCATCTGCGCACGCTGCTGCTGACGAATGCGGTTGATTGTGTCTTGATAATGCTGCTGATCGATCTCGCGTTTGCCGACCTTGGCGACGAAGGATTCAACCTGCGAGCTGAAGTAACCCTCGATGCCGAAGAATGACATCGCAAATACGGCGATGCCCAGCACCACAATGGCTGGCCACCCTTGCATTTTGTCGCGTAGTGATTGCAGCATAGATCTTCCCGCGATGGTGTTGGCGCGTTGCCGCGCATGTTCGATATGTCCTAAACAACAAGGGCGCCACGGGGGCGCCCTTGCAAACCGTGGCGGAGCGGACGGGACTCGAACCCGCGACCTCCGGCGTGACAGGCCAGCATTCTAACCGACTGAACTACCGCTCCACATACTGGTGGGCGCTGTAGGGATCGAACCTACGACCCTCGCCTTGTAAGGGCGACGCTCTACCGCTGAGCTAAGCGCCCGCAACCAAATCGGCCGTTTAGTTTACGGCGTCCTTGAGTCCCTTGCCAGCCTTGAACGCTGGAATCTTCGAAGCGGCGATCTTGATCTCTTCATTGGTGCGAGGATTGCGACCAGTACGGGCAGCGCGCTCGCGAACGGTGAAGGTACCGAAGCCGACGACCGCCACGTCTTCGCCACTCTTTAGAGCCTTTTGCACCGTCTCGAAAAAGGCTTCGAGCGCACGGCCGGCATCAGCCTTGGTCAGTTCGGCGTGTTCGGCAACGGCATTGATCAGATCGGTTTTATTCATTGAGTTACTCCCTTAAACAGGTATTCGGCCCGCGGATAGGTTGGGGACGGGACAACGCAGGAAAGGATCGGAAGGATTCTATGGAAGGCGTTGCCACGCGATCCCGCATCACTGTGCATACTGACGCAGCCTCAGGATGGCGGTGAGCCTTTATACCAGCGCCCCCCGAGGTCCGCAACACAAGCTATACCAACGCTTTGCATGGTATTCAGATGTATACGACGGGCACCACAACATACCGTGCAAGCGTTGCTTGGCAATGGTGTGGCTTGGTGTGAAACGGGCGACACATAAAACGTGTCGCCCGTCGCAATCACAACAAAGTCAGTGCACTTAGTGCGTGCGCGTAGGTGCTTCGGCCGCCTCTTCGTGCGAAGTAGTCTCTGCCGATGCCGCAGCGGGCTCCGCCTCCTCCTTGGCAGATAGTGGTTGCAGTGGACGCTCGAGCGCAATATCCAATACCTCATCGATCCAGCGCACCGCATGGATATCCAGCGACCCAGTGATGTTTTCCGGAATATCCGCAAGATCCTTGCGGTTCTCGTCCGGAATGATCACGGTGGTGATGCCTCCGCGATGAGCTGCAAGCAGCTTTTCCTTTAAGCCTCCGATGGGCAGTACGCGACCGCGCAGAGTGATCTCACCCGTCATGGCGACCTCGGAGCGCACTGGCACCTTGGTCAAGGCGGATACGAGTGCCGTACACATGGCAATACCCGCGCTGGGACCATCCTTGGGCGTGGCACCTTCCGGCACGTGGATATGCAAGTCCAATTTCTCATGGAAGTCCGGATCGATGCCGAAGCGGGCGGCACGCGCGCGCACCACCGACAATGCGGCCTGGATCGATTCCTTCATGACATCGCCAAGCTGGCCGGTGTGCACCTGGCGCCCCTTGCCGGGCACGATCGATGCTTCGATGCTGAGCAGATCGCCACCGACCTGGGTCCAGGCCAAACCCGTCACTAGCCCCACTTCGTTCTGCAGTTCCTTACGACCGAAGTCGAAGCGGCGCACGCCGAGGTAATGATCCAGATTGTCAGAGTTGACCCGTACCTTACCGAGCACGGCCTTGATTTTGCCTTTCTTGGTTTCCGCAGACTTGGCTTTCTCGGCGACAACCTTGGTTTTCTCCATAGCCTTCTTATGCTCACCCAGCGTGAGTTGCTTAACCACCTTGCGGCAGATTTTGGAGATCTCACGCTCAAGATTGCGAACACCCGATTCGCGCGTGTAGTAACGCACGATGTCGCGCACAGCCTCTTCGTCGACGCTGATTTCGTCCGGCTTCAGACCGTTGGCTTTGATCTGCTTGGGCAACAGATATTTCTGTGCAATGGCGAGTTTTTCGTCTTCGGTGTAACCGGGGATACGAATGACTTCCATGCGATCCAGCAACGGACCAGGAATGTTGAGCGAGTTAGCCGTCGCAATCCACATCACTTCGGAAAGGTCGAGATCGACTTCCAAATAATGATCGTTGAACGCGTGGTTCTGCTCCGGATCGAGCACTTCCAACAGCGCCGATGACGGATCGCCGCGAAAATCCATCGACATCTTGTCGATCTCGTCCAGCACGAACAGCGGATTTTTGCTACCGACTTTGTTCATGTTCTGCACGATACGACCTGGCATCGAACCGATATAGGTACGGCGATGACCACGAATTTCCGCCTCATCGCGTACGCCACCCAGGCTCATGCGAACGAACTTGCGATTGGTCGCCTTGGCAATCGATTGGCCAAGCGAGGTCTTACCCACACCCGGCGGGCCGACGAGACAAAGAATGGGACCCTTCATAGCGCTGACGCGCTGCTGCACAGCGAGGTATTCAAGGATGCGTTCCTTGACCTTCTCCAGACCAAAATGATCGGCATCTAGCACGTCCTGTGCGAGCGCGAGATCTTTGCGCACTTTGCTGCGCTTTTTCCACGGCACGCCGATCAGCCAATCTAGATAGTTGCGCACCACCGTAGCTTCGGCGGACATCGGCGACATCTGTTTGAGCTTGCCGAATTCCTGGCGCGCTTTGGCCAGCACCGGCTTGGGCATGCCAGCATCTTCGATCTTCTTTTGCAGCTCTTCGATTTCGTTCGGGCCATCCTCACCCTCGCCCAACTCTTTCTGGATGGCCTTCATTTGTTCATTGAGGTAGTAGTCACGCTGACTCTTTTCCATCTGCGACTTCACCCTGCCGCGGATGCGCTTTTCCACCTGTTGCAGATCGATCTCGCCATCGACCAGGCCAATCAACAATTCAAGCCGTTGACCGACATCGGCCGTTTCCAGCACGCGTTGCTTGTCGGACATGCGCACAGTGAGATGTGCCGCAATGGAGTCGGCAAGACGCGAGGGATCATCGATGCTCGACAAGGTTGCCAGCACCTCCGGCGGCAGCTTGCGGCTCTGTTTGACCAGTTGCTCGAACAGCGAGATCAAGGTGCGCGATACGACATCCAGCTCGCGCTCTTTCACACTGTAGACGGGCTCGATCACACGCGAGCGTGCAGTAAGCATGCCGGCGTCATCGTGATATTCCTCGATCACCACGCGCGACTGGCCTTCGACCAGCACCTTCACGGTACCGTCAGGCAATTTCAACAATTGCAACACACCTGCAAGTGTGCCGACTTGGTGAAGGTCCTTGACCGCAGGATCATCGATATCGGGGCTCTTCTGAGCCACCAGCAGGATCTGGCGCTCGCCTTCCATCGCACGTTCAAGCGCGCGCATGGATTTGTCACGGCCGACAAACAGCGGAATCACCATGTGTGGATAGACCACAACATCGCGCAGGGGTAGCACCGGCAGCGCATCCAGAAGGGTGCCAATGGCGGCAGGACTTGCGGCAATTTTTACCATCGCTGGAATTCTCTCGCGAAAAATGAGCCTTTCAACCCCGACACTGCGCCGAGGTCACTGTCTCGTCAAGTGGAGGCGATGTGGCTGGCACTCAAGTGCCCGCCAAGCAACGAAAAACACGCGGCCCCGGCAGTTGCCCGCCAGGGCCGCGGAATGCGGACTCTGTAACAATCAGATGATCAAGCTGCGGCGTCGCCGCTTTCGCTGCTGATCCTCGGTTGCTGCTGCAAGCTTCCGCGATAGATCAGGTAGGGTTCGGCCTGCCCTTCGATCACTGCGTCATCCACCACTACCTTGCTGACGTGTTCCAGCGACGGTAGTTCGTACATCGTGTCGAGCAGTACTTGTTCAAGGATGGTGCGCAAACCACGCGCACCCGTCTTGCGCTTAAGTGCTTTGCGTGCGACGGCTTGCAGTGCCTCTGGACGGAATTCCAACTCGACGCCTTCCATATCGAACAGTTTGCGAAACTGTTTCGTGACGGCGTTGCGCGGTTCGGTGAGGATTTTAACCAATGCAGATTCGTCGAGTTCGTCCAGTGTAGCCACAACAGGCAGACGGCCGACGAATTCCGGAATCAGGCCGAAGCGCACCAGATCCGCCGGCTCGACTTCTGCTAGAACCTTGCCAAGATTTTCCGTGCGTTCCTTCGAACGTACCTCAGCCGAGAAACCGATGCCCGTTGTTTCGGAGCGCTGCTGGATAACTTTTTCCAGACCTGCAAAGGCGCCACCGCAGATGAACAGGATGTTCTTGGTATCAACCTGTAGGAATTCCTGCTGCGGGTGCTTGCGACCGCCCTGCGGGGGCACCGAAGCGAGCGTGCCTTCGATAAGCTTCAGCAACGCCTGCTGCACACCTTCGCCGGACACGTCGCGAGTGATCGATGGGTTTTCGCTCTTGCGCGAGATCTTGTCGATTTCGTCAATGTAAACGATGCCCGATTGCGCCTTCTCGACATCGTAGTCGCACTTCTGCAATAGCTTTTGGATAATGTTTTCGACGTCCTCGCCCACGTAACCCGCTTCGGTCAGCGTGGTAGCGTCGGCGATCGTGAACGGAACGTTGAGCAAGCGCGCAAGCGTTTCCGCCAGTAGTGTCTTGCCCGAACCGGTCGGGCCGATAAGCAGAATATTGGACTTGCCCAGCTCGATATCGTCGCTGCGTTGGCGAGACTCCATCCGCTTGTAATGGTTGTAGACTGCAACGGCGAGTGCTTTCTTGGCGCGCGTCTGCCCGACCACGTACTGGTCGAGGGTCTCCATGATTTCCTTGGGCTTGGGCAACTGGCTACGCCCGGAGGCGGCCTTTTCTTCCAGCTCCTCACGGATGATGTCGTTACACAGCTCCACACACTCGTCGCAGATGAACACGGACGGACCCGCGATCAGCTTACGTACTTCATGTTGGCTCTTGCCGCAGAAGGAGCAGTAAAGAATCTTGCCGCTGTCATTGGAACGGCCCTGCCGCTCGTCGCTCATTCGTTTGATCCTGCTGGTAAATCCCGGTTACGGGTCGAGAATAGCACAGGGTTCCGAGTCCGCACCCGGATGCGGAACCCACGCATGCCTAAAATTAGAGCCTGTCTGCGATCTCCCCATGGCGGCCGCTCGGCACAACACGGGCTATGCGCAGATCGCAAACAGGCTCTAAATCGGCCCAAATCAGGCG
This sequence comes from Dyella sp. M7H15-1, assembly GCF_004114615.1. NCBI lineage: Bacteria > Pseudomonadati > Pseudomonadota > Gammaproteobacteria > Lysobacterales > Rhodanobacteraceae > Dyella > Dyella sp. M7H15-1. The sequence goes on from NZ_CP035300.1 coordinate 1,401,566, forward strand.
GATTTGACCGTTTCGACCGCACGGCGGTCCAGAACGGCGTCGATCAAGCCATATTCCTGGGCTGCCTCAGCGCTCATAAAGCGGTCACGCTCCATATCGCGCTCGATCTTCTCCAGAAGCTGGCCGGTATGTTGAACGTAGATATCGTTCAGGCGGCGGCGCAGGTACAGGATTTCCTGGGCCTGTATCTCTATATCGGTCGCCTGACCGCGGGCGCCGCCGGATGGCTGGTGGATCATTACACGAGAGTTGGGCAGCGAGTAGCGCTTGCCTTTGGCCCCGGCCATCAGCAGCAACGAAGCGGCGCTGCAGGCCTGGCCGATGCACATGGTGCTGACGTCAGGTTTGACGAACTGCATGGTGTCGTAGATCGCCAATCCGGCAGTCACGGCACCGCCTGGGCTGTTGATATACAAATGGATGTCCTTATCGGGGTTTTCCGACTCCAGGAACAGCATCTGGGCCACGAGCAGATTGGCCACCTGGTCGTTCACTTCGCCGACCAGGAAGATCACACGCTCCTTCAGCAGGCGCGAGTAGATGTCATACGAACGTTCGCCACGAGCGGTCTGCTCGACAACGATCGGCACCAGATTGAGGTTATGGATGGGATCCATGGCCATGCGTGCGATTCTCCGCGTGTGGGGACTGAAGAGCGATTCGTGGGATTGGGTCAGACTATAGCCGGACCTGATCGAATCGTCTCAGGCACCGACCGGGCGCATTACTTCGTCGAAGCTCAGGTTCTGGACGGTGGTCTTGGCGTGATCGGCCACCCACTCCGCTACCTGATCTTCCATGACACGGTTCTGCAGTCCGGACATCAGTTGGGGATCGTCGTTGTACAGTTCAATGACCTTTTCCGGCTCTTCGTAGGTAGAGGCAATCGCGGCGAGCTGTTCGGCCAGACGGGTGCGGTCCAGTTTCAACTGCTGCTTGCGGGCGATTTCGCCCATCAACAGGCCGGCGATCACACGCATACGCGCGGCAGACGCGGCCGAATCAACAAGATGCGCCGTAGGCTGCTGGCCACGCGGTACGCTGCTGGCAGCAAGATTACGCGCTTCAGACTGCACCATCAGGTTCGGTACGTCCAGTTCCTTGTGCGATTCGGCCAGCTTCTCGGCCACCTGGGACTTCAGACGGCCCATCAACGCAGCCTTCAGCTCGCGCTCGAGGTTGGCACGGACCTCCTTGCGGAAGTTGTCCATGTCGCCATCGGCGATGCCGAACAGCTTGATGAACTCGACGTCGACTTCCGGCAGCTTCTGTTCCTGCACCTTCACGATCTTGAAGTTGACTTTGGCGGTCTTGCCCGCGAGCTGGTCATTGCGAAAATCAGCCGGAAACTCGATCTCGGTTTCAAACTCGTCGCCCGCCTTGTGGTCGGTCAGCGCGCTATCCAGCGCCTTGAACAGGGTGCCTGAGCCGATGATGCTGCCCGCGCGCTCCATACCTTCGACGGGGAAGCAGTAGTCGTTAGCGGCAGCGACGTATTCGAACATCACGAAATCACCCTCGACAGAGGCACGTTGGACTTCATCGAAGCTGCGGCGCTGCTGACGCAAGGTTTCGACCATCCTCTCGATGTCGGCGTCGGTGACTTCGGCCACTGGACGGCTGATTTCCAGCACAGCGACGTCGATTTCCGGGAATTCCGGCATCACTTCGAAGGTTGCCGTATAGGCAATTTCACCGTTTTCCGGCTTGCCCGTCGTATCGATCGCCGGGTTGGCAACCGGACGCAGGTTTTCCTTCTCAAAGGCTTCACGCAGCGTGCTGCCGATCAGGTCCGAAAGCACCTCGCCACGCACCTGCGCGCCGAAGCGCTGCTGGATCACGTAGGCCGGTACTTTGCCAGGGCGGAAGCCCTTCAGGCGCACCGTGCGGCTCATCTCAGCGATGCGAGCACTGACCTGCGTCTCGAACCGCTCAGCGGGAAATTTGACCGTGAGCCTGCGTTCAAGTTTGCCGACGTTTTCAACGGAAAACTGCATGACGTCTCCTGGAATTATCTGTGATGGCTCGTGACTGCGCCGCAGCGGTCTGGCCGCCCGCAAAATCAGCTCAAGGTCGGTGGTGCGAAAGAAGGGACTCGAACCCTTACGGGGGTTACCCGCTGGAACCTAAATCCAGTGCGTCTACCAATTCCGCCACTTTCGCATCGATCCCCAGATTGCAAGCCTCGGATTTCCAACAATTTTCAACGCGTAGCGCCGAAATGCATTGAAAAGCTGTTAGGCCACGACCCTAAGTTGATGATTACCTTATGCCAAGCCCATCATTTTACGGTTGTGTCCGCGGCCAGCACAAGCGCTTGGCGCCTCGGCTGACAGTAATTTCAGACAAACAAAAAGGACCCATAGCAATGCGGGTCCTTTATGAATTCATTCACCGAACACTTCTTCAGCCCATTGCTTTGGATCGATAGTCACCTAGGACCCATTCTTTTTTGAACGAAAGAGCTTGCACTCTAGAGTTCAAGAAAAATTGTGATCGAGAGAGAGCACAGCCAGGGAAACTCTACAGGTTGGTTTCGGGCGTGATCTCAAACACCGTACCGTCCGCGTTGCCAGAGGCATTGCCGCCACCACTATAGGTGGTGCCATACAGATGGCCACTCGCGTCTAGGATAAGTCCAGCCAAGGGAGCGGCTCCATCCCTCTCCCCTGCGAACGCATGGAGCACGCTTTCCGTGTATGTCCCCGACGAAGGATTAAGGGTCAGTTTGAACACGCTGCCATGGTTATGTTGGCCACCGTGTTCTGTCGTGCCATACAGGTTGCCCTGTATATCTTGGAGGAGTTCCGCTTGGGGAAACCCAATCGCACCAAACCTATAAAGCACGCTTTCCGTGTACGCCCCCAAAGCGTTGAGGGTGAGTTTGAACACAGTGCCGACGCCATTGCCACCTTCCGTTGTCGTACCATACAAATTGCCGCTCTTGTCTTGGATGAGTCCGGCAGTGGGCCTAGCTCCATCCGTGACCCCATTCGAACCAAATTCATAGAGCACGCTTTCCGTATATGTCCCCGTGGAAGGATTGAAGGTGAGTTTGAACACAGTGCCTTCATTGCAAACATTGCCACCGTGTTCTGTCGTGCCATACAGATTGCCACGCGCGTCTTGGAGGAGTCCAGCTACAGGAAAGTGTCCGTCGTTAAATCCTTTCGTGCCAAATGTATGGAGCACGCTTTCCGTATATGTCCCCGTGGAAGGATTGAGGGTGAGTTTGAACACGGTACCGACGCCATTGCCACCTTCCGTTGTCGTGCCATACAAATTGCCGCTCGCATCTTAGACGAGTCCTGCATAAGGAAGGGATCCATCCCCCGTCCCCCCGAACGCATAGAGCACGCTTTCCGTGTATGTTCCCGTGGAAGGATTGAGTGTGAGTTTAAACACGGTGCCATAGCCATGGCCACCGGATTCTGTTGTGCCATACAGACTGCCGCGCGTGTCTTGGATAAGTCTCGCCCGGGGATGGGCTCCGTCGCTTCCCGATGCGAATGCATAGAGTACCTTTTCCAGGTATCTCCCTGATCCGGGATTGAAATACACGTTGAACACCGTACCGGCTCCATGGGCACCCTTGAAGCAGGTTGTGCCATACAAATTGCCGCTTGCGTCTCGGAGGAGTCCGGCAGAGGGATTGGCTCCATCGTTGGTGTGCTGGAGCCCAAACGTATACAGCAACCGCTCGGTGGGAGACTGCACCTGTATGGTTTGTCGGGCCAACGTCAACATTGTCGCGCTGAGACTCAAGGCGCCCAGGACACACAGCGCTAACCAACGCCGCGGACATAACGGATAACGATTCATATACCCCTCCCCTAAACGTTAAGCCTGCGATAGCGTGACGGACGAAGCGACAGTGTGAGCTGGTCGGGATGACATTTCACGGGCGGCGATCATCTGCGACTACACATCTACGGCTTGTTGTCACAACCCATGGCGTTCATCGTTTCGTGGTTTGAAGCCTGCAGGGACTCCACAAGGGAGACCCAATGTTATGGCTGACTGGCGTTGCTCGCTGTTGAATGTTTTTGACCAAGTAACCGGACTTCAAGGTGGGGTAGCGATTGAGCTCTACTGTACTCTTCGTGATGGCAGCGTCAATTCAAACAATACCTACGCTGGCGGGGGGCTAAGGCGAAAATCGGCGCGAACTGCGAAAAACCCTTCTCTCGCATGCCTGGAACGGGTCTCGTGAATTGGGCTACACCGCCCTACCCAATCCTTGCGAGGGGTCAAGGGCTTTCGCGAAGACGGTCGCGACGTCTACATCGAGGACGACGTCTATCAGGCCGTCTGGCAGGTGGTCTCAGTCCCGCTACAAGACGCCATGGACCTGGCCTATCTCACCGGCCAGCGGGTCGCCAACACCCTCCGAATGGACGAGCGGGATGTCCGCGAAGGTTTTCTGCACGTTAAACAAGGGAAAACCGGGGGCGCGTCGCCGCATCGAGATCGCCAGCAAGCTGGTGGTCGAACTCCTGGCCCGGATCCACTGCCCGCAAAGCCTCCTACGTGGCCCAACCCACCTGACTGATCGTCACCGAGGATGGCCAGCCGCTCACTCACGGCGGCCTACGTCGCGCATTCGACCGGGCGCGTAGTCAGCCGGGGCTGAGAAGGCCGTCTTCCAGTTCCGCGACCTGCGTGCAAAGGCCGGCACCGACAAAGCCGACGACATTCGCCAGTCCCAGCAGCAGCTGGGACACTCCTCAGTGACGATGACGGAGCACTATGTCCGGCAGCGCCGCGGCGCGAAAGTGACCCTGACAAAGTAAAAATTGCGGAACAGATAGGGAATTGCGGAACAAAAAAGCACCTAGGGGTTACCTAAGTGCCTGTCTGAATTGGTGGGCCGTCAAGGATTCGAACCTTGGACCAATTGATTAAGAGTCAACTGCTCTACCAACTGAGCTAACGGCCCTGAAAAACTCGTTTTTAATCTTGCAAATTGGGGTGGACGATGGGACTCGAACCCACGACAACCGGAATCACAATCCGGTACTCTAACCAACTGAGCTACGCCCACCGTAACCTAAGTATCTGGCGCGCCCGACAGGAATCGAACCTGCAACCGTCGGCTTAGAAGGCCGATGCTCTATCCGGTTGAGCTACAGGCGCTTGACTGAAGCATAACACCTGCTGGTCGGGGCAGAGGGATTCGAACCCACGACATCCAGCTCCCAAAGCTGGCGCTCTACCAGGCTGAGCTATACCCCGATTTTCGAAACCCGGCCAGCTTTCGCGTACCGAAGCTTAGAAATGCTACGGGTGACACTCTGGCCCGTCAATCCGTATCGAACACGCCGGACTTCATTTTTTTGTCCGGCTTGCAAGCAATGCCCCGCCTGCAATGTAAACATGACTCAAACCGACATCATGCTTTTGCGAATATGGCGCGCCCGGAGAGATTCGAACTCCCGACCACCAAGTTCGTAGCCTGGTACTCTATCCAGCTGAGCTACGGGCGCGCAGTACAACCTTCTGCCACCGGCGCCGACCCGACCCGACCTTCGGAAGGCGCTGAAGCAAGAAGCGAAATTATTCAGGTACTGGCCGCAGCCGTCAATACTCTTTGTGATTTTTTTTGAAATATTCTATTCACGCACCTGACAGCAACCCATCGATCCCCGTGGCAATTCGCATTTACATGATGTTGAGCGTGAAATCGTCCGCATCCATCCATGCCGGAAAGCGCTCACGGTGTGCCAACAATGAAGCCGGATCGAGTGACACCGTGATCACCTGTTCCTGAACACCCAACTCGACAAGCGGCTCACCCACTGGATCGATGACCGCACTGTCGCCCGCGTAAGGAAGATCGTTGCCATCCGTACCAACGCGGTTCACGCCGATGACGTAGGCCAGATTTTCGATCGCACGAGCACGCAGCAACGTGCACCAGGGTTGTCGACGCGGAGCAGGCCAATTGGCAACGAAAAAAGCCAGGTCGTAATCCATGCCGCCCGCCGCCGATTCAAGCCGACGATTACGCAACCACACCGGAAAACGCAGGTCGTAGCAGACCTGCGGTAAGATTCGCCAGCCCTTCAGCTTCACGATCAGGCGCTCGGAGCCGCCTCCATAACGCAAGTGCTCGCCCGCCATGCGGAACAAATGACGCTTGTCGTACTGCGCAAAACTGCCATCCGGCCGCGCCCAGATCAATCGGTTGTAAACTTTGTCGCCTTCGCGAATGGCAAGGCTACCCGTAACAACCGCATTGACCTCGCCAGCCAATGCACGCATCCACGCCACACCTTTGCCGTCCATGCCTTCGGCAGCATGACTCGTGTCATTACTGAAGCCGGAAAGAAAGGTTTCCGGCAACACGATCAGGTCACTTTGCCCGGCTACGCGACGTAGCAGTGAACCGTAATACTCGCGATTGGCGGGCGCATCGTGCCAGCGCGTGGCGCCTTGCACGAGGGAAACATTCAGAGTTTGCATAGACGCTCTGCTGCGGCATCCATAGTGGCATCGCTCTTGGCGAAGCACAGGCGCACCAGGCGCGTACCTGGTGCTTTTTCATAGAACGGCGTGAGCGGAATGGCAGCCACCCCACCCTCTTTCACCAGCCATTCGCAGAACGCGAGATCGTCTTCGTCGCGGATGGCTGAATAATCCACCAACTGAAAATAACCACCCGGCACATCCAGCAACGTCAGGCGCGATGGTGCGAGCAGGCTGCGGAAACGATCGCGCTTGGCCTGATAGAAGCTCGACAGTTCCAGATAATGCTCCGGCGTGCTGGCAAGAAACTCGGCAAACGCCGCCTGTGCGGGATGGAAGGTGGAGAAAGTCAGGTATTGATGCACCTTGCGGAATTCCGCCGACAAATGGGGAGGCGCCACCGCATAGCCCACTTTCCAGCCGGTGCAATGGAACGTCTTGCCAAAACTCGACACCACGATGCTGCGCGCCGCCAGTTCCGGATGACGCAGCACGCTCTCGTGTGCCGCGCCGTCGTACACGATGTGCTCATACACTTCATCCGACAGCACGACGATGGGCGTGTCGCGCACGATGGCGGCAAGCTCTTCCAGATCTGCCGACGACAACACGGCACCCGATGGGTTATGCGGGCTGTTGATGAGGATCATTCGCGTTTTCGGCGTAGTCGCATCACGCACGCGCTGCCAATCGATTGAAAAGCTCGGCACAGTCAGCGGTACATGCACGGCACGCGCACCTTGCAGATCAATGGCAGGCTCATAGGAATCGTAAGCTGGATCGAACACGATCACTTCATCGCCAGCGCGCACTAGCGCCGCAATCGCCGCAAACAGCGCCTCGGTCGCACCGGAAGTGACCGTGACATCACTTTCGGGACTGATCTTATGAGCATAAAGCCGCGCAGTCTTCAATGCGATCTGCTCGCGCAGCGCCACCGTACCGATGCTGGACGCGTATTGATTGAATCCGTTCGACATGGCCCGATCGATGGCATCACGCAATGCTTGCGGTGGTTCGAAATCAGGAAAACCCTGACCCAGGTTGACCGCCTTGTGCTGCACGGCTAGATGGCTCATCACGCTGAAGATAGTGGTACCTACTTTCGGAAGCTTGGATTCGACGGTCATGAGCGGCAGTATGGATGTCCAAACGAGACGAGAAGACTAGCATGGCACCCAGTAAGACTGTCATCTCAGCGACCGAAGCGGATCTCGCCACCATCATGGTCACGATCCCAGCCACGCAGTTCGTCGCGAATATGCGCAATGCGCTGCCGACCGAGTGCATTGCGCTCCTCGTCAAGCACTTGACCATCGAGCAGTTCTGCCAGCCGCTGTGCCGTTGGCAGCATCGCATCCCAGGCATCCAGCGCAGTGACCGGGCCCGGCAGCGCCATGAAGAAACTGAGGCCAGGCGTACGCAGCGCGTCGACGCGCGTAAGATCGAAGCTACCCGGCTTGAGCATGTTGGCGACGCTGAAGATCGACCCGACTTCGCGCTTGCCGTCAACCAGTCGGTGATAGATGCCCATGTCGCCGTACTCCAGACCCGCCTTCTC